>NZ_JBCGFD010000003.1:0-544069 GCF_038739755.1 Aeromonas sp. SE22
GCACGACCTTGCCAAGGTCGGGGTCGCGAGTTCGAGTCTCGTTTCCCGCTCCAATTTTCCATCGCACCAACGATGGATATCACTTTCAAGACAATCAGTCTTGTCAGCATGGCGCGTTAGCAAAGCGGTTATGCAGCGGATTGCAAATCCGTTTAGTCCGGTTCGACTCCGGAACGTGCCTCCATCTCTCTTCTTTCTTTTCAAAAAATCATCTCAAACCGAATTTATCAGTAGCTCTGTTGCAGCATCAGCCGTTCGCAGCCTGCTTCTCGCCACTGCCGTTCAAGATAGTGATTCACTTCGTCCACGTTTTGGCCCCGATTCTGAAACTGGCTTTCTGCACTGTATTGGGTGAGATCCGCCATCTGTTGTTTCAGTGTGCCGCACTGCCACAGACTCACGGTGGTTGGCCCTTGTCGGGCAAGCACAATGGCATCCCCCTGATTGAGCTGCCACTCATCGATTTGCGCCTTGGTCAAGGCGAGCATCAGCACCAGCAGAGCAACTTCTGAAAGCTTCATACGCATCTCCATACGGCACGTTTCCGCACTCATAACTGTGGCAGAGCTCACGATTTTCGCAAATGTGTTAACTGTTGGTTAATAACGTTGCTAAATTTCATTTATCCCGCTAATTTGCCGTTTTTATGAAAAAATATGGCTGGGGATGTAGTAATCCTACAGATAGTGGAGTAATCTTTGTTCAGTGGTCGTACCAATAAAGAGTTGCATCATGTTTCATCCCTTTTCTCTGACTCAGATTATTCTTCGTCGCATTTATGTATTGCTGGTGGGCATTCTGGCGTTTCCAGTGATGCTGTTTCGTAGTGATCGCGCCCGCTTTTATAGCTATCTGCACCGCATCTGGAACAAGACCAGTACCAAGCCGGTCTGGCTCAAGATGAGCGAACGTGGCGAGCGGATCTTCTACTAAGACCCTCTTCGATAAAAAAGACAGCTTCGGCTGTCTTTTTTTATGCGTTTAAAAACAGATGGTTAATGCTCGACTCTGTTACTATCGCTGGTGCAAAAAGGGGATGTCACAATGTGGCAGCAGCTACGCTCTTCCCCCTGTTGGTTGCTCATTTTATGGATCCCGATGACGCAAGGAGCTGCGATGCTGATCCGTCAGGCCACCGAGGCCGATATTCCGACGCTGGTTGCCATGCGAATGGCGCTCTTCTGTGAAGTGGGGGAGTTACCACACCCCACAGCCGACCCTGCCCTGATACAGGCAACCGAACGTTATTTTACCAACGCATTTTTGAGCGGATCCGCTTTATCCTGGCTGGCCGAGGTCGATAAACAGGTTGTCGCGGCGGGTACTCTGGCGATGTTTGTGCGGCCACCCTATCCCGGCAATCTTGCGGGAAGAGAGGCCTATCTGCTCAACATGTATACCTTGCCGGATTATCGCAAGCAGGGTACAGCCAGTGCACTGCTCGATGCCATGGCGGCAGAGGCCATAGCTCGCGGGTTTGGCAAGGTATGGCTCCATGCCAGCGAGGCTGGCCGGCCTCTCTATGAGCGGATCGGTTTTGTCGCCAATCCGGCTTATATGGAGTGGCAACCACCTGCCCGGTGAGCCGTGACATGTCAGCCATCAGCCCGTCGTGTGATGGGTGACAATAAATAGCTTGTCAAAAGGGAGTCTGATGGCCCAGCCAGCTATGCTGAGGGTACACGCCGTCATTATCTTGTTGATCCACCATGTGGTTTGGCCATGGCGGGTGCCTGTCTGGAGGATATGTTTCGATGTTCAATAACAAATTGAAAGCCGAGTTGCAGCAGTGTCAGGAGCAGCTTCTGGAGCAACAGGGATTTTACGATGCAGTGCATGGCAGCGTCGCGACCATCACTTTCAGCCCTGATGGCACCGTGCTGGCCGCCAACGATCTCTTTCTCAACGTGGTGGGATTCAGCGCATCCGAGGTCGTGGGCCAGCATCACAGGATCTTTTGCGACAAGCAGTATGCCCAGAGCAGCGCCTATCAACAGTTTTGGGCTGACCTGAAACAGGGGCGTTCCCGTACCGGGGTCTTTCAGCGCTTTAATCGCCGCGGCGAGCCAATCTGGCTGGAGGCCACCTACTTCCCGGTCAAATTGCGCGGCGTAGTGACCAAGGTGATCAAGATTGCCGCTGACGTTACAGAGCATCATCTGCAGCTGCTGAGCCAGCAGGCGGTGGTAAAGGCCCTTGATCGTTCTTTGGCCGTCATCGAATTCACGCCGACTGGTGAAGTGCTCACTGCCAATGCCAACTTCCTCCACACCATGGGCTACACCCTGGCTCAGGTGCAGGGCAAGCACCACCGCATCTTCTGCGATGACCACTTCTATCAGGAAAATCCCCACTTCTGGGAAGAGCTTGGGCGCGGCCAGTTCAAATCCGGCCTCTTCTGCCGCCAGAATAGCCATGGCAGCAAGGTGTGGCTGGAGGCGACCTACAACCCGATCCTGGATGACAACCGCCGGGTGGTGAAGGTGATCAAGTTTGCCAGCGACATCACGGAGCGGATCAACAAGAGCGATGCGGTGCGCGAAGCGGCCATGCTGGCCCACGATGCGGCGCGGGAGACCCTGAGCTGTGCCGAGCGCGGGGCTGGGCTGCTCTCCTCGGTGGTTGACACGTCCAGCCTGATTGCCAGCCAGCTGACTCACAGCATCGGCCTTATCAATCAGCTG
Source organism: Aeromonas sp. SE22 (assembly GCF_038739755.1). Lineage (NCBI taxonomy): Bacteria > Pseudomonadati > Pseudomonadota > Gammaproteobacteria > Aeromonadales > Aeromonadaceae > Aeromonas > Aeromonas sp. SE22. Next base: position 2,685 of record NZ_JBCGFD010000003.1, read on the forward strand.
AACGAGCAGTCGCGCAGCATAGAGGCGATCGTCTCCACCATCAGCAGCATTGCCGACCAGACCAACCTGCTCGCCCTCAACGCGGCCATTGAAGCGGCCCGGGCCGGGGATCAGGGGCGTGGCTTTGCGGTGGTGGCTGACGAGGTTCGCCAGCTGGCGGCACGCACCTCGCTCTCTACCGACGAGATTGCCAAGGTGGTGCAGAACAACCGTGAACTGACCGCCAAGGTGACCGCCGAGATGTCTGATGTGGCGGGCAGCGCCGAGCTGGGCAAGCAGCAGGTTGGCGAGGTCAACGAGGTGATGAGCGAGATCCGCCGCGAGGCAAACAATGTCTCCGCCACGGTTTCGGGTCTGGCCATGTGACTCATCCGACCACAATCAAACCGGGGCACTGATGCACTTCTGACCAGTCAGTGCCCCAATCTGAACTCTTCCTGTATCACCCCGCCATTGTGAATTGTCCCCACCCCCTCTCTTGCTTAGGCTTGCCGCCTCATTCATAACCGAGCAGGAAAAGAACAAGATGGTACGACAACAGAAGGGGCGGGCGGCCGCGTTGCTGATGATGGTTGCGAGCATGGGGCTGAGTGGCTGCATGGGGCAGATGGGGCTATCCGGCATGGTGACCAAGGGCAATCTGAGCGTAGTGGATAACCGCTACGGCCGGGCTGGCGTCTTTATGCTGCTCTCCCCGATTTATGGTCTGGCGGCGACTGCCGACCTGTTCGTCTTCAACACCATCGAATTCTGGACTGGCAAGAATCCCATCACCGGCAAGTCACCGGCGGTGGTGGATATGAAGGTCGACCCGGTGATCAAGGTGAACCAGCACCTCGACCCCTCTCTTCACAAAGTGCCGCTGGCCATGTTGCCGCAAGGGGTGCGTGAGGTGGAGATCAGCTATCCCGACGAGCATACCGCCCAGATGGAGGTGCACTATCTGGATGGTCGCAGCAGCATGATGCGTGGCGAGAAGCGCGGCGAGTTGATGGATATCTACTTCGACGGTCGCTTCGTCTCTACCCTGAGCCGTGCTGAGCTGGAAGAGCGGGTGAACCAGGGCAAGGCTGCTGCCTAAATTCAACTGAATCCAGATCTATCCGGCACCAGATGGGGTATACATAAGCAGCTGGCAAAATCGCCATGATGTCTAAGGGAGTAGACTATGACGGTGAATGGATTGCGATTGGCGGAGTTGATTGGTTCCCTCAGTCATGCACTCGACATGACCGAGGGGCAACCAAGAGGGCATTGCATTCGCTGCTGCTGGATAGGTTCCCGTCTGGGGGCGCGGCTGGGACTGGATGCCCGGCTGCGCCATGATCTCTACTACACGCTCCTGCTCAAGGATCTTGGGTGCAGCAGCAATGCTGCCCGCATCTGCGAGCTCTATCTCACCGACGATCTTCACTTCAAACGCGATTTCAAACTGGTAGATGGCTCCCTCTCCGAGGTAGTCAACTTCGTGCTGGGCCATACCGGCCTGCAGGCGGATCTGCTGGGACGTTTTCGCAGCCTGTTTCATATCTTTCGCAACGGCGACCAGATTGCCAACGAACTGATCCAGACCCGCTGTCATCGGGGGGCGGATATCGCTCGCCAGCTCCGTTTCAGTGATGATGTAGCCAATGGCATCCTCTCCCTTGATGAACACTGGAATGGCAAGGGTCGGCCCCTGCAACTGGCTGGCGAGGCGATCCCGCTCTTCTCCCGCATTGCCCTGCTCTGCCAGGTGGTGGATGTGTTTCATGCGGCCGCCGGCCCGGATGCAGCGCTCAAGGAGCTGCGCGAGCGCAGCGGCAGTTGGTTTGACTCGGCACTGGTTCGCGAATTTGAAGCGCTGGCGGACGATGCTTTCTGGCAAGGACTGGCCGATCCCCGACTGACCGAGTGGGTTCTGGTCCACCCGGCCGGACAGGGCGAAGTAGCGCTGGATGAGGATTATCTGGACGAGATCGCGGCGGCCTTCGGGCAGGTAGTGGACTCCAAAAGTCCCTACACCGCGGGTCACAGCGGCAGGGTGGCGCTCTATACCGATATTCTTGCCACCCAGATGGGGTTGTCCGAGTCGCGTCGACGCTGGCTCAAGCGGGGTGCCCTGCTCCATGACGTGGGCAAGCTCGGGGTGAGCAACGCCATTCTCGACAAGCCGGGCAAGCTCGATGCGCAGGAGTGGGCGGCGGTGCAGATGCATGCCGCCTATACCGAGGAGATCCTGAGCCGCATCGGCGCCTTCGAGGAGCTGGCACAAGTAGCGGGCGCCCACCATGAGCGGCTCGATGGCAAAGGCTACCCCAAGGGGCTGAAAGGGGACGAGATTACCCTTGAGACGCGCATCATCACCACGGCCGACATCTTCGATGCCATCACCGCCAAGCGCCCTTACCGCGGTGCCATCCCCGTGCCGCAGGCGCTGGAGATGATGGCGGAGAATCTGGGCACCGCCATCGATCCCGACTGCTTTGCCGCCCTGCAGGCGGGTATTCAGGATTTCTCCCTCTACCTCACCCCCGAGCAGCCGCTGGCCAATGCCAGTTAAGGTTTATAGCCCTGACTGCCCAAGCGGCCAGTCAGATAGCAAAACGCCCTGCAACTGCGGGGCGTTTTTTATGGCGCTCAGGTTGGCTGTTTGCGATGGGGCACGGTGAGGATCAGCCCCAGCAGGCGGCGCAGGTGGGTGAGCTGCTCGGTCAGCTGCACGTTGAGCCAGAGATAGCCGATGATGGCCGTCTCCGTATTGGCGGGCAGGTTGACCCGGGTTGCCAGCTCGTGCAGACGGGCGATGGCGGCCTCGGCGCCGCGCCCGTCGCCGGTTTGCAGCATCCGGGCAAGCTGGTTTATCGCCTCTTCGGTCGCCTGATGGCACTCGTGCAGCTCGCGGGTGCTCTGCATCAGGAAGTGGCTCTCCCGATCGTTCCAGTAGGTGTTGGCCAGCATCTCAAGGGTGCAGAGGGTATTGCGCATGGTGACCTGCACCGCATCAAACAGGGCGATGCTGTGGCGGGTCTCCTTGGCTGCCGGTGCCAGCAGGGCCCGCAGTTTGCCGGTTTGGGCCAGCAGCTGGGAGAGATTGTGTTTGAGCTGCGGCCGCTCCAGCACGTTGGGGGAGAGGTGGGTGTGATAGAGACGTCCCGACTGCTGCAGGATCTGGTGCAGTTGCAGCCGCCAGTGGCTGTAGGCCCGCTGGGGGTAGATGCTGCAAAAGAGCAGGGCCAGCAGGGAGCCCAGCACCACGTCGCCGCTGCGCCAGAGGGCGGTATGGATATCCCCCGGCTGGGCCCCCATGGTGACACCGAGGGTGATGCCGATCAGCAGTCCCACATAGGGGCGCTTGCCGAGCGCCAGATAGCCACACAGGAACATGATGCAGCCGCACCAGATCAGGGTGAGCGGCAGGGAGTAGATCTCGAGATAGAGCGCCACTATCCCGCAGCTGGCGCCGAAGATGGTGCCCACCACCCGCTGCAGGGCGCGGGAGAGCACATTGCCCCAAAACGAGATGGGGCCCATCACCACCACCAGCGTGATCAGCGGCCAGGTGCTCTCTGGCAGTTGCAGCTGGCGGGTGAGCAGAAAGGTGAGCATAAAGGCGAGCGCAATGCGCAGGCCATGGACGATGCGATAGTGGCCGTAGACCAGCAGATCGAGCCGGGATAAGGGGGCATCAAGACGCACAGTGAGCCTCGTGTAAAGTGACCTGGGGGCGCATTGCATCCGGCCTGCGCCCCGTCGGGATTCAGGCCAATCGTCCTTGCAGGGGGTGGATCCAGACCCGCTCGCCAACGGCGATGCCGCTCTGAGCGGGGACGATTTCAATCAGACAGTTGGCATCGGCCATGGAGCTCAGGATGCCGGAGCCCTGTGGCCCCGTGGTGCGCACCCGCAGCTGGCCGTTGCCATCCTGATGGAAGATGCCGCGCAGGAACTCGGTGCGACCCGGGCGGCTCTTCATCTTCTCGTCTGCCAGTGCCGACAGGCGCAGCGGCTGCCACAGCTTGCCTTGCAGGCGGGCGATGGCTGGCTCGACAAATTGCAGGAAGCAGACCATGGCGGCCACCGGATTGCCGGGCAGGCCGAAGAAGGGGGTCTGCCCCAGTTTGCCAAAGGCGAGCGGGCGACCAGGTCTCATCTGGATTCGCCAGAAATCGATCTGGCCAAGCTCTGCCAGCACCAGCTTGATAAAGTCGGCGTTGCCCACCGAGACCCCGCCGGAGCTCAGCACCAGATCGGCGCTGGCGGCAGCCTGCTCCAGCTGTTGGCGCAGGATGGTCTTGTCATCGGGGATGATGCCAAGGTCCATCACCTCGCAACCGGCGGCGCGAATAAGGGCCATCAGGGTGAAGCGGTTGCTGTCGAAGATATGGCCGGGGGCGAGCAGTTCGCCCGGCGCCTGCACCTCGTCGCCGGTGCTGAAAAGTGCCACTTTCAGCGGCGTGCGTACCGGCAGGCTGCCCAGCCCGAGCGATGCCGCCAGCCCCAGCTGGGGGGCTGCGAGTCGGGTACCAGCCGGGATGGCGACCGCACCTTTGGCCAGATCTTCCCCGGCCTGACGCACGTTCTGCCCTGCGTGAACGGGGGCGGTGACCGTGACCCACTCACCCTCAATACGAGTCTCTTCGCGCATCACCACGGTATCGACCCCGGGGGGGAGCGGGGCACCGGTCATGATCTGCACCGCCTGACCGGCCAGCACCGGCTCGTGGCGCTGCTGGCCCGCCAGCACTTCCCCCGCCAGTTGCCAGCGACCGGCGGCGAGATCGTCGCTGCGCAGGCCAATGCCGTCCATCGCCGAGTTGGCGTGGGGCGGCACATTGATGGGGCTGATCAGATCGGTAGCCAGCACGGCGCCGCGGCACTGGGCCAGCGGTTTGTCGCTGCAGGCGGAGCTTGGGGTGAGAGCCGCCAGAATGGCGTTGCGGGCCGCTTCGACCGACAAAAAGCCGCTGCCAGCCTCCTGCTCGCAAGTCTGGCAGCCGTCAAGCCAGCTACAGACGAAGTCGGCGATAGCCTCAAGGTCGTTGATATCGAGGTGGGGCAGGCTTGTCTGCTGTTGTTCGCCACTCTGTTGGGGCTGATCGCTGGCCAGCGCTATGATGTCCCGGTCTTCGGGGAAGAGCAGCGGCTTGCCAATCTCGGCGCGGTGCAGCTCGATTTTCGGGAAGTGCTCGTGCTTGAACCCCTCGACCAAGAGCAGGTCGAGCTCTGTCTGATCGAAGCTTGCCAGCAGCTGGCGAAAATCGGCTTCGGCCAGCTCGGTTTCAATGATGCGGGCATGGCGACGGCGGGAGGCCACCATCATCTGCTGTGCCCCCGCCTTGCGCAGGCGGTAGCTGTCCTTGCCCGGCTGGTCGATATCAAAGTCGTGATGGGCGTGCTTGAGCACCCCGATGCGCAGGCCGCGCCCTGTCAGCAGCGGGATGAGCTGCTCGAGCAGGGTGGTCTTGCCGGTACCGCTCCAGGCGGCGAAGCCGAGCAGGGGAAGAGTGGGGGCCGGGGTCATGAGGTGGCTCCTTGTCCGGTGGCGTCTTGCAGGCGCGCCTCGTAGGCGGCCAGCTCGCCCGGGCTGTTGAGATTGATAAAGGCATCCGGCTGATCGGCAAAGCTCACCACCGCCATATTATGGCGGGCAAACCAGATATCGATTTTGCGCTCCCCCCCGGCCAGTGCGGCGCTAAGGGAGGGGAGCAGGGATGTGTGCAGCAGGGCGACCACGGGTTGCAGCCAGTCGCCGTCGTGGGCTACTACCAGCTCGGTCGTCGGGGTTAGGGCGGCGCGAAAGCGGCTCATCAGGTCCGGGGGGAGGGCTGGGCCATCACAGGGGACGAACAGCACCCAGTCGTGGCGGGCGGCGGCAAGGCCAGCCTGCATGCCCGCCAGCGGGCCGAGGTAGTCGCGATTGTCATCGCTGATGACGGGAGCCAGCGCCTGATAGCGGTCGTGGCTGCGATTGGCATTGATGAGGATCTCGTCCGCCTGGGGGCGCAGCCGCTCCAGTACGTGGGCGATCAGCGGGCGTCCTGCCAGCTCCACCCATCCCTTGTCTTCGCCCCCCATCCGGGTGGCGCGGCCGCCGGCGAGGATCACTGCCGACACGGGAAAAGGGCTAGAGGGGGATTCGCTTCTTGAAGTCATGTCGCTCGATGATTTTTAAAGGGGTCGTCTCTTGCAGCTGGCCACGGGCGAGGGTCCATTGCCGCTCGCACAGGTCGGTCAGGGCGTTGTGCTGGTGACTGATCACCACCAGGCCGCTGCCATGTTCCCGCAGATCTTGCGCCAATGCGGCCATCAGGGCAACCGAATGTGCATCCAGATTGGCGGTGGGCTCATCCATCAGCAGAAAAGCGGGTTGCAGCGCCCAGGCACGGGCCATGGCCAGCCGTTGCCGTTCGCCACCCGAGAGAATGCTGATGTGCTCCCGCGCCAGCCCCTCCAGCTCGACCCGGCGCAGCGCCTCGAACACCCGCACCTCGCTGCCGAGCTGCTTGTCCAGCGCCCAGGCGACATTGTCGTGCACCGTGCGATCAAACAGATAGGGGGTCTGGTGCAGATAGGTGACCCGGCCGGGCCCCAGATCCCGTTTGAGCAGGCGGTTGAGCCGCCGTTGCCAGCGCCCCGGCAGGTTGGTGTAGCCGCGGGTCGGGGGGAGCAGCCCCGCCAGGATCTTGAGCAAGGTGGTCTTGCCCACCCCGTTGGCCCCGTGCAGCCAGATGGTGTCTCCCGCCGCAATGGAGAGGCGCTCAATCTCGAACAGCTGACGGTCGCCAAAGCGCATCGTCAGCTGGTGGGCGGTCAGAGCCATGGGGTACTCCTGTGGGTTGCGGGCATGGTCAATTCTTCAGATAGCTCTGGCCGCGACAGGCGGTGAGCAGCAGGTTGAGCAGCAAGGCGAGGGTTAGCAGCACAATGCCGAGGGCCACCCCCTGAGTGAAGGCCCCTTTCTGGGTCTCCAGCGCGATGGCAGTGGGGATATTGCGGGTAAAGTGCAGGATGTTGCCCCCCACCATCATGGAGCAACCCACCTCGGTGACGATGCGGCTGAAAGCGCCGATCACCGCCGCCAGCAGGCCAAAGCGGCACTCGTGCATCAACCCGAGCAGCGCCTTGGGCCAGGAGACGCCCAGGGTCAGGGCGGTCTCCCAGGCGCGGCGGTCACTCTGGACAAAGGCGGCGTGAGCCATGGTGGCGATGACCGGAAAGGCGATCAGCATCTGCCCCACCACCATCGCCTGCTGGGTAAAGAGCAGCTTCCAGTCGCCAAAAGGGCCGGCCCGCGACAGCAGCATGTAGAGCAAAAGACCGATCACCACGGTCGGCACCGACTGCAGGGTGTTGATGCAGGAGAGCCAGAGCCAGCGGCCGGGCAGCGGCAGGTAGGCCAGCGCAAAGCCCAGCAGCAGCGCCGGCAGCAGCACCAGCAGCAGGGCGATGCCGGAGACGGAGAAGGAGACCCCCACCACCTGCCACAGCTCGGTGTCGCCGTTGAACAGCAGGGCGAGGGCCGCCAGGGTCGTGTCGAGCAGCGTCATCAGGCGCCTCCCCCGTTATGGTAAAGGGGGAGGGCCAGCTGCGCCGCCATGTCGGTCGGTGCGGGCATTACTTGCTGTTGGCGTCGGCCACGAACAGCGCCTGACCGGCTACCTTGAAGTCGCCGATCAGCTTCTGGCCATGCTCGGAGACCAGCCAGTTCTTCAGGGTGCGCGCCCCTTCGGTGTTGAGATCCGGGTAGCGCTTGGGGTTAACCAGGATTACCTGATAGGGGTTGAACAGGCGCTTGTCACCCTCCAGCAGCACGGCGAGATCCAGCTTGCTCTGGTAGGCGAGCCAGGTGCCGCGGTCGGTCAGGGTGTAGGCTCCGAGCTCGGAGGCCATGGTCAGGGTCGGGCCCATCCCCTGGCCGATGGATTTGTAACCGGCAAACTCGGGTTTGACGTCAGCGGCTTGCCACAGGGTCTTCTCTTTGATGTGGGTACCGGACTCGTCACCGCGGGAGATAAAGGTCTGGTCCTTATCCTTGATGGCCTGCAGCGCTTTGGCCGCGTCGTGTAGCTTGGCCAGACCTGCCGGGTCTTTGGCCGGGCCGACGATAACGAAGTCGTTGTACATCAGGTGCACCGGCTCGATGCCAAAGCCTGCGTCGACAAACTTCTTCTCGGCAGAGGGGGCGTGGGTCATCACCAGATCCGCATCGCCATTCTCGCCCATCTTCAGGCTCTGGCCGGTACCGGCCGCCATCACCTGCACCGGATAGCCGGTCTCCTTGGTGAACTGGGGCAGCAGCCAGCCCAGCAGACCGGACTGTTCGGTACTGGTGGTGGTGGCGAGGCGGATTGGCGCCTTGGTAGTGTCAGCATGGGCCGCACCGGCGAGCAGCAGGCTGGCGGCGAGAGAGAGGGCAAAACGTTTGAGGTTGGTTTTTATCGTCATCGTGATGCAACTTTCAGGGCAGGTGAGAGAGGAAACAGCCAAGCAAGCGGGGTGCCAAACTGTTCCACACCACTGTGATTAGCTCTTTACCCTTTAAAAACAGAGGGTTAATTGCGGCAATTAGGTGAGCCGGTTATCGCTTTTAATAATTGGGGTTGGTGATTTTGATACGGGAAGGACAAAATGTCCCACTAAAGTTCCGGTTATCGGGACATTCTCCGACCTTACCTGTATTCGAGGTGCTTTTTTTCATGACAGTCTCTTCCGGCCGCTGGTCTGCCCTCTCCCTGCTCATCGTCGACGATGAGCCCGGCATGCGCAGTTTTCTGGCCAAGGCGCTGGCCAGGCGCTTCGCCCAGATAGAGACCGCCGCCAGCGTGGAGGAGGCGGAAGCCCTGCGCTGCCGCCTCCATTTTGATCTCATCATCGCCGACATCCGGCTGCCGGGACGCTCCGGTATCGAGTGGCACGAGGCCATCGAACCCGGCACCCGCCGCAGCGACATCATCTTCATGACCGGTTTTGGCGACATGGAGACCGCCCTCAAGGCGCTGCGTCTGGGGGCCAGCGACTTTATTCTCAAACCCTTCAATCTCGATCAGATGGTGCAGGCGGTGGACAGGGTCATCGAGCGCCGCCAGATGGAGCGGGAGAACCTGCTGCTGCGCCGGGAGGTGAGCAAGCTCTTCCCGCCCACCCTGATTGGCGACAGCGTCAAGACCAGCGAGCTCAAGACCCTGATCGCCCGGGTCGCCCCCTCCAACGCCGCCGTGCTGGTGGAGGGGGAGTCCGGCACCGGCAAGGAGCTGGTGGCCCGCGCCCTGCACCAGCTCTCCGGTCGGGTCGGGGCCTTTGTGCCCCTCAACTGCGCCTCCATCGCGCCGGAGCTTTTGGAAAGCGAGCTGTTTGGCCATGTGCAGGGGGCCTTTACCGGCGCCCGCAAGGGGCGCGACGGCCTGTTTCGGGTTGCCCATCAGGGCACCCTGTTTCTCGACGAGATCGGCGAAATGCCGCTGGCCATGCAGGCCTCGTTGCTGCGGGCGCTGGAGCAGAAGGCCATTCGCCCGGTCGGTGCCGAGCGCGAGCTGGCGGTGGATGTGCGCATCGTCGCCGCCACCAACCGCAATCTCAAAGCCGAGGTGGAGGCGGGTCGCTTTCGCGAGGATCTCTTCTATCGTCTCAACGTGGTGGCGCTGCCGGTCGCCCCGCTGCGCGAGCGCATCGACGACATCCCCGCGCTGGTGCACCACTTTACCCGCCAGCTCACCGCCGAGATGGGGATGGGCTCCTTGAGCTGGACCCACGAGGATGTGGTGGCGATGCAGGCTTACCCCTGGCCCGGCAACGTGCGCGAGCTGCGCAACCTTATCGAGCGCTGCCTGCTGCTCGGCAAGCCCCCCGCCGACTACTGGCAGAGCAGCCAGCCGGCGCCGCAAAGCGATGGCGGCGACGGTTATCCGCTGGAGTGGCCGCTGGCGGAGGTGGAGAAGGCCCACATCCTGCAAGTGGTGGCGAATCACGATGGCAACAAGTCGGCCGCCTCCCGGGTGCTCGGGGTGGCGCGCAAGACGCTGGATCGCAAGTTCAAGGAGTGGGCCATCGAATGAGGTCTGCCGATGCCAAGGGAGTGGCGATGAAAAAGAGCCTGTTGTCACGCTGTATCCGTATTCTGTTGCCGCGCTGCGTGCGCACCAAGGTGCGCTGGCGCCTGCTGCTGCTCACCTCCATGCCCATCATGCTGAGTCTGGCGGGCATGGTGGCGCTCACCCTCTACTGGACGCTCACCTACAGCTGGCAGAACCTGCTCACCACGGTCAGAAGCGATCTGGCTGGCGCCCACCACGCGGTGATCGTGCAGCAGACTCGCCAGAGCGAGCACCTCGAACACCTGCGCGATGCCTGGGCCTTCCAGCTGCGGCTGCGGGAATCGCCGGATCAGCTGCAGGACTGGGTGATGCCGCTGGCATCCAACTACGGCCTCGATTTTCTGCGTCTGCGCCGCGGCGCCGAGCTGGACACCCTGACGGCACAGGAGCTGACGGCCCTGCGCGCCGGGCACAGCGTCAGCCACTTCGTGGTCTGGTCGCAGCAGGAGATGCGCGCCCTCTCGCCGCTGTTGGCCAAACGGGCCGTGCTGTGGCAACGGGACGGCACCAAAGTGGTGGAGAACCGGGGGCTGATCAGCCTCTCGCTGACGCCGGTGATGGCCCGCGACGGCTCCCTCTGGGCGGTGCTGGAGGGGGGCGAGCTGATTAACGGCAGCACCCGGCTGGTGGACGAGATCAAGGGGCAGGTGTTTGCCAAGAACACATTGCCGGATGGCAGCGTCGGCACCGTCACCCTGTTTCTCGACGATCTGCGGGTGAGCACCAACGTGCCGATCAGCAGCAGCCATCAGGTGGGCCGGGCGGTGGGCACCCGGGTCTCGCCACCGGTGCGCGAGCAGGTGCTGAAGCGGGGCGAGCTCTGGATTGACCGCGCCTTCGTCCATGACGCCTGGTATGTCTCGGGCTACGAGCCGCTGCTGGGGGCCAAAGGCGAGCGGATCGGCATGCTCTACGTCGGTTTCCTCGAGTGGCCCATCATTCGCACCTACCTCACCAATCTGGTGGAGCTTGGCTCCGGTGTGGTGGTGCTGCTGCTCATCTCGGGCCTGCTGGTCTATCGCAGCGCGCGGGATCTCTTCACCCCCATCGAGCGGATGCACAAGGTGGTGCGGCAGGTGCAGGCGGGGCAGTCGGCCCGCATCGGCGAGCTGGCCCTCGACCCCGACCACGAGCTGGCCCAGCTTGGTCGCCAGTTCGACGCCATGCTGGACCGGCAGGAGGCGCACCAGCAGCAGATGGCCCGCAGCGCCGACGAGCTGGAGCAGAAGGTGGCCGAGCGCACCCAGAGCCTCAAGCAGAAGACCGCCGAGCTGGAGGAGCATATCCAGATGCTGACCGAGGCGCGCCAGCAGCTGCTCATCAGCGAGAAGCTGGCGGCCCTTGGCGAGCTCTGTGCCGGGGTGGCCCACGAGATCAATAACCCCCTGGCGGTGATCCTCGGCAACGTGGAGCTGATGAAGCTGGAGCTGGGGGAGGCGGCCGAGCCGGTCAGCGAGGAGCTGGCGCTGGTGCTGACCCAGATCGAGCGCATTCGCGCCATCACCCGCAGCCTGCTGCAATATTCGCGCCCCGGCGACTACGAGACGGCGCCGGTGTGGCAGCACCTCAACCCCATCATCGAGGAGAGCCTGACTCTGGTGCGCTCCGCCCTGCGCCAGCAGCAGATAGCGCTGGTGGCCGACCTCAAGGCGCAGCAGCCCATCGAGGCGGATCGCCAGCAGCTGCTGCAGGTGCTGATAAACCTCCTGGTCAACGCCAGCCACGCGCTGGGTGAGCAGGGGGAGATCCGGGTCGAGAGCAGCGACTGGTTCGATGAGGCAGGGGTGTTGCAGGGGGCGCTGGTGCGGGTCATCGACAACGGCAGCGGCATCGAGGCGGCCATTATGGACAAGATCTTCGACCCCTTCTTCACCACCCGCGCCACCGGCACCGGGCTGGGGCTGGCGTTGAGTCACCGCATCATCAGCCGCTGGGGCGGCGAGCTGTTGGTGGACTCTACCCCGGGGCTGGGGAGCTGCTTTACCGTGCGGCTGCGCAGCCACGCCCTGCTGCCAAGCGGCGGCGAACCGGCCCAGCTCGAAGGGTGGCGCATCGCCCTCAATGCCGAGGGGTTTGATTCCGGCGGCGAGCGCGGTCAGTAACCCTTCACCTGCGCGCAACGGCAAAAATCCCCGAGCAAGCCTTGGGGATTTTTTTATGGCGGCTTGGGCGGATCGGAGGAGGCTGCCGCAAGGCTGGCTGGGACGACTTTGCTGCCCTCGGTGGGATAAAATCGGTGGTATAAATTAAATTTATGGGTTTTGCCAAAATGACCCTATTTTAACTTATACCGATCGCTGACCCGTTCTGAGCCCTTGTCAGAGCTGGCTGGGGGCCGCCAGCGCACTCCCTCCGATCTGGGGGAAAGGTGATGAAGAGGCGTAGAAGAGCGTCAGGCAGAGGCAGACAAACCGTCTCGCTGGCCGGGTAGCCAGCGAGACGGGAATGACGTGAAGGGGGAAGGGTTAGGTCGTGCCGGGCCGCTTACTGCGGGCTCCACACCAGCTTGCCGCTCTGGCTCAGGTCATAGCCGCCGAGGCGGGCCGCCAGCTCGCGCCCCTCGGGGGATTGCAGCCAGCCGATCAGCTGTTGCAGCAGGGTACGAAAAAAGACCCCCTGCGGCATCACCAGATCGAAGCACTCCTGCGACAGCGGCATAAAGCCGAGGCCAAACTCGGTGGCGGTGCTCTGGGCACCGGGCCCGACATCGGCATCGCCACGGCTGATGGCGGCGGCCAGCTCCCGCTCGCTGTTGACCTCGAGGGTGCGCTCCAGCCGGGTCAGCGACTCTCCTTGCGTTTGCAGCCACTCCTGCAGGGCGCGCTGGCTGCCAGCCCCCTCCTGACGCATGGCCCAGCGCCAGTCGAGCGCCTCCTTTGCCTCCTTGGGTTGCAGCCCCTGCCGCAGCACCAGCCCCTGCACCCGGCGAAATCCATGAACGATCACCCATTGCCGGTGACCCTGATACTGTTGCACCAGCGCGGGATGGCGCAGGTGGGCCTCCTCGGCCTGTCCCCAGTGGATGGCGCACAGATCCACATGGCCGCGGGCCAGCATCGCCAGCCCCTGACGGGTGCCGCACGGGGTGTAGCCCACCAGTGCCTGGGTGCCGAGCTGCCGGGCCAAGCGGCTGCTGGCGTAGTGCAGCAGCACATCGTCCGAGCCTGCCAGCAGCAGCCGGTCGTTCATCACCCCCTCATGGCAGCTGCCAAGCAGCCAGCGATCGAGCAGGGATCGCGGAAACAGCCACTTGCCGGTCGCCTTGGTGGCGGGGATGCGCGCCTCGTTGGCGAGCTGGTAGACCTTCTTCTCGTTGAGATCGAGGTACTCGGCCACCTGCTTCACATTCATAAATTCATTCATGGCTTAATCTCGCATCCCGCGACCGGTTGAACCGGGCGCCAGCATCGGCGGCTTCTCGTCCAGCACGATATGGTCGTGGCCGCTAAAGACCTCGAAATGGCGCCCCTTGGCGCGGGCAATCATGGTGATGCCGAGCTGGCGCGCCAGATCCAGCCCCATCTGGGTGACGCCGGAGCGCGACAGCAGCACCGGAATGCCCATCTGCGCCACCTTGATCACCATCTCCGAGGTGAGTCGCCCGGTGGTGTAGAAGATCTTGTCGTGGCCAGCCTCGCCACTCATCCAGAGCTCGCCCGCCAGAGTATCCACCGCATTGTGGCGCCCCACATCTTCGACAAAAGAGAGGATTTCGCTGCCGCGACAGATGGCGCAGCCATGGACGGCACCGGCCATCTTGTAGGTTTCGTTATGGGCCGACAGCGCCTTGAGCAGGGCGTAGAGGGTGCTCTGTTTAAGCTCAGGCGCCGCCAAGACCACCCCTTCAAGCTTCTTCATCACGCTGCCATACATTGTGCCCTGACCGCAGCCGGAGGTGACCGTCTTCTTCTCCAGTGACTTGTCGAGATCGGCGGCCTGCTGGCTGCTCACCACGGCGGCGGCCTCACTCTCCCAGTCGACGATCACCGACTCGATGGCTGCAATATCCTCGATAAAGCCCTGATTTTTCAGATAACCCAACACCAGCGCCTCGGGGCGGGCCCCCAGCGTCATCAGGGTTACTATCTCCTTCCAGTTGAGGTAGACCGTCAGTGGCCGCTCACAGGCGATTTGGCGGGTTTGCAACGTGCCCTGCTCATCCATCACCTCGACGGCCATGGTGAGCTGGGCTGCTGCATTGCTTTTGATAAAGGTCGGTGTCATGGGCCCCTCGCGACCGGTTGCCGGGATCTAAGGGGATGGATACAGCAAGTTTTGTTCCAAGATATTGTGGCTATTGATATCGGGTGTGAGGGGATGTTAAATCATTATATTATTTTAAATGCTCTTTTCTGTATGATATAAACCGTCTGTTAATTGGTGAGTTTATCTATATATCACAGGAAAGGTATTGTATAGATATTTTGTTCTAATTAAGTCTGTTTGTATTTGCTGTTGTTCATTTTAAATAAATAAGGAAGGGTGGGTTATGTCAGATGATGTATTGTCTGAATATAGGAAAAAGTTAGACGAAGATGAAGGTCTGCAGGGGAAAAGAAAGCTGTTGGTAATTTTGTCTGTTTTGGTGCTGGCAATTAATTTTACAGGTGCAGTTTTCAAGGAAGCAAATACATTTATTTTTAAAATCGAATTTACCAATCAGTCTGGATTAAACACATTTTTGCTTTTGTCAATACTATTTCTACTTATGCGCTATTACGCATACGCTCATAGTTATCATCAAGAGTTATATGAGTTGTGGTCTAATAGAATGCTTAAAAACAGAAATGTCTTTTATTATGATAAAGATGCAAAAATCGTAAGGGGATTGCTTGGATATGCTGTAACTGTTTGGGGTGAAGAGGAGCCAGGTATAGAGGCATCAAAATATCATATTTCTGGTTTATTTAAGAGAGAGCTTTTGTATCCCACATATCATAGATGTGAAGATGGTAGTATTGATGAATATCAAGATGTCATAACGCTAACTGACTTTAAAAATGACAACTGGAGTCGTCGTAAATATTTAGAGTTGCTATCGCTTGAGTTAAAATATCAACTATCTGCATTTCTAAAATATAGAGAGAATTTAGATCTAATAGGTCCATATATAATTGGGGTTTTAGCTGTATTTTTAACGTTATACAAATTGGTAAATGATTGGTAGATATTTATGATTATATCGCTATGTTTATCTCGTATGTTGGGCCAACTCGTAGGTTGGTGCTGAACGAAGTGAAGCCCAACGTTTACCGCGAACACTTTATCAAGGTAATAATCGGATAATTCAGCATTATTCGATTATTACCATTCCCTCAATCAGGCTCTGGCGGATTGGTTTTACGCCGCATGTTGGGCTTCGCTGCGCTCAGCACCAACCTACGCCCGCGCCAACCCATACTCCGCACGACGTCCCAACCCGCATCAAAGCCCCCATCGGCCAGCAAACCCGGCCTTGGCCCCACTCTTGCTAAGTCTTATCCCATTGATGGCCGTGGCCGCCCTGAATCTCCTGCTTTGATCTGCCTCGAACGGGGTGGTTCACGGGGGAGGGCGGCCCGGCAGAGACCTTCTGATGGGAGCCGTGACAGTGCAAGACACCACCAATACCTTGCCCCCGCAGCGCTGGCTGCAACTGGAGTTAAAGGCCATCGACAGCCAGGTTGGCCGCTGGCAGAGCCGCCGTTTCGAGATTGCGGCGCTCCATCCCGCCGAACCTGAGGCGGCCGGTGCGCTGCCTCTTACCCTGTTTCGCGATGAGCGGGGGGATTATCGCTTCAATCTGAGCTCCGGCTCGCCCCGCCTGTTTGTCACCGGAAGCCGCGTGGACAGTGGCTTTGTGGCCGATGGCCTCACCTTGAGCCAGACCGTGGCCGCCGCCTATATGGATGGCGAGCGGCAGGTGCTCTCTTGCCCGCTGCCCGAGGCGTTGCAAGCCTGGGTGGAGGCCTTTATCGGCCGTCACGGCGAGCTGCTGGAGGCCCGCCGCAAGGGCAAGAAGGGCAAGGGGCGGGCGCAGGATCAGCTCGGTGTCGATACGGTAGATCAAGCCAGCTGTGGCGCCGTTAAAGCCACCGGCCCCGATGGCCGCGAGCGTGGTAGCCAAAGCGGAAACAGCGCCCATGAGTGAGTTCCTCAAGCGCTGGTCGTCTCGCAAGAGTGAGGCGCGCAAGCATCAGGTATTGCAGCCGAGGGAAGAGGTTATCCCCGAGGCAGTTGCCGCCCCCATCGAAGGCAGTGGCGAAGGTGAAACTACAGATATTGCGCTGGATAGCCCCGTAGTCAGCACTGACAAGGGGAGTAGTGAAACCCTTGCCGTTGAGGGGGCAGGGAGTAGCGAGCCGCTGCTGAAAACGGCCCAGCCGGGCAAGGCCAAACTCCCCGACAGGGAGGCGCTGCGGGCCATGTTTCGCAGCCATAAACCGGATGGGCTCGACGACTACACCCAGGATTTCAGCCAGCCCGAATTGCTGCCCGCGGCCCTGACCGCCGGGCTGCGCAACTGGCTGGTAGAGCAGGTAACCGCCCCGGAGAGCGAATCGGTCAATCCGGCCAGCGGAGCCGCAGAACCGGTGGCGCTTGCCAGCGAACCTGCCGCCGAGCCGCCCGAGCTGGCTGATAACCATTCTCAAACCCACACCGATGATCGGGACATTTTGGTTTCCTCTGGTGGACAAAATGTCCCAACCAAAGGTGGGGGAATGGAACCCTCAGGATCCTGACTCCCTGTCAGTCACTTTTTTTCCGGGGGAGTTGGCTCGCCTCTTGCTCTCTCGGCTTACCAACAAGCGCCCATCCCATGAGGTGGCGCGCGCAGGAGTGTATGTGAGCACTGAACAAACATTGCCAAATCTGAGCCCAAATCTGGCCCACGGGGCGGGGGCGGCCGAGCATAACGCGCGCGCTCGCGCCTATGCCCTGCAGCATACGGTCAAGACCGACAACCTGATCCCGGCCACTGTCTCTTACCAGAGTCAGGGGCAACTGCTGCTGGTCGGCCCGGAAGATCGTATTCGCCGCGCCGCCAGCCTGCTGCCCGCCGGGGTGAAGCCGACTCTGCTGGTGACCGAAGCGGTCCACGATGCCGAGGCGGCCGATCTCGAAGCCATCTTTGATGCCACAGCATCCCTCGCGGCCCTGACCCTGCGCGAACCGGGCCTGACAGGGTATCTCGGCCAGTTCCAGCTCACCGGCCTCAATGGACAGGGTGAGCGGGTTAACCTGGCGGCGCTTTGCTTCCCACAACAAGGCTTTCCACACCAAGCGGCTGCTGTCAGTGAACAGCCACGCGAACCGCGCTTCGATCTGGTGGCCGATCTGGGCCGCGCCCCGCTCTTTGCGCTGGAACGCCCGCCGATCGGTTATCTGCATCTTGCCGATGACCAAGGGTTGGCCGAACGGCTCGCCGAGCTCTGTGCGCTGACCGGTATCTTCGACAAGCCGCGCTATTTTCGCCTCGACCCCGAGGCCTGCGCCTTTACCGCCCGCGGCGTGCCCGGTTGCAGCCGCTGTCTCGATGTCTGTCCGACCGATGCACTCAAGCCCATCAATGGGCGCATCCAGATCGATCCCCATCTCTGTCAGGGCTTCGGCAGCTGCGCCTCTGCCTGTCCGACCGGGGCGATTGCCTATCACCAGCCCGATGCCAACACTAGCGGCGACTATCTGTTCCGATTGCTCAAGCACTACCGGGAGGCGGGGGGGGAAGCGCCGCAACTGCTGATCGCCGGTGAAAGCGAGCGCGAATGGGTGGAAGCCGAACTCACCCGCCTGCCTGCCAACTGGCTGCCGGTCTGGGTGGAGGATAGCGCGAGCTTAGGCATCGAGAGCTGGTTCGCCGCCCTCGCCTATGGCGCCAGCGCGGTACGCATTGCGCTGGGTGACGATACCCCCGCAAGCGTCCGTGCGCTGGTTGAGCGGGAACTGGCGAGCGCCGCTGTGCTCTTGGCGGGTGCCGGTCTCTCTGCCGATCGCATTGCTCTGTTTGACGCAGATGCTGGTGAGCCTGTTTCCGGCCAGCCAGCCGTTGCCCTGCTGGACAAGCCGCTGAAAGGGGACAAACGGGAGAACCTGTTTGCCGCCTTCGATGCCCTCTGGCAGGCCAACGAAGCGAGCTGCGAGCCGCTGGCGGTGCCTCACGGCGCCCCTTACGGCAGCGTGGAATTGAAAGAAACTGACTGCACCCTCTGCATGGGCTGCGTGGCGGTCTGCCCGAGCCGCGCCCTGCATGCGGTTGGGCACACGCCCGGCCTCAACTTTATTGAGCAGGATTGCATCCAGTGCGGCATGTGCGAAAAGGCGTGCCCCGAGCAGGCCATCGTGCTGATGCCCCGCCTGCAACCCGTGCCCGAGGCGCGCCGCGCCGTGCAGAGCCTGAAAGCTGAAGAGGCCGCCTGCTGCATTCGCTGCGCCAAGCCGTTCGCGCCCGCCTCGATGATCCGCCGCATCCAGCAAAAACTGGCCGGTCACTCCCACTTCCAGAACGAGGCCGCCCAGCGGTTGCTGATGTGTGAGGAGTGCCGGGTCAAGGATGTGTTTGCGGCGCTGGCGGCGGATCCCGTCTCCCAGCTCAAGGTGTGAGGGGCCAGTGATGAGTGAACAACATAACGAAAAGGCTGGCGAACTGACCATGACCGAACTGGAACAGAGCAGCGCCGATCTCTACGCCCTGCTGGCGAGCCTCTGGCGCGCCGCTCCCCGTGGCGAACAGCTCGCCTGGCTGCAAGGGTTGCAGGCTATGCCGGGCCCCTTTGCCAGAGGGCTGGGGCTGGTGCAGCTGGCGGCCAGCAGCCACCACGAAAACGAGCTTGCCGAGGAGTATCAGGATCTTTTTATCGGGCTGGGGCGCGGGGAGATAGTGCCGTTTGCCTCCTGGTATCTCACCGGCTCATTGATGGAGCTGCCGCTGGCGGTGCTGCGTGCAGATCTCCAGTCCCTCGGTTTCGAGCGCCAGAGCGGAGTGTGCGAGCCGGAAGATCACCTCGCCGCCCTCTGTGAGGTGATGGCGGTACTGATTGCCGAGCAGCACCCGGATCGCAACCGCTTCTATGAACGCCACCTTGCCCCCTGGGTACTCGCCTGCTGCCGCGATCAGCAACAGGCGAAAGGGGGCAGCTTCTACCGGGCAGTCGGCGCCCTTGCCGAAGATTTCTTCAAGCTGGAAAACGAATTGCGCCTGCCGTTTGGCGCCTGCGTGGTGACGGGCTGAACGCCTCCATCTGTGCATAACAAAACGAGCAGACGAGATATCCCATTGGACGCGAAGCTGGCGCGCAGGCGCTGGCAAGAACAACAACAGAGGTCACAAGAATGAGCGATGAAAAGCTGAAAGACCCGTCCCGCCGCAATCTGATCAAGGGAGTTGGCGTGGTCGCCACCATAGGTGTATTGGCCGGTGCCGCCGGTCGGGTGGTGGGAAAGGAGGTACTGACCCACGATACCAAGCCTGATCAGGGCTATCGGGAGACCCCCCATGTTCACGACTTTTATCGCACCCTGCGCGGCACCGACTGAGCCGGATCAGTGAAGGAGAATTCATGAAACTGACAAAACGTGCCGAGCAGCCCCAGGCGGGCGAGCAGGGCAATGAGGCAATTCGCGGTCAGGGGCTGACCCGTCGCGCCTTTATGGTCAACTCGGGTCTGGTAGCCGGTGGCGCCGTGGCCGCCGGTTGGCTGGCGCCAGCCATGATGCAGCGGGCCGAGGCCAAAACGGTGGCGGCCGGGGTGCCGGTCGAGGTGAAGCGCACCATCTGTTCCCACTGCTCGGTGGGCTGCGGCGTCTATGCCGAGGTGCAGAACGGCGTCTGGACCGGTCAGGAGCCGGCCTTTGATCACCCCTTCAACCTTGGCGGTCACTGCGCCAAAGGTGCGGCCCTGCGCGAGCATGGCCACGGTGAGCGTCGCCTCAAGTACCCGATGAAGCTGGTGGGTGGCAAGTGGCAGCGCATCAGCTGGGATCAGGCCATCGAAGAGGTGGGCAACGAAGTGCTGCGCCTGCGCAAGGAGTCAGGCCCCGACAGCGTCTACTGGCTCGGCTCCGCCAAGCACTCCAACGAGCAGGCCTACCTGTTTCGCAAGATGGCCTCCCTGTGGGGCACCAACAACGTGGATCATCAGGCGCGCATCTGTCACTCCACCACGGTCGCAGGTGTAGCCAACACCTGGGGCTACGGCGCCATGACCAACAGCCTGAACGACATGCACAACAGCAAGTCGATCATGTTTATCGGCTCCAACCCGGCAGAGGCCCACCCGGTCGCCATGCAGCACATCCTGCTGGCCAAAGAGCGCAACGGCTGCAAGATCCTGGTGGTCGACCCGCGTCGCACCCGCACCGCCGCCAAGGCGGACATGTACCTCTCATTGCGTCCGGGCACCGACGTTGCCTTTATCTGGGGCATGCTCTGGCACATCTTCAAGAATGGCTGGGAAGACAAGGAGTTCATCCGCACCCGCGTCTACGGCATGGATGAGGTGCAAAAAGAGGTGGCGCGCTGGACTCCGGCCGAAGTGGAGCGGGTGACCGGCCTCAACGAGCAGCAGGTCTATGGCGCCGCCAAGCTGCTGGCCGACAACCGCCCCGGCTGCGTGGTCTGGTGCATGGGCGGTACCCAGCACACCACCGGCAACAACAACACCCGTGCTTACTGCATCCTCGAACTGGCCCTCGGCAACGTGGGCAAGAGCGGGGCGGGCACCAACATCTTCCGCGGTCACGACAACGTGCAGGGCGCCACCGACTTTGGCGTCACCTCCGACTCTCTGCCCGGTTACTACGGGCTGGAAGAGGGCTCCTGGAAGCACTGGGCCCGGGTGTGGGATGTCGATTACGAGTGGATCAAGGCCCGCTTTGACAACAAGGCCTACAACGGCAAGCTGCCGATGAACAACAACGGCATTCCGGTCTCCCGCTGGGTGGATGGGGTATTGGAGAACGCCGATCTCATCGAGCAGGGCTCCAATATCCGCGCCATGTTCTACTGGGGCCATGCGGTCAACTCCCAGACCCGCGGCCCGGAAATGAAGAAGGCGATGCAAAAGCTCGACATGATGGTGATTGTCGACCCGTATCCCACCGTTGCCTCGGTGATGAACGATCGCACCGACGGCGTCTACCTGCTGCCGGCCACCACCCAGTTCGAGACCTATGGTTCCGTCACCGCCACCAACCGCTCCATGCAGTGGCGCGACAAGGTGATTGAGCCCCTGTTCGAATCCAAGGTCGACCACGAGATCATGTATCTGTTGAGCAAGAAGCTCGGCTTTGCCGACCAGCTGTTCAAACACATCAAGGTGGAGAACAACCAGCCGCTCTTGGAAGACATCACCCGCGAATACAACCGCGGCATGTGGAGCGTGGGTTACACCGGCCAGAGCCCGGAGCGGCTCAAGGCACACCAGCAGAACTGGCACACCTTCCACAAGACCAACCTCAAGGCCGAGGGCGGCCCGGTCAGCGGCGAAGTGTACGGTCTGCCCTGGCCCTGCTGGGGCACCCCGGAGATGAAGCACCCCGGCAGCCACATCCTCTACGACACCAGCATTCCGGTCTCGGAAGGGGGCGGCGGTTTCCGCGCCCGTTTCGGCATCGAGTATCAGGGCGTCTCGCTGCTCGCCGAAGACTCCTGGCCGAAGGGAAGCGAAGTGGAAGACGGCTATCCCGAGATCACTGCCGACCTGATGAAGCAGCTCGGCTGGTGGGATGAGCTGACCGAGGCCGAGAAGAAGGAGGCCGAGGGCAAGAACTGGAAGACCGATCTCTCCGGCGGCATCCAGCGGGTCGCCATCAAGCACGGCTTCGTCCCCTATGGCAACGCCAAGGCGCGCTGCGTGGTGTGGACCTTCCCGGATCAGGTGCCCAAGCACCGCGAGCCGCTCTACACCCCGCGCCGCGACTTGCTGGCCGACTACGCCACCTGGCCCGACGCCAAGAGCCTGTGGCGCCTGCCGACCCAGTACGCCTCGGTGCAGGAGAAGGACGTCAGCAAGGAGTTCCCGATCATCCTCACCTCGGGCCGTCTGGTCGAATATGAGGGGGGCGGCGACGAGACCCGTTCCAACCCCTGGTTGGCTGAATTGCAGCAGGAGATGTTCGTCGAGATGAACCCGGCGGATGCCAACGACGTCGGCGTGCGCGACGGTCAGGATGTGTGGGTGGAGGGGCCGGAAGGGGGCCGGGTCAAGGTGAAGGCGCTGGTGACCCCGCGGGTCAAACCGGGGCTTGCCTTTATGCCGTTCCACTTCGGCGGCCACTTCGAGGGCAAGGATCTGCGATCCAAATATCCGGAAGGGTCAGACCCTTATGTGCTGGGGGAGTCGGTCAACATAGTCACCACCTATGGTTATGACCCGGTCACCCAGATGCAGGAGACCAAGGTCACCCTGTGCCGTTTTCGCAAAGTAGGAGCCTGATCCCATGGCCAGAATGAAATTCATGTGTGACACCAAGCGCTGCATCGAGTGCAACGGCTGTGTGACGGCGTGCAAGAACGAGAACGACGATGCCCTCGAGTGGGGCATCCAGCGCCGCCGGGTGGTGACCCTTAACGACGGCCTGCCGGGGGAGACCTCCATCTCGGTCGCCTGCATGCACTGCACCGATGCTCCCTGCATGGCGGTCTGCCCGGCCGACTGCTTCTATCACACCGATGACGGCATTGTGCTGCACAACAAGGATCTCTGTATCGGTTGTGGCTACTGTCTGTTTGCCTGCCCGTTCGGGGCCCCCCAGTTCCCGAAGACCGCCGCCTTTGGCGATCGGGGCAAGATGGACAAGTGCACCTTCTGCGCTGGCGGCCCGGAAGAGGATCACAGCGAGGCGGAGCGCCAGAAGTACGGCGCCAACCGCATCGCCGAGGGCAAGCTGCCGATGTGTGCCGAGCTCTGCTCCACCAAGGCGCTGCTGGCGGGGGATGCGCAGGTGATCTCCGATATCTTCCGCGAGCGGGTCGCCTATCGCGGCGCCAAGGACGCGGGCTGGGGCAGCGGTGAAGAGTTGTTTTACGACGCCAGCAAGGCGGGCAAGGGAGGGGCGGCATGAAAACCTGGCTAATGGCCCTGTTTGCCGCCCTGCTGCTGGTGAGTACCGCAAGTTTCGCCGATGCCGAGAAAGAGGCGGTCGGCTTTGCCGGTGCCGATTACTGGCGGGCGGTGAAGGATGGGCAAGAGGGGTACACCACCTCCCGCTCGCCGGAGCACGGGGTGCTCATCTCGGTGCCGGGCCAGCTCTGGTTCGAGGTGAAGACCAAGTGGGTGTCGCCGCTCGGTGCCATCGCCATCTTCGGCTCGTTGGCCATGTGCGGCCTGATGTACTGGGTGGTGGGGCCGACCAAGCTCTCCAAACCGCGCACCGGGCGCAAGCTCAAGCGCTGGAGCCGGCTCGATCGGGCGCTGCACTGGACCACGGCGGGCATGTTCCTGACCCTCTCCGGGTCGGGGCTGGCCATCATCTACGGCAAGCACTTCATCAAGCCGGTGGTGAGCCTCGGGGTGTGGGAGAACTGGATCTGGTTCGCCAAGGTGTTCCACAACTACGTGGGGCCGCTCTTCTTCCTCTGCCTGATGGGAGTGCTCATCAAGTGGTTTCGCCACAACATCGTCAACATGGTGGATGTGCAGTGGTTTATGAAGGCGGGCGGCATGCTGGGGCCCCACAAGGGGAGTCACCCCTCGGCGGGCTTCTCCAACGGCGGTGAGAAGGCGATCTTCTGGCTGCTGATCTGGTTTGGCGGCATCGTCGTGGCGACCGGGCTGTTCCTCGATTTCCCCATCTTCGGCCAGCTGCGCCGCCAGATGGAGTGGGCCAGCTTCATCCATATCGTCGGCGCCTTGATCCTTATCTGCGGCTTTATCTTCCATATCTACATGGGCCTGTTCCAGCTGGAAGGGGCGCTGGAGGGGATGGTGACCGGCGAGGTGGACGAGACCTGGGCCAAGGAGCACCACGACCTCTGGTATGAAGAGGTGAAGCACACTCTCGATAAGCCCAAGGCGGGTAAATCAAGCTGATGGTCGACAAAGAGTAAAGAGAAGGGGCGCTGATGCGCCCCTTTTTATGTTCAATTTTCTCCGAATGCCGGCTCAGGTCACCGGCTTGAGTGGCAGGTGGATCTCGTAGCGCAATCCCTCGCCCGGCGGGCTGGTGACGTTGACCGAACCGCGCAAGTTGTTCTCCACCAGATTGTGGATGCGGCAGGCGCTGAGCCCGCAGTGGCTGGTGTTGCCGCGCAGAGTGGTGAAGAAGGGTTCAAACAGGCGGGGCAGTTTCTCTGGCGGCATGCCGGGGCCCGAGTCCTGATAGGTGAGCAGCAACGACTCCTCATCCTGAGCGACGTGGATGGTGAAGCTGTGCTCCCCGTTGCCGTGAAAGGCGTGATCCATGCTGTTTTTCACCAGCTCCTGCAGCAGGTCGACGAAGAGCGTTTCGGGGGCAGTCAGGGTGACTTCGCTCCCCTCAAGGCGGGGGATGACTCTGGCAATCTGCAGCTCGGCGGCGAATGCCTGCAACATATGCTCGGCACACTTCTTCACTGCGAAGGGGCGCGCCTCCTGTTCGTTTTGATCGCGGGTCAGCTCCTTGAAGCGGGTGATGAGCAGGGCGACCCGGCGCAGGCTGGACTCCACCAGTTCGGTGCCCTCCTTGATATCGGTCAGCTGCTGGTTGAGCAGGCGCTGGCCCAGTACCCCGTTTTTTACCGCATTGGCCAGCAGATCGCCGGCGCCCTGAATCAGGCTGGAGGCGGTGATGCCAACTCCGACTGGCGTGTTGATCTCATGGGCGATGCCGGCGGTGAGCTGAAACAGGCTCTGATAGAGCTGTACCTTGGCCTGCTGGCGACCAAGCTCGCGCAGGCGCAGCTGGTTCTGTACCCGGGCCAGAACCTCGAGCTGATGGAACGGCTTGGAGACATAGTCGCAGCCGCCCGCCTGAAAGGCTTGCTCAAGGGCACTGATCTCGCTGTTGGCGCTGATGAAGATGACGGGCAATCCCCAGTGCCCCTGTTGTTGTTTGATACGGCGGCATGCCTCGTAGCCATCCATCACCGGCATGTTGATGTCCATCAGGATAAGGTCGGGAGTTACTTGCGCTACAGCAGCAACGGCCTGCTGGCCATCCTCCGCTTCCCGCACCTGATAGCCCTCCTCTTCGAGCAGGCTGCGCAGGATATAGCGGTTGGAGGCCATATCATCGACGACAAGAATGTTGTGTATGGTGTTGGTGCCTGGCATACCGGTTGGCGCTTCCATGCAATGGGTCTGATGTTCAGCATAGTTCTTCATTAACCGCAGCGTAGCCTCATAGCGCCGCTATCGCTGAGGGAAATGGATGTGTTTGAGTCACGTTTGGGCATCTTTTTGGCCGCAGGGTATGGCCAAGCTCACAAAATGAAACAACTAAACGTCATATGATTGATTTCATTATGAGTCTTGCTCTCCTGCCGAACGGCAACTTCACGTAAATCAAAGAGAATGACTATGGCTACCGGACAATATCTGCTGTGGAAAGATGCACAGGGACAGGATTTTCGCCCCGTTGCACTGACAGGCACTGATCTGCTCAACAATCGTTATCTCAACAAGGGCACCGCCTTTACCGAACAGGAGCGGGCCGATTTCGATCTCGATGGCTTGCTGCCTCCTCAGGTGCAAACCTTCGAAGCCCAGCTGGATCGGGTTTATGAAGGCTTCAAGAGCGCGAGCAGCGATATCGAGAAGTACCAGAACCTGCGCGCGCTGCAGGATCGCAACGAGACCCTCTTCTATGCCCTGTTGTCTCGCCATGTGGAGGAGATGACCCCCTATATCTATACCCCGACCGTCGGCAAGGCGTGTCAGGAGTTCAGTCACCGCTTCCAGAAGCCGCGCGGCCTCTACATCACCCCGGACAACGTGGATGACATGGGCAGTCAGGCCCGTCACTTCGATGCCAAATCGATCCGCATCATAGTCGTCACCGACAGCCAGGGGATTCTGGGGATCGGCGACCAGGGTGTTGGCGGCATGGGTATTCCCATCGGCAAGCTGGCGCTCTATACCCTGGGGGCGGGCATCCATCCGGCCTGCTGCATGCCGATTGCGCTGGATGTCGGCACCGACAACCAGAAACTGCTGGATGATCCCATGTACCTCGGTCGCCCGCACAAGCGGATCCGCGGCAAGGAGTATGAGGAGTTCATCGACAAGTTCGTGCAGGGGGTCAAGCGTCACTTCCCCAATGCGGTGCTGCAGTGGGAAGATTTCAGCAAATCCAACGCCTTCAACAATCTGGCCCGCTATCAGCAGTCACTGCCGTCGTTCAACGATGATATTCAGGGTACGGGGGCCGTGGTGCTGGCCGGTATCATTGGAGCGGTCAAGGTCAAAGGTGAGACGCTGGGCCAACAGAACTATCTGGTCTATGGCGCGGGGGCCGGCGGGGTCGGGGTGGCGGATCAAATCTGCGCGGGGATGATCCGCGAGGGGATGGATCCGCAGGCCGCGCGGGATCGCATCTATATTCTGGATACCCAGGGACTGGTGTGTGACAACCGCGAGGGGCTTGACGAGTACAAGCGCCGCTACGCCAAGCCGGGCCTGCTGCTGGCCAGCTGGGACACCGAGGTGCCCGGCAAGGCCAGTCTGACCGATGTGTTGCGTCATGTGCCGATCACCGTTTTGTTGGGAACCAGTGGTTCAGGTGGCGCCTTCAAGGAAGAGCACATCCAGCTGATGCAAAAGCACTGCGAACGTCCCATGGTGTTCCCGCTCTCCAACCCGACCGCCAACTGCGAAGCCTTGCCGGAAGATATCTACAACTGGAGCCAAGGCAAGGTCATCGTCGCGACCGGCAGTCCGTTCAAGGATGTGAACTATGACGGACAGGATTTCCGGGTCGGGCAGGGCAACAACGTCTTTATCTTCCCCGGAGTGGGGCTGGCTGCGATTGTCAGCCAGATCCGCGAGATCACGCCCGATATCTTCACCACCGCCGCCTTTGCACTGGCCGAGTGCGTGAGTGAGGTCGATCTGGCGAAAGGGGCTGTCTATCCGCGTATTCGCGAGCTGCGCAGCATCTCGGTGCATGTGGCGACCGCAGTGCTCAAGGATATAGTGCGCAAGGATCCGTCCCACCCGCTGATCGGTCAGGATCTGCAGCAGCATATCCTCAATCACATGTGGGAGCCGGCCTACCTGCCTTATCGTCGGGTATAACCGCGTATCCACCACCCGGATAACGGGTCGGCCAAAATGACAAGGGGGTAGCACTGCTACCCCCTTCGTTTATTCCGTCAGCACTAAGTGCGTAGTGGCCGCCAGCTCCCTTGCTGATTGCGGCAGGCGGTATCCTGCCACTGCTGGCTGGCCTTGCCGATATAGAGTTGCTCACTATAGTCGCGACACCACTCTCCGTTGGTATGGCGGAAGGTGCGTAGCGGGGTGACGCTACCCGAGTGACGGTTGGCCGGATTGAACCAGGTGAGGCTCTGCCCTTTGGTGCGGGTTTCCAGCGCCTTGGCGAGTGCCTGATTGGCCAGTTGAACATCTGCCTTATCCATTTGATGGTAAAGCGGCTGGGTGTCGACCGTGGTGCAGCCAGCGAGGCCGAGCAGGAGGAGTGTTAGCAGATAACGCATTATGGTTGCCCCTGTTGGCTAAAGCCGTTGTTGAGCAGCGCACGCTCCTGCTCATCGGTAAGCACCTGTTGGCGATCATCGACCGTGCCATCGCCCCTGAGCTGGTTGCCGTTGGCATCGACGGCATCTACACCGTTGTCATCAAGCCCGTTGCCAAGGCCACGACCACCGGCATGAAGGTCTCCTCCGCCATGCAACTCGCCGCCAGCATGGCGCTCTCCACCCGCATGTTGGTCTCCTCCAGCGTGTTCACCACCTCCATGTTCACTGCCACCGCCGTTATTGTCGCTACCACCGCCTCCGTGGTCACTGCCACCGCCGCTATTGTCGCTACCACCGCCTCCGTGGTCACTGCCACCGCCGCTATTGTCGCTACCACCGCCCCCGTGGTCACTGCCACCACCGCTATTGTCGCTACCACCGCCTCCGTGGTCACTGCCACCGCCGCTATTGTCGTTACCACCGCCTCCGTGGTCGCTGCCACCCCCATTACCATCCTTGTTATGCACGATTAATGAATTGGCTATATAGCTATGGGTACCATTAAGAACCAGGTTGAACAGCTCGGTGGTAGGTGGCGCGTCAATCCAGTAGATGGATTCCACCAGCAGCTCAACCGGTTGCGGTGCCAATGCCAGGTTGCCAGTGTTAGCGGCGGCCGACCATCCCAGTAGTCGCATGCCGGTAAAGAGGGGCAATACAATCAATGTCGGGTTTTCGGCACGAGTCATGGCTGGTGAGATAGCAGCCCAACCGCGAGTGGTCAGGAATGGGTGTTCGCCGGTAAAGAAAGGAGGCAGTTGGTTGATGCCATAGAGTCTGCGCTCTCCCAACAGCACACGTTCTACCGCCAAGATCTGGTTGGTATGGCCATATTGATCGAGAACTCTTTCACCTGCTTGCAATGTCTCTATGAGACGTTCGCTTCCATCGGCCATGGTGATGCGGGTGCCAGCAACGAAGCAGGACTCGGCATATGCCTTGGTAACTTGCCACTCTTGATGGGCAAAGTCATAGCTAAACGGGTTGGCAAATAGGGCTAATGCAATGGCAGAACCAATCAGGAGCCTGCGTTGTGTCGGTTTGAAAGGGGGTTTTGGCATGGAGGACTCCTTGTCCATTTTGAACCATGTGGTCAAGTATAGAGCGGTGCGGGGATACCTTGAGCGGAGACCTGTAAAGCAAACATGATGGAAAAACGATTGGCGTTTGTCACAAAAGTACGTAAAATCGCATACTCGATGCTTGTAGCAACGAATCCCGCCTAAAAAGCCTGTTTCATGCCCTCCCCAAGCAGTAAAACGTAATTTGTGATGCCAAGATGCTCACTTTTTACCTTGAAAGCGTCTTTCGATAACTGAAAAGTGTCAAATATCCCTGTCAGTTATCAAAAAATTAAGGACATCCATGTTTTCCCTAGTCAAGCAAAGTGTCGCCGGGCTGCAGATCTTGTTTGTTGCCTTCGGTGCCATGGTTCTGGTGCCCCTGCTCACCGGACTGAACCCCTCCATGGCCCTGCTTGGCGCCGGTGTGGGCACTCTGTTGTTCCAGCTCTGTACCCGCCGCCAAGTGCCCATTTTTCTGGGCTCCAGCTTCGCTTTCATTGCTCCCATCATCTATGCCACCCAGACCTGGGGCTTGCCGTCCACCATGTTCGGTCTGTTTGCTGCCGGTTTCATGTATTTCATTCTGGCTGCGCTGATACGGGCGAAAGGGATGGGATTTGTCCATAAATTGCTGCCGCCGGTGGTGATTGGCCCGGTGATCATGGTGATTGGTCTCTCCGTGGCTCAGGTAGCCTGCAACATGGCGATGGGGCGTGCCGGTGGCGAGCAGGTTGTTCCCGCATCAACCGCGCTGACGCTGGCCGGTATTTCGCTGGCGGTGACCCTGATTGCTGCCGTGTTCTGCAAGGGGTGGATCAAGCTGATCCCCATCCTGTGTGGCGTGATTGCCGGTTATGTCTCTGCCGTACTGATGGGACAGGTTAACTTCGAGGGTCTGATCAACACCCCTTGGCTGGCGTTGCCTCACTTTGAAACCCCTGAGGTCAACTGGGCCGCAGCGCTGTTCATGCTGCCGGTGGCGATTGCTCCCTGTATCGAGCATATCGGTGGCGTGCTCGCCATTGGTGGTGTGACTGGTCAGGACTACACCAAAAATCCGGGTCTGCACCGTACTCTGGCCGGTGACGGTATCGGTGTCTGCTTCGCTGGCCTGATCGGTGGTCCTCCCGTCACTACCTATGCAGAAGTAACCGGCGCTGTGATGATCACCCGCAACTTCAATCCGGTTACCATGACCTGGGCTGCGGTATTCGCCATCATTCTGGCCTTCTTTGGCAAGTTCAATGCGCTGCTCACCTCCATCCCGATGCCGGTGATGGGCGGTATCATGTTGCTGCTGTTCGGATCCATCGCTGCCATCGGTCTCAAGACGCTGGTTGAATCCAAAGTGGATCTGGGCTTGTCGCGCAATATCGCCATCGTGGCTGTAACCCTGACCGTGGGTGTCGGTGCGCTGGAGATGAAGATCGGTGACTTCGCTTTGGCTGGTGTTGGTCTGGCTTCTGTTGCCGCCATCCTGCTCAACCTGATCCTGCCGGCCTACTCCGAAGAGGGGGTTATGGACTCCGCCAAGGATTGATTTTTGCCAGACGTCTCAAGCGGATAAGCATAAAGCCACCTCACGGTGGCTTTATGCTTTCTCATTTTTGTCATGGATCAAGGATTGCCTCGCCAGCGACTTTATGTCGCCACACCTATTTGACGGATCTCTCTTCGTGGCCTTAGCTAAAGGACAGGTTTGGCTCTAAGGTAGTCTTGAGCAGGGACGAGAAAATGGATGTTGGTGTTCTCACTCATTCTTTCCTGATCACGTGTTGGCACATCACCAAGGTGCCTTCGTATATCACATCAAGGTTGGATGCATTTCACGTTGTAACTCATCCACGGTTACCTGCCTCTATCTCTTTCATTGCCATTTGGCCACAGATTTTGTTCGAGCCACATTGCTCCAAATGGTGGCTTGCTAACACCATTCGAATCTGTTTGCTGCTGCGTATCTGATTCGCGGGTAGCGAGCCGTGGAAACCGGCACGGCCCGAGTTCGGGTCATACAGCCCAGCCATTGATGACGGCGGGGGTTTAGGGATGAATGGCAAGCAAAGCGAGGTCGCAATGAACTATCAATTGTTGTGGAAAGGTGCCCTGTTTTCAGTCTCTTCCGTGCTGGCGTTGGGAGCGGCACAGGCTGCACCGCTAAACGTGATGACTGAGGATTACCCACCGTTCAACATGCAAGGGGAAGGGGGCAAGATTGTAGGCCTCTCTACCGAGGTTGTTGAAGAGCTGTTCAAGCGCGCGGGAGTTGAATACAAGATTACCCTGATGCCCTGGAAACGGGCTTATGAAGATACCCTCAGCACCCCCAACACCGCGCTCTATTCCACGACTCGCACGCCGGAACGTGAAACTCTGTTCAAATGGGTTGGCCCCTTGGTCAACAATAACTGGGTCTTCTTCTCCAGCTCCACTGCCAATATTTCGATCAAGTCGCTGGACGATGCCAAACAGTATTCGGTCGGTGGCTATAACGGTGATGCTGCTGCCGAGTATCTGAAAGCACAGGGTTTTTCCAAGTTGCAGCTGGCCGCCAACGATACGGCAAACGTGAAAAAACTGGAGGCCGGGCGTATCGACCTGTGGGCAACAGGTCAGTATCTGGCTCCCTATCTGGCGAACAAGGAGAAGGCAGCCAATCCCAAACCGGTGTTCGTGTTCAAGGAAACCCAGATGAGTTTGGCGTTCAACAAAGATACCCCTGATGAACTTATTAAAAAGTTGAATGAAATCCTGGCAGCCATGAAAGCAGATGGCACCATCGAGAAGATCAACGCCAAGTACCAGTAAGTCTTACTGCTCGGGCTGCCGTTAATACCGGGAGGAAGCCATGGATTGGAAAAGTCTGAAATTCAGGATCGCCGTGCTGACCTCCCTGTCGGTGAGTCTGCTGTTGGTGTTGTTTGGGGGGTACAATTACAGTGCCTCCAGGGCGGAGAGCTACAGCAAACAAGCGCAGCTGGTGGACCAGGCCATCAGCCGGCTGCAGCTCTCTTTGCCCGGTCCTTTGTGGAACTACGAATCTTCATTTATCGAGGCATCGCTCAAGTCCGAGCTGGCTGCCGACATGCTGAGTGCCTTGCTGGTGGTCAGCAAGGACAAGCCGGTAGCCGGTTTTTCTCGTGATGAGGCGGGGTCGATTGCACCGATCAGTACAATCCCCGCCGATATCAGCACATATAGTGGTCATGATCTGGTTTATGACGACAGCGGCCAGAAGACGACGGTAGCTCGCTTGTTGGTGCATACCAGTGATGCCGCTATTCAGGCACACCTGCGGCAGCAACTGATTACTACTGTTTGGCAGATTGTGGTGCTTGATATCTGCATCATCGCCTTGCTGATGGTTCTGATGCATCGCAATGTGCTGCGACCGCTCAACCAGATGAATCAAGCCGTGTTCGATTTAGCCCAAGGAGATGGTGACCTGACCCAGCGTTTGAAAATCAACCGTCATGATGAGATGGGGACGCTTGCTATCAACATCAACCACTTTATTGCCAAGCTGCAGGAGATGGTGGCGGAGATTAACGAGTTGTCGGTCGGGGTTCTGCAAACGGCAGAGCGGTGTGACAATTTGTCTGCTGATACCCGCAGTGGTAGCGATGCTCAGCAATCCGAACTTGATCAGGTTGCAACGGCTATCACCGAGATGAGCCAGGCAGTGCAGGAAGTAGCAGGTAATGCAGTGAAAACCTCTACGGCGACCGATGAGGCCAATCTTTATGTAGAGCAGGGATATAGTCTGGCAGGTCATGCCAATGAGGCGATCAGACAGCTGGTGGGTGAAGTGGAACGGGTTGCGACACTGATGCGTTCTTTGTCTACCGAGAGCAACAGCATCGGCAATATTATCGAAGTGATCAACGGCATTGCCGAACAAACCAATCTTCTGGCGCTGAATGCAGCTATCGAGGCTGCGAGAGCCGGAGACCAAGGGCGAGGTTTTGCCGTTGTAGCCGATGAGGTGAGGACGCTGTCCGGGCGTACTCGCCAGTCAACGGAAGAGATCAGCGCTAGCATTAAGCGTTTGCAACAGGCTACCCAGAATGTGGGTGCCGGGATGCAACAGAGTCAGGATAGAGCGTCACAGGCTGGCGCTGAAGCTGCTGATGTGCAGATGTCGGTTGAGAAGATAAAGAATCAGGTCAGCCTGATCCGCGAGATGAACATGTATATTGCGCAGGCTTCGGAGGAGCAGCACTCGGTTGCCGAGGCGGTGAGCCACAGCGTCAACCGGATTGCGACACTCAATAGTGAAAATGCTGGAAGAGTTGCCCAGGTTGCCGAAGCGAGCAGCGATCTGCGTCAGTTATCAGCCCAGCTGGACACATTGTTGAAGCAGTTTAGGGTCTGAAACGGTTCTCTTTATGACATACCTAACAACGGATTCATCCCGCCTGTTCCCCCGGTCTGGCCGGGGGAACCTTTGAAAGATGATACAAATAGATACTGCCCTGATTTTCCCGTCGTACACTTCTCTCGCTCCTATTGTGAAGCAGATCCTTACCCATTAGAATTTCCCGCGATGGCAGGCCGTTTTCGGAGCTGTTTGATTCTATCTGGATGTGGATTCCGGTTTGCTTGACGATGAAGAAAATAGCAAGGGGTTGATATGACGGGCGTTGCGACAGGCAATAACATATCAACCTACCATTTCGGTGATTATGTTTTTGATGTTAAAAGGCGGGAGCTTGTTTTTGGTACGGATTCAGATGCTGCACAAACCAGCAAGACAGCTCGGTTTTCATCGGCGGAGTCTCTCATCTTCTGCTATTTACTGGATCATCCCGATGAAGTGTGTGACAAGGATTTACTTCTGGATATTGGTTGGCAAGGGCGTCCTATCAGCCCCAATTCATTGAACGTAGCCATTGCCAATATCCGTCGCCACTTCGCCCTGACTCCCCAGATCCTCGATATAAAAAGTACGCCTAAAAAGGGTTATTCCTTGCACCTGAACTGCAAGGTCATCGCGGGATATGGCTATCAGGAACCCGAAAATGTGGTCACTGACGCATATCCTGTATCGGATGAGATAATTGCTGCATCCTCCCATCTTACGTCTCCTGACACGGCCTCTTCATCAGGTGATAAGGTAGTTGCCCTCACACCAGCCAAGGCAACATCTCTCATGCAACGTATCAAGTTTGCATTGCTGCATCGACTGGGTCGGCCTGTGTTGGCAAAAGCCTTGACCTATATAAATCTGGCACTGCTCTTGTTATTGCTGTGTGTTGCCAGTTATTTGCATTTTGAATGGCTCCACGTTAGCTGTGGCGAGGGCACTTCGGGACTTGTTTGCCGGATGGAAGCCAAAAGCGAAGTGCCTGTCACCAAGCCTGATTCTCTGGTTCTGATCTCGGGCCATCAGGTGCGTATTTTTTCCTACCAAGAGTTAGAACAAACGCCTTAAGGGATGGCTGATGAAACGAACGTTGAAAAATGCCTTGATGTTTCTACCGCTGTCCTTGGTACTGCTTTTTGTCGCGGGGATGTTCATCAATAGCCTGGGATGTCATTACGAACTTCGAATGTCTGCGAATGGCGTCAATTATCATGGGGTATGTCGTTGGGGCAAGATCACCGTGATTGAGGAGGAGGAGTCCACCAAGGAGAAATGGCGGATAACCGGATTTCAACTGACGTTGTTTGACCAGCTGGTATATCTCATCGACAGCAGGGTACAGCTCCACGAGTCTGGCAAGGACGACTCTTATCTGAACGAATACAATCTCATCCAGTCCCAGTACGCATTGGTTAACTATGCTTGGGTGCCGTTGACGGAAAACAAGGTGGCGATTTTTCAGCGAGATCCGGTACACGAGGTTGTGATTGCGCAGCGTGATGGCTGGTTTGATCTCTACCGCTGGTTCTTTCCTCCAGCACCGCTATTGCCAACCAAAGGGCAGAGTGAAGGTTAAGCCTTGATTAGTGTGCACCAGGGGCCGGTAAGATCGCAGTGACCTCTCTCTTCGGTCTCTATCCAGCCAAGCCGGTGATAAAAAGCAACGGCAGCAGTATTGCGAGTGGCGACTTTTAGTGATCCTGGGCCAGTAGCAAGGCCCTGTTCAAGCAGGGCTCGTCCAATCCCGTGGCCATGCCAGTCTGTCGAAACATAAAGATGGTGGACAAAATTATCGGGTTTCCAGATTGCAATAAAGCCACAGATATTTCCTCCGTGTTCGGCAATCCATATTTCCTCTCCTGCTGTTTGCTGCTCAAAATCATCAAGCTGGAACCTGGCTGGTTCAACCCAATGAAACGTGTCTCTGCGACTTTTCAGGAAGAGCTGGGCTAGTTGGGGAATATCTTTTTGTTCCATTACGCGGATCATTGTGACCTCCCTGGTCAGGCCGTGGCACATCTTATGTGCCCTGGTTTTTGTTGTTCAGAAGTAAATGACAAGGACGTGATTAAGCTCTGTCTATTGTCATTAGCATGGGGCTATACTGCCGAAGTCCCCTGTATGGATGGCTTGAGGCTCGCTGATTTATGGACAATAAACAGATTGAAGGCAACATCTTTGTTCCGGCTCATATAGACGATGTCTGGCATGCCTGGACAACAGAGAGTGGCCTGCGCAGTTTTCTGGCGCCCGAGTGTTTGATGGTGGCAGAACCGAATGGCCCGTTCGAAATCTACTTCAGACCGGATGCTCCGCTTGGGGAGCGGGGAAGTGAAGGATGCCGGGTGATGGCTGTGATGCCCTATGACCTGCTCAGTTTCAGCTGGAATTTCCCTCCCTCTTTCCCGCACATCCGCCAGCAAAAGACTCAGGTTTGTCTGCGCTTTGTACCGGAAGGGCAGGGTACCCGTCTCTATTTCCTGCAAACCGGTTGGGCCAATGATCCAGACTGGGATCAGGGCTATGCCTATTTCCGGGAAGAGTGGCTGGAGACCAGCTTACCACGGCTGCAGTACCGCTTTACTCACGGCCCTATTGACTGGAGCAATCCGCCTGACAAAGCGCAGTTGAAGTCGCTGGCGCAGTAATTTGCAGATAAAAAAAACCGGCCAGAAGGCCGGTTGAAACAGTTCAGGCTTGTCAGGTGACAAACGTATCCAGTGGATGAAAGTGGTTTCCACTCCTTGTGAATTCCAGCTCTCTTGGTTACGTGCCGACACTATATGTCCGGATCACTGAATTGAGGCTGAACCATGGATCATTCAGCCCCATTCCCGCCTTGGTTCAGATGGCCATCCCCATTGATTGACGCAAGTAGGCGCCAGCGCCAAGCAGTCCCGGGCCCTCATGGGTGATGAGGAAAACCGGGATCTCCTTGAGATAGGATTTGAAGCGGCCTTTGTCTTCAAACGCCACTCGAAAACCCGAGTTGATAAAGAATTCCTTGAAACGCGGCACTATGCCGCCGGCGATATAGACGCCGCCGAACGTGCCCATATTGAGGGCCAGGTTACCGGCAAAGCGACCCATCAACACGCAGAAGAGGCTCAGGGTACGGCGGCAATCGAGGCAGGATCCGGCCAATGCCCGTTCGGTGATCGCTTTGGGTTCAAGTGCTTCAGGTTCACGCCCGTCTGATTTGACCAGCCCGCGATAGAGATTGACCAGGCCCGGACCAGAGAGAAAGCGTTCGGCCGAGACATGGCCGAGTTCGCCGCGCATCACCTGCAAAACGGCATCTTCTTCTTCATTGTTGGCTGCAAAATCGACATGACCGCCTTCACCCGGCAGGCTGAGCCACTGCTCGCCTGCTTTCACCAGATGTGCCACACCAAGTCCGGTGCCAGCACCATAAATAGCAATAGGTTTTCCGGCAACGGGGGTTGCACCACCCAGTTGGATTCGCTCTTCCTCAGCCAGTACCGGTACTGCCATGGAGACGGCGGTGAAGTCGTTGATCACCTGCAGACGGCCAAGGCCAAGGTTGGCCTGCATCTCGCTGATGGAAAATTCCCAACTGTGGTTGGTCATAGCGACCCAGTCACCGTTGATGGGACAGGCAATCGCGATACAGGCTTCATTGACTTGAGCCTTGTGCTCTTCCAGATAAAGGCGGACGACCGCTTCCAGAGATGGGTGCTCCAGACCTGAGTAAGTCTTGGCTTGAGAGATTGCGCCGGTGGCCAGTTCGCACAAAGCCAGGCGAGCATTGGTTCCGCCGACATCGCCGACCAGTGCATGGGTATGCTGCATAACAACTCCTTCGTTACAAGGTGTGGACGACCAGTGGCGCCCTGACATTATTATTTTCCGCCAATTCTAACCGAGCCAAAGCGATGGTCGTCTGTTGGAGACGCACAAACGTGCGCCCGCTCACAGTGTTGTTGCTTTGCAACATTTGTAAGCGGTTTCAATCGGCAGTGACATTTTGTAACGAAAAGAACGAAATAATTAGAGATGAGTCATACTTTGTATTGTGGGTGTTAGTTGCGTTAACCGCTTGTCTTGTATAGTCATCAGGTTGATTGGAAACCTGCTTAGCCGTAAATTGAGTGCAAAGACACTGAAGCTAAATTACAAAATGCCTGGTGGTGATGATGAATACCCTTGATAAAATTACAAACAACTTGGAAAGTTTCAGTAAATCAGAGCGCAAGGTCGCCGAAGTGATTTTGGCATCCCCACAGACGGCTATTCACTCCAGTATCGCCGCCCTGGCCAAGATGGCCGATGTCAGCGAGCCGACCGTCAACCGCTTTTGCCGTCGCCTTGACACCAAAGGATTCCCTGATTTCAAACTGCATCTGGCCCAGAGCTTGGCCAATGGCACCCCTTATGTGAATCGTCATGTGGAAGCGGAAGATGGTCCGGATACCTATACCGCCAAGATCTTCGAATCCACCATGGCTTGCCTCGATGCAGCCAAAAACAGTCTGGATATTTCCGCCATCAATCGTTGTGTCGATATTCTGACCCAGTCCAAGAAGATCAGTTTCTTTGGCCTTGGCGCCTCCTCCGCAGTGGCCCGCGATGCTCAGAACAAGTTTTTCCGCTTCAACATTCCGGTAGTGAGCTTCGACGACATCGTCATGATGCGCATGAGTTGCATCAACAGCAGCGAAGGGGACGTGGTTGTTCTCATCTCTCACACTGGCCGTACCAAGGCGCTGGTGGAAATAGCCGCGCTGGCTCGTGAAAACGACGCCACCGTTATCGGCATGACCGCCAAGGACTCCCCGCTGGCACGTGAGTGCAATCTGGTGCTCTCCATGGATGTGCCGGAAGATACCGACGTCTATATGCCGATGGCATCCCGCATCGCCCAGCTGGCGTTGGTTGATGTACTGGCAACCGGTTTTACCCTGCGCCGGGGAATGAAATTTCGCGAAAACCTGAAGAAGGTTAAAGAGGGACTGCGCGAATCCCGCTTCGAAACCCCGCACTCTTCCTGAATGGTCGGGGGCTTTGCCCCCGACTGTCTATGCCACCCGCCTTGGTGTAGTATTGTAATTTAGTAACAAAAGCCACCCAGAGGGCTTGCAAACGGGTGCATCGAGCTATCGGCTTGATGGGGCAGAATCTCAACTCGTATCAACTTCATATCGGAGTCTTTCATGCCTAGACGTACAAAGATTGTAACCACACTCGGTCCTGCTACCGACCGCGAAGGGATCCTCGAAGGGATCATCCGCGCCGGTGCCGACATGGTGCGGATGAACTTCTCTCACGGCACTCCTGAAGATCACATCCTGCGCGCCAATCAGGTGCGTGAAATTGCTGCCAAGCTGGGCCGTCACGTTGCCATCATGGGTGACCTGCAGGGGCCGAAAATCCGCGTTTCCACTTTCAAAGACGGCAAGATCTATCTGGCTATCGGTGACAAATTCGTGCTGGATGCGGCCCTTGGCAAAGGGGAAGGTTGTCAGGAGCAGGTTGGTATCGACTACAAGAGCCTGCCAAACGATGTTGTGCCTGGCGATATCCTGTTGCTGGATGATGGCCGTGTGCAGCTGAAAGTAGAGAGCGTCGAAGGCACCCGTATTCTGACCACTGTCACTGTGGCTGGCCCGCTCTCCAATAACAAGGGCATCAACAAGAAAGGGGGCGGCCTCTCCGCGCCGGCGCTGACCGAGAAGGACAAGGAAGATATCAAGACTGCCGCCCGTATGAACGTGGACTATCTGGCGGTCTCCTTCCCCCGTTGTGGCGATGACCTGCGCTACGCCCGCGAGCTGGCCCGCGAAGCCGGTTCCAATGCCAAGATCGTGGCCAAGGTTGAGCGCGCCGAAACTGTCGCCACTGACGAAGCGATGGAGGACATCATCCTCGGTTCCGACGCCGTCATGGTTGCCCGTGGCGATCTGGGTGTCGAGATCGGTGACCCCGAGCTGGTTGGCGTACAGAAGAAGCTGATCCGCTTCTCCCGTCGTCTGAACCGGGTGGTGATCACCGCGACTCAAATGATGGAGTCGATGATCAATGCGCCGCTGCCGACCCGTGCCGAAGTGATGGACGTGGCCAACGCCGTGCTGGATGGTACCGATGCCGTGATGCTCTCTGCCGAGACCGCTGCCGGTCAGTTCCCCATCGAGACCGTGACCTCCATGGCCAGCGTCTGTGTCGGTGCCGAAAAGCATCCGAGCCTGAACGTCTCCAACCACCGCATGAACTACACCTTCACTTCTGTCGAAGAAGCGGTAGCCATGTCGACCATGTATGCAGCCAACCATCTGGAAGGGGTCAAGGCGATTGTGGCGCTGACCGAATCCGGTACCACTCCGCTGCTGATGTCCCGAATCAGCTCCGGTTTGCCGATCTTTGCCATGTCTCCGCACAACAAGACCCTGGCCTGGACCAACCTCTACCGCGGCGTCACCCCTGTGCTGTTTGACGGTGACGAGACCAAGCCGGTCTATGAAGTGTGCCGCGATGCGCTGGATGTCCTGAAAGCCAAAGGTCTGCTGCAGAGCGGTGACATGGTGTTGCTGACCCACGGTGATAAGATGGAGACCGTCGGCAGTACCAACACCTGCAAGGTGATGATGGTCGAATAAGCGGTTTGACTTGCTGACTATCAAGGCTGCCCACCTTTGGTGGGCAGCCTTTTTTATGTCGGTTTGGCACATATCTTACTTATGGGCATGGACTCGAAGATTGCTTATGGCGGAGCCCATCCCGATAATGCGCAAGATTATCCAAGGTGTTTGCCCTGACCCGCGCGGATAGGTGAATGCCATGAAGCCGAAGCCTATGGGAGCAAAAGGATGAAGAATCACAAGTGGTTGCTGGGTCTGGCCGTGAGTCTGGCTATCTCCCCCTGTTATGCCGACTGGGCAAAGCTCAAGGCAGCGGCATCCGATCTCGGAAGTGCGTTGAGCGAAACCGGCAAGGAGGTGTGGCAGGATGTCAGCGACTTCTCCAAAAAGAGCTGGGCCTCTATTTCTACCTGGGGTGAGGAGGCGTTCAATACCGCCGGTGTCTGGACTGACAAGAGCATAGCGGCCGGTAAGGAGTGGTTGGTTGTCGCCGACAAAAAACTCACGGAAATGGTCAACCCCAAGACGGCACAAGAGGCAAGGATTGCGCTCAACACCATGTCTGATACTGCGCTGATACATCTCTTCAATGAACAACCCTCAGCCAAGTTGTTGTTTGACAAGGCTTATGGTTACGCCGTCTTCGACTCGCGCAAGTTCTCCCTGATGCTTCACACCAATCAGGGGGCTGGTGTGGCTGTTAATCGGAAAACCGGCAAACACACCTACATGAAGATGTTTGGTGCGGGTCTTGCGGCCGGGATCGGTGGCAAGTTTTATCAGCAGGTGATCCTGTTTGAAGACAAGGCCAGATTCGATGCCTTCGTGACCCAGGGTTGGGAGGCCACCTCCGAAGTGGGCGTGGTGGCCGGCAAGGAGAGCGCTGAACTGACCGCCAAATACAACGGCGGCATGGCCATCTATCAGATTGGCGAGAAGGGGCTGCTGCTCGATGCCAATATCTCCGGATCCAAATACTGGATCGATAAGGATCTGACCCAATAAGGTCGCCTCAGAAAGGGTTCACCCTCTCTTCGCTCTGGCGTTATCCCTTCATCGGGTTGCAGTGCTTTCCCCTCGCTGCAACCCTTGTCCAGACGTGTATCTGTTGTTTGGCATCATAATTGCTTGTTGGCTGTCAGCGTCAATGATTTGTCTGGGGATGGAAAAATGGAAATTAGTGCAAGCAGCCTGATGCAAGAGATGCAGGCACTCAAGGTTGAGGCCGGTGCAACCCCGCTGGCACAGCCGGGCCGTCAGGTCAGCTCCGACTTTGGCCTGCTGCTGCAACAGGCATTGGGCAACGTCAACGAATTGCAAGGCGCCGCCAACGATCTGCGCACCCGCTTCGATATGGGTGACAAGTCAGTGGATCTGGCCGAAGTGATGATTGCCGGGCAGAAATCCTCCATCGCATTCGAGGCCACGGTACAGGTACGCAACAAGATGGTCGATGCCTACAAGACCATCATGAACATGCCGGTATAAAGGATTTCAACGAACCATGACGACCGGGCATCATGAACATGTCAGCAATAAGGACATAAATCGTGGCTACTGACCAAAACGGCGATCTGCTGCTAAACGATGAGGGTACTGCCGCCCTCGATGAGAATGAGCAGAAGAGTTCGGCACTGGGCTTTCTGTCCAATACCGATGTTCTGCGCCAGATCACCCTGATCCTGGGACTTGCCATCTGTCTGGCCATTGCCGTGTTTATCCTGCTCTGGGGCAAGGAGCCGGACATGCGTCCCCTCGGCACCTACACCACCCAGGAGTTGGTCAAAACCCTCGACTTCCTCGATCAGCAGAAGATCCCCTACGAGGTGGATGGCAAGAGCGTGCTGGTCAGTGCCGAGAACTACCCCAATATCAAGCTGGCGCTGACCCGTGCCGGTCTGGCCAATGTGACCGACGCCAGCAGTGACGGCGAAGATATCCTGCTCAAGGACTCCAGCTTCGGTGTGAGCCAGCGGATGGAGGCGGAGCGCCTCAAGCTGAGCCGCGAGCGCCAGCTGGCCAGCGCTATCGAGCAGTTCCAGAATGTAGCCAAGGCCCAAGTGCTGCTGGCCATCCCGAAAGACAACGTCTTTGCCCGCAACGAACGTAAACCCAGTGCGACCGTGGTCGTCAATCTGAAAGGGGCTGCTCTTGGTCAGGGCGAGGTGGACTCCATCGTCGATATGGTTGCCTCGGCAGTCCACGGCCTCGAACCGACTCGTGTCACCGTTACCGACCAAAATGGCCGCCTGCTCAACTCCGGCTCGCAAGATCCTCTCGCTGCCCAGACGCGCAAAGAGTTCGCGATGCAGCAGAAGCAGGAGCTCGAATACAAACAAAAAATTGACGCCATTCTGATCCCGGTACTGGGGGCTGACAACTATACGGCGGAAGTGGATCTCTCCCTCGACTTCTCCCAGCAGGAGCAGACCCGTAAAACCTACAACCCGGATCTGCCGGCGGTGCGTTCCGAAATGACGCTGGAAGAGAACAGCTCCGGCAGCAGCAATGGCGGTGTGCCGGGGGCGCTCAGCAACCAGCCGCCAGCAGCATCCACTATTCCCGAGCAGGCGACTGCCGGCGAGAGTGGCTCCGCTGCCAATGGCCGTTCACGCAAAGAGGCCACCCGCAACTTCGAGCTGGATACCACCGTCAGCCATACCCGTCGCCAGATGGGGGGGATCCGCCGCATGACCGTCTCCGTGGCGGTCGATTACAAGTCGATGACTGCCGCTGATGGCAAGGTGACTCGCGAGGCACGCAGCCAGGCTGAGCTCGATACCCTGCGTCGTCTGTTGAGCGGTGGCCTGGGTTTTGATGTGACCCGTGGCGATACTCTGGAAGTGGTTGCCATCCCGTTCAACCGTCCCGAGCTTGAAGCCGTGGCGGCCACCCCTGTCTATGATGAGCCCTGGTTCTGGCGTGCGGTGCGCATCGCGGCCTCCGTGCTGGTTATTATCGTCTTGATCGTGACCGTGGTTCGCCCCATGCTCAAGCGGCTGCTCTATCCGGATGCCAAGCCGGAAGGCGAATTGGATTTCGACAACCACACTGTGCTGGGTGGTGACGACGAGTTGAGTCTGCTGGCGGCTCAGGCCGAAGCAGAGCCTGTGTTCGGATTGCGCGATGGTCAGCTCAAGCTGCCTGATCTGCACCGGGATGAGGATTTGCTCAAGGCCGTGCGTGCCCTGGTGGCGAACGAGCCGGATCTGGCCGCTCAGGTCATTAAAGAGTGGGTAACCAAAGATGCCTGAAGAGAATAAGAGCCAGGTAACTGGCAACGACATCACCGACAGTCAGCGCCAGCTTCTGGAGCAGATGTCCGGGATGGAGATGGCGGCAGTACTGATGCTGAGCCTAAATGAAGAAGATGCGGCCCAGATCTTCCGTCATCTCGAGCCCAAGCAGGTGCAGCGGCTCGGTATGTCGATGGCCTCGATGTCGGATTTCAGTCACGACCGGGTAGCGGCGGTACACCGTCAATTCATCGACGATATCCAGAAGTACACCAACATCGGTATCGGCAGCGAAGATTTCGTGCGCAAAGCGCTGGTGGCCGCTCTTGGCGAAGACAAGGCGAGCAACCTGGTGGATCAGATCATTCTGGGTTCCGGTGCCCGCGGCCTCGATTCGCTCAAATGGATGGATGCCCGTCAGGTGGCCAGCATCATCCAGAACGAACACCCGCAGATCCAGACCATCGTGCTCTCCTATCTGGAGCCGGAGCAGTCAGCCGAGATCCTGAGCCAGTTCCCCGAGCAGGTGCGCCTCGATCTGGTGATGCGTATCGCCAACCTGGAAGAGGTACAACCGGCGGCGCTGCAAGAGCTGAACGACATCATGGAGAAACAGTTCGCCGGTGCGGCGGGTGCCCAGGCAGCCAAGATGGGCGGCCTGAAGGCTGCGGCCAACATCATGAACTACCTCGACACCAACATCGAAGGCCAGCTGATGGACTCCATCCGCGAGTCGGACGAGGAGATGAGCCAGCAGATCCAGGATTTGATGTTCGTGTTCGAGAACCTTATCGATGTGGACGACCGCGGCATCCAGACCATGCTGCGGGAAGTGCCGGGCGATCTGCTGCAACGGGCCCTCAAGGGCTCGGACGATCAGATGCGCGAGAAGATCTTCAAGAACATGTCCAAGCGTGCCGCCGAGATGCTGGCAGACGATCTGGAGGCCATGGGGCCGATCCGGGTTTCCGAAGTGGAAGCCGCCCAGAAGGAGATCCTCTCCATTGCCCGTCGTCTGGCGGATGCCGGCGAGATCATGCTGGGTGCCGGTGGTGGCGAGGAGTTCCTCTAAGCCATGGGCCAGAAACTCTACGG
Source organism: Aeromonas sp. SE22 (assembly GCF_038739755.1). NCBI lineage: Bacteria > Pseudomonadati > Pseudomonadota > Gammaproteobacteria > Aeromonadales > Aeromonadaceae > Aeromonas > Aeromonas sp. SE22. The sequence continues at coordinate 46,768 of NZ_JBCGFD010000003.1, forward strand.
TTGCGCCGGGACTGTATCCGGCGGTGGCGAGGAGCTGCGCTAATCCATGAACAACAAACTGCGTGGCTATGTGCGGCCTGACGGGGACGATGCCCGGATCGAAACCTGGGGTTGGCCCGAGATGGAGGTCGAGGCCGAGGTCGAGACCAACGCTCTCGGCCTGGCCCCCGACTGGTATCAGCAGGAAGAAGAGGTCGTCGAGCCGGAACCCGAACAGGAGCCAACCCCCTCCATCACCGCCGAGGAGCTGGAGGCGATCCGCCAGGCTGCTTGGGAAGAGGGGATGGCTGAAGGGCGTGAGGCCGGTTTTGCCAAGGGGCTGGAAGAGGGCAAGCTGGAAGGGTTGCAACAGGGCCATTCCGCCGGTCTCGAGCAGGGGCGCGAAGAGGGGCTGGCCATGGGGCGCGAGCTGGTGGAGCAGGAAATTGCTCACTGGCAAGCTCTGGTAGCTCGGTTGGCCAATCCTCTCAACGAGCTGGATCAGGCAGTGGAGCAGCAGCTGCTCTCGCTGGTGTTGCAACTGGCGCGTGCCCTCATCCGCCATGAGGCCGAAACCTCTCCCCGTATTTTGCTGGAGGCGCTCAAGCAGGGGATTGCCCTGCTGCCTGCCGCCGAACAGGGAGTGACGCTGATGCTGCATCCCGACGATATTGCCCGGGTCGAACAGGCGTTCGGTGCCGAGGAGTGTGTCAAGCGCCAGTGGCGGCTGCAGAGCGATCCCACCCTCTCTCCCGGCGATCTGCAACTGGCGACCGAGCTCTCCAGTATCGACCTGACCCTTTCCGGACGCATTGACCAGCTGCTACGCAACTTCTTGCGAGACAATGCGACACCCAATAACTCCTTGCCGGATCCGCACCCGTAATCAACGCTGGACACTGCTGTCCGGTTGACAGTTTTCTAGATCAGGAGGCCAGATGAGCGGCTCGCTACTGAACCGGTTGCAAGGGTACAAGGTGCGCGATAGCGCCCCCAAACCACCGGTTGCCGGCAAATTGACCCGGGTGGTGGGGCTGACCCTCGAAGCCATAGGTTGCCGCGCCGCTATCGGTGCGCTCTGCCGCATCGATACCCTTGATGGGACGCTGGAGGCTGAAGTGGTCGGCTTCTCTGGCGATCGCCTCTATCTGATGCCGAGCGAGCAGCTCAAGGGGGTCATTCCCGGTGCCCGGGTGGTGCCCATCACCGAAGAGCATGGTATTCCGGTCGGCATGAATCTTCTCGGCCGGGTGATCGACGGTATCGGTCAGCCGCTGGATGGTCTCGGTCCCATTCTCTCCTCCCAGACGGTGCAGTTTGCCCAGCACCGCATCAATCCGCTTGCGCGTCGCCCCATTCATCAGCCGATGGATGTCGGGGTTCGTGCCATTAATGCGGTGCTAACCGTCGGTCAGGGCCAACGGATGGGGCTGTTTGCCGGCTCCGGTGTCGGTAAATCCGTGCTGCTCGGCATGATGACCCGCGGCTCGGTAGCCGATGTGGTTGTGGTCGGGCTTATCGGCGAACGGGGCCGCGAGGTGAAGGAGTTCATCGAGGATATCCTGGGCGAGGAGGGACGTGCCCGCTCCGTGGTGGTGGCTGCTCCCGCCGATGCTTCGCCGCTGATGCGTCTCAAGGGGTGCGAAACCGCGCTGGCCATCGCCGAGTATTTCCGCGATCAGGGACTCAACGTGCTGCTCTTGATGGATTCTCTTACCCGTTATGCCCAGGCCCAGCGCGAGATTGCGCTGGCCGTGGGCGAGCCGCCGGCTACCAAGGGTTATCCGCCCTCGGTGTTTGCCAAATTGCCGGCGCTGGTTGAGCGGGCCGGTAACGGCAGCGATGGGCAGGGATCCATCACAGCTTTTTTCACCGTATTGACCGAGGGGGACGATCTGCAGGATCCCATCGCCGACGCTGCGCGGGCGATCCTCGATGGCCACATCGTGCTGTCACGCGAGCTGGCCGATGCGGGCCACTATCCCGCCATCGACATCGAGAAGTCCATCAGCCGGGTCATGCCCATGGTGACGTCGCCGGAACACATGGATCTGGCGCGTACCCTCAAGCAGTTCTACTCCCTCTATCAGCAGAACCGGGACCTCATCACCATAGGTGCCTACAGCCAGGGTTCTGATCCCCGCATCGACCGCGCCATCATCCAGAAACCCTATCTGGATCAGTTCTTGCAGCAGGGGATGCGCGAGGTTATCCCTTATGACGATGGCCTGCAGGCCTTGCAGATGGTGGCGATGCCACTGATGCGTTGATGAGTCGCTGGATGGTGGAGCAGATCCATGAGTAAAGGGTTGATATTGTTGTCGGAACGGCTGGTGGAGGCGGAGCAGCAGTGTGCGCTCGCGCTGGCGAAGGCCCAGCAGGATCTCAAGCTGTTTATGGAGCAGCAAAATGCCCTCAACCAGTATCGCCAGATCTATCACCAGCAGTGGACCGATCGCGGCTTGCAGGGGATCTCTCCGCAGCAGAACGCCCAGTATCACGCCTTTATCAACAAGCTCGAGCAGGCGGCAACCCAGCAGTACGAAGGGGTGTTGCAGGTGCGGCAGGCGCTGGAGCAGCGCCGCGAAGAGTGGCTGGCAGCCCAGCAGCGGCGCAAGGCGGTGGAGTTGCTGCTGGAAAAACAGGCAAGTCGCGAACAGCAGAAGGCTCAGCGCCAGGAGCAGAAGATGCTGGATGAGTACGCTATCTTGCGGCGCTTCCATCAATCTGGCCTGTAACTTGCTTTGAACTGAACATGGCCGGAGGTCATCCCGCAGGGAACCTCCATAATTCAGGGACTCCATCATGATGCAGACAGTGTTGACACAAGCGCCTTCGGCTCAGACGAACGGGTTGGACAAAGCCGCCCTGAACGGTACAACCGAAACTGCAAATATGGATAGCGCCGGAGCCCTCGACAGCAAGGGTGACTTCGCCTCTCTGATTGCAAAGGCGCAAAGCAAGGATAAGGGGCCCGCAGAGAAAGGGTCCGCAGAGAAGGGAGCAGCAGAGAGTGCCGTCAACAAATCCGGCAGCAGCGACCGATCAGCCAAATCTTTGGCGACCGAGAGCGATAGCAGCATCAAAGAAGATGCCGAGAAGAAGGGGGACGAGCTGCCTCCTAACGATTTTCTGCTGCGTCTGCAAGACTCCCTCAAACTCGACACCTCTTTGGTAACGCCTGCCGTCGTTGCCACACCTCCTGCTGACGGCAATCTGTTGCCGCAAGAGGGTGAGCCGCATGCGCTTGAGGCTGGTGATGACGTCAAACCGAGCGCGACTGACAAGTCGGCGCTGCCGTCCTCGGTAGCCGCTGGAACCATGCTGGAGAAGCTTGCTGCGGCGTCCGCACAAGCTGTGTCCACCGCTCAGAATAGTGAATCCTCTCAGGTTGTAGTTGAAGAAGAGGTAGTTGAGAATACCGGCGAAGGGCAGAGCGCCAGCACACTCAAGGGAGAAACTGAACTCAAGGGGCAGGGGGAACCAGTACCTGCCGCCAAGGGGGATAAACCTCTCTCCGGAGCCGAACGTGTTGCCCAGTTGGCCAAACTGATGCCAACTGGCGAGTCTGTCCCGGTTACCAAGCCGGAAACGGCTTCCGGTTCGCAAGTCGGGCCCGACAGTGAAATGGATAGTGCTGTGCCGCTTAACAAGGGACAAGCTGCACAGACGACCCCGGCTCAGGGGCAGAGCGAGGCGCTCAAGACCTTCCACGAAGGGCTCAAGCAAGCTGATGGTACGGCTCAGAATGGGTCACAAGGTGGCGCACAAGGGGATGGCAAGAGTGCCGGGCAGCAGACAACGGCAGATAGCAATCCGGCGCCGACAGCCCAGAGTGCTCGCGAAGGCGCAGCAACTGCTCCCGTCTCTGTCACTACCCAGAGCGCTCAGCCACCTGCTACTGCCAGCGCGGAACCCGTGATGGTTGCGCCACAGCAGGTGTTGGCACAGGTTGAATCGCAAGGGCCACAGGCCCCCTTGTCGACTATCTCCGCAGGCATTCAGCAGATGGAGGCGGCTGGAGCGACTCCGCTTCGCAAATCAGCCCAACTCGATGTAAAACCCAAAGTGGATAGTGCCAACCAAAGTGTGGTGGTGACCGAGGCGGCTAGCGAAAGCAGCCAGAGTCAGTCGGTGCAACATAGCCAGAACAGCCAGCCGCAGGTGCAGGTTGCCGAAAATCGTACCCCGTCAGCCGCCGAGGGCGCACAGCGCCGCGAGCCGCAGAATTTGCCTCACCTCAAGCTGGCTGGCCAGGAAGCCCCTGCCGAGTTGCACCAGAAGGTCAACCTGATGCTGGCGGACAAGCTGCAGCAGGCTGAGATCCAGCTCGACCCCATCGGCCTTGGCAAGATGAAAATCCAGATCCAGATCGATGCTTCCAGTCAGGCCAGCGTCCATTTCGTGGTACAACATGGGCAGACTCGTGAGATGCTGGAGCAGGCGATGCCGCGTCTGCGTGACATGCTGGCTGGGCAGGGGATCCAGCTTGGTCAAACCCAGGTGCAGCATCAGTCCCAACAGCAGCAACAGCAAGGTCAGGCAACCTCTGGCGGTCAGGGTCAGCAGGGGCAGAGTGGTGGTCAGTCAGGCTCCGGCAGAGGGCAGGAGACGGGAGATGTGACTACATCTACCCTCAATGTGCTGGTGGAATCGACAAACGGTTCCGGAATTGATTTCTATGCTTGATGCAATCCCGAGTAAGTTTATGATATCGAACAAGTTTGATATGAGGGTGGACAAGGGATGGCAGACGATAACGAATTAACCCTGAAAGACCCGGCCGCGGGCAAGAAAAAGAAGCTGATCATCATCATCGCCCTTGCCGTTATCCTGCTGGGTGGTGGCGGTGCTGGCGCCTTTCTGATGCTCTCCGGCTCGGAGAAACCGGCTGCCGAAGCTGCCGAAGGGAAAGAGGCCAAACCCAAGGAGGAGGCGCCCCAGCCTTCACTTTATGTATCGATGCCGCGTCCCTTTGTCTTCAACGTAGCTGGCGTGCAGCGAGATCGTCTGGTGCAGATCAAGATCCAGCTGCAGGTGCGCGGTGCCGCCGATGAGACGCTGGCCAAGCAGAATATCCCCCTGATTGAAGGCACCTTGCTGCGGGTGTTCAGCGCAGCAACGGCCGAACAGCTGATGACCTTCGAAGGCAAGGAGAAGCTGCGCAAGGATTCACTGGAAGAGTGTCGTCGGGTGCTCAAGGATCTGGTCTCTTCCCCCGTTATCGAACAAGTGCTGTTTACCGGCTTTGTAATGCAGTAGGTGAAGCGTGAGCGATCTGTTAAGTCAGGACGAAATTGATGCCCTCTTGCACGGTGTCGATGATGTCGAAGAGGAGGAGATAGGCTCGGCGGGGGATCCCGGCGTAGCCCAGTTTGACTTCTCCTCCCAGGACCGCATCGTCCGTGGCCGCATGCCGACGCTGGAGCTGGTGAACGAGCGTTTTGCCCGCCACATGCGGATCAGCCTGTTCAACATGATGCGCCGTACTGCCGAGGTATCCATCAACGGCGTACAGATGCTCAAGTTTGGCGAGTATGTTCATACCCTGTTTGTGCCAACCAGTCTCAACATGGTGCGTTTCCGCCCTTTGAAAGGGACTGCGCTAATTACCATGGAGGCTCGGCTGGTCTTCATCCTGGTGGAGAACTTTTTTGGTGGCGACGGGCGCTACCACGCCAAAATTGAAGGGCGCGAATTTACCCCCACCGAGCGACGCATCATCCAGATGCTGCTCAAGCTGGTGTTTGAAGATTACAAGGATGCCTGGGCTCCGGTGATGGATGTGGGCTTCGAGTATCTCGACTCCGAAGTGAACCCCGCGATGGCCAACATTGTCAGCCCGACTGAGGTGATCGTGGTCAGCTCGTTCCACATTGAACTGGATGGTGGTGGTGGTGACTTCCATGTGGCCATGCCTTACTCCATGCTGGAGCCCATCCGCGAACTGCTGGATGCCGGTGTACAGAGTGACAAGGGTGATACCGATGTGCGCTGGAGCAAGGCATTGCGTGACGAAATCATGGACGTCAAGGTCGAGCTGCGGGCCAAACTGCTGGAGACCGAGCTCACCCTGCGCGAGCTGATGGAGCTGCAACCCGGCGACATCATCCCGGTAGATATGCCGGAGAACCTGCTGGTGTTCGTGGAGGACTTGCCCACTTTCCATGCCAAGATGGGGCGGACCAAGGACAATGTGGCGCTCAAAATCACCGACAAACTCAAGCGCCCGGAAGGGGTCAAGACCGAGATGCATCTGGTGACCCGGGGCGGTGTACGTATCGATGGCGAGGCCGAGCTGGAAGAGCTGGAGCGCAGCATCGAGGATCAACAGAGATAATCGACGGTTTATTGCGATAAACGGTCATGAAGTAGCGATAAGGAAGCAAGATGAGCGGAACTGAGGAAGAGGATCTGATGGCGGACGCATGGGCTGCCGCCCTGGAAGAGCAGGTGACGGCGGAAGCCAAGCCAGCCCCGCTGGAAGAGTTGAAAGATGACGCTCCCATCAGTGCCGAGGAGCGCCGCAAGCTCGATACCATTCTGGATATTCCTGTCACCATCGCCATGGAAGTGGGCCGCAGCCAGATCAGCATCCGCAATCTGCTGCAACTGAACCAGGGTTCCGTCGTGGAGCTGGATCGGGTGGCCGGTGAGCCGCTGGATGTGCTGGTCAACGGCACCCTGATCGCCCACGGCGAGGTTGTAGTGGTCAACGACAAGTTCGGTATCCGTCTGACCGATGTCATCAGCCAAATTGAGCGGATCAAGAAACTCAAATGATGCGAATGCTGCAGTTACTACTGCTGCCCTTGCCAGCACTGGCTGATGTCGGGGCGGCAGTCAATGCCCCCAGCCTGAGCTCTTGGTTGCTCTCCAGCCTGATGGTGATCGGTCTTATTCTGGTTCTGGGCTTTCTGCTCAAGAAGAGCAAGATTACCACCGCCATGGGAGGCGGCCAGATGAGGGTGATAGCCAGCCTGCCGGTGGGCTACAAAGAGAAGTTGCTGGTGGTCAAGGTGGGTGAACAGCAGTTGCTGGTCGGGGTGACGCCACAGCAGGTCAACTTCCTCTATCGCCTGGAAGAACCGCTCGATGAAAATCAGCCTCAGGTTTTTTCCCAGCAGCTTGGCAAATTGATGGGTAAGCATGAAAAAAGCTAACTGGATCTGGCTGTCGATCAGCCTGCTGACCCCGCTGCTCTTCTCCTCACTGGCCGTGGCACAGGATGCCATGTCGGCTGTGACCGTCAAAACCATGGCTGATGGTAGTCAGGAGTACAGCCTGACCCTGCAGGTTCTGGCGTTGATGACGGCGCTCTCGTTTTTGCCATCCATGGTGATCATGATGACGTCGTTTACCCGCATCATCATAGTGCTGGGAATTTTGCGACAGGCGATCGGATTGCAGCAGAGCCCCTCCAACCAGGTGCTAATCGGTATTGCCCTCTTCATGTCGTTTTTCATCATGTCGCCGGTACTCGATCGTATCAACAATGAAGCGTTGCAGCCCTATCTGGCAGAGACTATTCAGGCCAAAGAGGCGCTGGAGCGGGCCGAATTACCTATCCATCAGTTCATGCTGGCGCAAACTCGCATCAAGGATCTCAATACCTTTATGGAGATCGCCAACGTACAGGTGGAGAAACCTGCCGATGTGCCGCTGCGGGTGTTGATCCCGGCTTTTGTAACCAGTGAGTTGAAAACTGCTTTCCAGATTGGTTTCATGCTGTTTCTGCCGTTTCTGGTTATCGACCTGGTGGTAGCCAGTATCTTGATGGCGATGGGTATGATGATGCTCTCGCCAATGATTGTTTCATTGCCATTCAAGCTGATGCTGTTTGTCATGGTGGATGGCTGGAACCTGATCCTAGGTTCTCTGGCCAACAGTTTCGGACTGGGTACCGGTTAAGCCGGGCTGAAGGAGCAGGCAGTATGAGCCCTGAAACCTTTGTCGACGTATTTCGCGAGGCGCTCTGGCTGGTCACGATCATGGTCTGTGCCGTGATACTGCCTAGCCTATTCGTTGGTTTGCTGGTAGCTATTTTTCAGGCGGCCACTTCCATTAACGAACAGACCTTGAGTTTTCTGCCTCGTCTGATTGTGACGCTTTTTGCTTTGGGGGTTGGTGCTCACTGGGGCTTGCAGAGTCTGATGGACTTCTTTCAGCTAATGGTGAGCCAGATCCCCGAGGTGGTGGGATGACCTACACGACCGCTCTTATCATGGAGTGGTTGTCTTCCATCCTCTGGCCACTGGCTCGGGTGAGCAGCCTGTTAATGGTGATGGCGGTGTTTGGTAGCCGCCTCACCCCAGCCCGGATCCGGATTGGCCTGGCCCTTGCCATTACCTTTCTGATAGCGCCTCTTCTCCCCAAGATGCCTCCCATCGAGCTCTTCTCCGTCAGCAGTTTTCTGGTATTGGCCCAGCAGTTGCTTATAGGCATTGCGCTGGGACTGATGACCCAGTTTCTGATGGAGAGCTTCGTAATGGCGGGTCAGGTAATCGCCATGCAGACCAGTCTGGGTTTTGCCACCCTGGTTGACCCCATGAATGGTCAGGCTACACCTGTGGTCGGCCAGTTTTATCTGATGCTGGCGACGCTGGTTTTTCTGGCGCTCGATGGTCATCTGGTGATGCTGCGACTGGTCATCCTCAGCTTTGAGACGCTCCCCGTCTCCGATAGAGGTCTTTCAGTTTCCTCCATGCAAACCTTGAGCGCATTCTTGGGGGTTATGTATCAGGCTGCGCTGGTTATGTCGCTCTCTGCCATAGTGGCGCTTCTGTTGATCAACTTCGCTTTTGGCGTGATGACCCGGGCTGCTCCTCAGCTCAATATTTTCAGTATCGGTTTTGCCGTCAGCATGATGTCGGGTCTGCTCATCCTCTGGCTCACTATAGGTGGTTTTCTCGGCCATTTTGATAGTCTGTGGGAGCGGGTGCAGGAGGTCAGCTGCGAGCTGATTGACACCCAGTGTCTGGGGGGCTCCCATGGCTGATACCGATCAGGAACGTACCGAACAACCCACGGGCAAACGACTGCAACAAGCCCGTGAAAAAGGGCAGATTGCGCGTTCAAAGGAGCTGGGTACCGCCAGTGTCTTGCTTTCAGCCGTGTTCGGGCTGCTGATGCTCAAAGGGGCGCTCGCCAGCGCCATGATCAAAGTGTTGACGACCGGTTTTACTCTGGACAGGGAGCAGGCCTTCGACCCTGACGCTATGATCGCCATGGTTCCAGCGCTGCTTGGGGAATTGATCCTTCCGCTGGGTCTGCTTTTTGCGCTGGTTACCATTGCCGCTTTTATCGGTAATACCCTGATGGGGGGGATGAACTTCTCCACCGAAGCCATGATGCCCAAGTTCAGCAAGCTGAGCCCGCTCAACGGGTTGAAGCGGATGTTCGGGGTGCAATCGTTGGTCGAGCTGGTCAAGTCGATTGCCAAGGTTGTGTTTATTTCCCTGTTTGCATGGTGGATGCTTTCCAGCCAGTTTAACCATCTGCTCAATCTCTCGATGGAGGGATACCCCGGTGGCATCATTGATGCGCTAGAACTCTTTCTCTGGATGCTGATCATCCTCTGTTGCGCCCTTATCCCTATTGTGGCCATAGACGTGCCGTTCCAGCAGTGGAATCACATGCGTCAGCTCAAGATGACCAAACAGGAGATAAAAGACGAATTCAGGGATAGTGAAGGTAAGCCAGAGGTCAAAGGGCGGATCCGTCGTCTGCAAATGGAGATGGCTGCGCGCCGGATGATGGGGGAAGTGCCCAAGGCGGATGTGGTTATCACCAACCCGACCCACTACTCTGTTGCCCTCAAATATGAGGCGGGCAAGCCTGGTGCCGCACCCAAGGTTATCGCCAAGGGGACTGACGAGGTGGCGATGAAGATCAGGGAGATCGCCCGTGAATACAATATTCCCATCATGCCTTCTCCCGAGTTGACCCGCGCCATCTATCACTCCACCGAGCTGGGTAGAGAAATACCGGAAGGGCTGTTTGCTGCCGTGGCCCAGGTGCTGGCCTATGTGTTCCAGCTCAAGAAGTTCCGCCGTGGACACGGCCGTCGCCCGCAGCCGCTGGCTAAAGATCTTCCTATTCCGCCTGAATATCGCAAATGACAAAGTTCTGACACAGTCAAAATAAAATCATTTAAAATCAATGCATTGAATTCTTGGCTTGATGTTTGCTTTAATCTGGAACCAGCGAGTAAAGATCGAGAAAAGCGATGGAATTCAAGGCATCATTGGGCCGCTTAAAAGAGTACAGATGGCTTCTTGGCAAAGGGGTCGGTACCCCGCTGCTGGTACTGGCGTCCATGGGAATGGTGGTTCTGCCCATTCCGCCTCTGATGCTGGATATCCTCTTCTCCTTCAACATCGCGCTCTCCATCGTGGTACTGCTGGTTGCCGTCTACACCCGCCGCCCTCTGGAATTTGCCGCTTTTCCTACCGTACTGCTTATCGCGACTCTGCTTCGTCTGGCGCTTAACGTTGCTTCTACCCGGGTTGTTTTGTTGGAAGGCCACAACGGCAGTGCGGCTGCGGGGCACGTGATCGAAGCCTTTGGTAACGTGGTGATCGGCGGTAACTACGCGGTCGGCATCATCGTCTTCATGATCTTGATGATCATCAACTTTGTGGTGGTCACCAAGGGTGCAGGGCGCATCTCCGAGGTGAGCGCCCGCTTCACTCTGGATGCGATGCCTGGCAAGCAGATGGCCATCGATGCCGATTTGAACGCCGGCCTTATCAATCAGGAAGAGGCCAAAAAGCGCCGCCAGGATGTGACTCAGGAGGCCGATTTCTACGGTTCTATGGACGGTGCGTCCAAATTTGTTAAAGGGGATGCGATTGCGGGCATCATGATCCTCTTTATCAACATACTGGGGGGCTTCATCATCGGCATGGCCCAACACCAGCTCACCTTCAGCGAATCGGCCCAGATCTACACCTTGCTGGCTATCGGTGATGGCCTGGTTGCCCAGATCCCCTCCCTGCTGCTCTCTATCGCAGCCGCCATCATAGTCACCCGGCAAAATACCGATCAGGATATGGGGACTGCGGTATTGGGACAGTTGTTCGATAATCCCAAGGCGCTAGTCATTTCTGCCGGTATCTTGCTGATGATGGGCAGTGTGCCCGGTATGCCGCATGTAGCATTTCTGAGTCTGGGTGGCGTAGCTGCGGTCGGAGCCTGGTGGCTGCTGCGCCGCGAGAAACTGCTTGCAGCCAAGGCAGCCAAAGGGGAGTTGATGCCGGCAAGTGCCGACCAACCTGCTCACGAGCAGAAAGAGCTGAGCTGGGACGACGTGATGCCAGTCGATATCATTGGTCTGGAAGTGGGCTATCAGCTCATTCCGCTGGTGGATCGCAGTCAGGGAGGTGAGTTGCTCAACCGGATTAAAGGGGTTCGAAAGAAACTGTCCCAAGAGCTGGGTTTTCTTATCCCTGCCGTGCACATTCGTGACAACCTGGAGCTGGCTCCCAACCAATATCGCATCACCTTGATGGGGGTCAGTACCGGCGAGGCCAATGTTTACCATGATAAGGAGATGGCCATTAATCCGGGTCAGGTCTTTGGTCAGGTGCAGGGGATTGCTGCACGGGACCCAGCCTTTGGGCTGGAAGCCGTCTGGGTTGCCAAGGAGCAGGTCTCTCATGCTCAAACACTGGGCTATACGGTGGTTGATACGGCGACTGTGGTTGCCACCCACCTTAGCCAGATCCTGACCAACCATGCCTCACTGCTGCTCGGTCACGATGAAGTGCAACAGCTGCTCGATATGATCGGCAAGCACCAGAGCAAACTGGTTGAAGGGCTGGTGCCCGAAGTCATCAGCATGGGTAACCTTGTGAAGGTATTGCAGAATTTGCTCAATGAAGGCGTGCCAATTCGCGATATGCGCACTATTCTGCAGACCCTGGTCGAGTACGCACCCCGTAGCCCGGATCCGGAAGTGCTGACAGCCGCCTGCCGGATTGCCCTGCGCCGTCTGATCGTGCAGGAGATTGCCGGCCCGGATCCCGAGCTACCGGTGATTACCTTGGCACCAGAACTGGAACGTATATTGCATCAATCCTTGCAGGCGGGTGGCGGTGATGGTGCCGGTATTGAGCCGGGTTTGGCGGAGCGGATGCAGCGCTCACTGGTGGAAGCCACACAGCGGCAAGAGTTGGAAGGTCAACCTGCCGTGCTGCTGACATCGGGGATCTTGCGCAATACCCTGGCCAAATTTGTGAAGAATGCCATTCCAGGATTGCGCGTTCTGTCGTATCAGGAAGTGCCTGATGACAAGCAGATTCGTATCGTCAGTGCAGTCGGACAGAACTAGTTAGCGGAGATGACGGGTGAAGATTAAGCGGTTTTTTGCCAAGGACATGCGAACGGCTCTGGCCGAGGTCAAGGAGACTCTCGGGCCGGATGCCGTCATCATGTCCAACAAGAAGGTGACCGGAGGGGTCGAGATAGTCGCCGCTGTTGACTATCAATCCCAGGTTCCGGGGCCGAGAGATACGCCGGTTCGCCGTCAGCTGAACGATGAGAGCGTCAATATTTCGTCTGCTGCGCGGCAGATGGGGCGCCCTGAACCAGCCCCCAACCAGAACGAACACTATGCCGACACGCTGGCAGCCTTGCTTGCTCGCCAGCAAAAACTCCAACCGGGCAATGGCGCCGGGATGGGGGGGGCTCAGCCAGCCGCAATAGCTGCCACGACTTCTGCGCCGAAAACCCTTGCCGAACAGGGACAGTGGGGGGCGGCGCCCGAACCAGCCAAACCTCGGGCTCGTGCCGCATCAACTTCTCCTCGCGCCCCTCAATCAAATCAACGTGATCAAGAGATGGAGGGGATGCGCAAGGAGATGGCCAGCATCCGCAAGCTGCTGGAGCACCAGATCTCCGGTCTGATGTGGCAAGAGGTGGAGCGCCGGGAGCCGATGCGAGCGCTACTCATCAAGGAACTCAAGAAGATGGGGTTTGACGATGCTTTTGCCGATCAGCTGGCAGGCATGATCCCGGAAGATATGTCGATCCATCAGGGAATGGCTCAACTGGCTGAAGTGCTTACAGCTCAACTCAAGATCAGCGAAGACGAAATTTTGCGGCAGGGTGGGGCAGTAGCCCTGCTCGGTCCGACTGGGGTTGGCAAGACCACCACCATTGCCAAACTGGCAGCACGCTTTGCCATGAAATATGGTGCCGAGCAGGTGGCGCTGATCACCACTGACAATTACCGGATCGGCGCCCATGAGCAGTTGCAGACCTATGGTCGCATCATGGGATGTCCGGTTCGTCAGGTGCGCGATGCCGAGGAGCTGGCCAGCGCGCTTTATCAGTTCCGCCATCGCAGGTTGGTATTGATCGATACGGCAGGGGTCGGTCAGCGGGATATTCGCTTGACCGAGCAGCTCGATACCTTGGTCAAGAATGCCAAGGTGCGGATCCGCAGTTATCTGGTGATGTCCGCAACCTCCCAGCGTCGGGTGATGCAGGAGGCGGTCGACCATTTCCGGCGTATTCCGCTTAGCGGCTGCATACTTACCAAATTGGATGAAAGTCTGAATCTGGGCGAAGTGATTAACGTGTGTATCCAGAATTCATTGCCCATCAGCTATATCACTGACGGACAAAGGGTTCCGGAAGATATTCAGGTTGCCAATGCGGCGCAGCTCGTTGGAGCCGCCATGGGGTCGCTGGAGCGAGAAACAGAAGAGCCCTATTTCTGGGGTGCAGGCTTTGGCGAGGCCGAAGATTCGGAGTTTTATGAGTAACATGTATATGGATCAGGCGAGTGGTCTGCGCAAAATGCGTCAAAACAATCGAGTTAAAGTAATCGCCGTTTCCGGAGGCAAGGGGGGCGTTGGCAAGACCAACGTCACTCTGAACGTGGCAGGAGCCATGGCTGCGCAGGGCAAACGGGTGATGGTACTGGATGCTGACCTCGGTCTGGCAAACGTGGATGTCATGCTGGGGCTGCGGGTACATCGCAACCTATCCCACGTACTGGCCGGTGAATGCACTATCGACGACATCATTGTCGAGGGGCCGTACGGCATGATGATTGTGCCGGCAACCTCCGGTACTCAATCGATGGTCGAGCTCTCACCCGTACAGCATGCCGAGCTTATCCGAGCTTTTAGCGAAATGAAGACTCAGGTCGATATTTTGCTGGTAGATACCGCCGCCGGTATCTCGGACATGGTGCTGAGCTTCACCCGTGCTGCGCAAGACATCATGGTCGTGGTGTGCGATGAGCCGACTTCCATTACCGATGCTTACGCTCTCATCAAGATCCTCTCCAAGGAGCACGGGGTGTTCCGCTTCAAGGTGGTTGCCAATATGGTACGTAGCCTGCGTGAGGGCCAGGAGCTTTTTGCCAAGCTGACTCGGGTAACGGATCGTTTCCTGGATACTTCTCTTGAGCTGGTAGCCTGCGTGCCTTATGACACCAATTTGCGGGCATCAGTGCGCAAACAGAAGCTGATTGTTGAAGCATTCCCCAAATCTCCTGCAGCGTTGGCCTTCCGTGCGCTGGCCAACAAGGCGGCAAGCTGGCCAGTTCCCAATCAGCCGGGTGGTCATCTGGAGTTTTTCCTGGAGAATTTGCTGCAAAAGCCGGCCACAACACAGGAAGGTTCCCGTGAATAAAGCCCAAGCGTACTTGCGTCATCAGGATTCCTATGTGCTGGTGGAGCGACATGCTCCGCTGGTCAAGCGAATAGCCCAGCATCTGCTGGCTCGTCTGCCCAGCAGTGTCTTGCTGGATGACCTGATCCAGGCAGGTATGATTGGGCTGCTGGAAGCCTCTCGCAACTTTGACGGTAGCAAGGGGGCCAGTTTCGAGACTTACGCAGGGATCCGCATTCGTGGTGCCATGCTCGATGAGATTAGGCGTGGTGACTGGGTGCCTCGTTCCGTGCATCGTAACAGCCGGGCGATCTCCGAAGCCATCGAAAATGTTGAACAAGCCAATGGTCGAGATGCGCGTGATACGGAAGTCGCGGCTCAGATGGGGGTCTCGATTGCTGACTATCATGTCATGCTGCAGGATGTTTCCTGCGGAAAAATTATCGGGATCGAGGATCTGGGGGTCAGTGAGGATGTGATTGGTCATCCTGATGACGCGCCCTCCGGGTCAGGTTTCGATGATTTGGCAGCAGAACGATTTCAGATTGCATTAGCCGAGCAAATTGGTCGCTTACCAGAGAGGGAGGCCCTGGTTCTCTCTCTTTACTACGATGAAGAACTGAATTTGCGCGAAATCGGCGAGGTTTTGAATGTCAGTGAGTCACGGGTGAGTCAGATTCACAGTCAGGCAATGCACAGATTACGTGCTCGTTTGCGAGATTGGCATCTATAAGTGTTTGTACTGGCTACACTGAGACTAAACTCTAAGGCATAATCCGCACGACACAACCCGTTTTTAGCATCATGTAAGTGAGCCGCCGAGGTGGCTATTTAGGAGGGAATTTTGGACAAGAACATGAAAATCCTCATTGTTGATGACTTTTCAACGATGCGCCGGATTATCAAGAACTTGCTGCGCGACTTGGGATTCAACAACACCCACGAGGCGGATGATGGCAATACAGCATTGCCGATGCTGAAAAATGGTGATTTCCAGTTTGTAGTAACTGACTGGAACATGCCCGGCATGCAAGGTATTGACCTGCTCAAGGCCATTCGGGTTGATGACAAACTCAAACATCTTCCGGTTTTGATGGTTACAGCTGAAGCCAAACGCGAACAGATCATTGAGGCCGCACAGGCTGGCGTTAATGGCTACATCGTCAAGCCTTTCACTGCAGCGACGCTCAAAGAAAAACTGGACAAGATTTTTGAACGAATCGGCTAAGGAGCTGCAGGGATGATGGCCAAAACGAGAGCAATGATTTCGCTCGACCAGGCAAGGATGCTTGTTGCTCATCTTGAGCAAGGTGAATTTGAGCTGGCCGATGATCTGCTTGCCGAAGTATGTGCCCCCAATGCCTCCGATCTGTTTGACAAGGTCGGTCAGCTGACAAGACAACTGCACAATTCACTACAAGAGTTTCGCCTTGATCCGCGGATTCCCGATCTGGCCACTCATGATATCCCCGATGCTCGGGAACGCCTTAGCTACGTTATCGATATGACTGACAAGGCTGCAAACCGCACCATGGATGCGGTAGAAGCCAGCCTGCCGATTGCAGATCGTCTTAATGACAATATCCAGCTGGTTATGCCGAACTGGAATGCCTTGATGTCCCGCGACATGAATGTTGGGCAATTCAAATCGCTCTGTCACCAACTCGATGATTTTATTAAGGCTTCAGAGTCTGATGCCGATAAATTACGGCAACTGCTGACAGAGATCCTGATGGCGCAAGATTTTCAGGATCTAACCGGGCAGATGATCCGCAAGGTCATCAAACTTGTGCAGGAAGTAGAAACAAAATTAATAGAAATGCTGACTATGTTTGGTGAGGCTTCTGCAGAGCATTCAACTCGCAGCCTTCCTGTCAACGGGATTGAAGCTGAAGGCCCCATCATGAACCCCGAGGCCCGTGCCGATGTGGTCAATGGTCAGGATGATGTGGACGATCTGCTGTCTAGCTTGGGATTCTAATGGAGTGACGCATGGCCTTCGAAGTTGATGAAGACATACTGCAAGACTTTCTGGTCGAAGCATCCGAAATATTGGAACAGTTGTCTGAGCAACTGGTCGACTTGGAAAAGCGGCCCGATGACAAGAACTTGCTGAACGCGATTTTTCGCGGCTTTCATACCGTGAAAGGCGGTGCTGGGTTCTTGTCGCTGGGCGAACTGGTTGACGTATGCCACGGTGCCGAGAACGTGTTTGATATCTTGCGCAATGGCAAACGTACAGTGACTGCAGAATTGATGGATGTAATCTTGCAGGCTCTGGACGCCATCAACGTCATGTTTGCCCAAGTGCAAAATCGTGAAGCGCCAAGTCCTGCGTCAGAAGATCTCCTGCACGACCTTCATGAGCTGTGCAAGCCTGAGGGTGAAGAGCAGCTGAGGACTGCAACCAGCAGTGCTGCCTCTGATGTTGTTGCCGATCCCGAACCAGTGGTTCCTCAAGTAGACGTTTTCGTTGCTGAGCCTGAAGTTTCAGCAGAGAGCGTTGAGCCAGCAGCTGTTAATGGTGGTGGTTCTATTGACGAGATCTCTGCTGACGAGTTCGAACGTTTACTGGATGAGCTGCATGGTGTTGGCGGAGCCCCAACCAAAGCGGCTTCAACATCTGTGACCACAGATTCCGGTGACATTACGGATGATGAGTTCGAAGCCTTGTTGGATCAGCTGCATGGCCAGGGACAACATATAGGTGCACCAGAAGTTAATCCCCTTAAGTCGGTGCAGAAGGAAGTAGATGAGCTGATCGATGATGATGAGTTCGAACGCTTGCTTGACGAACTTCATGGGCGTGGGCAAGGGCCGCAGAGTACAATGGCACCTGCCGCACCTGCCGCACCTGCCGCACCTGCCGCACCTGCCGCAGTGCCAGCTCAGTCCAAACCTGCAGTACCAACTCCTGCAGCCAAGCCCGTGATCAGTGCCTCAGCAAAACCTGCAGAATCACCAGCCAAGACTCCTGTACCAGCAGCCAAGGCTTCTGCTCCAGCCCCTGCGGAAAACAGTGCCGTACAAAGCGATACAACGGTGAGGGTGGATACCAAGACGCTCGACGTCATCATGAATATGGTGGGCGAGTTGGTATTGGTGCGTAACCGATTGGTTAGTCTTGGTATTGCCAGCAACGATGAAGAGATGTCAAAGGCTGTTGCCAACCTGGATGTTGTGACTGCGGACCTGCAAGGAGCGGTCATGAAGACCCGAATGCAGCCGATCAAGAAGGTCTTTGGTCGATTCCCGCGCGTTGTTCGTGATTTGGCTCGTACTCTCAAAAAAGAAATCGAATTGGTCATGGTCGGTGAAGAGACCGATCTTGATAAAAACCTGGTTGAGGCATTGGCTGACCCCCTTGTTCACTTGGTTCGTAACTCCTGTGACCATGGGGTTGAGTTGCCCGAGATCCGTGAAAAAGCGGGTAAACCACGTCAGGGAACAATCACCCTGAGTGCTTCTCAGCAAGGTGATCATATCCTGCTCTGTATCGAAGATGATGGTGCAGGTATGGATCCCGAAAAACTCAAGTCTATAGCAATCAGCCGTGGTGTACTTGATGCAGATACTGCTGCTCGCATGAGTGACAATGATGCCTACAACCTGATTTTTGCTCCGGGTTTCTCTACCAAGTCAGAGATTTCGGATATATCTGGCCGTGGTGTCGGTATGGATGTGGTGAAAACCAGTATTGTTGGCCTCAATGGCTCAGTACATATTGATTCGACATGGGGTAAAGGTACGCGTCTTGAAATCAAGGTGCCACTGACTCTGGCGATTTTGCCGACCCTGATGGTAGAGGTGGGGGAGCAAACTTTTGCCCTGCCGCTTGGTTGCGTGAATGAGATTTTCCACCTGGATTTGAAAAAGGCCAATATGGTGGATGGTCAGCTCACCATCATTGTTCGTGAGAAGGCAATTCCGCTCTTTTATCTGCATAAATGGCTGGTGCGTGGTCCCAACAAGCGCTCCCGTCAAGATACAGGTCATGTGGTTATTGTGCAGATAGGGACACAGCAAATTGGTTTTGTTGTTGATAGCCTGATTGGCCAGGAAGAGGTGGTTATCAAGCCACTTGATAGCTTGCTGCAAGGAACGCCAGGTATGGCGGGTGCAACAATTACCAGTGATGGTGGAATAGCCCTGATTTTGGATGTGCCGAGTCTGCTCAAAGCATATGCGCGTAGACATTAATAGCTCAGGCCCAAGGAGTTAGAAAAATAACAATGGCAGTCAAGGTATTAGTTGTCGACGATTCGAGTTTCTTCCGCCGTCGGGTAAGTGAAATCATTAGTCAGGATCCCATGCTGACAGTGATTGATACCGCTCAAAACGGGCGTGAGGCCGTGGACAAGGCGATGTCGCTGCGCCCTGATGTAATCACCATGGACATCGAAATGCCCGTGCTCGACGGCATCAGCGCTGTGCGCGAGATTATGGCCAAATGTCCAACACCTATTTTAATGTTCTCCTCTCTGACCCATGAAGGAGCAAAGGCGACTCTGGATGCACTGGATGCCGGTGCCCTAGATTTCTTACCTAAAAAGTTTGAAGACATCGCTAGAGACAAAGATGAAGCGGTCAGATTGCTGCAGCAGCGGGTGAAGGAGATCTCCCGCAAGCGCTTTTTGATGAGCTCTGCTCGTCCCAAAGCTCCTGAGCCGATGGCCAGATCGCCACTGGGTTCTTCAGCTGCATCGCGAACTGCTGAGCGTGTGCCAGAAACACCGCGCATAACACCAGCCCCGGCATTCAAGCGCAGTGGTAAAACTTATCAATTGGTCGCTATTGGTACATCCACAGGGGGGCCGGTTGCATTACAAAATGTGTTGACCAAGCTGCCTGGCGATTTTCCTCACCCTATTTTGCTGATCCAGCATATGCCGGCAACCTTTACTGCGGCATTTGCGGCTCGTCTCAATGGCTTGTGCCAGATCGGTGTCAAGGAAGCTGAGGATGGCGATGTGCTCAAACCTGGCCATGCTTATCTGGCACCGGGTGGCAAGCAGATGTTGCTTGAAGGGCGTGGCGTTGGTGCTCGTATCCGGATAATCGATGGCAATGATAAAGTTAACTACAAGCCTTGTGTTGACATTACCTTTGCTTCTGCAGCTAAAACCTATGCTGACAAGGTGCTTGCGATAGTCTTGACGGGCATGGGGGCTGATGGTCGAGATGGCGCCAAGTTGCTGAAAGAGCAAGGCTCTACTATCTGGGCTCAGGATGAAGCATCTTGTGTGGTATATGGGATGCCTCAAGCGGTTGCCAAGGCAGGTATTGCCAGTGAATCACTCCCTTTGGACAAGGTGGCACAGCGTATCCTGGTTGAGTTGGGGCGCTGATCATGGGCTTGTTTGGCCTGCTCCTGGCTTTGGGGGCCATTGCCATTGCCCAATTGTGGCATGGTGGTTCCCTGCTGACTCTGGTTGATGGCCCTGCTTTTCTGATCGTATTGGGCGGCACCTTCGGTGCCGTTACTCTGCAAACTCCCGTCAGATATATCTTGCTTGCGCTCAGGCAAGCACTCTGGATTTTTGTTCCCCCACGTCAGGAGCTGATGCTTCAGGCTGAGCGTTTACAATCCTGGGCTGTGTTTGCCCGGCAGCAAGGGCTGCTGGCTTTGGAAGATCAGGCGGAGCAAGAGGAAGATGAATTTACCCGCCAAGGGTTGAACATGATTGTTGATGGTGTGTCGACAGAAGATATCCGCATGTTGCTGGAGGCCGACATCGACATCGAGCAAGAGCGTAATGAGCATGCAGCCAGGGTATTTGAATCCATGGGGGGTTATAGCCCCACCATCGGGATCATTGGCGCCGTGATGGGGCTTATCCAGGCGATGTTCCATCTCGAAGACCCTGCAGCACTGGGCGCGGGAATTGCGGTAGCCTTTGTTGCAACCATTTATGGAGTGGGGTTTGCCAACCTGATTTATCTGCCTGTTGCCAATAGATTAAGGGCTTTCCATTACCATTCTGCGCTTTTCCAGGAGATGACGCTGGAGGGGCTCATTGCGATTGCCCATGGTGAAAATGGTTTGCAGGTAGAACGGCGGCTCAAGGCATATCTGAAGGGAGAGTAGCCATGCGTAAGCGTTATCGGTTGCACTTGCAAGGGCGTGAGCATCTGGATCGCTGGCTGGTCTCCTACGCCGATTACATGACTCTCATCTTTGCCCTGTTTGTGGTGCTCTATTCCGTAGCTTTGGTTAACAAGGACAAGTATCGTGCCGTCATTGACGGTATGAGTCAGGCTTTCAGTGTTATTCAGCCGCGCAGCGACGGTATGCTGGATGGCCAAGGTCATTCGCTATTGGAAAATTCTGCCTCTTCCGCACCTTCAATTCTTGATGGGACAAGCGCGCCGGCTCCCTCTCTTGCGCCTATTTCCGGTGTCCCTATTTTGCAAAATGGCACAACACTTGCGACGCTTGGTACACAGCTGCAGGCAAGCATGGGATCATTGGTTGAGTCCGGGATAGTCAAACTGACCCAAGATGAGAACTGGCTGACTATCGAGTTGAGCTCCGGCCTGTTATTTGGCAGCGGAAGTGCATTTATGGGGCCGAATGCAGCGCCAGTTATCAATACTCTTTCAAGTATTCTCAAACCGGTCGATAACTATGTAAGGGTCAGGGGGTATACCGATAACCAACAGATTAATAATGAAATTTATCGCTCAAACTGGGCTCTGTCTGCGGCTCGGGCTGAGGCAGTGCTAAACGGTTTGATTGCCAATGGTATTGCACCTCAGCGCTTGGCATTCGAGGCATATGGTGAGTTTTCTCCTTTTGCAGACAATGGTAGCGAAGAGGGGCGGCTACAGAACCGTAAAGTGGTGGTCGCTATCTCCAAGTTTGCCTGGGTACCTGCAAGACCTGTAGTCAAAACTCCGCCAGCCACAGAGGCTGTGCCGGAAGTGCAAAAAGCGGCGGATGCTGGTGAGGTCAAGGTGATCTCACTACCCGGTGGTGGCATGCGTATAACAACAAGGCAGGATTGATACAGTGATTGTTTGGACGGTTGCCAACCAGAAAGGCGGTGTCGGGAAAACCACCACAGTGGTCTCTCTCGCCGGGATCTTGGCTCAGCGTGGCCAACGAGTGCTGCTGATTGATACGGATCCGCATGCCTCGTTGACCGCTTATCTCGATTACGATTCGGATCGTCTTGATGGCACGCTCTATGAGCTTTTTCAAGCAGTCAAGCCGACCACCGAGCTTGTCAATAAACTGACGCTCAAAACCAAGTTCGACAATATCAATCTGCTGCCTGCATCTATCACGCTGGCTACGCTCGATCGGGTCATGGGGAACCGGGAAGGGATGGGGCTGGTACTTAAACGCGCGTTGCTGCGTATTCAGGATCAGTACGACTACGTGCTCATTGACTGTCCACCAGTATTGGGAGTGATGATGGTCAATGCGCTTGCTGCATGTGACCGCATTCTGGTGCCTGTTCAGACCGAATTTCTGGCGCTGAAAGGGTTGGAGCGGATGATGAAGACGTTTGAAATCATGCAGCGCTCAAAACGGGATAAATTTCGTTTTACCGTTATTCCGACCATGTTTGACAAGCGTACCCGAGCATCGTTGATGACGTTGAAATCAATCAAGGAACAGTACGGTGATGCGGTATGGAACGCGGTGATCCCTATCGATACCAAATTCCGAGATGCCAGTTTGCTGCATATTCCCCCCTCCATTTATTCACCCGGGAGTCGTGGAACCTATGCCTACGAAACTCTGCTCAAATATCTTGACGCGCTTGAGCGGCAGCGAACTCATGAGGTGACGGCATGAGAGATACCATTCAAGTTCGGGCAATGGATGATTATTTCCATTCGTTGCTCCTTGATGACCCGTCAGGGCTTGATGAAATCGAAGAAGCTCCTGCTGCGCCAGTAGTGCAGTTGCAGCGACAACCTCAAAGTGTGCCGGAGGTAGTTGCTCCTCCCTATATGGAGAGTGACCCGCGTCTTACCCAACTGAGTGAATTGCTGGCTCAAGTGGGGCAGGTGCAATTTGAGAATGATGCGTTTACCAATGAGCTAACAGTGTCAGAGCCACTGCAGATTGTGGCTGAAGAGTCTCTGTCGCCAGTAGAGCCTGAGTGGCCTGCTGAGGTATTGAGCCCTGAGATTGCAGAACCGATCACGACGGTCGTAACCGAGACGGCGGTAGAAGTTGCATCGGAAGTGGCAGAGTCTCCCGTCAGTTGGGAAAATATCGAGACAGGCAAGGAGTTCCAGGCTCTCTTCTTTGAAGTGTCTGGTGTGACGTTTGCGGTGCCCTTGACCGATCTTGGCGGGATTCATCAGTTGGGAGAGGTGAC
This sequence comes from Aeromonas sp. SE22, assembly GCF_038739755.1. Taxonomy (NCBI): domain Bacteria; kingdom Pseudomonadati; phylum Pseudomonadota; class Gammaproteobacteria; order Aeromonadales; family Aeromonadaceae; genus Aeromonas; species Aeromonas sp. SE22. The sequence goes on from NZ_JBCGFD010000003.1 coordinate 69,714, forward strand.
CTCTCTTTTTGGTCAGCCAGGCTGGTATAAGGGGATCATGACCTCTCGCGAGCAAAAGATGAATGTAGTGGATACAGCCCAGTGGGTGATGCCTGGGCAGCATTTGGAGATGGATCCTTACAAATATCTGATTATGCTTGGAGAGTCACCTTGGGGGCTGGCGTGTCATCACCTCAAAGGAACTGAATTGTTGCACCGCGATCAGGTCAAGTGGCGCCATCAAGAGGGCAAGCGCCCCTGGCTCGCTGGCATGGTTAAAGAAAAAATGTGTGCCCTGTTGCATGTTCGGGAATTGCTCCTTTTATTGGAGCGTGGGGTCAACATAGAAGGTCGCTGATAACTTCTGCAATCGAGCTGTTTTATTGCTAGTTTTAGCAGTAGACGTTTTCATAAAAGGAATAAAAACATGACAGAAAAGCGCAATATTGCACAGAATCTGGCTGAAGATGAAGTGCTGCAATGGGTAACCTTCCAACTGGAAAATGAGACCTATGGCATCAACGTGATGCAGGTGCAGGAGGTATTGCGCTACACCGAAATCGCGCCTGTGCCGGGTGCTCCCGAATATGTACTCGGGATCATCAACTTGCGTGGTAATGTGGTGACTGTCATTGATACCCGTTCCCGTTTCGGCCTGCCTTCCGGCGATGTGAGTGAAAACTCCCGCATCGTCATCATCGAAGCAGAGAAGCAAGTGATTGGCATCATGGTTGATAGCGTTGCCGAGGTTGTTTATCTGCGCTCCTCCGAGATCGATGCCGCACCCGCAGTGGGTACCGAAGAGAGCGCCAAGTTCATCCAGGGTGTTAGCAACCGCGATGGTCAACTGTTGATCCTGGTTGACCTGAACAAGTTGCTCTCTGATGAAGAGTGGGACGAAATTGGTTCTCTCTAACAATAAGGTGATGTTTTGATCATTGAGATAGTTGCCTTGGTGGTGTCCCTGATTGCACTGGCGTTTGCTTTTTATGTCTGGTCAAGAAGCAAGCGCAGCAAGCAGGAGTCCGAGGCAAGCGTTGCTACCTTGCAGGGGCAACTTGAAAGCTTGCGCAAACAGATGATGGAGCTGCATACCGGTGCCATTGGCATGGGGCAACGCCTGCAAGCTGTGGAAGGCGCGATGCAACAGATCAACGATCGCCAGCAAGAGCTGACCATGCAGGATCCAGAGCGCAGGCTCTACAGCCGTGCTGCCAAGATGGTTGAATTGGGGGCCGACCTGGATGAAGTCATGAGCGAGTGCGAGTTGCCAAAGGCAGAAGCCGAACTCTTGATATCCTTGCGAAAAGGTCGTTCTTGATAGTGAAGGAAGGCTCATGCCTTCCTTTATTTTATATGTAGTGACGGGAACAGATCAGAGCCATATCGACATCCCCTTTACCTCTTTTCGCGATCCCCATCGCGACTTGCGCCAATTGTTGCATCTATGAAACGACGTATCCCAATACTGTGTTAAGATGCAGGCCGCTTAATTCTATTTGATAACATCCTCATGCTGCTTCAAGTCAACAATCTGAGCTGCGTGCGTGAAGATCGCACTCTGTTTGAACATCTCTCCTTTATGGTTTCACCCGGCGATCTGGTGCAAATAGAAGGCCCCAACGGGGTTGGCAAAACCAGTCTGTTGCGTTTGCTGACTGGCCTTTCACAACCCTTTTCTGGTGAAGTGCTCTGGAATGGGGAGAATATTCGCGCTTGCCGTGACGAGTATCACGCCAGTTTGCTCTATCTGGGTCATCAACCCGGGGTAAAAGCAGCCCTGACACCCTTTGAAAATCTGACTTTTTATCAGCGACTTCATCATTCTGCGCAGACTGAGAGCGACTTGTGGCAGATCCTGGCTCGAGTTGGTCTGGCCGGTTTTGAGGATAACCCCACCGGCCAGCTCTCAGCAGGTCAGCAGCGACGCGTAGCACTCGCCCGCTTGTGGCTCTGCAACCAGCCTTCGCTCTGGATCCTGGATGAGCCCTTCACCGCTATCGATAAACAGGGGGTCAAGGTGCTGGAGCAACTCTTTCTGGCCCATGCCGATCGGGGTGGCATGGTGATCCTCACAACTCATCAGGATCTTACCCTGATGCAGGGGCGTCTCAAGACCCTGTCACTGACCCCCATGATGCAGGAGTGACACCATGCTGCGCGCCGTCCTTCATCTCATTCGACGTGAACTGCTGATCGCGCTGCGCCAGCGTTCCGATATTCTCAACCCGCTCTGGTTTTTCCTGATCGTCATCACGCTCTTCCCGCTGGGCATAGGTCCCGAGCCTAAACTGCTGGCTCGTATCGCCCCCGGCATCATCTGGGTTGCCGCTTTGCTGGCGGCCATGTTGTCGCTGGAACGGCTGTTTCGCGATGACTTCAGTGATGGCTCGCTGGAGCAGATGATGTTGATGCCTCACCCTCTGGGTCTGCTGGCGCTGGCGAAAGTGGTTGCTCACTGGCTGCTGACCGGTTTGCCGCTGTTGCTCATCTCGCCGCTTATCGCAATTCTGCTCTCCCTCGATATGCAGAGTTATCTGGCGGTGGTAGCGACACTAGCGCTGGGGACACCGGTATTGAGCCTGCTCGGTGCCATCGGCGTGGCCCTGACAGTTGGCCTGCGTAAAGGGGGGGTATTGCTCAGTCTGTTGATCCTGCCGCTTTATATCCCGGTGCTGATTTTTGCGACCTCGGCAATCGATGCGGCCGGGATGGGGCTGCCTTACGGGGGGCAGCTTGCCATTCTGGCAGCCATGCTGGTGGGGGCATTGACGTTGACCCCGCTGGCGGTGTCAGCGGCTTTGCGAGTCAGCCTCAACTGATGGTGTTGGTGCAAGAGTAATAAGCCTCGTATGAGGCAATGTTGGAAAAATTAAGTTGCGATGGATCAAGGAGAGCGCCGCTTATTGCTTTCGGGGTATTTGATGCAGCCCTGCGGTCGGTATGGTAGGCCTCGCCAAATGATTAATAACAAAAAGGTTTTGTGAGCTATGTGGAAATGGTTGCACCCTTATGCCAAACCGGAGCGGGCCTATCAGTTGGCTGGTACCCTGCTTCCCTGGTTTGCGGTGATTAGTCTGCTTTCGTTCATCATCGGTTCTGTCTGGGGTCTGGCCTTTGCCCCTGCAGATTATCAGCAGGGTGACTCCTTCCGGATCATCTATATCCACGTCCCTGCCGCCATTCTCTCCATGGGGGCTTACTCCACCATGGCGATTGCTGCGTTTATCGGACTGGTCTGGCAGCTGCGGATGGCGGACATGACGGTAGCAGCCATTGCTCCAGTCGGTGCCATCTTTACCTTTATCGCTCTTTTTACCGGTGCGGCCTGGGGCAAACCCATGTGGGGAACCTGGTGGGTCTGGGATGCCCGTCTTACCTCCGAGCTGATTTTGCTGTTCCTCTACCTCGGCGTCATCGCCCTCTACAACGCATTTAGCGACAAGGTGCTGGCTGGTCGTGCGGCCGGCATTCTGGCGCTGGTCGGGGTGATCAACCTGCCCATCATTCACTACTCGGTAGAGTGGTGGAACACCCTGCATCAGGGGGCCACCATCACCAAGTTTGCCAAACCCTCCATCTCTTCCGACATGTTGTGGCCGCTGCTCGTCATGATCCTGGCGTTTGCCACTTTCCTCGGGGCATTGACCCTGATGCGCTTTAGAAACGAGCTCTTGATGCGGGAGTGGCACCGCCCCTGGGTCAAAGAGATAGCCGAGCAGGAGAAGTAAGCATGCACTTTGCCTCTTTCAGTGACTTCCTGGCGATGGGCGGATACGCCTTCTATGTCTGGCTCTCCTTTGGCCTGACGCTGGTTTGCCTCATCGGTATCGTCATTTCCACCCGTATGAAAACCCGCAGCCTGCTGGGCGAATTGCACAGCAAGCAGGCTCGCGAGGCTCGTCGCAAGGCGGCCCAGCAGATGGAGAACACCCTATGAATCCGAGACGTAAAAAACGCCTCACCATTATCCTGGCCATCACGCTGGGGCTTGCAACCGTCTGTGGGCTGGTGCTCTATGCCCTGAGTCAGAACATCGATCTCTTCTACACGCCGAGCGAGTTGGTGGAAGGGAAAGGGCCGGACAAGATCAAGCCGGAAGAGGGGCAGCGTCTGCGCATCGGTGGGCTGGTTGTGCCCGGCTCGGTTCAACGGGATCCACAAAGCCTCAAGGTAGCCTTCAAGCTGGTGGATAACGGCGGTCATCTGGTGACGGTGGAGTATGACGGCATCCTGCCGGATCTGTTCCGCGAAGGGCAGGGCATCGTGGCACAAGGTACCCTGAAGGATGCCACTACAGTCGAGGCCTTCGAGGTGCTGGCCAAGCACGATGAAAAATATATGCCGCCTGAAGTGGCCGATGCCACCAACGGCATGCACTTCAAGCCGCAATATACCGAGGCGCAGTTGAAGGGGAGCAAGCAATGATCCCGGAATTAGGACAGTTTGCACTGATCCTGGCCTTTGCCACCGCCATATTGCTGGGCAGTTATCCGCTGCTTGGCGCCAGCTGGGGGCGCCTTGGCATGATGTCGGCGGCCCGTCCGCTTGCTTATGCTCAGTTCCTGTTGTTGTTGCTGTCGTTCCTCTGCCTGACCTGGGCATTTATCGACAACGACTTCACCGTGCAGTATGTGGCCACCAACTCCAACAGCCTGCTGCCACTCGCTTATCGTATCTCAGCAGTATGGGGGGCCCATGAGGGCTCTCTGCTGCTGTGGGTGCTGACGCTAGGGGGCTGGACTGCGGCCGTCGCCATGTTCAGCCGCCGTCTGCCGCTCGACGCAGTAGCGCGGGTACTCGGCGTACTGGGCCTCATCTCGGTCGGTTTTACCGCTTTCGTGTTGTTTACCTCCGACCCATTCATTCGTACCTTACCCTACTTCCCGGTAGATGGCCGCGACCTCAACCCGTTGTTGCAGGATCCGGGTCTCATCTTCCACCCGCCGATGCTCTACATGGGGTATGTGGGCTTTTCGGTCGCCTTTGCCTTTGCCATCGCATCCCTGATGACCGGCCGCCTCGATGCGACCTGGGCACGCTGGTCCCGTCCATGGACCATGGCCGCCTGGGTATTCCTGACGCTGGGGATTGTGCTGGGCTCCTGGTGGGCCTATTACGAACTCGGCTGGGGCGGCTGGTGGTTCTGGGATCCGGTAGAAAATGCCTCCTTTATGCCCTGGCTGGCGGGTACCGCTCTTCTGCACTCGCTGGCGGTGAGTGAAAAGCGCGCCACCTTCAAGGCCTGGACTGTGCTGCTGGCGCTATCCGCTTTCTCCCTGAGCCTGCTCGGCACCTTCCTGGTGCGCTCCGGTGTGCTGGTCTCGGTGCATGCGTTTGCCTCCGACCCGACCCGTGGTTTGTTCATTCTGGGCTTCCTGCTGGCGGTAATCGGCTCATCCTTGCTGCTGTTTGCCTTCAAGGGCTCGCAAGTGAAGAGCCACGGCAAGCATGAGCTGTGGAGCCGTGAAACCCTGCTGCTTTGCAACAACATCATGCTGGTAGCGGGTCTGTTGACCGTGCTGCTCGGCACCCTGCTGCCGCTGGTTCACAAGGAGCTGGGTCTGGGCAGCATCTCCATCGGTACCCCCTTCTTCAACCACATCTACAGCTGGCTGATCATTCCGTTCGCCCTGCTGCTGGGGATTGGCCCGCTGTTTCGTTGGCGCCGCCAGGAGCTGGGCGAGCTCAAGAGCAAGGTCGTGATTGCGCTGCTCCTGAGTCTCGCGGCGGCCTTCCTGCTGCCGCTGACCCTTGCCGAGACATTCAAGCCGTGGGCGGCATTGGGGATCGGTCTTGGCGCCTGGATCATCGTCACCAGTGCGCAGGAGACCTGGGCGCGGGCTACCCACAAGCACAGCTTTGCCATCGGGGTTCGCAAGCTTGGCAACAGCCACTGGGCCATGATCCTGGGCCACGTTGGGCTTGCAGTCAGCATCATCGGCATCGCCTGTACCCAGAACTACAGCATCGAGAAAGATTTGCGGATGCAGGCGGGGGATCGAATCCATTTTGCCGATTACGAGTTTGTCTTCACCGGCATCAAGGAGAAGAACGGCCCCAACTACGACGGTTTCAAAGGCGTGCTGGAAGTGCACAAGGATGGCAAACAGGTTGCTCTGCTCAAGCCGGAGAAGCGGATGTACAAGGTGACCCGGATGCCGATGACCGAGGCGGCCATCGATGCCGGCATTACCCGTGACCTTTACGCAGCCCTTGGCGAACAGCTCGACAACGATGCCTGGGCGGTGCGGATTTACTACAAGCCTTTCGTGCGCTGGATCTGGTTTGGCGGCGTGTTCATGGCTATCGGTGGCGTGCTGGCAATGCTGGACAAGCGCTACCGTTTTGGCCGTCGTGAGGAGGAGAGCAAGGCATGAATCGCAAGACCTGGCTGTTTTTAATTCCCTTTATCGTCTTTCTGCTGGGCGCCGTCTTTCTGTTCAAGGGACTTTACTCTGACCCCACCAAACTCGAATCCGTGATGGTGGGGAAAGAGGTGCCGGTGTTCACCCTGCAGGACATTTACGATCTGAACAAACAGCACGATCGCAGCATCCTGACCGGTCGTCCCATGCTGCTCAACGTCTGGGCGACCTGGTGCCCGACCTGCTATGGCGAGCACACCTATCTCAAGGAGCTGGCGGGGCAGGGGATCTACATCGTCGGCATGAACTACAAGGATGAGCGCAACAAGGCGATCAAGTGGCTGGCGGAGCTGGGCAATCCCTACCAGATCAATCTCTATGATCCGGACGGCATGCTGGGGCTGGATCTGGGGGTATACGGCGCACCGGAGACCTTCTTCATCGACAGCAAGGGGATCATCCGTTATCGCCACGTCGGGGATATCAACCCCGAAAACTGGGCATCGACCCTCAAACCCATATTTGATGCCATGAAGTGAGGGGCGTGCTGATGAGAGTGTTAATTGCTTCCCTGTTGCTGTTGCTGGGATGGGTGGTACAAGCCCCGGCCATGGCCGCCATCGATGTCTATACCTTCGACAATGACAACCAGGAGCAGGTCTTTCGCGAGCTGACCAGGGAGCTACGTTGCCCCAAGTGTCAGAACCAGGACATTGCCGACTCCAATGCGGGGCTGGCCAAGGATCTGCGCGACAAGACCTACCAGATGGTGCGTCAGGGCAAGGACAAGGATGAGATAGTGGATTACATGGTGGCCCGCTACGGCAACTTTATCCTCTATAACCCGCCGTTGATGGCATCAACCCTGATCCTCTGGCTTGGCCCGCTGCTGGTTATCGTCATCGGCCTGGGGGTGGTGGTGATGCGCAGCCGGCGACCTGTGGCTGTAGCCAAGCCCGTGGATAGTGCCCTGAGCGAAGAGGAGCAGCGCCGGCTCGCCGAGCTGCTCAAAGAGGAAGAGAAACAATGACCGCTTTTTGGATTGTGATTGCGGCCCTGCTGGTGTTGGTGAGTCTGGCACTGGTCGTACCGTTGTGGCGTGGTGAAGGCAAGCAGAGCATCAGCCGTTCGGCCCTCAACAAGCAGCTCTATCGCCAGCGTCTGCTGGAGATCGGCGAGGAGCGCGAACAGGGGGTGCTTGCCGAGGAGCCCGATTCGCTCATCGAGTTGCAGCGCAGCCTGCTCGATGACATTCCCGATGTGGAGCAGACCGCCCGCAGCGGCAAGAGTCTGATCTGGATCCCGGGTGTGGTGGTGCTGGTGGTGGTGAGTCTGGGCCTCTACTTCAAGCTGGGCAGCTGGCAGGAGGTGAGCCGCTGGCAGGATGCCAACAGCCGTCTTGGCGAGCTGAGCAATCGCATTCTGGTGGAGCGCGATGCCAAGGTGACCGAACAGGATCTGCTCGACTTCACATTGGGGTTGCGCACCCGCCTCAAGGATGAACCGAACGACTACCGTGGCTGGCTGCTGCTGGGGCGCCTGGCGCTGGATGGCAACGATCCCGAGATGGCCAGCGATGCGCTGGAGCGAGCTTACAAGCTGGCCCCGCAAAAATCGCTGGTGGCAGTTCCCTATGCCCAGGCACTGATGATGACGGGGGATGAGGCGCAAGCCGATGCCTTGTTGCAGGCTGCCATCGCTCAGGAGCCGGGCAACATCGAGGCGCGCTCTGTCTACGCGTTCATGGCGCTGCAAAAAGAGGACTTCCAGACCGCCCTTGCTCGCTGGCAGGCGATGCTGCCGCTGATGGAGAAGGGCTCTCCCCGCTATGTGATGGTTGAGCGCTCCATGGATTATGCCAGGGCACAGCTCAAGCAACGTGGTATGGCGGTGACGCCTTCTGGCGCAGTGGATGCTCGGGATAACCAGCAAACTCAGCTTGAGGTGAAGCAGGGCGAGTTCCCGATCCATATCTCGCTGGCGGCTGGAATTCAGATGCCGGAAGATGCCTATCTCTTCGTGTTTGCCGTGGTGCCCAACGGGCCGCCCATGCCGATTGCCGTCAAGCGTATTGCAGGGCCCACCCTGCCCGTGACGCTCTCGCTGGGTGATGGCGATGCCATGATGGAGGGGAGCAAGCTGGCTTCCTATCCTGAGCTGCAATTCAAGGCTCGTCTCTCCCGTGGCGGCAACGTCATGAACAAGGAGGGTGCCTTTGAAGGGGTATCTGCACTGATCAAGAGTGCAGATATTCCAAGCGCTCCGATTGACATCCGTATCGATCACGCCCTCTAATATGTCCTTTGATAACCCGGCCACCGGAGGGTGGCCGGGTTATCTATACTTCTGATAAATCAAAATAAAACGTCGGGACTTCCATATGTATCTTCGTGCAGGGGCCTTGCTGTCAGCCCTGTTGCTGGCTGGCTGCGCCGGTGGCCCACCCAAACCGGGGCCAGAGAGCCTTGATCTCAATCCTGGGATGAATCATCCGGGAGCTACCAGTACGGCAGCAGATCCTCGTGACCCCTTCCAGGGGCCAAACCGGGCCATGTGGGCAGTTAACTACGATGTGCTGGAGCCCTATGTCGCCCGGCCCGTGGTACACAGCTATGCCCGTTACGTACCGCAGGGGATGAAGGATGGCATCGAAAATCTGGTGGAGAACTTCAACGAACCGAGCAGCATGGTCAACCACCTTATCACCGGTGATTTGAAGGGGGCAGGGGTCAACCTGGGTCGTTTTACCCTCAACACCACGGTCGGCCTGCTGGGTATCTTTGACGTAGCCAAACATGCCGGTTTTGAGCGCGACAAGCTGGAGATGGATACTGTACTGGGCAAGGCGGATATTGGCGAAGGTGCCTACCTGATGGTGCCGGTCTATGGCCCGACCACGACCCGCAAGCTGGTAGGTGATACGGTGGATACTCTCTATTTTCCCTATGCATTGCTGACGTTCCCGCTCAAAGTTGCCCACTGGGCGCTCGATGGCCTGGGCTCTCGCTCCAAGCTGATCGATCAGGAACGGATCATCGACAACTCGCTCGATCCTTATGCATTGACCAAAGATTTCTACCTGCAGTACAACCAGAGCAAGGTGACGGGCAAGAAAGCCGAGCTCAAGGAGACGAAGCAGGAGCAGTCTGATGATGCCAATCTCGACCAGTATATGGACGAGATAGATGACCAGTAGACTGGTTGTCTGATGACCAAAAAAGGCGCCTTATGGCGCCTTTTCCATCTCTGCGGTGCTACAGCACAGATATAAAAAACGCCTCGCAGGTGCGAGGCGTTTTGGCAAGAAGAGGAGCCGCTATCAGGCTGCCAGGTTCTTGGTCACGAATTCCCAGTTAACCAGAGCCCAGAAGGTTTCTATGTACTTCGGACGCAGGTTGCGGAAGTCGATGTAGTAGGCGTGCTCCCACAGGTCAACAGTCAGCAGCGGGGTAGTACCGGCCTCAGTCAGCGGGCAGCCAGCGTTGGAAGTGTTGACGATGGCCAGAGAGCCGTCAGCCTTCTTCACCAGCCAGGTCCAGCTTGAACCGAAGTTGCCGATGGCAGACTTGGTGAAGGCATCCTTGAACTCGGCGAAGGAGCCGAATGCTTTGTTGATGGCATCAGCCAGTGCGCCAGTCGGTTCGCCACCGCCGTTCGGGGAGAGGCAGTGCCAGTAGAAAGTGTGGTTCCAGATCTGGGCTGCGTTGTTGAAGACGCCACCAGTGGAGGTCTTGATGATCTCTTCCAGAGACTTGCCTTCAAACTCGGTACCCGGCACCAGATTGTTCAGATTGACCACGTAGGTGTTGTGGTGCTTGCCGTGATGGTATTCCAGGGTCTCTTGGGAGATGTGCGGTTCCAGAGCATTGATTGCATAGGGCAGAGCGGGAAGTTCGAATGCCATTTTCTACTCTCCATTGGCTGGACCGTGCGAGCGCGACGGTTGCAAGACATTGCGTACTCTTTTCCAATGTGAAAAGAGTTGTTTTTAAAATGGTGGGACAGGAAAGTCCAAAGCCAAGGGATTGTAGCAGTATCAAAGATGGGCTAACAACCCTTGATTGGCGCCATGATCAGGATCAATCATCTGTCTATTCTGGCAGCGATTCGTGCCGTTCTTGCCCTTTGTCCGGTTGTGATCGGGCCAGATTGCAGTAGAATGGCCGCCATCATTGCTCTAGTGAGGCATCTATGGAAACTATCGAAAAGATCAAGCAGCAGCTGGCTGACAACCCCATCATCATCTACATGAAGGGCTCTCCCAAGCTACCCAGCTGTGGCTTCTCTGCCCAGGCCTCCCAGGCGCTGATGTCCTGCGGTGAGCCGTTTGCATATGTTGATATCCTGCAAAACCCGGATATCCGCGCTGAATTGCCGAAATTTGCCAACTGGCCGACCTTCCCGCAGCTGTGGGTTGAGGGTGAGCTGATCGGTGGCTGCGACATCATGATCGAGATGTTCCAGGCTGGCGAGCTGCAGGCTCTGATCAAAGAGACTGCTGCCAAGTACAAGAAAGATGATGCGGCAGCCGAGTAATCGGTCCGGTGTTGTCGAGAGGGAGCCACACAGGCTCCTTTTTTATTGTCCCGGTTCTGGCAGGCAAGCAACTGATTGCCGGTTGCAAAAAGCAACGCACTTGCCCTGAAAAATCTAATCTTTGCGGCTTTGTGTTGGAGTTGTTAATTATATTGTTCACCAATCTCTAATTACTTTTTTTAATCCATTTGGATTCAAGTGTTGCTGCCATCACATTTTTTGATAATTTCACCGTAACGCAGTCTCTTTGTAGATTTTTTTGTGTTTATGCTCACATTAATTGCAAGTGATAGAACCTAGTATCGCTTCGCCCAGTGAAATAAAACCCTACAAATTAATAAATAAAAAGAGATTTGCGATGAAGATGTATAGCAATCTGCCCATTGGTCTTCATGATATTACCGAAGCCAAAAAAAGACTGACCAACCATATATACAAGACCGCGCAATTACCCTCTAACTACATCAGCGAACGTTGCCATGGCGAGGTTTACCTCAAGCTTGAAAACATGCAACGTACAGGCTCTTTTAAAATTCGCGGTGCCTTCAACAAACTCAGTTCATTAAGTCTGGAGGATCGTCAAAAAGGTGTTGTCGCCTGCTCTGCCGGTAATCACGCGCAGGGGGTATCTTTGTCCAGTGCCATGCTGGGAATTGATGCCAAGGTGGTCATGCCTTGCTGTGCACCAAAATCAAAAATTGCTGCAACCCGCGATTATTCGGCGGAAGTTATTCTGCATGGCAATAGTTTCAATGACACCATTGCCAAAGTCAGTGAAATCGTGGAAATGGAAGGCCGCGTATTTATCCCCCCCTTTGACGATGCAAAAGTGATTGCCGGTCAGGGCACCATTGGTCTGGAAATCATCGAGGATCTCTATGATGTGGACAACATCATAGTGCCGATTGGCGGTGGTGGTCTGATTGCCGGCGTCGCCATGGCCATCAAATCCATCAACCCGACTATCCGGGTGATTGGCGTGCAGTCGGAGAATGTCCACGGCATGGCGGCTTCATACTACGCAGGTACCATTACCAATCACAGAACCAGCAGCACGCTGGCTGATGGCTGTGACGTGGCAAGACCCGGCACCCTGACCTATGAAATTGTCAAAGAGCTGGTCGATGACATCGTTTTGGTCACTGAAGATGATATTCGCCACAGCATGGTGGACCTGATTCAGCGCAACAAGGTGATTACCGAGGGGGCGGGAGCTCTGGCCTCGGCAGCGCTACTGAGCGGCAAACTGAAACATTATGTCGAAGGCAAAAAGACCGTCAGCATTATTTCGGGTGGCAATATTGACCTGACCCGGATCGCCGAAATTATCGAACAGAACAATATCCGTCAATTTAGCCTGTAAGGAATACAGTCATGATATTGGATAGTGTCGTTAGCAGCAGTAAAGAGAGTGTCAAAGCATGGCGTAAGTCGGATACAACCTGGGGACTCGGTCTATTTGGTACAGCGATCGGTGCAGGTGTTCTATTTTTCCCCATTCGAGCCGGATATGGTGGCCTGATACCAATATTAATCATGCTGGTGCTGGCTTACCCTATTGCATTTTATTGCCACAGAGCGTTGGCCAGATTATGTCTTTCTGGCAGCAATCCATCGGCAAATATTACCGAGACGGTTGAAGAGCATTTTGGCAAAATGGGTGGGGTAGTGATTACCTTCCTCTATTTCTTTGCCATCTGCCCACTGCTGTGGATATATGGTGTGACGATCACCAATACCTTCATGGCATTCTGGGAGCATCAACTGCAAATGGCGCCGCTCAATCGGGGTGTTGTCGCCCTTGGGCTGCTGCTGTTGATGGCCTTCGTGATCTATTTCGGCAAGGATCTGATGGTTCGCGTGATGAGCTATCTGGTATTTCCTTTCATCGCCAGCCTGGTGGTCATCTCTCTCTCCCTCGTTCCTTACTGGAACAGTGCCGTCTTTGATCAGGTCAATCTGAGCGAGATATCGATGTTCGGTCACGACGGTATTCTGGTCACCGTCTGGCTGGGTATCTCCATCATGGTCTTCTCCTTCAACTTCTCACCGATTGTCTCCTCTTTCATCGTCTCCAAACGGGAAGAGTATGAGCAGGAGTTCGGTCGTGATTTTACCGAGAAGCGCTGCTCGAAGATTATCTCCGGTGCCAGCATGCTGATGGTGGCCGTGGTGATGTTCTTTGCCTTCAGCTGCCTCTTTACCCTGTCGCCGCAAAATATGGCGGAAGCCAAGGCCCAGAATATTCCGGTGCTCTCCTATCTGGCCAACCACTTCTCCTCGCTGGCTGGCAGCAAGTCTGCATTTGCCACCACCCTGGAGTATGCCGCTTCCATCATTGCGCTGGTTGCCATCTTCAAATCCTTCTTCGGCCACTATCTGGGGACGCTGGAAGGGTTGAACGGCCTGATCCTCCGCTTTGGCTACCAAGGCGACAAGAGCAAGGTTTCCAGTAAAAAACTCAACATGGTCAGTATGTTGTTCATCATGGGCTCGACCTGGCTGGTCGCTTATGTGAACCCCAACATCCTCGACCTGATTGAGGCAATGGGGGCGCCGATCATCGCTTCCCTGCTCTGTCTGCTGCCGATGTATGCCGTCAACAAGACACCTGCACTGGCCAAATATAAAGGCCAGGCCAGCAACGTGTTTGTCACCATCATCGGTGTGCTGACCATCCTGAATATTGTTTCCAAGCTGTTCTGAAAACCTTTTCTGCAAGTCACTAGCCATTCAGACCCTGACCCCTTGGCGGGGTCTGCATGGCGTAGTCAGAAGCGCGTAATAACCGGTTCTTGGTTGGCCCAATTATTTGGGCCCAGGGCAAGGCTATGCGTTATTTGGCCACCACGCAGTGGTAAATATGTTCTGACTGCAGTGACTCGACATCATAAATATCGAGGCGATGTAATGAAGTTTGATTCGTTGGTTCTGGTTATCAATTGCGGCTCTTCGTCGGTCAAATTCTCGGTACTGGATAGTAAAACCTGCGAGGTGGTGATCTCCGGCATGGCCGATGGTATCGAGACCGAACATCCCCAGCTGAAAATTGATAAAAACCCGGCCACTCCCTTGCCGGAAAACAACCATAGCTGTGCATTGGCGGCGATTGCAGAAGAGCTGAAACTGCGCGGTTTACTCGATGCCATCACCCTGGTGGGCCATCGCATTGCCCATGGCGGCAATGAGTTCAGCGAAGCGGCCATCATTGACGAGCGGGTACTGGCCAAAATCAGGCAAGTCTCGCCACTGGCCCCGCTGCACAACCACGCCAATTTGAGCGGCGTGATGGCCGCCCGCCAGCTATTTCCTGACCAGCCCCAAATTGCGGTATTTGATACCGGCTTTCACCAGACCTTGAAGCCGGAAGCCTATATCTATGGGCTGCCTTATCAATACCTGCAGGATTACGGCGTGCGCCGCTATGGCTTCCATGGCACCTCCCATCGCTATGTGGCCGAGCAGGCCTGTGTATTCATGGGGCTGGATGAGCAGCATGCCGGTCTGGTCATCGCCCATCTGGGCAATGGCGCCTCTATTTGTGCGGTACAGGATGGCAAGAGCGTCGATACCTCGATGGGGATGACGCCGCTGGAGGGGCTGATCATGGGCAGCCGCAGCGGTGATATCGATTTTGGCGCGCTGGCCTATATCGCCAGCAAGACGGGGCAATCCATCGAGGATATCGAGCGGGTATTGAACAAGCAGTCCGGTCTGCTGGGTATTTCGGGGCTCTCTTCGGATATGCGGGTATTGGAAGCTGCCTATCACGAAGGACATCCCGGGGCGAAATTGGCCATTCACGCTTTTGTCCATCGTATTGCCCGCCATATAGGCGGCCATGCCACCTCATTGCGCCGGCTGGATGCCGTTATTTTCACCGGCGGGATCGGCGAGAACTCGGCCTTTATCAGAAAGCTGGTATGCGAACGGCTTCAGGTATTTGGCGTAGCGATCAGCGAGCCGTTTAACCAGCGTCCCAATAGCGAGGGTTGCCGGGTTATTTCGGCGGCAGAGTCCATGGTGCTGGCGGCGGTTATTCCCACCAATGAAGAGAAAATGATCGCGCTGGATGCCATTCGTCTGGGGCAGCAGGTTCGTCAGGCCGAGTGCGTCTGACATCTTCCACTGTAGTGTCATGAGTAGTGAATGAGGTTTATTTGATGAAAGTTGATATGCAATTGGATCAGGATAAATTCCGTCAGGCATGGCAAGGGTTTGCCGGTGAGAACTGGAAGCACGAGATCAACGTCCGTGATTTTATCCAGCAGAACTACAACCCCTATGAAGGTGACGAACAGTTTTTAGCAGATGCGACCGAAGCGACCACCACTTTGTGGAACAAGGTGATGGAGGGGATCCGCATCGAGAATGCCACCCACGCACCGGTCGATTTTGATACCAATATTGCTACGACCATCACCGCCCACGGGCCGGGCTATATCGAGCAGGGGCTGGAAAAAATCGTTGGCCTGCAAACCGACAAGCCCCTTAAAAGAGCGCTGCACCCGTTTGGCGGCGTAAATATGATCCGCAGTTCTTTTGAAGCGTATGGCCGGGAGATGGACCCCGAATTTGAATATACCTTCAGCGAATTGCGCAAAACCCACAACCAGGGGGTGTTCGACGTCTACTCTCCCGAGATGCTGCGTTGCCGAAAGTCAGGGGTATTGACCGGTTTGCCGGATGGTTACGGTCGTGGTCGCATTATCGGAGATTATCGTCGGGTAGCGCTCTATGGCATAGATTATCTAATCCGTGAGCGGGAGCTGCAGTTTGCCGATCTGCAACCGGCTCTCGAGCGGGGGGAGCAGCTGGAGCAGGTGATCCGCCAGCGCGAGGAGCTGGCCGAGCACAAGCGGGCACTGGTGCAGATCAAGCAGATGGCGGCCAGCTACGGCTTTGACATCTCCGGGCCGGCACGCACTGCCCAGCAGGCGGTGCAGTGGCTCTACTTTGCCTATCTGGCGGCAGTGAAGTCGCAAAATGGCGGCGCCATGTCCCTCGGCCGTACCGCCACCTTCCTCGACATCTATATCGAGCGGGATCTGAAGTCGGGGCTCATCAGCGAGCAGGATGCCCAGGAGCTGGTCGATCACTTCATCATGAAGATCCGCATGGTACGCTTCCTGCGTACTCCCGAGTTTGACACCCTCTTCTCCGGTGACCCCATCTGGGCGACCGAGGTGATCGGCGGCATGGGGCTGGATGGTCGCACCCTGGTGACCAAGAACTCCTTCCGCTACCTCCACACCCTCAAGACCATGGGGCCGGCGCCCGAGCCCAACCTCACCATCCTCTGGGCGGAAGGACTGCCGCGGGCCTTCAAGACCTATGCGGCCCGCGTCTCCATCGATACCTCATCCCTGCAGTATGAGAACGATGACTTGATGCGCAGCGACTTCGAGAGCGATGACTACGCCATCGCCTGCTGCGTGAGCCCCATGGTGATCGGCAAGCAGATGCAGTTCTTCGGTGCCCGCGCCAACCTCGCCAAGACCCTGCTCTACTGCATCAACGGCGGGGTGGACGAGAAGCTGAAGATCCAGGTTGGCCCGAAAGTGGCGCCCATCATGGACGAGGTGCTGGATTACGACACTGTCATGGCCAGCCTCGACAGCTTTATGGACTGGCTGGCGGTGCAGTACATCAGTGCGCTCAACCTTATCCACTACATGCACGACAAGTACAGCTACGAGGCCTCCCTGATGGCGCTGCACGATCGCGACGTCTATCGCACCATGGCCTGCGGCATTGCCGGTCTGTCGGTGGCGGTCGATTCGCTGGCGGCCATCAAGTACGCCAGGGTCAAGCCGGTGCGCGATGCTGACGGGCTGGCGGTCGATTTCGTGATTGAGGGGGAGTATCCCCAGTACGGCAACAACGACGAGCGGGCCGACTCCATCGCCTGCGATCTGGTCGAGCGCTTTATGAAGAAGATCCAGGCGCTGCCGACCTACCGCAATGCGGTGCCAACTCAGTCGATTCTGACCATCACCTCCAACGTGGTGTATGGCCAGAAGACTGGCAACACCCCGGATGGCCGCCGTGCCGGTGCCCCGTTTGCGCCGGGGGCCAACCCGATGCACGGTCGGGATCGCAAGGGGGCGGTCGCTTCGCTCGCCTCGGTGGCCAAGCTGCCGTTCAAATATGCCAAGGACGGGATCTCCTACACCTTCTCCATCGTGCCGGGGGCGCTCGGCAAGGAGCCGGCCAATCGCGAGAACAATCTGGTGGGGCTGATGGATGGCTACTTCCATCATGAGCGGGATGTAGAAGGGGGCCAGCACCTCAACGTCAACGTGATGAACCGCGAGATGCTGCTGGATGCCATCGAGAATCCGGACAAGTACCCCAGCCTGACCATCCGGGTCTCCGGCTATGCGGTGCGCTTCAACGCCCTGACCCGCGAGCAGCAGCAGGACGTCATCTCCAGAACCTTCACCAACATGATGTAACTCTCATTCCCGGGGTGAGCAGGCTTGCTCCGGGCCTACTTTTTGTTTGTCAGCACGAGGAAGTAACAGATGCGACAGGTTATCACTACCAAAGCGGCGCCGGGCGCCATCGGCCCCTATGTGCAGGCCACCCGGATTGGCAACATCCTCTACACCTCCGGCCAGATCCCGCTGGACCCGGTGAGCGGTGACATTGCAGAGGGTATCGAAGCGCAAACCCTGCGCTCCCTGCAAAACGTACAGGCGATTGTCGAGGCGGCTGGCGGTGAGGTGCGCAACATCTTCAAGACTACGGTGTTTGTCTCGGATCTGAACGACTTTGCCGCGGTCAACCGGGTCTACAACGACTTCTTCACCGAGCACGATGCCATGTATCCGGCGCGATCCTGCGTGGAAGTGGCCCGCCTGCCCAAGGATGTGAAGATCGAGATAGAGGCGATTGCTGCGCTGGAGTCCTGATGCGGCGATCCCGGCCAATAAAAAAGAGCGGCAGCCCGAGGGCTGCCGCTCTTTTTCCATCGCACCCGCCGTGAGCGATAAGGGCGCAAGGAGTGGGGCATTCTGGATCAGGCAATCCGCTCGATGCGCGCCAGATAGAAACCGTCGAAACCGGTAGCCGCCGGACTCACAGTGTGATCACCAAGCAGGCGGAAGTTTTCGTTGGCGGCGAGGAACTTGTCCACCTGTTGGCGGTTCTCCTCGGGCAGGATGGAGCAGGTAGCGTAAACCAGCATGCCGCCCACTTTCACCATCTGGCTGTAGCGCTGCAGGATCTCTTCCTGCAGAGCGACCAGCACCGGCAGACGCTCGGCGGTATCGCGCCACTTGGCATCCGGATTGCGCTTGAGCACGCCAAGACCGGAGCAGGGGACGTCCAGCAGCAGGCGATCCGCGCTCTCTTTGAGGCGCTTGACGGTCTTGCTGCTGGTGATGACCCGGGTCTCCACGTTGTGGGCGCCGGCGCGGCGGGCACGCTGCTTGAGGTTCTCCAGCTTCCACTCTTCTACATCCATCGCCAGCAGGCGGCCTTTGCCTTTCATCATGGCGGCCAGATGCAGGGTCTTGCCACCGGCACCGGCGCAGGCGTCGATCACCCGCATGCCGGGCGCGACGTCGAGTGCGGCAGCAATGTGCTGGGAACCGGCATCCTGTTGCTCGAACCAGCCGTCGGCAAAGGCGTTGGTGCGAAACAGGGCTGCATCGGAAGTCACTTCCAGAGCACTCTCAACTCCTGCTACCGGCACAGTGTTGACCTGCTCTTTGGCTAGTGCGGCTTGCAGCTCCTCGCGGGTGCACTTGAGGGTGTTGACCCGCAGGTAGCGCTTGGGCATGGCGGTCAGGGCTGCGCGCTCGGCCGGCCAGGCTTCGCCCAGCTGCTCGCTGCCGAGTTTTTCCAGCCAGGTCGGGCAGCCATCCATCAGCACCGGGTTCTTTTTGGCTTCGTTCAGGCGGCGACGGAACGCCTCCTCGTTGAAGCGATCCAGGGTCGGGTGGTTGGGCTGGGGGATCTTGTGGAAAGCATGCCAGCTGTGCAGCAGCGGCCAGACGTTCTTCTCGGCCTGACGAACCTGAATACCGGTCAGGGCGCAGTAGAGGCTCAGGCGACGCAGCAGGTCGCCGGTGACCAGGGCAATCCTTGCCTGTTCTTGCGGTTTGAGTTCGATGCCGGAGAAGTGACGGGCATAGGCGCGATCCAGGGTGAGACCCTGACCCAGCACGTCATCAACAATGGCAACGACCAGATCCCCGAAACGGGGCAACAGTGGGGATTTGAGCATGAGATTAACCTTGGCCAGATAAAGATGAATCACCCCGGTAGCGGGATGATTCTGAAACAGACAAACGGCGCAATGATAGGTGGAAGGGGGATGCGGTGCAAGGTGGATATTCGGCGAGTCATGTGGAGCTTGGCCATACTTGCAGTGATAACAATAGAGCATGGAGGCGCTATGAAGTATGGTCTGACCCTGTTTATCTCCTGCCTGGCAATGCCGGTGCTGGCATCACCGGAGTGGTTGTTTCAGGATGCAAAAACTGCTGCAAACGTCGCTTTTGATGTGAGGGCCGATGAGGTGAAGGTGGTGGTGCCAGAGCCCCCTTTCGCTACGGGGGAGTTGCCATCTTCTCTTAGTCTGCCGCTGACCGATGGCCGTATCGTCACATTTTCCCTGCATCCCAACGCCCTGCTGCCACCCACGCTGGCACTGCGTTACCCCGCCATCAAAACCTATTCGGGCAGCGCCGCAGACGATCCCCGAAGCAGCGGTCGCTTTGACCTGACGCAACAGGGGTTTCACGGCATGTTCACCTATCGGGGGAAGACCTTCTACATAGACCCGCTTTTTGATGGCACCTCGTACGCCGTTTATACCCAGCAGGAGAGTTGGCGCCGGCTGGATGATGATGAAGTGCTGTCATCGCAGCTTGGGGCGCAGGCCGCCCGCTCGGTGCTGGTCAGCGGCAACCAGCGCAAGCGCTATACCATCGCTATCTCGGCGACCGGGGAATATACCCAGTTTCACGGTGGCACCAAAGCCGCAGCTTTGGCAGCCATTGCCACTCTGCTTAACCGAGTCAACGAGGTCTATCGCCGCGATGTAGGGGCCGAGTTTCAGTTGGCTGCGGATACGGACAAGGTGATCTTTACCGATCCGGCCACCGATCCCTTCACCAACTCCACTCAGGATCTGACCATCAACCAGACCCAGCAAGCCTTGCTGCTAAGCTCTGGTTTCGATGTGGGTCACGTATTGACCACTTCGGGAGGCGGGCTGGCTACACTCGGGGCGCTCTGCAACCCCTTCAGCCGGTCTCAGGGGATGACGGGGAGCCCGCAGCCGACAGGCGATGCCTTCTATATCGACTACGTGGCTCATGAACTGGGTCATCAGATGGGGGCGGAGCACTCTTTCAACGGCACGTCGGGCAGTTGTGGTAGCGGGCGTGAGGCAAGCTCGGCCTGGGAGCCTGGCAGCGGTTCCTCTATCATGGCGTATGCCGGGATCTGTGGAGATGAAGATCTGCAGAGTAACAGCTCTCCTTTCTTTCACAGCAAGTCGATAGAGCAGATCCGTACCAAGATGGCCTCGCAGCCATCTTGTGGAACCAATCTGGTGCTCTCCAACAATGCCCCGGTCGTGGATGCTGGCGTGGATCGGGTGATCCCCGCCAACACCGCTTTCACCCTGAGCGGCAGTGCGGTGGATCTTGATGGCAATCCGCTGAGCTACAGCTGGGAGGAGCTGGATCTTGGCACTGCCTCTACCAGTGCGGCCACCATGGTGGATGACGGCTCACGGCCGCTGTTTCGTATGTTGTCGCCAACCCAAGCCCCCAGCCGCAGCTTGCCTGCGATGAGCTCACTCATTGCGGGTGTGCTTGCCAAGGGCGAGGCCTGGCCAACCACCAGTCGTGACCTTCACTTTCGCCTTGCAGTGCGTGATGGCCAAGGGGCTGTCAGCAGCGACGAGATGGTAGTACAAGTGGTCAACACCGGGGCCATTTTCACCATCACTGCTCCCCTTACTGGCAAGATGGTGGCTGGTGCAACCCAAACGTTGAGCTGGAATGTGGCGGGAACGAATCAGGCGCCTATCAATTGTCAGAAAGTGGATGTGGCCCTGACCCGGGATAGCGGCAGCAACTGGACTACGCTGGTGGCCGGTGTACCCAATAGTGGCTCGGCCAGCATTACTTTGCCAACACCTTTGGCGAGCGGGGCCTTGCTGCGGCTCTCTTGCAGCGACAATATCTTTTTTGCTCTCAATACGGCGGCGCGGGCGAGCTCAGTTTCCGGTAGTTCGACAGGAAGCACTACCACTGTCAGCTCTGGTAGTTCTGGCGGCGGGGGAGGTGGTGGCAGTGTTGATCCGCTTTGGCTGGTGCTGATGGCAGGAGGTCTTCTATGGTGCAGACGTTGCGAGTAGCGGCTGGTTTGCTGCTGCTCTACATATCAGGTTGCCATGCCATACCCGATGGGGTCGAGCAGGCGGTCGAGCAGAGCCTCAAAGTGCAGGATTATCGTCTTATCGTGCGGGGCGGGCGGGGAGGCACGGTTCCTTCGGTTGCTGATCGGTTGCAAGCAGAGGCCAGAATGCGGTGCGGTATCCGTTATCTGGAGGGATTCGGTGATGTGATTGAGATTGGCAAGGAGGCTGAGTTTGAGCAACGAGTTGACTATGCCACCCGATATAACAGAAGGATGCTTGAAAAGTGCATGCCGGAGGCTATATCGGGGCAATAGTGGCTGGTGAGCGGAAGTTTCGGATAGCGTGTAAACGCATATTAATAAGCCGAATTTGAGTTATTACTCGAATCAGCATACAGCCGTAATGAGGCTATGATTATCGCTGCACTATTCACGAATGGGGCTCTAAATAAAATAAATGGAGTTTTAACTCTATTTCTCTGAGGCAGTGAAAATACTTTTTAAATTAGCGAGTTAAGTGATTCGGTGCAAACTGTATGCTTTCAAAGAAAATTAAAATCTTTTAATTTTTGCATTAAAAGTTGAGTTGTGATCTTTGTCACGTTATTCTCGCCGGCTGTTCAGTCAGGTGATTAATAATGATGAAGTTCACAATAAATGCAATCTCAGTTGTCATCGCAATGTCAGCCAATATCGCGCTGGCATCCCCATGGCATATGGTCGAAGCACACAATCGGCAGGCGGCTGATACAGTCACAACTAGTGCCTATACCAGCTTTAAGGTCGATGAAGAGTTTATTCAAAATCTGCGTGCTGGCGATACGCTGATTACTTTGCCATTACCAAATGGTGGAATGGTGCAATTTGAAGTGCTGCCCTCGTCGGTGTTGCCACCCGCATTGGCCGCCAAGTATCCGGATATCATGACCTTTAAAGGCCATGAAGTGGGCAATGAAAATAATACCGGCAGTTTTGATATTTCCCCACGTGGTTTTAATGGCATGTTTATGCACCAAGGGGAGCAGGTGTTTATTGATGTTCAACGTAGTGGTCTTTATTCTGTTTATTACAAGAAAAATGTAAAACCGCGAAAAAATGGGCATCATGAAGAGCTGATGCAGAATAATACAAGTGAGCATGAAAGTGAAAAAAAAGCGCTCATTGTTAGATAGTGCAACTAAGCAAGCAGCACAAAATTATAACTTTCCTGGAATAAAAACATATCGGATTGCGATATCTACCACTGGAGAGTATACCACCTCATTTCATGGTAAAGTAGGTGCTTTGTCATCTATTGTAACATTGCTGGCTCGAGTCAATGAGATATATGAGCGTGATCTCGGTATAAAATTTATCTTGGCTGATGGTAATGATAATATTATTTTTGACGATCCGGACACAGATCTATTTTTTAATGGAACTAATAAAGACCGCTCATTTACCACGCCTACAATAGACCGTGATGATGCACATCGAAATGAGCTTGTTCAACTGTTGGCTCAAAGAGAAGCCGATCCTGCGAAAAAGTTAGGTGAGTTTGATATTGGCCACGTGCTGATGACGACCAATTATTCTGGCTTGGCATGGGGGACGCTGTGCGCAGCTCCAAATCTGGATTATTTCGGGAATAAGTCCCCTGGTCGAAACTTGCGATCTAATGCAATGAGTGGAGCCGGTAATGGCAGCTCGGGAGCGGGAATCGCAGAGATCGATGCGATGTTTGTCGATACCTTTGCGCATGAAGTGGGTCATCAGCTCGGTGCAGAGCATATCTTTAATGTCGATCAAGGCGGACGTGTAGCTAATTCCGCTTGGGAGGTTGGTAGCGGTGCGACCATCATGGGTTATCCGGGCAGAGTTGGCATGGGGTCACAAAATCTGCAATCTAAAACGACTGGTTATTTTCATAGCAAGTCCATTGAGCAGATGCTTGCTGTGTTAGCCAGCCGTCCAGATAATTGTGGCACTCTTGAGCCTATGACCAAGCAAGATATTGATGCGAATATCTCGCCAGCATCGCAATCAAAAGTTATTCCTGTTAGAACTGCATTTTCACTCACAGGGATTGGTTCTGGTGAAGATGGAATGACTTTTACCTGGGAACAGGTTGATCTTGGCCGGGCGACTGAGAGTGCATCTGATATATACTATGGAAAATTGAGCGATGGCCCCTTATATCGTTTTGTGGCGCCTACAACGTCTCCTGAACGTCACTTTCCTTCTTTAGCGACTCAGCTAAGGGGATATGAACGATTTATGTTGCAACAGCCTGAGCTAATAAAAGATGAAGAGAAGGGCGATCCATGGGTCAATGTGCCGCGCACCCTTAACTTCCGTCTGGTCGCCCGTGATGGCAAAGGCGGTGGTGCCTATGATGAGACCTCGGTCGAAGTGGTCGATACGGGTTCACAAACCTTCAAGATATTACCAGCCCCTGACCAGCGTATTCTGGTTGGCAGCCCGACCACAGTGAACTGGCAAGTAGCTGGAACCGACGGTGGCCGCATCAACTGTCAGCGGGTCGATATCAGTTATAGCAATGATGAAGGCAAGAGCTGGCAGCCGCTGGTCAATGGCGTGATCAACAATGGCGCCCATGAGGTGACCATTCCGGCCAATGCTGGCAGCGCTGTTCGCCTCAAGCTGGCCTGTAGCGACAATATCTTCTATGCCATTACGCCAAAGCTGGCGACCAAGAGCAGTGATACACCAGCTCCTCAGCCTGAAAGCAATGGCGGCGGTGGTGGCGGCGGTTCGACCGGTCTGTTCGCTCTGCTAGGCCTTGGTATTGCTGCGCTGCTGCGTCGTCGTGAGACCATAAGCTACTAAACCAGATACCCCAACCCATCTTTGGTAAATTGATTAACCAAGCGAAGAGGCATTAGCCTCTTCGCTTTTTTGTATGGTTTACAAGGTCGCTTTATCGGGCGCACAATGCCTGCAATCATTCTCTTGATGGTCGTGGAACCATTATTTATTTGAAGGAAAATCAAGATGATGGATGTTGCTGATCTGCGCCGGGAGTATACCCGTGGCGGGCTGCATCGGGCCGATCTGCCCGCCGACCCCCTCGAGCTGTTCGAGAAGTGGTTGGCACAGGCCTGCGAAGCCAAGCTGACCGACCCCACCGCCATGGTGGTTGCCACCGTGGATGCCGATGGCCAGCCGTGGCAGCGTACCGTGCTGCTCAAGCACTACGACACCCAGGGGATGGTCTTCTACACCAACATGGGCAGTCGCAAGGCGCATCAGCTGGAGGAGAATCCCCGCATCAGCCTGCTCTTCCCCTGGCACACCCTCGACCGTCAGGTGCATGTAACCGGTCGGGTGGAGAAGATGAGCACCTTCGAGGTGATGAAGTACTTCCACAGTCGTCCCAAGGATAGCCAGATCGCCGCCTGGGTCTCCAAACAGTCGACCCGCATCTCGGCGCGCGGTGTGCTGGAGGCCAAGTTTCTCGAGCTCAAACAGAAGTTTGCCAACGGCGAAGTGCCGCTGCCGAGCTTCTGGGGCGGCTTTCGGGTGGTAATCGAGACGGTCGAATTCTGGCAGGGGGGTGAACACCGTCTGCACGACCGTTTCTACTACACCCGTGAAGGGGATGGCTGGCATATCGAGCGTCTGGCTCCCTGACCGGTTTCTCAAATCTGTTTTTCACAAGGAGTGTGCATGCGTCTGTACGGTGATCTGCGCTCCGGCAACTGCTACAAGGCGTGGTTGCTGGCGCGCTGGCTTGAACTGCCCCTCGAGTGGGTGGCGGTCGATATCGCGGCGGGGGAGACTCAAACCCCCGATTTTCTGGCGATGAACCCCAATGGCAAGATCCCGGTACTGGAACTTGCTCCCGGCGATCTGCTGGCTGAATCCAATGCCATTCTCTTCTATCTGGCGCAGGGCTCGTCTTTGTGGCCGACCGATCCGCGCCAGCAGGCCGACGTGCTCAAATGGATGTTCTTCGAGCAGTACAGCCATGAGCCCTATATTGCGGTGGCCCGTTTTATCGTCCGCTATCTGGGGCGGCCCGAGTCGCAGGAGGCGCGGCTCGACGGGCTGAAGGCCGGTGGCGAGAAGGCGCTGGCGGTGATGGAGCAACAACTGAAAAAGAGCCCCTATCTGTGCGGCGAGGTGCCGACCATCGCCGATATCGCCCTCTACGCCTACACCCATGTGGCGGAGGAGGGGATCTTCTCCCTGCAGGGGTGGCCCGACATTCGTGACTGGATTACCCGCATCGAGGCGCATCCACATCACATGAGCCTGCCAGCGGCCTGTCAGGCGTGATGGAGCTGTTGATCGAGGGGAGCCTGTGGCAGCCCCACTGGAACGAGGTGGTGGGCCATTGGCAGCAGCAGGGCCATCGCTGGCAGCTGCTCTTGGGCAAGGAGGCTGCCGCCACCCTCGATCACCAGAGCGCCCCCTGGGCAGGTCTGACCCCTGATGGCGTGATCTGTCCCGGCGCCCTGCTGGCCGCCTGGCTTGATGGGGATTTGTTGCCGCAACACCACGCCGATCCTACCCAGCAGATCCTTCTCAGTGGTTCAGCTTCCTTGCTGACGCTGGCCCGGGAGCAGGGACTGCTCACGCTGGGGACGGTTGGCGCCGATCTGACGCTGGATGCACACGCGGATCTGGGCGCTCTGCTCAATCGTCTGCTTGCGCGTCGCCTGTGGATACCCTCTTTACGGGAACAAGATTGCTATGCTCCACTGCAACTGCGGGCACTGCACGCTGAGGATGAACAAGAGATCGTGCGCTATTGCAGCGATGAGGCGATCGCCCGCTACACCCTCAATATTCCCCACCCCTATCCACCGGAGGGGGCCCGCGACTGGCTGGCCCTATGCTGGCGCAGAGCGGCGCTTGGCCTTGGCTGGAGCTGGGCCATCACCTTGCCGCAAGGGGAGGCAGAAGCGCCCCTTGTCGGCGTCATCTCGCTGCACTGGAATGGCGAACTGGCCTGGTGGGTCGGTGTCCCCTGGCAGGGGCGCGGCATTGCCACCCGGGCGGCCAGACTGGTCAAGGCATTTGCCTTTGACCAGCTGCATCTGCCCGCCATCACGGCTCGCCATATGCCGCAGAATCTGGCCTCCGGCAGGGTGATGGCCAAGCTTGGCATGGTGGAGCAGGGGCTGCGTCTGATTGACGGCCATCAGCCGTGCGAGGTGCGCTACTGGCGGCTGGATCGCCGTCCAGCCATTACTGGAGCGTTGCAGCAGGCGCTGGTCAGATGGCAACGGGATGAGCGGATCGCGGTAGTGATCCTCTGCGATCCGGCTGTGTGCGAAGCGAAGCTGCCCGTCATCTCCCTCTTTCTGGCCGACATGGATGCTGACGAGGCTCGGTTATTTGCTGATCCGCAGCTGAAGGCCGAGGGATATCAGTTGCACTGCTATCCCCTCTCCCGACTGGAGGTTGCTGAGCCCGAGCTATTCCACCATGCAGGTGGTCTGCTGCTAAAGGATGAGGGTGATATGGGGCTGGAGTGGTTGCTGCAATTCGCTACTCTGCTGCGTCAGGGGCCCACTTCGCTGACGCTGACAGAGCGGCGC
The DNA here is from genome assembly GCF_038739755.1 of Aeromonas sp. SE22. Classification (NCBI taxonomy): domain Bacteria; kingdom Pseudomonadati; phylum Pseudomonadota; class Gammaproteobacteria; order Aeromonadales; family Aeromonadaceae; genus Aeromonas; species Aeromonas sp. SE22. The sequence goes on from NZ_JBCGFD010000003.1 coordinate 96,532, forward strand.
GAGCGGCTTGGCTGGATCAGTCGGTTACTTGCCGATGGGGATGGATTGACGGCTGAGAGCGCGCTCCCCCTGCGCCATCGCCTGATGAGGCTGCTGGTGGAGTTGCCGGAGCTGATGGATGAGCTGGATGGCCGCTGGCATCTGGGGCCGGAGCAGACGTTTGCGCGGCTGGCGCGGGAGTCCCCCTCCTTGCTGAATGCCTATCAGAGGGTGCTGGCCCAGCCCGCACCGGACAACTGGCGAGCCTTGCGAGAGCAGTTTGCCGATCGTTTTCCTGAGTGCACCCTCCCATTTCTGGACAAAGGTGCTCAGGAGCGGAGGCAGTTTGTGGAATAATGGCCGCTCTGCTGTACGAGGAGTAATACCTGATGTTGAGAACCGAGCGCCCCGGTGACATGCTGCCGGTCTATGAGCTGGTCACTGCCGCTTTTGGCCGCACCGATGAGGCCGAGCTGGTTAACCGTCTGCGCGAGTGTGGTGCCGCCGTGGTGACCATGGTCGAAGAGGAAGAGTACGAGTTCATGGGTCACCTGATGCTAAGCCCGATCACCATTAACGGTGTCGAGGGGCCCTGGCTTGGGCTGGCGCCGGTTGCGGTGCATCCCGATTGGCAGGGGCAGGGGATTGGCTCCGATCTCATCCGCGAAGGGCTGGATACTGCGCTCGAGATGGACTGGAAAGGGGTGGTGGTGCTCGGCGATCCGGCCTACTACAGCCGCTTCGGTTTCCGTCCCGCCAGCGAATTTGGCCTGCGCTGCATCTACGAGGTGCCGGCAGAGTGCTTTATGGCGATGGAGCTGCAGCCGGGTGGCCTTGCCAATGTGGCGGGCGAGGTGCTCTACCATCCTCTCTTTGACGAGCTGCCCGACGAAGTGGCGGAAGGATCTCACTGATAGCAAAAAGCCCTCATGAAGAGGGCTTTTTCATTAGCGGATGTTGGTCTGTCAGGCGGTGATATCGAGCAGGGAGCCCTTGGGCTTCTCTTCACCGACCATACTGCCCATCTGCTGGCCGAGCGGGCTCTGCTGGAATTGCAGGTAGTCACTCAGGTTCTGCTGGCGCTGGTAGCGGTTGGCCGCCTGATAGACGTCACTGGCGCTCGGGCCGCTATTGTCGTTGCTCTCTGTATCGCTGGCTTCCATATAGCGTTCGACCACAGCCTTGTTCTGCTGCGCAGCCGAGTAGGAGACCGCCATGGTGCGGCGGGCGGTGGCCTGATCCTCACGCTGAGTTTCAACCTCGTCTTTCTTGTCCAGCACCTTGTTTTGAGCCTGATTGATCTGCTCCGGTGTGACCTCGGGATAAGAGGGATATTTGCCGTAATCGGGGCGCATGATGGGCATGGAGGCTGAGTTGATTTGCATGATCGCTTCTCTGACTGATCGGGAACCTGCTCATAATACTAGCTCTCTGTTGGTCAATAAAACACCAAGTGAAGTGCCGTCAAGATCCGGTTCAGTTTCGCAAATCGTCTGTGACAGAGGGGTGAGGTGAACAGTGTGGGGGAAGTGGTTGCTGCCATTGAAAAAATGCCCGCTTCGGTGGTGCCGGAGCGGGCCAAAGCGATCACGCAGCGGTGATCACAGGCAAGTCGTAATTGAGCAGTTCAGCGCGGGTTGGTGCACCATCGGCGCCGGGACGGCTGACCACGATGGCGGCCACCAGATTGCCGAGGCGAACCGCCTCTGCCAACGGCAGGCCGCTGGCGAGCCCCATCAGGGTGCCGCCGCCATGGGCATCGCCCGCCCCGACGGTATCGCAGAGGGTCACCGCAACGGGATATACCCGCTGGCATTGACCATCCGGGGTGCCGACCAGTGCTCCCTCTTTATCTTCCCGCACGATAAGAGCAGCCCTGTGTTGCCGGCAGAAGCTGGCCACGGTTGCTGCGCTGGCGGGGGCCCCCAGCAGCACGGCTGCCTCTTCACGATTGAGAGAGAAGAGGGCGCCACGGGCCAGCAGAGCGGCAATCTCGTCAGCGCTCAGATCACCGATGCGGGGACCCGGATCGATTAACGGCGTGATGCGCTCGGGTAGCTGGAGCAACCACTCCAGCAGCGGCGCCCCCTGGGTGCCGGTTAGCTCGTAGCCAGAGGCATAGACCCACCCTGTGCCAGCGGGTAGCAGACGGCTCAGCGCCGCGGTATCCCAGTACTGCTCGCACCCTTCCACCGTAATGAAGGTGCGCTCGCCATCGGGCTCGACCAGTGCCAGACACCAGCCATTGTCGTGAGCCGGATCGCGCAACTGGACTGGCAGCGACTCCGCCGCCATCGCTGCTTCCACCGCCGTTCCCCAGCTGCCCTGACCGACGGTAATGCCGTTGATCACCGGGGCGCCGAGCCGGGCGAGGGCGCGGGCCACGTTGAAGGCGCAGCCACCAATCTGGCGGCCGCTCTCGCGGGCGACTTCATCGCCGCCCGAGACGGGGAGGCGGTTCATCTCCAGCATCACGTCGCCAAAGGCGGCGCCAATCACCATGACCGGCATGGTCGGGACGGGCGGAGTCATCTCAGACGCTCCTCATGCGGGGCAGCAGCAGGGCATAGAGCAGCAGGCTGACGGCAAACGAGACAAACAGACCGAGGCTGGAGTCGGCAAAGACACCGATGGCCAGCGGGCCGTCGATAAAGCCGGTCTTGGTGACCATCAGGCCGCTGATGGAGCCGGCGAGCCAGCAGAGCAGCGGCCCCTTGCGCACTCCGGTATCACCGTAGAGGGCCAGATAGTCGTAACCCTGATGACGGCGCAGCGCCAGATAGTCGAGGATGAAGATGGCGGCCCAGGAGGCCAGGAAGAGGCCGCAGAAGATCAGGAAGGCGATAAAGGGGCCAAGGAAGTCGCCGGAGACAAACAGCACGTAGAGCGCGACGCCGACGACCAGCACGGCATCCAGCATGACGGCATGGGACTGACGCAGCTTGACCCCCATGCTCAGCAGGTTGAGGCTGGCGGAGTAGAGGCTCAGTACCGCGATGGTGACGATACCGGCAACCGCGGCGGCCAGATAGGGGATCGCCATCCAGGCTGGCAGCAGCTTGCCGATGGCCGCGATGGGGTTCTCGGTAGAGGCGAGATCGGGGATCTGGGCAGTGAGCAGAATACCGGCGAACATCAGCAGGATGAGGGGTAGGGAGGCGCCCACCACCACGGATGAGAAGATGGTGCCGGGGCGCGATTTTTCGCTCTGGTCGCGGCTGTAGTCGGCACCGGCGATGGCCCAGCTGATTCCGGTACCGGCGGCAATCACCGACACGGCGGGCAGGAAGCCGGTCAGCCAGTTACCGGAGGGGAGCGCCATGATCACCTGCCAGTTGGCGTTGGCCATCAGATAGAGCACCACGATCAGGGTCATTATCCCGAAGGTGCGGGTGATCCACTTCTGCATCATTAGCACGGTATTTTGCCCCAGCAGCGAGACCACCACGGTCAGGCCGCCAAAGAGCAGCAGGGAGAGGGCGGTGATCCAGTGGGACTCCGCCAGCCCCATGGCGGCAAACAGTGCCGCCAGCGTCAGGGTACCGGTGACCAGATTGACCGCTTCCCAGCCCATCAGGTTGATCCAGCAGAAGGCGGTGGGGGCGATATTGCCCCGCTTGCCAAAGCAGATGCGGGAGAGGGTGAGGGTGGTGGTGCGGCCGCGCTTGCCCGCCATGCTGGTGATCCCTACCAGCGCGAAGGAGGCGACCCCGGCAATCGCCGCCAGCAGCGATTGCCAGAAGGAGAGGCCAAAGGAGACCACCACGGCGCCGTAGACGACCCCCAGAATGCCGATATTGGCGGCACACCAGACGAAGAAGAGCTCCGCCGGTTGCTTGGTTCGCTCGTGGGGAGGGATGAGATCGATGCCGCTGGAAGTCTGTTCCGGCTGCATCTCGGTTGCTTGCTGGCTCATAGTCATACGTCCTGTTGCCGATAGTGAGCAAGGGCTTCGGCATAGGGGCCGAAGTCAATCCGGTTTGCTTGATCAATCAGTTGGCGCGCTGCCAGCGGCAGGGCCGAGATGCCGCTGAGGGCACCGCAGATGGCGGTGGCCATGGCACCTATGGTGTCGGTATCGCCGCCGAGGTTGGCGCACAGCTGGGCACAGAGCATGGGATCCCCTTCGGAGAGCTCCACTATGCCCAGCGCGGCGGGGATAGATTCAATCACATCCATGCCGGAACCGATCAGGTCATAGATATCGTCCAGACCCGATTCGATGGTCGGTGCCTTGTCGACAGCGGTGAAGGCGAGTTCGATGCGGCGGCCAAGGGAGGCGCTGAAGGTGGAGGCAAAACGGCTCTGCACCTCTTGCGCGAGGGGGGGCAGTTCGGTACGAATGGTTGCCCACTTGGCCCCTTCGATGGCGCGGCTGATGGCCCAGGCAATCACCACTGAACCAGCGATGGCGATATCCGACTTGTGGGTCGGCACGCAGGCAAGGCGCACGGCCTCGATAAAGGCCTCCTTGTCGCTGGTCGGCATCAGGCAGCCGATGGGGGCGATACGCATCGGGGCGCCGTTGGTCACCCCGTTGGCCTGGATCTCCTCAAGGGGGATCCCCTGCTGCAGGGCGATAAGGGCTCCCTTGGAGGTCGGGCCCAGAATATTTTTGCTAAAGGCGTCGATCCCCTCGGCCCACTTCATGATGTGGCGGGCGATGGTCAGTGGCTTGATCTCCCCCTGCTCCTCGATGATGGCATCCATCAGGGCAACCATCTGGCTGGTATCATCGGTAAACTGGCCGCGCACGAATTCGTTGGCGGCGATGTTCTCCTCGGGGCCGTCGAGGAAGTCATGGATCCAGCCGAAGAAGGCACGCACCTTCTCGCGGGACCAGAGCTCCGATGGCATGCCAAAGGCATCGCCCACAGCTTGTCCATAGAGACAACCCAGAATACGCTGCTGTTGAAGTGAGGTAGAGCTTGATGGGGTCATGACGATATCGATCACCTTTTTGTGTAGTCCAGTTGCAGTCCAGTGGGTATTATACACATCCAGTGTCAGTCCAGTGTGAACCATAACGCATTTTAAAGTAAAGTGGACTGGACCCATTTGTTTATGTTTTTGCATCTTTAGACGAGAGCGCCATGCAGAGAGAGAGTGCTGAACACCTGTTTGACGAGTTGAAACAACGGCTGGCCTGTGCAGGGGATGAGCCGCTCTATCTCATTCTGGCGCAGGGGCTGCAGCAGGCTATCGAGCGCAAACTGCTGCCCCACGGCTGTGTGCTCCCCTCCGAGCGTCAGCTCTCCGACAGCCTCGCCCTATCCCGGGCCACCGTGGTCAAGGGGATCTCCCTGCTGGCGGAGCAGGGGTTGGTGATCAAGCAGCAGGGCAAGGGCACCGTCGTGCACGCTCCGTTTACCTACAACCTGGCTGGAGGCAGCTTTACCGCCCAGCTGAGCCAGCTCGGGGCGCTGAGCGATCGCTGGCTGGCGCGCGAGCTCGTGGCTGCCAGCGCCGAGCAGGCCGCCCTGATGGGGGTGGCTGAGGGCACCGAGATCGCCAAGATCCGCCGGGTGCGCTGCGTCAACGATGACCCCACCTCCATCGAGACCACCTATATCCCTCGCCAGTTCCTGCCTCGCCCCGATCTGCTGGAGGGCTCGCTCTACGCCCACTGGCGGGAGGAGGGGATTGAGCCTGTCGCCCAGCAGTACCAGATCCGCCAGCAGGTGCCGAGCCAGACCGAGAGCGCCATGCTGGGATTGCCGGTCGGCATGCCGGTGCTGGCCGTGATGCAGCGCAGCTACACGGCGCAGGGGGAGCTGCTGGAGGTGAGCCAGAGCCTCTGCCGCGGCGATAGCTACAGCTTTACCTTCAACAGCGGTGCCATTCCCGGCTGAATAGTTGGGTACATAGCAATAAAAAAGGCGCCATAAGGCGCCTTTTGTCGTACAGGTTTTCACATAGGGCAGTAGTGATGGTGAAACGAGCCATCTGTCATGTTCAATCATGCATTACTATTGATTTTAAATAGTATTTTTTCTCTGCCCCTGTCTGTATCCCCATCATATTCACTGCATGGATGCGGCTGTTTGCTGGATGGCTCATCCCCATTCTTCTCACTGCATGATTCAAGAAACAGCGTTTGATAGCGATGTTGCTATTGACTTGTAGCAAGCCCTTACAGTAGTTTTGAGCGGTCGCTCAAAAAGAGTGAATGTTGTCTGAAATGTTTCACCGGTTGCAGTGACAATATTGCCTCTAACCAATCGGTTTACTGGCAACTTGGTCATAGGAGAGGAGACGCTAATACCATGGGCGAGTTGAATTCTGCGGTTACCGATAGATGGCAAGTCATAGTGATTGGCGCCGGTGTGGCAGGTCTTGTCGCGGCTAAAAAATTGCGTGATGCCGGATACCACGTATTGGTACTTGAAGCCCGGGATCGTATTGGGGGGCGTTTGCATACCTCTTCGCAGTGGGCGGGGCCTGCTATCGATCTTGGGGCAACATGGATTCACGGTGCCGGGCCACAAAATCCTGTTTCAAGATTGGTTGATGAGCTGGGTATCAAGCACTTTTCCACCGATTCGGAGAGCGCAGATATTTTTTATGGTGGTTCTCATAAACTGAGTTCATCCCAGTATGCACGCCTTACTTTGATTGAAGATGAAATATCTGCTGCAATAATGATTTTGCAGGATGCGGAACGTGATGTCTCATTGCGGGATGGCATTTATTCTCGCCTTTCCTACTCCTCACGCTCTGAAGAAGAACAACGAATTATCGATTTTGTTTTAAGTAGCACCATAGAGCATGAGTATGGTGGATCCATAGAGCAGCTCTCTTCATATTGGTTTGATAGTGATGAAGATTGTTCTGGTGATGAATGGGTTTTGTATAACGGCTATCAGTCCGTTGTCGAGTACCTTGCTCAGGATTTAGATATCCTGCTTGAACAGGAAATTATAAAAGTTGAATATGAGAGTAATGCAGAGGTTATCGTTAAAACAAAAAGCCGGACATATCAAGCTGCGCAAGTAATACTGACTTTACCACTGGGCGTTTTGAAATCAGGTCGTGTGGAATTTCAACCACCATTGCCAAGTAGGAAAGCACAAGCAATTAAAAAACTTGGTGTCGGTACGCTGAATAAATGTTGTCTCCATTTCCCCTATGCATTTTGGGATACTCGCTACGACTGGATTAACAATATCCCCGATACTGGCAATAAAGGACAATGGGTTGAATGGGTCAGCTTGGCCAGACATACCAATCAGCCAGTTTTGATTGGCTTTAATGCTGCCGAGTTTGCGCTTCATGTTGAACAGCTGGACGATCAGGATACAGTGTCCAGTGCGATGGTAGCATTGAGAGCCATATATGGTGCAAATATTCCAGACCCGGTGAGCTACTTGATTACACGCTGGAGTGCGGATCCTTATGCTATGGGAGCTTATTCATACAACGGATTGGGCGCAACTCCCAAGGCTAGGGACGATTTGGCGAAGAGTATTGCACATCGTCTCTTTTTTGCTGGTGAGGCGACCGAGAGACACTTCTTTCAGACGGTACATGGTGCCTATTTATCTGGTGTAAGGGCAGCTGATGAGGTTATCTCCTCCGGTCTAAATCGCATCCCTTAATGAACGTAAAATGGGTGATGGAAAAGATAGAGGTGACACTATGCAGAATAATATAAGAAATGGTTTAAATAAGAAGGTTGCCTTCATAGGTATATGTTGTTTGCTGCCGGTAACTATTCTTTGTGCTCGTGAGTCTGGCATGCAGCCAGCTCAAGTTGAGTTTCATGATATAGTGATCGTCGGTGGCGGTATATCAGGTCTTACCGCAGGATATTTTCTGAAAGATAAAGATCTTGTCTTGTTGGAAAAAAATGACACTGTTGGTGGGCGTACCGCTTCAGGACACCATAAACAGTTTACCTATGCCAAAGGTACAGAATATCTGGGGGAGCCCGATGATGTGCTGGCAGGCATGGTGAGCAAGCTCGGTCTTGAAATGAAAGAAATTCCCTCACCAATGGATGCTATTTATGATGGGGAATCTATCAGTTATGGTAGTGATGGTATTGCCAGACATTTGATAAAACATAGTGATCTGGAAACATATAATAATTTTATCAAACTAATTTCATCAGAATATAAGCATTACGATGAAATACCTGATACGGAATATAATGATCGTACTAAAAAAATGGATTATATGGATGCCAAAAGCTGGTTAACAGCGAATGGAATTCCTGAGGTTTATATAGATAAATACAATGTGACCAGCCGTGGGCTTTTTGGGGCTGGCCTGCAGGAGATATCTGCACTGAGTCTGATCCCCGAGGTCGCATTTGATTATGACGATGACGAACATGGTTATGTGTTGGATGATGAACCTGGCAGTGCTGCGGAGCAGTATGCAGAGGCGAAAAAAGAGAGTTCCAACTCTTACACCTTTACCAAGGGTATCTCCGAGCTGACTGACAAGTTGGGGCATGCGTTGAATGGCAAGCTCAGAGCTGGGAGTACAGTCACCGGTATTACCAGACAAGGTGAAAATTATGCAGTGGTATACACCCAAAAAGGGGGCAAGCAAGCCACTATTCTGGCCAAGAGAGTTGTCATTGCGACCCCGGCTCCGGTGACTCTGAAGATCGCTGATGCTGTTTTGTCGTCAGAGCGTAAAGAGATCATGAAGGGGATAACTTACGCTCCTTATGTTACGGTCGCACTATTCTCTGATACGCCGATATTTGACAAGGCGTTTGATTTGGCAGTGCCAGACAGTTACTTCTTCACTGATGTTTATGATGCTACCTGGGTTGAGCGGTTTTACGACCAGCAGAAAAAAGAGCGAGCCAATATCATTTCTGTCTACATCGCTCCCAAGAGCAGTCATGACCAGTCAATTTTGACTATGAGTGATGATGAGTTGCTGAAGAATGTCTATCGTGATTTGGATAAAATATTTACCGCAGCAAGCAAAAAAATTACAGGTTACGATATTGAGCGATTCCCATATGGCTATCCAGTGATGTCATTGGGGGCATATGACAGATTGCTCAAACTGAATAACAGTGATGATGACTCGATAGTGTTGGCGGGCGACTATATGATCTACCCGACTTTTGAGGCAGCAGTGCAATCTGGTTACTATGCGGCAGAAAAAATCCTTGAGGCAGATCACGACTGACACAATAATTTAACTGCAGACGGAGATATAAATCTGGAGATGGAGTAATACCTTACATGGTATTGCTCCTTCTTGCCATGTAACCAACCGGGATCTATATTTCATAAGCGCTGATGATAGTATGGTGATGTGAATATAATTCCGGTTTCAGGGGGAGTAAATGAAAGATGATAAAATAACCAATCTACGAGCACCAATGGTAACTGCCAACGGTATTATCTTGGGCTTTTTGCTCAATTATATGGCGACATGGGTGCGTGGTGACGTCGAACATGTTGGCTCTGCGTGGCAGGCATATTTGATCGGCATGTGTGTGTTCTCTGGCACAGTGAGCATGATCTTTGTATTGTTCAGAATATTAAGTGTCCGTCAGGATGATGATGCTCTGACTTATTATAGACACACTCTCTATCTTTTTATATTTGGTATCAGTATCGCCTTTTTTGGTGTGTTCTTTGATATGTTTATGACGTTTATGGTGGAATGACCATATAAGACGAGTTTCTCTATAAGTTTGAGGTGATACGTTATGGCATTGTTAGCAATGCCATATTGTTGCATTGCTATGCCGTAACCAGCGATATAAATTAAAGGCAGGTGAGATATGTTTTCTCCGGATAAAGTAAACAGTGGTCGGCAACCTGAGCTAGATATAGCCAGAGGCTTAGCCGTGCTATTTATGATTATCATCCATGTACAATTGGTTTTTGCCAATTCAGGAGTATGGGACACACTACTGGCTGATATAAATGATTTTAATGGGGATATTCCTGCAGCCCCTATGTTCATGTTTCTGCTTGGTATCGGCATAAATTATTCAAGGAAGAATCAACCGGCATCAATGGCCTGGCGTGGTCTTGCTCTGCTATGTACAGCCTACCTGCTCAGTTTTGTACGTGGATTCATCCCAAACGTAATTATGGGATTCAATAGCGCAGACATCAGCTATCTCTACAAGGGATTCAATGAGCTGATGATTGTGGATATCCTGCAATTTTCAGGGTTGGCAATGATCATGTTTGCTGGCTTCAATTTCTTCCAGTTTAACAAGATTGCTATCGGTATCACCGGATTGGTTTTTGCCCTGATAAATATTTTGCTATTGCCAGTGCAAACCCAGACTCTGCCCGTATCTTCTCTGGCTGGACTTTTTTGGGGAAGTAATGAAAGTTCATATTTCCCATTCCTAACATGGGCATTTTACCCCATCGCCGGATATATTTTTGGCGATTATCTGATCCGCTGCACTGATAAAAGAAAGTTTTATCTGATATCGGGGGTTGTTGCGGCAGTCGTATTTTTCTTCGGTATATACCTTTTCAATTTTTTGTTCTCTATTCCAACAGGTATGAATCTTGAGACTGGTTATTACCATCATATCTTGACGGATAATATCACTTTTACTGGTGGTGTCATATTTGAACTCGCTATATTGAGTTATCTGGTACGTTATGTACCTGGTTTTATCAAGGATATCGCGGGTCGCTGGAGTAAAAATGTTACCCCGATTTACTGCATTCACTGGGTGATCATTTCATGGCTGACTTTGGCTATTCCGGGACAAAGTTTGAGCATGGCGAGCTTTATTGTACTGACGGTAGGGATTGTGGTGGTCAGTGATGTGTTGGCAACGATATATGCAAATTGGAAAGCGGGGGATGGTCAGAGGTATTTCTCATCCACGACCCTGATCCTGGTTGGGGCCCTGCTCGCGACTATGCTGGTGCTCTTTCTTTTTCATAAATGATGTGAGCTGCATTAAACAGAAAAAGGAGGGATACCCCTCCTTTTTTATCTCTGCGCGACGGTTGTCGGATCAGTTGAAGAACCAGTACCCGCGGTTGACCAGTCGGGTCAGCAGTTGCAGGAAACCGGCCTGATCGGCCAGCTCTACCATATCGGCCTGAGTGATGATGTCCTTGTCACACAACAGCGAAATGGCTGCCGCATCTTCGCTCTGCAGGGTCCAGGCTTCGCCATCGATATAGCACTGCTGGCTTTCGCCGCTGAACCAGACGGTGCGCAGGCCCGGCACCTTGATGGCGGGCTCGCCCTGGGTCAGCAGGTCGGCTACCTCCTCGGCACTGTAATCCGGCTCTACCGGATTGACGTCCAGATCGTGCTTGGCCTCGGAGATCATGGTGCCGAACCACTCCTTGAACAGGGTCTCGTCATCGAGGGCCTGTTGCATCAGCTCGCGCAGACGGTGCAGCTCGTGGGGCTGGATCTCACCGTGACGGGCACGGGGCTTGAGGTCGGCATCGCCGTAACGCTCGGTACGCACCTCGTTGTCGATCAGGTGATCGGCAAAGGAGGAGATAAGCGCCTTGGCATCCGGCGCGCGGAAGCCCACCGAGAAGTTCATGGAGGGCTCGATGGCGTAGCCTTCGTGGGGGAATCCGGGCGGAATGTAGAGGATGTCGCCCGGCTCCATGATGACGTCGATGATCGCTTCGAACGGCTCGCAGTGCAGCAGGGCGGCGTGGGCGGCAAACTCGTTGAGCGGCTTGGCATCGCCAACCCGCCAGTGACGCTTGCCGATACCCTGGGTGATGAACACGTCGTAGTTGTCGATGTGGGGGCCGACACCCGCGTGCGGGGTGGAGAAGCTCACCATCACATCATCAAAGCGCCAGCCCGGAATGAACTGGAACGGCACCGCCAGCTCGTTCACCTCGGGGGCCCAGTGGTTGCAGGCCTGTACCAGAATGGTCCAGTTCTCTTCGCCCAGATGGTCGTAGGATTCGAAGGGGCCGTGGGCCGCATCCCACTTGCCGTCGAAACGGGTGACCAGACGGGACTCTACCACCTCTTCCATGGCCAGACCCGCCAGCTCGTCCGGGCTGATGGGATCCTGAAAGTCCTTGAAGCCGCCCTTGATAAGGAGCGGGCGCTTCTGCCAGTAGTGCTCGAGGAAGTGAGCGATATCCAGATTGAGTTCGTACATAGATCTTCTCGTCAAAGGGTTCGACAAAGGTCAGGAGAGGTCTTGCCAGAGGCGGCTGCCGGCCTCGGGCAAGCCCTCTTGCAAACCGTGTATAGGGTGCCACATAAAATAACCGGGGCCCTGTTGCAGATCATGCACAGGGCCCCGGTGGTGTCATTTATCCGCTTATTTCAGCAGATCAACCAGACGCTGGGCGTCACCGATGTAGTTGGCCGGGGTCAGCTTCTTCAGCTCAACCTTGACCGCTTCCGGCAACTCCAGGGTGTCGATAAAGGTACGCATCCCTTCGGCATCGACGCGGCGGCCACGGGTCAGCTCCTTGAGCTTCTCGTAGGGCTTCTCGATACCGTAGCGGCGCATCACGGTCTGGATCGGCTCGGCCAGCACTTCCCAGTTGGCATCCAGATCGGCGGCCATGGCGGCGTCGTTGGCTTCCAGCTTGGAGATACCCTTGAGAGTGGACTGATAGGCGATAAGGGAATAGCCGATGGCAACGCCCAGATTGCGCAGCACGGTCGAGTCGGTCAGATCCCGCTGCCAGCGGGAGATGGGCAGCTTGCTCGCCAGATGCTGGAACACGGCGTTGGCCAGACCCAGATTGCCTTCGGAGTTCTCGAAGTCGATGGGGTTGACCTTGTGCGGCATGGTGGAGGAGCCGATTTCTCCAGCGATGGTGCGCTGCTTGAAGTGACCCAGGGAGATGTAACCCCACACATCGCGGTCGAAGTCGATCAGGATGGTGTTGAAGCGGGCCATGGCGTCGAACAGCTCGGCAATGTAGTCGTGCGGTTCGATCTGGGTGGTGTAGGGGTTCCAGGTCAGACCCAGGGAGGTCACGAACTCCTCGGAGAACTGGTGCCAGTCCACTTCCGGATAGGCGCTGATGTGGGCGTTGTAGTTGCCGACTGCGCCGTTGATCTTGCCGAGGATCTCCACCGCCATGATCTGCTTGTACTGGCGCTCCAGACGGTAGGCGACGTTGGCCATCTCCTTGCCCATGGTGCTCGGGGTCGCCGGCTGGCCGTGGGTGCGGGAGAGCAGCGGCATATCGCGGTACTCATGGGCCAGACGCTTGATCTCGCCGATCAGCTTCTCGCAATAAGGCTTGATGACCTCTTCGCGGGCGGTTTTCAGCATCAGACCGTGGGAGTTGTTGTTGATGTCTTCCGAGGTGCAGGCGAAGTGGATGAACTCGCTGACAGCCGCCAGCTCCGGGTTCACTTCGACTTTCTCTTTGAGGAAGTACTCCACCGCTTTCACATCATGGTTGGTGGTGCGCTCGATCTGTTTGATGCGGGCGGCGTCGCTCTCGTTGAAGTTGCTGACGATGCCGTCGAGCAGGGCGTTGGCGGCCGCGCTCAGGGCTGGGACTTCCGGGATCCCGGCGTGGCTGGCCAGTTTCTGCAACCAGCGAACCTCGACTTCAACGCGAAAACGCAGCAGGCCGAATTCGGAGAAGATAGGGCGCAGGGCATCGGCCTTGTCGCCATAACGACCGTCAATCGGGGAAACAGCAGTCAGCGCGGACAGCTCCATGGGGTGAACTCCTGATGATTGGTGTGGGGGATCCGTATTCACTTGCGCGCCGGTCGGGGTGTATCAAGGCTGATGTGCGGCTGTTCACCTTGTCTCCCTCTCCCTGCGCGCAAGCCAATGATTAGTAACGCTTGGCCAGTTCCACCATCTTCTTGCGAGCGAAGATGATCTGGGTGCGGCTGCCACCGAGCTGGCGCCACAGCACCACGGCGCGGATGCCTGCCAGCAGCAGGGCGCGCACCTTGTGCTGCACCAGCGGCTGCTGCAGGAACAGCGGGGTGCCGGCCACCTGAATGCGCGGCCCGATGGGGCTGATAAGATCGCTGTAGATGCTCGCCATGTTGGCCAGGATCTGCTCGTCGAGCAGATCGAAATGCTGTTGCTGGCGACCGATCTGGCTGATCCGCTCACCCAGCATATTGAGAATGTCCTTGCGCTTGGCCAGCTTGCGCTCCAGCGCAATCAGGCTCACCACATAGCGGGTCAGCTCGGCATTCTTCTGGCTGCCGTCGGCACCCAGCTGCTCGACCAGCGCACGGTAGCCGTCGCGAATGGCCAGATGGGTGTTATTGAACACCTCGAGCGGGTGGCTCGGGTTGGTCACCAGAATGCTGGAGAGGCTCTCGCGCAGGGCGGCCTCGTCACAGCTGCCGTCGCGGGCCACCTTCTGGACCAGCGCGGCCGCCTGGCAGATGCCGGCAAAGGCCATGGTTCTGTCTTGGAATTTATCGCTCATATCTTCACAGCCCTGTTCTGTTCATTCACCGGCCGATGCCATGATCCGGCCTGGACGTTGCCAATCATGTATCGCTGCCTTGTGCTGTTTTTTCTTTGTCCCCTCTCCCTCAGGGAGAGGGTCAGGGTGAGGGTGGTTACCCCCTCATCCCCAACCCTTCTCCCGCGAGGGGAGAAGGGAGTACAGCGCGGACGCTCGTGAGCGCCCAGCCCTTAGACCGGATGGCTGAAACGCTGTTCGATGATGCCGCCGCCCAGACACACTTCCCCGTCGTAGAAGACGGCGGATTGGCCCGGGGTGACAGCAGCCTGCTTCTCGTCGAAGATGACCCGGATGGTCTCGTCGTCGATGGGCTGGATCAGACAGGGAATATCCTGCTGGCGGTAGCGGGTCTTGACGGTGCAGCGACGCGGCTCGCGGATTGGGGTGCGATCCACCCAGTGCAGCTGGCTGGCAATCAAACCATCGGAGTAGAGGCGGGGATGTTCGCCCTGCGCCACCACCAGCACGTTGCGTTCGACCTCTTTGTCGACCACATACCAGGCCTCTTCGGTGGCATCTTTGCGACCACCGATACCGAGCCCCTTGCGCTGGCCCAGGGTGTGATACATCAGACCCTGATGCTCGCCGATCACCTTGCCATCCACGGTCTCGATTTTGCCGGGCTGGGCGGGCAGGAACTTGGCCAGGAAGTCCTTGAACTTGCGCTCGCCGATAAAGCAGATACCGGTGGAGTCTTTCTTCTTGGCGGTGATGAGATCCAGCTGCTCGGCGATGCGGCGCACCTCCGGCTTCTCCAGGTCGCCAACCGGGAACAGGCTCTGACCCACTTGCTTCTCGCTCAGGGTATAGAGGAAGTAGCTCTGATCCTTGTTGGTATCGAGACCGCGCAGCAGGCGCGGGCGGCCGGTGCTGTCGTCACGGCGCACATAGTGGCCGGTGGCGATGTAGGTGGCACCCAGCTCTTCGGCGGCAAATTCGAGGAACGCCTTGAACTTGATCTCCTTGTTGCACAGGATATCCGGGTTCGGCGTGCGGCCAGCCTTGTACTCTTCGAGGAAGTGCTCGAACACGTTGTCCCAGTACTCGGCCGCGAAGTTGATGGTGTGGAGTTTCATCCCCAGCTTGTCGCAGACGGCCTTGGCATCAGCCAAATCCTGGGCGGCAGAGCAGTACTCGTCCGTGTCGTCTTCTTCCCAGTTCTTCATGAACAAGCCTTCGACCTGATAGCCCTGCTGCTGGAGCAGGTAGGCCGAGACGGAAGAATCCACGCCGCCGGACATGCCGACGATCACCTTGATTTGGCTGTTGTCTGTCATTAGTCGAAGTTACCAGTTCGTTTAAACGGGGCGTATTCTACCAGAGTTTTGCGCCCCCGGTCACATCTCCATGCCACTGTCCCCATCAGGAACCTTGCGGCAGGAAATCGTTTTTCTTGCGGCGATTGCCAGCGGATGCCTGCTCTGTCCCTAGCTCTGGATAAAGGCCTTGAGCGCCGAGAGCGGCAGGCGTGTTCCCGCCAGATAATCCTCGATGCACTGCCACACCAAGGGGCTTCTCAGGGCCGATTTGCACTCGGCGATCTCCTCCTGGGTGAGCCAGTGGCAGGCGAGGATATCGCCGTCAGGATCCTCTGGATGGTGCTGACCCGGCGCTTTTTCAAGGTCGAAGATGATGGCGGTGCGCACATAGGTGGCCTCGCTGTCGGCCGGTTTGTAGAGATAGGTACCAAGCCAGGCGGTGGGCGTGGCGGTCAGCCCCGTCTCCTCTTTCAGCTCGCGGCAGGCGGCGGTGAGCAGATCTTCACCGGCCTCCACATGACCGGCGGGCTGGTTGAAGCGGCGCTGGCCCTTGATCTCCTCTTCCACCACCAGAAAGCGGCCCTGCCACTGCACCAGCGCGGCAACGGTCAATCTGGCCTGCATGCGCTCGTGCGGCGTTTTCTCCTGCGATGCAGGAAGGTTATCGCTCATAAGGACTCCTTGTCTCGTTACCGGTTTGGCCCCGGCCGAAGCAGGGGCTCGATTCAGCTCGGTTCTTTACTGTTCTATTGCCAGCGGGCTGCGCGTTATTCCGAGGGTTTGCTGCGGGCCGGCCGGCGCGCTGTGCCACGGCCGCTACTGCGATTGGCCGGGCGCGGGCTCGCGTCACGGCTGTCGCGCCCCTGGCCCTGACCATGGGGGCTTCGGGTCGGTTGGGCTGAGCGCGGATTGTTGCTGCCCGTGCCTTGGCCGCGCGGTTTGTTGGGTGTCTGTGCCCTGCGCGGGACGGGCGCCAGCTCGGGAGCGGGCAGGGCGCGGCTCTCGCCGGGGGCCAGACCATCTAGGGTCCAGTCACCGATGGCGTAGCGAATAAGGCGCAGGGTGGGGTGGCCGATATGGGCGGTCATCCGCCGCACCTGCCGGTTGCGCCCCTCCACTATCTTGATCTCCAGCCAGCAGGTGGGGATCTCCTTGCGCTCGCGAATGGGGGGATTGCGCGGCCACACCACAGGCTCATCCATGATGCGGGCCCCGGCGGGCAGGGTCATGCCATCGTTGAGCTCCACACCGGCGCGCAGGGCAGCCAGTTGCTCCTCGCTCGGAATACCTTCCACCTGCACCCAGTAGGTCTTGGGGGTCTTCTCCCCCGGCTGGGTGAGGCGCGCCTGCAGCTTGCCATCGTTGGTGAGCAGCAGCAGCCCCTCGCTGTCGCGGTCAAGTCGGCCTGCGGCGTAGATGCCGGGCTCGCTGATGTAATCCTTGAGAGTCTCGCGACCCGCCTCGTCGGTGAACTGGCAGAGCACCATGTAGGGCTTGTTCAACAGCAGCAACTTGCGATCCTCGGGGGCCAGCTCCGGCTTGCGCGCCGCAACGTGGCGGGGTTCGGCTGGTCGGGCAGCAGAGCGGGTGGCGCCATCGCGGGCGGGACGGTTTGGC
This sequence comes from Aeromonas sp. SE22, assembly GCF_038739755.1. Classification (NCBI taxonomy): domain Bacteria; kingdom Pseudomonadati; phylum Pseudomonadota; class Gammaproteobacteria; order Aeromonadales; family Aeromonadaceae; genus Aeromonas; species Aeromonas sp. SE22. Next base: position 113,804 of record NZ_JBCGFD010000003.1, read on the forward strand.
AGCGAGAGTCGGGAGCGGGCAGATTTCATCGGATAGCGGATTGGCAAGTGGGAATGGCAGCGAGTGTACCACAGGGGGCTGACGGCAGGATGAATGGGTGTGGCTGCCGTGAAGATCGCTTGGGAAATGGGGTCGGTTACAGCCGAGGGTCAACCGAGCAGGTTTTCAATCACGATGGCTTGTCTGGCGGGGGCCGAGCTTGCTTGCAGCAGGGCGCCGCTAATCACCTCGTCCATCAGGGCGCGGGCCAGCCGGGTGAGGGGAAGCAGAGTGTCGCGCCCGCAGCCGGTCGGCACCGCCAGCAGGATGATGGTCTGCACCGGCCCGAGCTGCGAGCCCCACTCGATGGGGGCCGGGCTGCTGAGCAGGCTCAGGGCGGGCTGGCTTATCCCCTCGCAGAGCACATGGGGCATGGCGAGACCCGGGCAGATGATGGTGGCGGCGATCTGCTCGCGCCGACTGATCGCCTCCTCCAGCGCGGCTCTGTTGCTGATCAGCTCGGCGGGCAGCAGGTCGATCAGGTGTTCGAGCGCCTCGCTCTTGGTCAGGGGGACGGGACTGTGAGCAAGCTGGCGCAGGGCGAAGTGGTAGTCGGGCAGAGAGCTTGCCAGACGCAGCTCGGCCAGCGCCGCGGTATATGGGCGCACCAGCGGTTGACCCAGTTCCCCGCACCAGCAGGTGAATGCCATATGGGCCAGCTCGGCGTCGTTGCCTTCGATCTGCAGTTGGCAGAGATCGCCGGGCTGGGTGGCGAGGGTGAGCAGGGAGAGCTGATTGCTGGCGATAACCGTCTGGCGCCGGGTGAGGTTGGCGCAGCGAATGCAGGATTTGAACATCCCCGCCAGCCGACTCAGCTGCTTGGTGCGGGCAATGCTCATCCCCTGATGGCAGTAGAAGGTGATCTCGCGGCTTAGCATCAGCTGGGCCGGGGTAGTGATCTCAGCACCGCCTGCGCATCGAGCAGTACGGTTTCGAGGCTCACCCGATGGATATGGCAGCCGAGGAAACGCTCCTTCTGCTCGATGTCGATGTCGGAGGCGATCAGCACCAGATCGGCGCTGGCGATGTCGCGGGCGGTGAGGGAGTTCTCCATCCCCATGGCGCCCTGGGTTTCGACCTTGATCTTGAGGCCGAGGGCGGCGGCGGCTTTTTGCAGCGCTTCGGCTGCCATATAGGTGTGGGCGATGCCGGTCGGGCAGGCGGTGACGGCAATGATCTTCATTGGCTCTGGACTGTGCGAAACGGGGGGCCAACAAGATAACGCCGGCGGGGATTTTTTGCCAAAAGCCCCGGCCAAAAGTGGGATCTCGATAGGGCTTTGGGCCGCAAAAATGGCGCAAAAGGGTCACTTGAGTATTTAGTTTGGCTAAACAAAAAGGGCTACCCGTGTGGGTAGCCCTGAACAATCTGCGTCTGTTGTGATGACTATCAGGCGGTCTGGGCGGCCAGCTCGGCGGCTTTCAGCTCGCGCTTGATGCGGCGGATCTTGCGCTCTTCGGCAATCGCCACGCAGGCCATCAGTACCAGACAGGCGGCTGCTGCCATGTCCAGCGCCGCGAAGGTGCCGGTCCAGCCGGTCAGGCCGAAGATGGGGGTACCATCGGCGATCATGCCCAGACCCAGCTTGGCGAAGCTGTCACCAATCAGATAAGCGAAGGTGCCCTTGACGCCATCGGCCACGCTGATGCCCTGCTTGGGGACGAAGCCCACGGCGGCGACGCCGATCAGCAGTTGCGGGCCAAACACCAGGAAGCCCAGGGTGAACAGGGAGCCCAGGAACATGAACTGGGTGGTGGCGTGCTGGTAGAGACCCAGAGTCGCGATGATGAGCGCCAGTGCCACGCAAGCCACCAGACCACGACGGCCGTTGGCCAGATCGGAGAGGTAGCCCCACATCAGGGTGCCGACCAGAGCGCCCACTTCGAAGAAGGTAAAGCCCTGAATGGCCACGTCTTTGGAGAAGCCCAGCTCCTGGTGGGCATAGACGGTAGACCACTGGTCGATACCGATACGCACCACATAGAGGAAGATGTTGGCAAAGCAGAGCAGCCAGATCACCTTGTTGAGCAGCACGTACTTCACGAAGATCTGCCACTTGGTCAGCTTCTGCTCCTCGGTGGCGATATCCTCTTCGCTCGCCACTTCGTCAAACAGCTCTTCCACCTTGCCAAGGCCATAGGCTTCCGGCGAATCGCTACCAAAGCGCAGGCCGATAAAGCCGACGATCAGCGCGATGATGGAGGGGAAGATGAACATGCCGAGCACGTGGCCATCAAACAGGTAGTTGGCACCGAACAGCGCCACACCGGCCGCACCGGCACCGCCCACGTTGTGGGAGAGGTTCCACATACCCAGATAGGTGCCGCGCTTGTTGCGGGGAGTCCACTTGGTGATGGTGGAGTAGCTGCAGGAGCCGCCACAGCTCTGGAAGAAACCGCTCAGGGCGTAGAAGAAGATCATGAAGTAGAGGCTGAAACCGGTGCCGCCCATGCTGGCACTGAAGCCCAGCATGCAGAGTGCGGAGAGGATCAGCATCAGTGGCAGGAACTGCTTGGTGTTCTTGCCGTCGGCATAGTAGGAGACGATGGTCTTGCCCACCCCGTAGGTGATGGAGAAGCCAAGGCCGATCATGCCGAGCTCGGTCATGGAGAGACCGTAGGACTGGATCATGTCATTCTGCGCAATGTTGAAGTTCTTGCGGATCAGATACATGGTCAGATAGCCAATAAATACAACCAGATAGGATTGCATAAACGGCTTGAACCAGAGTTTGCGCCGGGCTTCTACCGGCAGGTCGAGGGTGGGGACCCGGACCTGTTCAAGAAATTTCAACATTTTCGTTCATCCTCTGCGAGATAGACGCTATTCCGCCGCGCCCCTTGCGTTGTTGTGCAGTTATGGGAGGTCACGCCACGGAAAGGGGGCAAAAGGGTGGCCGGCTGGCCTGCTTCTGCCCGTGTAAACCCGGGCCCGCTGCCGAAGGACGGGGCATGTTGCCCGTCGTGGTGCGGGTCACGACATCAGGTGGGGTGACTCTAATCAGAGGGGCAATAAATGGCTTGAGAGCCATCCCTAGGGCAATTAGGAAAATTTCCTAGTTTTTGCGATTTCGCGGGCAAAGCGTGAGTGCAATCACAGAGCTGACCCGGAATTGGCGATATTTCCGCCGGTATCGGGGTGGAGGGAGAGGGAATGGCGCGGGAAACGAGGCGCGGCTTTGGCGTGGCAAGAGAGGGCGCGATTAAGGCGGTGTTGAGGCCGACAAGGAAAAGACAAGGAAAAGACAAGGAAACAGCAGAGGCCACCCCGGGGTGGCCTCATTGTTATGGTTCGCGAGCGTTTGTGGCTCGGGGAGGAGGAACTCAGGCCGCCTTGGCCAGGGTCACCTCGTCACTCTTTTTTACCCGCAGCTTTTTCAGGGCAACAGCGACCACGCCGGTGACGATAGCACCGCAGATCATGCAGAGCAGGGCCAGCAGCGGCTTGTTGACGGCACCCAGCAGAGCCACGATAGGGCCACCGTGGGCAACGCTGTTGGTGATGCCGAACAGGAAGGCCATCACAGCGGCGGTCATGCTGCCCAACACGTTGGCCGGAATGACGGCCAGCGGGTCACGGGCGGCGAACGGAATCGCACCTTCGGAGATACCCACCAGACCCATGGCACCGGCGGCTTTGCCCGCTTCGATCTCGGACTCGTCAAAGATGCCGAGCTTGCGACCGAGCACGGTAGCCAGCGACATGCCAAGGGGCGCAGCCGGGATGGCGCAGGCCATGGCCCCCATGAACTGGGTCTGACCGGAGGCGATCATGCCGACGGAGAAGAGGAAGGCCACCTTGTTGACCGGGCCACCCATATCAAAGCCCGCCATACCACCCAGAACGATACCCAGCAGCACCAGACTGCCACCACTCATGGAGAGCAGCATGGCGTTGAGGCCGGTCATCATGTCGGCAATGGGAGCACCGATGATGAAGATGAATACCGCAGCGATAAACAGGGAACCGACGATGGGGGCGATCAGGATTGGCACCAGCGGTTGCACCATCTTGTGGTACTGACGGGTGGCAATCCAGCGCACCAGATAGCCGACCAACAGGCCCGCAATGATGGCACCGATAAAGCCGGTACCGGCATCAGCGCCGTAGAAGCTGCCGTTGTTGGCGATCCAGCCGCCGATAAAGCCCGGGGCCAGAGCCGGACGGTCACCGATGGCATAGGCGATATAGCCCGCCAGAATGGGGATCATCAGAGTGAAGGCGGCCACGCCCACGTTGAGGATCTGGTTCCACATGCTCCCTTCCGGGATCTGCATGCCGCTCGGGGTCGGGTTGCCGCCGATGGCCAGTGACAGGGCGATCAGCAGACCACCGGTCACCACGAACGGGATCATGTGCGATACGCCGTTCATCAGGTAGCGATAGAGATCCGAGCTGCCGCCGCTGGCGCGCTTCTCGTCACCCTTCTTCTCATCCTTGTCCGCCACATAGGCGGGGGCTTTCAGGGCCTGCTCAATCAGACCCTTGCCATCCTTGATGGGGGCTTTTACGCCGGTCTTGATGAGGGGCTTGCCGGCAAAGCGGGCCATGTCCACCTGCTTGTCGCAGGCCACCACGATGGCGGTGGCGCGGGCGATCTCGTCCGCAGTCGGGCTGTTCTTGACGCCGATGGAGCCGTTGGTCTCCACCTTCACCTCATAACCCAGCTCCTTGGCGGCGCGCTCCAGCGACTCGGCCGCCAGATAGGTGTGGGCGATACCGGCCGGGCAACCGGTGACACCGATGATCAGCCCCTTGTTGGCCGCAGGTGCGGCAGCCGCTTCCTCTTTCTTGGCCAGCAGCAGTGCCAGCGCATCGGCCGGGGTTTTGGCTGCCAGCAGGGCATCGATAAAGCCCTCTTCAATCAGCTTGGCGGAGAGCTCGGCCAGCACCTCGATATGGTGGTTGGCGCCACCTGCCGGGGAGGCAATCATGAAGAACAGTTTGGACGGCTTGCCATCTTCGGCGCCGTAGTCGATGCCGTTGCGGCTGATGCCGATGGCGACTGCCGGGGTGCTGACCGCCGCACTCTTGGCGTGGGGCAGGGCAACACCCTCTTCAAAGCCGGTGTTGTCCAGCTCTTCACGGGCCCACAGATCCTTGACGAACTGCTGCTCGTCGCTGACCTTGCCTTGCGCGACCAGCAGGCGGGCCATCTCGGTGAAGACCTCTTCCTTGGCGGTAGCTTTCAAATCGAGATTGATCAGATGTTCATTGATCAAGGTGGTTATCATGGCGCTCTCCCCGCTCCGTTGCCGGAGCCTGTTGGCATGCCGCCCTTGCAGGCCGGCATGCAGACAAAATTGACCCGACTATTATCGCGCCGGGGGAGAGGTCACCCTATCGGACAAATGTGCGAATAACTGGATTTTTGTGCGCTATCACCTTGAGTGTGACCCTGATCGCAAAGCTGAACAGCTGCTGAAACGGGGGCGGATTGAATCGCTCATATTTTTATTGATGATTAAAATCAATTGGTTGTGTTTGTTCGTGGTTCAGCGCTTTGGTCGAGCGGTGAGTTTTTACTCAGTGGATGGGAGCACTCTTTCTATAAATTTGTGAGGTGAAAAACGGCGGCGGGATGTGAGCCAACGCACAGAAATGGCCCCGCTGGCGGGAAGCGAGAGGGGGGCGCAGGGGAGGCGCGAGCAGAACAAGCTGGAGAAATGGGTTGTGCCATCGATGCCAGACAGCCCACCACAACGGGCAAGAAACAACACAGCCATAGACGCACGGTAGGGTGCAATGAACAAAGTGAATTGCACCGCCTGTTTGGGCCGATAGTGTGGTGGCAAGAGAGGGGATGGCTGAAAAGATAGAGGTGATAACGCGAACGTCCGAATATGCTCCGCTATTCGAACCTACAGGCTACCCCGTTAGCTATGAGTGGTCAGGTGCGTGAGATAGCTATTTACCCCTGCCCGAGTCGTGAAACGGTGCTTGTCGTTTGGGAATCGATCAAACAGCTTGCGATGGAATTGGCGGGAGCTTTTACCGGCTCGCTGCCCATATTCCGATGCCCACACCAGCAGTTGTTGAAAGCTCTCTTCGGCTGCCACTGTATCCCGTTGCCTGGCACTTTGTGATCCGCGCGATAGCAGTGAATCACGGCATACAGACCAGTCGAGATCAAGAAAAAGCAGGGTATCGGCGGCATCAAGCAGTTGCTCGGCCAGGGCACCAAATACCCCTTCGACCACCCATGAGGGCTCTTGAGCAAGGGTTTGAATGGCATGATCAATCTCATGCTGGGGCCGTTTTTGGTTAAAGCCGCCCGGCTGCCAGACAATGGGGTCCAGATTGACCTCGCGGATAGTTAACCCCTCAGCCAATCGAGCCGCCAACCAGCTCTTGCCCGATCCCGAGTTGCCAATAATCAGAATACGTTTCATCTATGAGTGCTCTTTTCTGGAACGGATATCTGGATGCTGGAAAGTTGAGGTGATGACGCGAATGTCCGAATACGCTTCGCTATTTGAACCTACGGCCAAAATACCATCTCAAATAGATGTTATTTAAGTTATTCGACTATAAGTTATACCTTTCATAACTCTCTGGACTTGAAGTAAATTTCTGGCGTCAACAATTTTCAGAATTTCCACATCCGTGTAATTCAGTGCGCTTAATTCACGAATTTTTATAACTTGTTCTACAGAGAGTCTTTCATCTGAACTACAAATAACCTTTGCAGCGTATTCTTTATCTTTCCATAAGTTGCTTATAAATAAGTTTGCTATACCAGCTTTGGGGTGAAGCTTCTGGTATTCCTCGATTGCAGCATCTCTTTCTGATAGTGAAACCTTGTCTTGTTTTAGTAAACTGTGTTTATAAAGGTATTGCATGCCTTTAAATCCACCAGGAATCATATTTAGCGAACGATTATCCTTCATAAGTCGATCTACCATTGTTTCCTCCCATGCCATTATTTGCTCATAAGAGTGATCATTTACAATTAACTCGCTGCTTAATAATGTATTTTTGTTTCCAGTAAACTCCCGCCAAGTCTTATGGAATAGCTTGTTACTCCCTAATTTTATCTCACGAAAGTGTTCATTCATCCGCTTGAGCCAATCTCGGCTAGTTACTCCAATATATACATATTCATTTTCAACTCTTCCATTGTTATCTAAAAAAGCAATTTTATGGCAATAGCCAGAGTGCTGATTTTCAACTTTCGGAAAATCTTTCATTATGTATTGTAAAGGAAATGATATTGCCCAAGGTGTGCCTTCAAATTCATCTACGATTGCATGTATAACTATCCTAGATTCATCCTTTGTTCTTTTGTATTCATCAAAGGCAAAGTAAGGCTTTACTTGAGTTGTTACCGCCCTACCTGGGATGCATTGATGTACAACATCAAAATCCAAATCATTAAATAAGTTCCATTTTCCTTGCTGATAACATCGATTTGAATTAAGCAACTTATCAGCGATGCCTTTTAAAGCTGTGGGAACATTATATATATCTGATTGATATGCACCATTAGCATCCATGATACTTATTCCGGTGTCATTCATGGCGGTTAAGAAACACTCTAATAGATATGAAAAGCTTATGATGGAAATTGGTGACCATTTCCCCATTATTTTCTTTACTGCATCAGGGTCTATGTATCGGTATTTATGTTTTTTAGCATTTTTAATGGTATTTGCTAGTTTGATAACTTCTTTATCTATTTTGTTGGTTTTTCTTGACATTGTCTTTGTCAATAAATTTGGCAATTTAAATGCTCTCGATTATATAATTTAGATATGGGTTTTGATAGTGGTCTTGACTATTTGCTTTGTTGCTTATCAATAGTGTTAGACTTTATCCTTGGAATACATATTGCTGGAGTAAACATGTATGAATCATTATTTTTTGTTGCAATGACAATTTCATTCTCATTGATGACAATAACCTTCGAATCATTGTTTTTAATTTCACATCGGGAATGTTTTACTGCTTCTAGGTTATAAATGAACCATTTAGTCCATGACTCTACCCTCTTACCATATGCAGGCATCATATCACTACCAAAAGATAGGAAACTACCAATAACTAATGGATAAATGATTAATCTTGATATGAATGTTGCTTTTGGATAACACTCTTTTGGGACAATTGTCATAAGATTAAAGCATTCGTCATCTTTTAGGTTTTCTAATGTAGATGCAATAATCAGATAGAATTGACCAAATATAAAGATCCCAATAAATAATAAAAAGCTAAATCCTAAAATAAAAACAGGTATTAATAATATAGATGTAAATGTAATTGAATTAGTTAGCTTTGATGAATCAAAAGCAATAACATCATTTACTAACTGAGATGCAAGAGCATATGAAATGGTAGTGCACATGGCATAACTTATGAGAATGATGCCTTTTCCAATAAAAGTATCCCAAACTTTTCCATATAAAAGTAACAAGTCGGAAATGATGCCAAATAATAGTAGTAAAAATGAAAAACATATAAATGCAATTGATGCTTTACTCATCGATAAAATATAAAACACTAGCGTCGGAAAAATAAGGATTGTTCCGAAAAAGAAAAATTTTTGGCTGCGGTTGAGGTTTTTACAAAGAGTTTGGCTTTTTTTAAATAAAATGGTTAGGAGTTGTTTAAAACTCATAAAATTTACCTAATGGTTTATTGCATATGCGGCCCTGCCATATCAGCACTCATCTCGCTCTGGCAGGCCAAACAATGTTTATATGTTGGGTATTGTTTTGCACTAACTATCCCACACCACGCTACCGCCCGTGGATTACAGCCTCCAGCCTGCTGCTGTTTTCCGGCGATGTGGTGGATGGCGAAACGGCTGCACAGGGTTATCTCTGCAAGAGTGGTTGCCAAGTGGAGCATATTAGTCGAGAGAGGAGCAGGGTAAAACCGCAGTCGGGCAAAAACCTGCCAGAGATCAATAAATTACTTATTAAGCGGCTGCTATTCGCCCGCTTGGGACAGTGACCGCAGGTAGAGCGTTGCCCCTACCTGTGCGCCACAACTCAGGCCGACTCCCGTTTTTGCAGATTGGGGGTGATGATATGGCGGTTGGGGGCGAGCTCGGGTTGCTGCATCCGGGTCAGCAGTCGTCTTGCCGCCTGACGGCCGATTTCGCGGGCCGGTGAGCTGACAAAGGTGAGGGCGGGGGAGGTGAGTTCTGCCTCCGCCACATCGTCAAAACCGAGCAGGGCCACCTGCTGGCCGATGTAGTTGTCCTTGCCCACGGTGCGGCCGCTCGCCTCGACGCCATAGATGGCGCCGAGCGCCACCTCGGGGTAGTGGCAGAGCACGGCGGTCACCTTGGGGTGCTGGTGCAGCAGCTGGGCGATGGTGTCGGCGGCGCTGCGCTGGGTGCGCTCGCACTCCAGTACCCACTCCGGTTTGAAGGGCAGGCCATATTGCAGCAGGCTGGCGCAGTAGCCGCCGATGCGCTCGGCGCGGGTGAGGGAATCGGCCCGCCCGCCGACATAGGCGATATGGCGGTGGCCCTGCTCGATAAGATAGGTGGTGGCCTGCTTGGCGGCGTGGGTGTTGTCAGGGCCGATAAAGTCCACGTCATCGCGATAGTAGGAGCGGGCGGCGCACACCACCGGCAGCTCGGAATCGAGCAGGGTCTCCAGGGTTTTGGCCGCCGCGCCGCGCACCGGATTGAAGATGATGCCCGCCACCCCCTGCCGCGACAGGGAGTGGATGCTCTGCTGCAGCCGCTCCGGGCTGTGGCCGCACTGGGTCAGAAACAGCAGATAGCCTTGCTGCTCCAGCACCTCGCTCACCCCGGCGGTCACCTCGGTATAGAAGGGGTCGGTGATGTCGCGCAGGATCAGCCCCACCAGATTGGACTGCTGGCTGCGCAGGTTGGCGGCGGCGCTGTTGGGCACGTAGTCGAGCTCTTTTATCGCCTGCTGCACCCGCTCGGCGGTGGCCGGCGAGATGCGCCCCTTGCCGTTGAGCACCATGGAGACGGTGGTGACCGACACTCCCGCCCGCTGGGCGACATCGGTGATCTTGGTGGCTTTGGCAGAGAGGGATTTGGGCGACATAGGGCGAATGGGCGACGGGCAGTTGAGAGCGAGGCCCCAGCATACCTGCTTGGGTTGCCAAGTGAAACGTTACATCACCATCTGGCCGATCCGGCTCACAAATTTGGATCCTGCTGCCAGCCAGCCCCATTATTCTGTGATCCTGTCGGCACTTGTAAATTGATAAAACGTTTTATCATCCGGCAAAACCTGATGCTGACCCGCGCCTTTTGCTTCGAGATTGCCTCGAGCGGGGGAGGGCAGCCGCAGATATTGCTGTCTATTCACAAGGAGCCGTTTCATGGCCAAGCCTCAAGCCAAATCCACCATCTGGGAGTTCCTGCAGAGCCTCGGCAAGACCTTTATGTTGCCGGTTGCCCTGCTGGCCTTCTCGGGCATCCTGCTCGGTGTCGGCAGCTCGCTCACCAGCGATGCGGTCAAGCAGAGCATGCCCTTCCTCGACAATACCGTGCTGCAACTGCTGTTCCTCTGGATGACCAAGGTGGGGCTGGTGGCCTTTATCTACCTGCCGGTGATGTTCGCAGTGGCCATTCCGCTCGGGCTGGCGCGAGAAGAGAAGGGGGTCGCGGCCTTTGCCGGTTTCGTCGGCTATGCGGCGCTCAACCTCTCCATCAACTTCTACCTCACCGTGGCCAACGTCATCGGTGACGCGGCGGCGGAGAAGGCCTACGGGGTGAAATCGATCCTCGGCATCAGCTCCATCGACACCGGGATTCTGGGGGCCATCATCGTCGGGGTGATCGTCGCGAAGCTCCACGCCCGTTTCTACACCTACAAGATGCCCGATGCGCTCGCCTTCTTCGGCGGTGCCCGCTTCGTGCCCATCATCACCGCGCTGGTGCTGGGTGTGGTCGGCTTGGTCGTGCCGTTCGTCTGGCCCTGGTTTGCTGCTGGCATCAACGGCATCGGGGCGCTCATCTCCCACGCCGGTCCCTTCGGCCCCTTCCTGTTCGGTACCGGTGAGCGTCTGCTGCTGCCGCTCGGCCTGCACCACATTCTGGTGGCGCTGATCCGCTTTACCGAAGCGGGCGGCACCCAGCTGGTATGTGGTCACGAGGTGAGCGGCGCCCTCAATATCTTCTACGCCGAGCTCTCCTGCGCCGACACTTCCGGCTTCTCGGTCTCTGCCACCTCCTTCCTCTCGCAGGGCAAGATGCCAGCCTTCCTCGGCGGCCTGCCGGGTGCGGCGCTTGCCATGTATCACTGCGCCCGTCCGGAAAATCGCGGCAAGATCAAGGCGCTGCTGGTCTCCGGCGTGGTGGCCTGCGTCATCGGTGGCATCACCGAGCCGCTGGAGTTCCTGTTCCTGTTCGTGGCACCGGTGCTCTACGTCATTCACGCCATCCTGACCGGTCTGGGCTTTATGACCATGGGGCTGCTTGGCGTCACCATCGGCAACACCGACGGCAACCTCATCGATTTTCTGGTGTTCGGCGTGCTGCAGGGCACCGCCACCAAGTGGTATCTGGTGCCGGTCGCGGCCGCCATCTGGTTTGCCATCTACTACAGCGTGTTCCGCTTCGCCATCGTGCGCTTTAACCTCAAAACCCCCGGCCGTGAAATCGAGACCAGCGAGACTGCTCAGCCCGCAGGCAAGAAGGCCGGCAACAGCGGTTACAACGGTGAAATCATCCTTAACGCCCTGGGCGGGGCCGATAACATTCTGGCGCTCGATAACTGCATCACCCGCCTGCGGATGTCGGTGCAGGACATGAGCCGGGTCGATGACAAGGTATTGAAGGCAAACGGCGCCATCGGGGTGATCAAGCTCGATGAGCACAACCTGCAGGTGGTGATCGGCCCGCAGGTGCATCTGGTGAAAAACCAGCTGCAGAGCCTGATGGGGGCCTGAACCGGCCAATAAGATCCGAACGGGGGGCGTAAGCCCCCCTTGTTTGCCTCTCCCAATATGTCTCCTGTTTATGGAGGGAGAAACTTCATGCACGATATTTATGACTTCGACCGCGTGGTCGACCGCCACGGTACCTACTGCACCCAATGGGACTATGTAGCCGACCGTTTTGGCCATGCCGATCTGCTCCCCTTTACCATCTCCGACATGGATTTCGAGACCGCCCCCTGCATTCGCGCAGCCCTGGCCAAGCGCCTTGAGCACGGGGTATTTGGCTACAGCCGCTGGAATCACGACGACTTCAAGGGGGCGGTGAGCGACTGGTTTGCCCACCGCTACGGGGCGAGCCTCGACCCCGAGACGCTGGTTTACGGCCCCTCGGTCATCTATGTGATTGCCCAGCTGGTGAGCCTCTGGTCGGCGCCGGGCGAAGGAGTGCTGGTGCACACCCCCGCCTACGATGCCTTCGGCAATATGCTGGCTGCCAACGATCGGGTGCTGCTGCCTTGCCCGCTCAAAAAAGCAGAGGGGAGTTACCAGATCGACTGGGAATGTTTCGAGCAGCAAGCGGCTCGTCCCGATTGCCGGATTTTGCTGCTCTGCAGCCCCCACAATCCCACCGGCCGGGTCTGGACGCGGGATGAACTCGGCCGGATGGCCTCTATCTGCCAGCGCCACGGGGTCAAGGTGATCTCGGACGACATCCATATGGATGTGAGCTTTGCCCGCTACCTGCCGTGGAGCGAAGTAGCGCCGGACGATCACTGGGCGCTGGTGAGCTCGGGCTCCAAATCCTTCAATATTCCCGCCCTTGGCGGCGCCTATGCCTTTATCGCCAACGCCGAGGCGCGCGCCGCCTATCTGCAACGGCTCAAGGCGGCCCACGGCCTCTCATCGCCGCCCATTCTCGGGGTGCTGGCCCATATCAGCGCCTATCGGGACGGCGCTACCTGGCTCGATGCCCTGAAAAGCTATCTGCACGGCAACCTCGACTATGTGGCGGCGCGGCTCAACGCCGCCTTCCCCGCCATCGACTATCGGGTGCCCGAGGGAACCTATCTCGCCTGGATTGACCTGCGTGGCCTTGGCATCGACTCCACCGAGCGGATGGATGCGCTGCAAACCTTGCTGGTGGAGAAATACCGAGTCGCCATCATGCGCGGTGACACCTACGGCCCGGAAGGCACAGGTTATATCCGCCTTAACGTCGGCTGCCCGCGCTCGAAGGTTGACCAGGGGCTTGACGCCATGATCGGCGCGCTGGGGGAGGTGGGGTAAGGATTGATCCTCTGGCTGGATGAGGCGTTGACTCATCCAGCCAGTAACCTTGATAGAGGCGTTCGGTTCGGTTATTGCGGGCTCAGAAGGTGGCGATCAAGGGGCTATTGCAAGTGACCTGAGCCTGAATGTCTTGGCACAACATCTGAATATGGGGCTCATCGTTCTTCTCGCGAGGGATATAAATACCGATAGTCCCCTTGTTGTACTCTTCGCCCATATTCAGCTGGCCAATACCGAATCGGGAAAAATAACCGGCCATACTCACCGGATAAGGCATGACAGCATTGCTGTTATTGACAATATCAATACTGGTGAGCAGGGAGTTGCTGCTATAAATGATTTTGTCATTTAACTTCATGGCGGCACGTTCCTGCTTTTTTCTCGCCAAATCATCGACCAGATGGAGATATTTCTCCTCATCCGGCGTCACCAGCAGGCTGGGATAATCGACCAGATCCTGCTTGCTGCATATTTTCCCTGTGAGGGGATGGCCCGCTCTGACAAATACCCCATCGTGAGAAATAAATAGCGGGATAAATATCAGGCTGTAATTTTTGGCCAGCCCGTGAATTTCATGTCCGAGAAACAGATCGATATGATTGCCCAACAGCAGATCGAGCAGACGCAGATGGTTGCCGACTTCAATATTGATGGCGCAGGATGGGTTGGCCTGCTGATAGCGGGCGGTGACAGGTTGCAATACCGGTTGCCACCACGCATGTCCGGTGCCCACGTTTAGCGGTCGTGCGGTGCGCTCGCGCAGGGTGGCCAGCTGCCTGAGGGTATCATCATAGATCCGCTGCATTACGCGAGCCTGTTCCAGCAGCAGCTCTCCGGCAGCGGTGAGCGTCACGCCGCCCGCGTGCCTGACCAGCAAGGTCGTTCCCAGACTCTCCTCAAGTTTTCTCATGTTGTGTGTCAGCGTCGGTTGGCTGAGCCCCATTTGCCTGGCTGCCAGACTGACATTTTTGTGGGTGGCCACTTCAATAAATTGTCTTAGATGCTTGTCCACGAACATGGCGTCCGATTATGGGCGGGTGGTGCGCCAAGCTAGTGTAATCACCCGGGGCTGTCAATTATTCCCCCTTACTGACTGGCTATTTTTATGTGGCTCCCTTCACGTTGTATTCAAATCGTTTTTACCGCTTGATAGCCGGTTTGGTGCGGTGGATCACGTAATTTCATCTGGTTATAGATGTTATCTATGCCTATTGGGTTGCAGTCTATTTTTCTGGTGAATGTTGACCACGTAGACTGGCAAAAACAGTTTTACTCAATGCTGTTTCAATAAAAAAACAAAAAAGTAACGAAGGGAATATATGAAAATTCGTCCATTGGCATTATCCGTGGCGTTATGCTGCGGCGGGGTTCTTTTGTCCGGTTGTAACGACAGCTCATCCAGCGGCAACGATAACGGGGCCAAACCCGAGGTGAAGGCGCCCTGGAATTTTGATCTCTATATGGTCGGTGAGTTTAGCGGCTGGGGTCGTGAGGAGAAGTTCAAACTGACCTTCAAGGATGGTGTCTATCGTCTGGACAACCTGAAAATGAACTCGGGTATGTCCCCGTTCAAAGTGGCCGGGCCCGAGTGGACCAAATATCCCGATTTCTCTGCGGATTCCCGCAAGGAGACCAGCATCTTCCCCGGTCAGGTCTACCCCATGTACTACCAGAACAACGGGCAGAACAACCGTCTGGTGGTGACGGAAAAGGGGCTGCTCGACATTCAGGTCAAGGTGACCAATGCCGATCTGGCTGCACCGGCCATCGAGTTTTCCATGGTGCGTGATGACCCCAATTACAGCGAGAGTCTCTATCTGAAAGGGATTGATGGCAATCTGGAGCCTGTCCTGCAGATGGTCTATCAGGGGGACAAGCAGTATGTAATGGTGGCCAAGCTGGTGGCGGGTGAGCACAAGATTAAGATCGCCTCCGCGCAGGAGGGGATCGGCTTTGGGCTCAATGGCGTCATTGCATTGAACAACCCGGTCAAGATGCAGCGCTGCGATGCTCAGTGCCAGCTGGCAACCGTGCGGGTAGAGCAGGAGGGGTATTACAAGTTCCTGCTGGATGCCAGCCAGGATGAGAATGCTCCTCTGTTGCAGGTCAGCGTTGCAGGCGATAGTGATTTGGGCATGATCAATCCCCATGAAGGGCATGAGCTGATCGAGAAGCGTGAGTATGAGACCTATAAGCCCGGAGTGACGGAAACGGCCACCTTCTCGGTCAAGCGGGCCAGTGACGAGTATCGTAGCTATGCGCAGTCGACCACTCAGGAGTTGCGAGATCCGGGTGATAGCTTTACTACCTATCAGGAGCAAGCGGATCTGCCCCGCCTGCGCTCCGGCAACATGGTCTTTGATGCCCTGTTTGCGCTGGCTACCCACGAGATGCGCCAGAACAGCGTGGCGCAGGTCAAGGATGGCAGTTACAACGGGGGTCAGGCGATCCCGTGTGACTGTTTTGAAACTGGCGCCAAGTGGCATTACGTCTGGACGCGGGATCTCTCCTATGCCACCGATCTGGGATTGGGGGCGCTGGATCCGCTGCGCGCGCGCAACTCCCTGCGCTTCAAGCTCTCTGATTTCAGAGCCGAGCTGAAAAGCGATCTGGACAATTTGATCCCGCAAGGACGCCAGATCATTCAGGATACCGGTACCGGGGGCAGCTGGCCCATCAGTACCGATCGCATGAGCTGGGCCTTGGGGGCCGAGCGGGTGCTGGCCGCCCTGCCGGATGCCGAACGCAGCGCGTTCTTGCCCGAGGTCTTTGAAGGGTTGAGCAACACCATTGAGAGTGATCGTCTGGCCGCCTTCGATAGCGCAGATGGTCTCTATGTCGGCGAGCAATCCTTCCTCGATTGGCGCGACCAGACCTATGCCAAGTGGATCACCGCCGATATCGCCCACATCGGCATGAGCAAATCCCTCTCCACCAACGTGACCCACTATCAGGGGTTGCTGCTGGCTGCGCGGGTGGCGGGCGAACTGGGTCATGATGAGCTGGTGAGCCGCTACAGCCAGTGGGCGGGTGAGCTGAAACTGGCGATCAATCGTGCTTTCTGGCTGGCTGACGAGAAGATGTATGCCAGCCTGATCAACACCACTACCGATCAGAGCCCGGCCTACAAGTTCGATCTATTGGGGGAATCCCTCGCCATTCTGGCCGGTGTTGCTGATGAGGCGCAGGCTAAAGAGATCATCAGCCGCTATCCCATGGGCCCTTATGGCGCGCCGGTCTACTTCCCGCAGCAACCCGATATGCCGGTTTACCATAACCGCGCCATCTGGCCCTTCGTCTCCGCCTACGGGCTGAAGGCTGCAGCCATGGTGCAGAACGTTGCAGTGGTCGATCACCATATCGACTCCCTGATGCGCGGCGCAGCTCTGAACCTCTCCAACATGGAGAACCTCGAGTGGCTCTCCGGTCAACCCTCCCTGATGGATCTGACCCATCCCGATTTGACGGGGCCGGTGATCAACTCCCAGCGCCAACTCTGGTCTGTCGGGGGTTACCTTGGCATGGTGACCGACACTGCCTTCGGTTACAAAGTGGAAGAGGGGGGGATCCGGATCAAGCCGTTCGTCACCGCTCACTTGCATAAGCTGATGGGGGCCAAACCCGAGGCCGCACTCAAGGGGCTCAACTACCGTGGCAAGCTGATCGACATAGTGCTGCACCTGCCGGAGCTGGGCGGAGAGGGCAGTTACTATCCGGTGCAGAGCGTGACGCTCAATGGCGTTCCGGTGGGCGAGCAGATCAGTGAAGGTATGCTGGCCGCCAGCAACCGGATTGAGGTGACGCTCGGTGCCGCCGTGGCTGACGATCAGGGGATGCGCCTGATCAAGGATGTGGCGCCGCTGGATGTCGAGAATCGGCAGGTGTTTGCACCGACCGAGCCGACCTTGCAGGGGGTTAGCGAGCAGAGTGGCAAGCTGGTGGTGGCCCTGCAGGACAATGTCAACAAAGGGGCGCTCAGCTACAACATCTATCGGGATGGCAAGCTGGTGGCATCCGGGTTGGATAGCGCGACAAGTTGGGTTGACGACATGGTGTTACAGCCGGGCCAAGCCTATTGCTACAGTGCAGAGGCAGTCTATCCGGAGTCTGGCAACCGCTCCCATCATGCCAAGCCGGTTTGCTATCAGCCAGCGCAGCAACATATCGCCATCGATGCGGCCAACGTCTCCCATACCGGCAGCGTGAGCGCCGCCGATGGGGCCATTTCCGTCCCTTACCTCAAGGATTGGGGCCGCCCCGACGACAGCTTACTGGTGCAGGGGGTCAAGCTGGATGGCAAGCGTACTATTCGTTTGCAATACAGCAATGCCCAGCATGCCATTAATCTGGGGGTGACCAACGGGGTGAAACGGATCTCGGTAGTGAGTGGTGGCAAGGTTGTCGCCAGCGGTATGGTGCAGATGCCCCATGTGATGAAAGAGGGCGACCTCAAACCGCTGCGTGACTCGACGCCGTTCGTGGTGGATCTGCCCGCCGGGGAGTATGACATTCGGGTGAGCGATTTCTACAACATGAGTTACCTGAAGGCGAACGACACCTACAACGATGCAGGCGGTCAAAAGGGAGCTGTCAATCTGATCGATCTCGCCAGCATCACCATTTCGGCTCGCTAAGCGGTCAAACAAAACGTCCAAACAAAACCGCCCCGGATATCCGGGGCGGTTTTTTTATTTGGCGATGCAGAGGTGAGCAGTGCGGGCGAACAAGATTTAGCGATAGCGGCCACGTACCGAGCTGTTGGCACGTCCTGCCATCTTGATCAGGCTCTGGCGGGTGTGCAGGTGGCAGAGTGCCACACCGAGGGCATCCGCTGCATCCGCCTGCGGGGTGGCGGAGAGTTTCAGCAGATGGGTCACCATATGCTGCACCTGCTCCTTGCTGGCGCCGCCGGTGCCCACCACCGCCTGCTTGATCTGGGTGGCAGAGTACTCGCTCACCGGTAGATAGGCGTTGACTGCGGCGACGATGGCGCTGCCCCGGGCCTGCCCCAGTTTCAGGGCCGAGTCGGCGTTGCGGGCCATAAAGACCCGTTCGATGGCAAATTCGGTGGGCTTGAACTGGGTGATGATCTCGCATACCCCGTCATAGACCTGCTTGAGGCGCTCGGGCAGTTCACCGCAGTCGGTGCGGATACAACCCGATCCCAGATATTCGGCCTTGCCGCCGACGACCCGGATAACCCCGTAGCCGGTGATCCGCGATCCCGGGTCTATGCCCAAAATAATGCTCATGGGTTGTGCTTGCTCTAAACGCAAATGATGGCCGCAAGATAGCAAACTCCGGCCTGCTTGGCTGTACGCAGGATGTGCGAACGGTCAGTGCGTGGCTATTGCCATAAAAAAGGCCCCGAAAGGGGCCTTTTTGATTATCGCTTGTCAGGCGGCGTGATGGATGGGGCTGGACTGCGCCATTCCCTCCAGCTCGCCCGGGGCGAAGTTGTCCACCTGAATGGCGTCATAGCGCAAGGCATCGGCGGCCAGCAGCTTGTCTGCCTCATCCTTGCTCAGCACCGATTTGGCCAGCGCAGCTTCCACCAGTTCCTGCAGCGCCAGTTTGCGGGGCAGTTTGCCCTCTTTCTGGGCCTGCACCAGTTTCTTCTCGTAGGGCTGCACTGCGACCATGGCCTGGAAGGCACGCTCCATCAGGCCGACTGGATCCGCCTCGTCTTTGCCTACATAGCAGAGGGCGGTCAGACGGTCGCGGAACTCGCCCGGCTTCATCATGGCCAGACAGATGGCGTGGCAACGATCGTCGGCCGGCATTTTGTAACCGACGCCGAACGGGAACACCACGCGCTTGAGCACGGCACCCACCACCTTGTTCGGGAAGTTCTGGAAGAAGCCCTCGAACGCCTTGCCAATCAGGTAGAGGTTGCGCTCCACCGCGTACTGCACGAACGGCAGATCGGAGACCATACGGCCCTGATCCTCGTAGTGTTTGAGGGTGGCGGAGGCCAGATAGAGGTGGCTCAGCACGTCACCCAGACGGGCGGAGATCATCTCCTTGCGCTTGAGATCGCCACCCAGCATCAGCATGGAGACGTCGGCGCACAGGGCCAGCCCTTTACTCATGCGAGACAACTGCTTGTAGTAACGGGCGGTTTCGCCGGCCACCGGCGCGCTGTTGAATTGACCCAGAGTCAACCCCTGGAACAGGGAACCGAAGAAGTTGCCGGCGCCAAAGGCGATGTGTTTCATCAGCAGGGCGTCAAACTTCTCAAGACCGCGCTCCACGTCGGTATCAGCCGCCGCTTCCAGCTCGGCAAAGACGTACGGGTGGCAGCGGGTGGCCCCTTGCCCGAAGATCATCAGGTTGCGGGTCAGGATGTTGGCCCCTTCCACCGTGATGGCTACCGGAATCCCCATGTAGGCGTAGCCGGTGTAGTTTTTCGGGCCCAGCTGGATGGCACGACCGGCGTGGATGTCCATGGAGTCATCCATGATCTGGCGCGCCATCTCGGTCATGTGGTACTTGGAAATCGCGGTGACGATGGCCGGCGCCTGACCCAAGTCCAGCGAACCTGCGGTCATGCGACGGGCCCCTTCCAGCTGATAGGTGAGGCCACCGATGCGGGCCAGCGCTTCCTGCACACCTTCAAACTTGCCGATGGACATGCCGAACTGCTTGCGCACATAGGAGTAGGCGCCCACGGTGCGGCTCGCCATGTGACCACAGGCAGTGCCAAGGGCAGGCAGCGAGATGCCGCGCCCGGCGGAGAGGCACTCCACCAGCATGCGCCAGCCACGGCCGGCGTAATCCGGGCCGCCGATGATCCAGTCGAGCGGAATGAACACATCTTTGCCGAAGGTCGGGCCGTTCAGGAACGCCAGACCCATGGGGTAGTGGCGATCGCCGACGCGCACGCCCGGGTGGCTGGTGGGGATAAGCGCGCAGGTGATGCCCAGCTCTTCCTTGTCACCCAGCAGTTTTTCCGGGTCATAGAGTTTGAACGCCAGCCCCAGCACGGTGGCGCGAGGCGCCAGGGTGATGTAGCGCTTGTTCCAGTTGAGGCGAATACCCAGCACCTCTTCACCCTTGTGCATCCCCTTGCAGACTATCCCCTTGTCAGGAATGGCGCCTGCATCGGAGCCTGCTTCCGGCCCGGTCAGGGCGAAGCAGGGCACCTCTTTGCCACTGGCCAGCCCCGGCAGCCAGAAATCTTTCTGGGCCTGGGTGCCGTAGTGCATCAGCAGCTCGCCTGGGCCGAGGGAGTTCGGCACCATGACGGTAACCGCCACGCTCAGGCTCTTGGTGGCAATGCGGGTGACGATGGTTGAGTTGGCAATCGCCGAGAATTCGCGGCCGCCGTAGGATTTCGGGATGATCAGGGAGAAGAAGCCTTCCTTCTTCAGATAGTCCCACACCGGCTCCGGCAGGTCTTTGGTTTCGTTGACGATCTTGAAGTCGTCAACCATGGCGAGCAGGGTTTCGACCTGATTGTCGATAAAGGCCTGCTCCTCTGCAGTCAGCTCGGCCTTGCCGTAGCCGTGCAGTTTTTTCCAGTCGGGATTGCCGCGAAACAACTCGCCATCCCACCAGACGGAGCCGGCTTCCATGGCCTCCCGCTCGGTAGCTGACAAGGGCGGCAGTATCTTTTTGAAGATGCCGAACACCGGACGGGTTACCACCTTTTTACGGATGGAGGGTACGCCGAGCACAACGGCTATCGCCAGCACCAGCAGGACAAGCAATGTGATCATACCGAAGTTCCTTCTATTTCACTGTTTCCGTTGATTTATTGTTGGTTGTTACACGGCCAGGGAGAGCCTGGTCGACTCCACTGGTGCCCCGACTCCGGACGCCAGATAAGGAATGACGTTGCGCACCAGCCCCTCGACATCGAGTTGCTGGCCAAAATCGGCCAGAGCGATGTCGCGCAGCGCATCGGCGGAGGCCATGGTGAATACGACGGTGCCCAGGGTGAAGTGCAGGCGCCAGAAGAGATCCGCTGGCGAGAGGGCCGGGTTGGCCTTGGAGATAGCCTGGGTGATCCGCTGCAAAATGGGGCCGTAGTGGGCGGTGATAAAGCGGCGCAGGTGACCCTGACTGTCGATATAGCCGCGCCCCAGCAGCTGCATAAAGATGGCCGGGCCGTTGGCCCGCACAGCCGAGAGTTTCATCAGCGGTTCGACAAAGCTTTCAAAGAGTTGCAGCAGGGTCAGCTGCTCCTGCTCCATCAGCACCCGCAGGCGGGCATCCAGATCGGGCATGAACAGACTCAAATAGCGGTCGAGCACCGCCTGGATCAGCTCCTTCTTGGAGCCGAAGTGATAGTTCACGGAAGCCAGATTGACATCGGCCTCGCTGGTGATCAGACGCAAAGAGGTATCGGCGAATCCCCGCTCGGCAAACAGCACTTCAGCGGCGTCGAGAATACGGTTTTTGGTATCGATTTTACTCACTGGACACCTCACTTAAACGAATGTTTAAAAAGTACGTTTCATAACGCGAGGTGTCAAGAGATTGTGAACGGGTGTTAGCAGAATGTTTTTTGTGAAAAAGCGCAAAAAGGTCGGAACTAACTCCACAGCGCGAGACTCTATATCTATGCCACTGCAATTAAACATTAAGTCTCGCCCAACCTGCTTCTTGCTAGTTGGGCATTTTTTTGCCTGGTTGACGGCAGCAGGGCTGCAAACAGGCAAAAAAAACCGCCGCGGGGAAGCGACGGTGGGGAAAGTGAGTTTGCATCATCCTGACGGCAAACTGTCGATGCGAGTTCAGGCATGTATCGACGGGAGCCAGTATGCCAGTCAGCCCCGCTCAGACTATGTCAGTTCCTCGGTATTTTGTGACAAAGTGTGGCAAGTGCCGGCGTGGCCCAATTCCCCCTACTTTGTTATGCTGCCCCTTCAAAATATGAGGGGAGAGAAGATGAAGTACCCGGTCGATACCCACACTCACACCATTGCCAGCACCCACGCCTACAGCACCATCCACGACTATCTGCCCATCGCCAGAGCCAAAGGGATCAAGCTGTTCGCCACCACGGATCACGGCCCCGAGATGGCCGATGCCCCTCATGTCTGGCATTTTGCCAACTTGCCAATACTGCCAAGAGTGGTGGACGGAGTGGGGATCCTGCGGGGTATCGAGGCCAACATCAAAAACCTCGACGGGGAGATCGATTTTCCCGAGCGCTATGAGTCGCGTCTCGACATGATCATGGCGGGTTTTCATGAGCAGGTATTCCCTCCCTGCGATCAGGCAACCCATACCCAGGCGATGATCAACGCCATCAAGAGCGGCCGGGTCGATATGATCAGCCATCCGGGCAACCCCTCATTTCCCATCGACATTCAGGCGGTGGTCAAGGCGGCTGCGGACTATCGGGTGGCGCTGGAGATCAACAACTCCTCCTTCATTCACTCACGCCCGGGTAGCGAAGGTAACTGCCGTGCCATTGTTGAAGCCGCGCGAGATCTGGGGGCCTACCTCACCTTCGGCTCCGATTCCCATGTCGCTTTCAGCCTCGGTGATTTTGACCATTGCCACCGTCTGGTGACCGAAGCGGGCTTCCCGCTGGAGCGGATCCTGGTGCGCTCCCCCCGGGCCCTGCTCGATTTTCTCGAGAGTCGCGGTCGGGCCCATATTCCCGAGTTCGTCGAGCTCTAAGATTGCTAACACCATGAGCCAACTCATAAAATCGAGTTGGCTCGATTGACACGTCAGCCATTTTTCATGAATCTGACTGGCAACAAGCCGGTATAGCTCAGTTGGTAGAGCAGCGCATTCGTAATGCGAAGGTCAGGAGTTCGATTCCCCTTATCGGCACCATATAAAACAAATGGTTAGCTTAGATGATAAGCTAACCATTTGTGATTTTTGGCTTGGGGTACCACATGGGGTACCACATGGGGTACCACATTTAGCAAACGGTAGGCACATTACTGTATCCACTTACCTAGCTACCGGCAGGTCCTCCCAGCGTGTGGTGTAACAGGGGCTCAGGTGCTCTTGTCTCATCATCCACTCAGGCGACCCCGTGCCTTGGCTGGCAAAGCCTACGCGCCCCAATCCCTTGGCTTTGATCTGGTCCATCACGGCCATCAGCGCGTCCGATTGAGTGGAGGACGGGGCAAACAGGTCAGCCTGTTGCTGCCCCTTGGGGGTGAACTCACTCAGCATGACCCCACCCTTCTGATAGCGGTAACCATCGCGCCAAATCTGCGGTAGCAGCACGTTCACTTGCTGCAGCAGCAACCGGGTATCATCGCTAGGGCAGACCAGCCGGATGCCAGCCTGCTCACTGTAGTAAGGGGCTCGTTCATCAAAGGGGCTGGTTCGCATGAACAGGTGCACCCGCTGGCAACACATTCCCTCGGCCCGCAGTTTCTCGGCTGCGCGAGCCATAAAGCCTGACAACGCTTGGGCCATTTCTCCACGGTCAGTCACGCGCTCCCCAAAGGAACGGCTCGAGAGGATCTGCAGCTTCGCCGCCGGTTCAACGGTCAGCTCTGCGCAAGGCAGGCCACGCAGCTCCTGTACGATCCGCTCGACCACCACGCCGTATTGGGCGCGTAACCCTTTGGCGTCGCTAGCCACTAGGTCAGCCACGGTGTTGATGCCTTGAGCCACCAACTTGGCCCCCAAGCGCCGTCCTATGCCCCACACCTCGTCCACCGGGGTGATAGCCATCAGCCGGGCACGGCGCAGATCGTCACGCAAGTCCACGACGCCGCCAGTGGCAGGCCACTTCTTGGCTGCATAGTTGGCCAGCTTGGCGAGGGTCTTGGTGGGGCCGATCCCGACCCCTACCGTTAGGCCGGTCCACTGCCACACTCGCTGCCGGATCTGTTGTCCATAGGCTGTAAGGTCCCCGGCAAACGACTCCGACAGTGACAGGAATGCTTCATCGATGGAGTAGACCTCCAGCTCGGGGGCCATGGTCTCCAACGTGCTCATTACCCGGCCAGACATATCTCCATAGAGTGCGTAGTTGGAGCTGAATGCCACACCGCCATGCGCCTCGAACTGCTCGCGGATCTTGAAGTAGGGCCCGGCCATCTTGATACCCATCGCCTTGGCTTCGGGGCTGCGCGACACCACGCATCCATCGTTGTTGGAGAGCACCACGATCGGGCGGCCACGCAGCTCGGGGCGAAATAGCCGCTCACAGCTGGCGTAGAAGTTGTTTACATCAACGAGCGCTATAGCCATCACGCTGCCTCAGATTGCCAATCACATGGGTGACCACTCCGAACAACTCCAGGGAGAGGCTCATACAAGGGTCGATAGGCGTGAACGCCGGATTGGCTGGCAACAGCCGCAACCTCGGCTTGAGCTGCAAGGTCTTTACCGTGAAGCCACCATCGAGTAGTGCAATCACCACATCACCATGGCGCGGGGTGAGGCTCTTATCGACCACCAGCAAGTCACCGGGAAAGATGCCGACCCCGGTCATGCTATCCCCCTCGGCACGCAGATAGAAGGTTGCTGCAGGGTGCGGCACGCAGTGGGTGTTGAGGTCCAACTTCCCTTCCAGATAGTCGCTGGCTGGGCTGGGAAAGCCGCAAGAGGCGCGGTGCAAGAACAGCGGGATGGTCACCTCGGCGGGTGATGGGTCTGGGGTTAACAGCTTCATGGTAAAACACCTGTATTTATATACAGTCATTATAGCGCACCACCTTTGAACCAGCGCAAGTCCACCCATATGCCAGTGATGACCAACGTTGATGTGACTAACATTTGGGGCATTCTGTCAGGTAAGCATCGACCAAAAACACATATATGGATGGTGTGATATGACGAACATCAAAGAGTCATATAAATACGGTCCTTTCTAGTAGTCTCCCAATGATTCAATCAGTTAGTATCTGTCAGATATGGAATGACAGGGTTATACCGTGAGCACAATCTCTCTTCGCAAGGCACTCGGGGTCTTGGCTAAATCATCGCCGTTTTCTGTAAAAACCACCTCAGAAAGACCAAGAGACGTGTATGACAAGCTTAAAGACTATCTCTACGTCAAACCTGAGATTGAGTTCGAATTTGAGCGTTTATTGAGCACCCTGCGGTCGGGGGACTGTGTTTTTCTCTGCGGCAGTAGTGGGGATGGTAAATCTGAAATTCTCTCTCACAGCTATGAACGTTATAAAAAGCACTATCGATTCCACTTAGACGCCACCCATAGTTTTTCTCCCCATCAATCAGCCATTGAGGCCCTTGATGAACTCTTCGATAAAAGGACGCAGGATCGGCGGCCTCTAGTGGTTGGGATCAATATCGGGATGTTAGCCAACTACGCCAAAGAGGGGGCAGATCGACATGCCGAACTCAGATCGGTGATCGAGAGCTTTTTAAGTGGAGGGCTTAGAGCCGAAGGGGCTTACTACTTTTTAGATTTTGAAGCCTACCCCAAGTTTCGTTTTAATGATGAGGAGGGTGGTTATTCGGCCTTTGTGCGTCAGCTGCTATGTCAGTTGACCGAGCCATCTGAAAGCAACCTATTCCATTTCATTGCTCAAAGTGACGAGCAGTGCCAACTAGATGCTAAGTTGATAGCGAATTATCGTTTATTAGGTCGTGAGGAGGTCCAAGAAGCCATAATCACTACCCTCTTTAAAACTCGTCTTTTTAAGGATCAGTTCATCACAACACGAGCTTTGCTCGACTTGCTACACCAGTTGCTCACCGGTGATGGCTATCTTTTCGATAACCTCTTTATAGGCGGTAGTAATGAGTTGGCGCAGAAGATTGCCGAGTTTGATCCCGCACAACTGCACACCAATGCTATCGACCAATTTGTATTGCGCTACGAGCTGGGATTGCCCGATCCGATGCTAGATGCTTTTTTGCTATCACTCGCCGAGATTGGGGTCTATTTCTCCGAGCCTAGAGAGGGGAAGGCCCCATCTTTGATTCGTCTCTTTTATCTACTCAAGCATTGCTCGTTTGGCAATGACTACCACCATCAGTTTAAGGGGGATTTCGACGAGCAGTTATTAGAGAGTTATGCCTGCGTGTGGATGTTGCATGGGCAATATGGTGGAGGCAGCGATGCCCAAAATGGCTTGCGACAGTTTTACACCAAGGTTTTGATCCCCGCTATCTTCACTTATGCCAATCGGCATGCACCTGAACTGGGCAAGCGTGAGATCTTCTTAGGAGAATTTGGGGGTATTAAGGTCGCGGCCCCCTTGGATCTCAAAGCTGACTATAAGCGAATTCAGTATGAGCATGTCGAGAAGCATGATTACTTTTGTGCCTATCTCAAGGTTGGCGAGTCAGAGCTCAGCCCTATGGTGATTGGACTCAATTTGTTCGAGTTGATTGGCAAACTGAACTGCGGTTATCGCCCTAATCGGTACGATAAGAACGCCATCATTCTGCTTGACGAAATGGTTGAACAAATTCGTACCTTGGCAAAAACCAGCCCGCGCCTGAGCTACTACGAAGGGGCATATACATATCGGCTAGAGCTAGATGATGAAGTGATTACCGTAGACGGGAGAGCTTAACAGTGACCGCATTTCCTATTAATAAGACTCTCAAAGTCGCTAACAACACCCTAGATAACTACTGGCCTATTCGAAACAAGGGTAATGAGTTTCACTGGGATACAGTTACTGGGGTTGTACTTAGCCAAGTCTTACGTAAACAGGTACAAACTTATGAGCTGGCCGATTATCAAGAAGAGTGTAAGGAGTACTTTCTTTCGCGGCTAGATGATGCTTCGGTTTGGCAAGTGCTGGAAAGAGCCTACTTTACCAGTAAGTCTTTGTATGATATTTCTCCACTTTTTTTACTCTTCGAGGCCAAGATCCGCACAAACGGTAGCCTAGATATCAGCGCATCCGATTATCGACTCAGTAAAGTATTTGCTGGTCTATTAGGCGATTTACAGGTAGAGGATATCGACGATAACCTTAACTTTGTTGAACAGGATATGTTGGGTATTTTGCGTGAAAATCTTCAGTTTGGGATTGCTCTGGAAAATAATGAGCAACCCTATCTACCATTCCTTAACAAAGTGTTTATTGAGGATATAAAATTTCTGGCCGAGCATCCTCACTATCTGCTACAAACCTTGCCCAAGATGCTCAAGCTTTATGCTTTTTCTTATTGTGCTCAACTTGCCCTTAATATCACCGATTGGGAAGAACCAAAGAGTCGTCCCCTCTACTTTATTCTCGACTCGGAAAAGGCGAGTGCAGAGCGCACTAGCGTTAAGCGTTATGGTTACAAGCTACTTGCATCGGCTCGTGAACGAGTCTTTCCGTTGCTGTCAGCTTTTGATGCGTTACAGCGAGGTATGCGACCACGCCCACTTTGGCAGATTTATCAAGATGCGGTTAATTATCATAACCAACCTGAGTTGCTTGAAGTATTTAATAAGTATCTGCAGGAGTTTATTAGTGATAGATATGACGACCGAGTGAAGATCCCTCCTGTTTCTAATATCAAAGATGCATTTGAATGCCTAAGGAAATTGTCGATTGAACAATTCTCGGACTCAGGCAGAACTACAGTATATCAGAATTATATCAAGGAGCTTGATCGGTACCTGCTTAACGACTTTATCCAAGCCCGTGGTGCAGCAGGGCGAACTCTGGTTCTTAACCAAGATCAGCTGTTATTGCTGACCAACCTTACCATAGGTAAAGCAGAGAAATTGCGATTGCACGAGTTGCGCAAGGGGTTCGAGCAGCGTGGTTTTTATCTTGATAACCAGACCCTAGAAGTGCTGGTGGCCTTCTATGAACGCATGGGAAATGTCGAGCGAATGAGTGATAGTGGAGACGCCGTGTATGTCCGTAAGACCCTTTGAACAGTTTTTGGTACAGTCGCTGATCGAATGGATCGGCGGTCAGCTTGAGGCGGGAGCCCGTTATCAGTTTAAGTCTCCTAGTGCTGAAAATGGTCAGGCGCTTTTTGATGCACTTTTGGGCCACTCGGCAGGTTCGCTTGTGATCGATGGGGTCACCTTACCTATGCTGAATTGCAACGGCGTCGCGCTTATACCCGTCTTGCATGGGGAAGGGGAGGGCTTTAGTGAAAACTACATCTCTCACTTGCGAGATCTAGTCGCGGGACGGGGTGGGGCGTTTAATAATGCCGCGCTATTGATCATCCATAACAGCATGCTTGATACCCTGAACAACAGTGCATTCGATCTCGGGGGAAAAGGTGCGATTTGGCACCCTGAACAGATTTCAAAGAAGCTCTACGAGCTAATTGATATTGGCCACCCCCGTCGTGACCTCTCAGCCTGCTTGCTCGAAGAGCAGCTTAAGTTAATCAAGGCCGACGGCTCGACTGTTTTCGGGTTTGCCTCTCTTTTTAGGGCCTTGGACAAAGATGTGGAGCTCGATTTCGACGAGCTTCACCTCTTTAACGATCCACTTCTGCTTAGTTGCAGTGGCAATAGGGAGCATATTAGCCAGCGCCTACAACAAAATCGCGAACTTCGCCGGGATATTGAAGAGGCGGTTGAACACTACGACCGTGACCAACTGGAAAACATTCTAAAGGAGTTCAGCTCTCATTTTGTTCGTGAGCATTTTCAAGATGACCGTTGGCGCCAGCTCTGTCTCGAGAGTCTGTTACAAGAGATTGCAGCCAATAAGGCACAAAAGCTTCTACTTGATGAAGTAACGCTGCAAGAAGGAGTCGTTCATCAACGTGCCAAGGCACAGACCAAAGCTGGCCTGCGCGAGGTGAGCCTGATGCTGGTGATGCCAAAAGGGGCAACTCAGTGCTCCCTTTTGCTCAATTTTCTCGGCAACGATCTTGAGGCTCAACAATTGCAGCTAAAGCACAACCGGGCCTTGAGTAAATTGGTGAATATCACCGTGAGCCGAGCTGGCGGAAAGCGCTGCAAGGCTAGTCTAGTGGTGCCGGTGACCGGCGAGCCCACCTTCTTTAGCATCGAACTTAAACGAGATAACCGAGCCGAAGAGTACAAGTTTCGTTGCCTGTTGCTGGAAGAGGGGGACTTCTATCTCGACGAGATTTTGCACCGTTACCGGGTCGAGCCCGGTAATGGTAAAACCTGGTTGACCCTGCAGCTTGAAGAGAACCGACTGCGCGTTAATGCTCAGCTAGATAGCTGTAGAATCCTAGAGGAAGATCAGGTCGAGGTTGATTGTCGAGCTGTGGGCTGGGCAGATTTTGAGCGTTTGGCTGAGTCAAATGAGCAAACCATCTTTACCCTTCGAAATGGCGATCGCCAACTTACTATTAATGTTGAGGGGCCAGCCGCTGATGATGGGATCACGCTCCCTTTACTTTTCGATAAGACCCGTTTTAGCCGGCTTTTTCATGATGAGCGCAATGCTGAATATAATCGTGCCAATGGGCGCATCGTCTTTGATAACGCCGAGAGTGGCGTGGTGGGCATCCGTCAGCAACTGCTTAAGCTCGAGGCTCGCATGGTGGACGAGCAACTGCTCTATCTAAGCGATGACGATACACTCACGTCAGCCGAGTTGAACAATTTTTCGCCTGCACTGTCAGCGGCTTATACAACACTTTTTACCTACCTAAACCAGAAGAAAAGTCTCCCTAGTTTAGTGGCCTGGGGGCAACACTATTGTGCTCTGGTGCAGGGGGTGGTGGAGGCCTATGAAGAGGCACTCGCCTCAATTGTGCCTAGCAGTGTTTTGACCCAAGAGCAGAAACGATTGATGCGAGTGGGACTGTACCGCCATGAAGGAATTCTGAAGTTAACCCCTCTGCATCCTCTGGTGTTGGCCTATTACCTAGCGCTGGTCAGTGCCATTTTGAGTGAGCCCGAGAGCGAAGAGGGTCATAGTTTTGCTGAGCTGCCCGATGTTACCCGAGAGCGCCTTGTTGCCTCTGGCCTCTTGCCCTTTGTCTATGACAACGACTCAGGCTATGCCCATCTTCAGGTTGTCCGGGAAAACTGTTTTTGGTTCAACGTGGTGCCGCAAAAGCAGGAGAGTTTTGATTACATCAAACGTCTGGTGCGCGATAAGCTGGCAGAGTTCACTCAGGCTTATGCCCGTCTCTTTAGTGCAGGGGCCAAGAGTAGCCTGATTATCAATGCCATCAATCAGGGGGGGAGTGGAGAGCTCTTCTTGGGTCTGGTCGAGCATTTCAAACAGCACAAAGAGCAGTCTATCGCCATCCACGTCAACTGTTATGACGAGCGGTTGCAATTTAATGACTTCGACCGCTTCGCCGAGACGCAAGCCTATGAAGAGCTTAAGGTCTGGTTGGGTTTAAATAGTGGAAAACAGCGCGCTGATGCCGATATGTTGATTGATCTCATCAGAAGCAGACTAACTTATAGCAAGTTCACCCTGCCCAAGGGGGAAGAGTCCTTCGCCTATTCCCATTTGGCATTCTTTCGCAATAAAGAGCCGGTAGAGTGTCGTGATATCAAGAGTGAGATGGCGATGAGCGGCGTGCTGTGCGATGGATTGATCGCTGGGGAAGCTGCAGAGATCCAAAATGGTGCTTACTTCACCTCCTTTGGACTACGTGGGGTCGATTACCTGCCCCATCAAACCCTACGATTGGCTCATCGAATAGCAAACCTGTGGAAGCCTGCTCATCAGAGTAATACTCCATATCTAGAGACGAGCCTAGGGCTTGCTGTCAGTGCCGATTTTCAATCCCTGCTGCAGCGCTCTTATAAGAGCTCTCTTTGGACCACAATCATAGATCCCAAGGTGACCCTCGACTTCTTTGCTAATCAGCAGGATGTGGTGCTCATCCACTATTCGGACCAATACACCAGCGCTGCCGGTTATGACGCCATTACGGTGACCCAGCAGGTCGAGCTCTTTCAACGTTTGCTGCAAAAAGAGGGGCATGGGCAAGGTGAGGTGCTGCTGACCGAATTTAACGCCTTCAACGGCGAGTGGCTGCTTAAGATGCTGACTGCGAATCCCAAGGAGCGCAAAGAGAAGAATGGCATCATAGGGGCCTATAAGTTTGCCTCGGCCTTGCTGCGCCAATCCGATATCTGCTGGGTGCCCCTGTCGGTAGCCGAGATGATCCGGGTGTCGGGCAATGTGGGGCTTAAGATGAGCGATAGCGAGTTCTCTCGTCAGGTGCAGGGCTATCGCAAGGGGGCGATTTCGGATGATGTGCTCTTCGTCGGTTTTAAAGAGGATCGTCTCTATCTGATGCCCCTCGAGGTGAAGACGGGAGTGCGGCCCGATTATGCCTATGCTGGGCAGCAGGCGGTGGAACTGAAGCGTTACCTGAGTGAAGAGGTGCTGGGGCAAGACACCTTTGCCAGCCGTCTCTATCGGGGTCTTTTTATCCGCCAGGTATTGATGCAGGTCGATAAGCTCTGCCTCTATGGGGTGCTAGAGCGAGCACAACTGCAGCCGCTGCTCGATAGACGAGAGTGGTGGATGCGAGGGGATTATCAGCTAGGCGCTCTACCCGATTATGTAGAGGCCATGGTGGTGGCCCATGTGGAAAACGACAGCTGTTTTAAGCCGAGTTACCAGACCACAGGGCAAAACGTGTTGCAAATTGAGCTCCCATACTCCCTGCTGCCAGCCTTGATTGCCAGCAAGATGGATACATCGATCCAGCGTTTGGTCGAGCAGTGCCAGGTGCCCCGCCAATTTTGCCTGATGCCCCAGTGCGAAGGTGAGGTGGCGCAGCCCCCCGTGAAGGTGAGTGGCATCGAGCCTGTGATCGCAGCACAGGACGAGGCGCCAGTGGCCATTCCTGCGCCGTCGACCGAGACGGCCCCACAGTCTCAGGGGCGTGAGCCCTTAAAGGTGCTCTTTGGTCACGATGCCTTTTATAAGAGCCCCCTCTATTGGGAGCCCACCAATACTGCCCGCTTTATGAATACCAATACCGGTATTATTGGCACCATGGGCACCGGCAAGACCCAATTTACCAAGTCGCTGATCACTCAGCTAATGCGCCAGCAAGACAACAATGTCGAGGGGGCACGGATTGGTCTGCTTATCTTCGACTACAAGTCAGACTATGTGGACGATGCCTTTAGTGAAGCAAACCAGAGCCGCAAGCTAAAGCTGCACCGCCTGCCCTATAACCCGCTCTCGCTCTATGGGGATATGCCCATGCTGCCGGTGCACACGGCAACGGGCTTTTCAGAGACCCTTGCCAAGGCGTTTGGCCTGGGGCCCAAGCAGCAGCTGCGGCTGCGCAAGCTGATCCTCGATGCCTATGAGTTGGCCGGGATCAGCAAATCCGACGCTAGCACCTGGTCAAAGCCTGCACCGACCCTGGCTCAGGTCTGGGATCTCTATATGGAGCAAGAGAAGATTGATGAAGACTCTCTCTATGCGGCGCTCGACTCTTTGGTCACTTACGAGATCTTTGAGACCCAACCTGATGGAGTGAGCTCGCTCTATGAGTTGCTCGAGGGAGTGACGGTGATCGAGCTGGCGGGCTACTCCCCCCAGATCCAAAGCTTGGTGGTGGCCCTGACCTTGGATCTCTTCTACTCGCAGATGCAAAAGCGCGGTAAGCCCAAGGTTGCAGGGGATTATCGCCAGATCACCAAGATGATTCTGGTCGATGAGGCTGACAACTTTATGTCGCAGGACTTCCCCAGCCTGCGAAAAATCCTAAAAGAAGGGCGCGAGTATGGGGTAGGAGTTATTCTCTCAACCCAAGACTTAAGCCACTTTAAGACAGGGGAGAACAACTATGGCTCTTATATCTTGACTTGGGTGGTGCACCGCGTTGCCGAGATAAAAAATGCAGATATTAAGGCAATCTTTAATAAGGATGATAAGGCCGATCAGGAAGAGTTAATGGAACAGATCCGCAAGCTGGATAAACATTTCAGTCTCTATATCGATGGAGAGAAAAAAATGTCTATGATGCGGGATCGGGCATTTTGGGAGCTAATTCCATGACAATTATAGAAGCAATAGAAAAAGTCCTGCTTGATTCAAATCGGCCACTCACACATAAAGAGATATATGACTCTATAATTGATGGGGGATATTATTGTTTTGGAGCAAAAGATCCTGCGTCTGTCGTCAGAAGCAAAATAAGAAAGCATTGTTTTGGTCTTGATTTTCCGAGCTCATCACCTAGGAAGATATTTGTGGAAAGTGGTCTTTCATCAGGAAAGACTTTATATTCTTTGTGGGATGGGAAAATCGTTAATGAACCATTGGTAGAAAAAAGCACAAAAGAAAAAACAACCAAGGAACAATTGCCTGAAGAAATTATTTATATAAAGCATAATGAGCATGTTAGGTCCATCAAGCAGCAATTACTAGATTGTATAAATGCATCTGATCCCGCTTTTTTTGAGCAGCTTGTTGTAAAGTTATTATTAAAGATGGGGTATGGCTGGCATGAGTCTCTGGCTGGAAAAGTTGTAGGGGGGGCTGGTGATGAAGGAATTGATGGAATAATAAACGAAGACAAGTTGGGCTTAGAAAAGATATATATTCAGGCTAAAAGATATAAGCATAATAAAGTGCCTCCTAGTGAAATCAGAGAATTCGTTGGGGCGATGGCTTTAAAAGGAGCAAGAAAGGGAGTTTTCTTCTCATCTTCTTCATTTACAGAGCAAGCGTTATTGAGTGCGACTAAAGCTCAAGGAATGAATGTAACTCTTATAGACGGTATTCAGCTATGCGACTTACTTGTACAGCATGGCATGGGCGTTGCCATAGTCGACACTTTTGAAATATTAGAAGTTGACCGGAATTTCTTTGATTTTTGATATATGTTTGAGCAGAGCAAAAGTAATGCTCTGCTCATTTATTCAAATTCTATTTTTATAGAAGACGTAATTTAAGAAAATATCTCTCGTATTACATGTTTTCCCTTGGCTTTCCCACCTTTCAACAAGAATCATGCCGAGTTCATTTTCTAAAAGATTGTACAAATATTCATCGTCATAAAAATAAAATTTCCTTTTCGAAGATTCTACGTTATTGCTTTTCTTTTTTAATGAGAAATATATATATCCATTATATAGTGTAGCTTTGAAAAGACGTTTTATAGCATGCTCAAAATCCAGTTTATTGAGGTGATGTAGTGATGCACATGCCCATATTAGGGAAAATATGGGTGGGTAATTTATATCTTTAAAGTCTAGTTGTTCACAGTAAGCAAAGCTATATTGGTTGCAAAAAGAAACCATTTCTTTTGAGGCATCAAAAGAGGTAACTTTAAATCCATGTTTTATAAAATACTCAGTATCACGGCCTACGCCACAGCCAGCATCTAATATTCTGGTTCCGTTTGGAATGTATTTTCTGACCCGTTTGTAGATATCATCCATGTCCACTGTATATGTTTTATGATAATAATCAAAAGCATTTTCATTATAATAGATGATTGTTTTTGATTTCTTTTTGTTATAGTTTTTTTCTAATGTCTGTGACTCCAGTTTTCTGATTTCATTATCAATTGCACCATTTATTTCTAATGGAAAAACTATGTTTTCCAAATTGTCATGTTGGTCTTTGAGTTTTCCATCAAATGCTAGGCGTATGATTCTATAATGTGAGCATAACTTGCCAAGTAGACTATGAAGTTCCGGGTTATCAACTAACCCAGAATGGTTTTCTATTAAAGTAGTGATTTTATCTGAAATGGTTACAATTTGCTCTAGAATAGCCTTGTCATGAATATTTAAGTTATCTAAATTATCGCCAGTGGTTATATATCTGAGGGTACGAAAGTACCCCCCATGTATACTTAGAGTCTCTTTCTCTGATATCGCGAAGTGAGCGTATAATATTCTTGATTCTTCTAATAGAGATGCCAGTGGTCCGAAAAATTTCTCTAACTTTTCTTTCACTGCTGCATCCTTTATTTGCTTTTTATCTAGGTCGTGTTTTTCCTGAATATGTTTTATGTCTTTGCCGTATTTATAGATAGTCGCAAATGCTAAAGCAAGGGATACGAATGAAGTGAGGACTCCTGTCATTGCTGTTGTTTCTGTAGAGCTAAAGCCAAATAAAAAATCTTTTTTATCTGGCGTACTAGTTCCACATGACAGTGTTAAATAATGATCGCGTGAGTTCAGTGTCGATTGCAGATGGCTATCAATATTTTTCATGTCAAATCCCAGAAGAAAACTCCAATAATTTTTTATGATTT
Source organism: Aeromonas sp. SE22 (assembly GCF_038739755.1). NCBI lineage: Bacteria > Pseudomonadati > Pseudomonadota > Gammaproteobacteria > Aeromonadales > Aeromonadaceae > Aeromonas > Aeromonas sp. SE22. The sequence continues at coordinate 149,066 of NZ_JBCGFD010000003.1, forward strand.
CGTAATGCTGAAATTCCATCTTCTACATGAAATGCCCAGGCTTTTACTCTCTCTTTTTGATCTAACTCAGGGTATGTCAGTTCGAGCAATAACTCGGTGATCTGAGCGGTGTCTCCCAGCCAGGTGATCTTATCCAGCACCAGAGACCCATCGAGTTTTCGTTGGTCACCTTGGTAGCGAAATCCTGACTCTATCGAGCGGAAAAAAGCAATGCGAGCAGCTATGTTGGGCGTTACCCCAGTCATGCTCTTTAGCCGCTTTAACTGCTCTTCAGTTTGTTGTGTTAATTGCATGCGGTTAGGGAGCATTAGCAAGCCTCCTTTTGTTGCCAGAAGTAGCCATCTTTTAGATACGAACACTTCATCAAACCATCAAACATCAGCTGATAGGAGTGGGATATGTCGTCGCGCAGCTGTTCTGCAAAGTAGCGTTGATCGACCTCGGTATCTGTTGAGAGGAGCACGACCTGATGGCTCGCTTGTGGGAAATAGTGTTCGATCAGCTTATCTCTGTGGTGCGAGTCTAGCCTGCCCAGCGGTGTATCGATAATGACAGGCAATTGTCGACCCGAGGTTTTTGCCAAGGCTTCAAGAATAGCGATGGCATATATCTGTTTCTCACCGGCAGAGAGCAGCTTGCGATTGATGCTAACACCTTGCTCATCGACAAGCTCCACATCGAAAGAGGCCGGATTGATCCTGGCCTGGATTTGCAAATCTTCTTTGCGGGCGAGCTTACGGTAGGCAATTGAAAACGCAGCCTCCAATCGCTTTACCCTAGCCATGGTCAAGACATCACTATATTCATCCAGTAGCTTAATGGTTTCATGGGCATGCTGAACTGCACTATTGTCATTAAATTGACTTCGCACTTTATCGTGGAGTTTTTGAATGTCCCGTGCCACAAGCAGTTGTTTATTAAGAGCCTGCTTGGCTTCTTCAAGTAGCTTCTGGTAGTGATGGATCTCCTGCTGCCGTTTGTTATCGAGGGCTCGCAACGCTTTGAAAAGGTTGAGGAGCTGCTCATCCTCAGGTGCTCTGGCTATATTAGTTGCGGCCTGCTCCAAGGCGTGCTCAACCTCTTGCAGTCGATCTCTAGATGCACGGAAACGCTTGTTAGCGTGCATGCTCTCTTGCTTGATAAGCTGCTCGATAACACCAAACTCACGCTCCGAAATATCGAGATGAACTTTGCCTTGTGGTTTATTGGCCAGATATTGCGAGAGCTGGCTCTCGATTGCCTCGGCGGCAATTTTGCCCGCCTGCGCCGATTGGAAGGCAACTTCTCCCTGCAAGGCTTGCAGGAAGTGGGTGAGCTCTGTGGTGAAGTGTTGTGTCTGCTTCAGGCAAGCTTCGGTCTCGAGCTGAGCAAGTAAGTGGGCCAAGGTATTGGGGGCCAACGAGAGAGGCAGATAGGTCTCCATCTCATGGCGGATCTGTTTTTCTAGCTGTTCTTTTTCTTTGAGCAGTAGGTCGACACGTTGCTGCTCTTGTGCTTTGGTGAGAGCAAACGCCCCCCCTTCTGCAGCGAATTGTGCTTCCATTTTTTTAATTTGAATGGTCAGCCGTTCAATGTCGTTATGTTTATAACCTGCTTTGACGCGAAGGTGCTCTGCGTCTGCGCCATGTCGGGCGCACTCGGCCTCCAATGTTGCTAGGCGCTTTTGCTGCTGAGCTCCAAGGCACTGTGCATCTACCCGCTTAAGATAGATCCCAAGATCACTTTGCAGCTTGCTGACAAGATCCAGCCCCAGCAAACGGCGAACGGCAGTTTTCAATACCTTGCCTGATTCATCTTCAGCCAACTCAGCAATCTTCTCGCCATCGAAGAAGAAGAGATCCGCAATACCATGAGGGATAAGCTCATTAAGAAAACCTTGGCACTGATCGTAATCGAGTTCCTCTTTTGCCTTGCCATCCTGGAGTAGCATCAGGCGATCTTTTTTCCCCCGTTTCCAACTGCGGATAACGGTGAACTCAGATTCAACACCGGCCTTATTGTAGGTAAAACAGAGTTCGATACTCGCCTTATCAGGACGTTGAGTATCATTGACACCGTTATGGACTAGGGCGGCTAGAAGATCGATATAGTCTTGCTGGCTATAGAGACCGTCAAATGCGAGGCGACCATAGAGAGCCAGTCTAATGGCCGTTAGTATTGAGGTTTTGCCGGCACCATTGAGGCCACCAAACAGTACTATGGGGCGATCATTGAGTTTGCTCCCATCCTGAAGCAGACGTGGGCGAGGTGCTAGGTCAATCTGATGGCTGCCACGAAATACACGGAAGTCATGCAAGGTGAGGCTCTTAATTATCATCTGTGACTACCTCGTTCAGCAGACGGCTCATGTCATGGGCATCGTTTAGTTGTGACTGCACTTTTTTAAGCTCAGCCTCTATATCGTTAATGGTCTTTTGGTGTTGGTCACGCTGATTTCTTTTTTGCAATGTGACCTGTTTTTGCTGGATATCTTCCAAAGAGCCCCAGTCCTGTTTCAGGATGTTGCCAATCTTGTCAAAGACCCCTTGGCGTTTACTCAGCCCCTCCAGTGATATTTCGAGTTCAATTAGTTTCATGACCATCTCGGGCTCTACTTCATAGTGAGCCGTGAGTTGTTCCAAGAGCTCGGCATCGCTGGCATCGAAGCGAGACTGATCATCGACAATCCAATTGAGGTCTTTGGCATAGACATCACGATAGATGTGGGGGAGAGAGTCCTCCCAATCTGGCTCGTTGGGATCTTTTAGCCACTGTTGGCGGATTTCGTGTAGCTCGGGCTCGGTAATCAGGGTGATGCTATGGCCCTGCTCATTGAGGGCTTTCTCTGTGCTGAGCAGATCTCGCAGCCACTGCTGACGATATTTGAGCCAATAAGGGCCGGGTACATGCTTACGTTCGCTGGCAATGTCCTCCCCCTCTTTAGCATATTGGTAACTTACCTTGCCAGTGCGTCGCTTATAGTTTCGATATGTGTCTTTCTGCTCCGGATCTGTGGTTTTTGCCAGTAGATCACGAAACTTCAATAAAGGGAGCATCCAATCCTCACCGTTTTGAATCAGGCTCTCCATGGCCCTGTCTTTGGTGACCACGGTGCAGGTCCAGCAACCAAAGCGTGAGTTACCGCAAGAGGGAGTACTCTCATCGATGACGAGTGGACATTCACCTTGGCCTGATGAGTCCATATACAGTGTCCAGAGTGGGCGATTGTTGCCGCCCCATGGACTTTCCCATTCCTCAACATCATCAGGGGAATATTTGAAGGCGCCACGCAGTAGCTTCCAGACGTCTTCCACATCCCAGGTATCGATGGGGGTGTAGATGAAGGCATTGGCCAGTGTGGTATGGCGGGCAAGACGGGTACCATCAATTTTGTGCTTGGCAATCACTTGAGCACGGGAAGCACTCTCGCTGCTGCGAGATCCAAGCACGACTATCACTTCTTCAAACTGGCTGACCTTGTCTTTTATAAAGTCACTGACCGGGTTGATCTTCATCCGCTCTGTACACCAACGGAAATTACGAGTGGGTGCTGGATAGCCTTTGCCGAGCAGGTTGACCCAAAAGGTCTCATTGGTCTTAGGTACAACTGGATGAGCCGTGATTGGCAAGCCATCACGCTTAGCACCGGCTTCAATTTGCTTCATGGTCTTGATGATGAGGTCAACCACGACCGGTGTTTCAACGAGGGTATCCGATGAGACAACGAAGATGGGTTTACTACGCAGCTCAGGTTCAAGGCCTAGCAGTGCTAGGTAGACGAGAGTGACGACAGCAGATGAGTCTTTGCCACCGCTATAGCCAATTACCCAGGGGCGCTTGTCGGCGCAGTAGATGCGCTGAACCTCGGCCACATAATCGGCCAACAGTTTACCGGCGAAAGGCTCGAGATTGATAAAGTCTTCATAGTCGGCCAGGTCATGGGCCATTTGTAAGGTGCTCATTATTGTACAACCTGCTCTTCGAGCACCTTTTCCTCAGGAGTGAGGGAAAGGTTCAATGCTTGTTTAAGGGCGTTGCAAGTGAGCTGTATCGCGGTAGTCGATTTACTCAGTTTGCCATGCAACATGGTACGGCGCAGCCATTCAGGATTGGTCTTGCGCCAATCGATATTTTTAAGTTGTGCCAAGTCATCTTGCCAAGTATCAGGGTGTTCGCAGATAAGGCTACGCCCCATCATGCCTAATGCATGCAGGCCAACTCCATGGGCGTGGACATACTCTTGTCTGAGTTGAGCCGGTGAGACCTCTTTGCGATTGGCCATCTGCCAATCTGGCATATTGCGATAGACCCCTTGCCAAAATGAGCATGCCAGGTTGGCCTCAGCATCGCTAAAGCCCTCTTTCGGGCCCTTACCCAGTAAGGCCCTGGTTGCTTGTTTAATGCTGCTCAGGGTAAAGAGCTTGTTTGACAGGGCAGAGATACTGGACTTTTCAAGTTCGGTCAGGCCCACGAACGGCTCGGTTGTCATCGCCAAGTGTCTGGCGAGTTCTGAAGATTGATCCCTGTGGTCATAGAGAGTCCCCAAGGAAGGGCTGGGTTTGACTGCGTATTTGTTGAGGTCAGCAAACATTTGTTGGCTCCTCTGCAGACCCTCATCAACAAAAAACAAAACTGGAATATTGTCCTGCCCTAATTCGGGGCGCTCTTCCATCGCCTCTTCAATGGCTTTGCGTCTGTGCTGGCCATCGTTGATCAGGATCTGAGCATCCATAGGGATGCGCAGTATACCGAGATTGTTTGAGTTGGGGTGCTCATCAAACTCAACATCCACTGCAATCGAGGCTGTCAAAGCCGAGAATACGTAGTCTTTCGGATTATCAAGTAGATAGCGAACCATTTCCGGGATCCGGGATTTGTTGAGCGAGCGCTGGGCCCTCAGCTCTGGCGGCACTTCACGCTCATCAAAGCTGAAAATCTTGGGGATGATGCGAAGCGGACAGGTTGCGATGTAAAAGGGGCGCCCTGCCTGTATTCCTCGCACTGCCGGAAACGCATAACAATAATGGGAGTCAAAGGTGCTCATAAGCTGGACTTTAACGCTGAAGTGATTACGTCAAATTTTACGTAATTTTTTAACGTAATGCATGTGAAAAAGCATTAAAAGGCCCTTTTCATGAGCAATTTGTGAAGTTTTAGAAGGTTTTACGTCAAAATTGAGCATATTTTGAACCCTAGGACTCGCTTACCTGCCCGAGCAAGGTTTTGCTCAAACTCGTGCCGGCTGAGGTTTAGGTCTTGGGCAAGGTCGAGTGCCATGAGCTTGCCGAGGCGCAACTCCAGCGATCTCTGCTTATCCCAATCTGGATGCTCAGGGTCCATCAAATAGCTTTTATTGAGTAGCGGGGGGCGTTTGTGCTCATCCATATAGTCGAAGAAATCGACCTCCTGCTCGGCCATCTTGATCTTCACCCGCTCCACCAGATGGGGGATGGGTTTGCTGAAGTCGTCATACCCCATCAGGCTCACCTTGCCGGAGCGGATGTGCAGCTTGATCACGTCGATATCGGTCAAGTCACCGTAGAGCTGGCAAGCCGCGCCGAGGTAGACACGCAGCAGCGGCGGTAATTGCGCAATAAAGCATTTGTGTAGCAGCAGTGAATGGCTGGGATAGAGCAGGCTGTTGGGTAGCAGTTGATGGGCCAGCTCGCAGGCCTGGTTGATGAGGGCGATATCCGCAATCTGGTAGAGCAGTGCTTTGGCGGCCTGCTGTGCCTGCGGGTTGCCACCGAAAAAGGCTTTGATATCCCGCTGCAGCTCGCTGGGGTAGTGGGTATAGGTTTGGCGTTTGCCAAACAGGTTGAGTGCCAGGTAGACCAGCAAATCTTGCTGCCGCTCCAGCTCGGCCTGCTTTAACTGGGCAAGGTCAAAATGCTGGCCAAGCAGGGTCATTGCTTTGCGATGGCTGCCTGCTATCTCTCTTAACTCGTCGCTTTGTTCAAACTCGTCATTGGCTGGAATTCGGCCAAGGGTCAGCGCCCGCTGCCAGAAGGCTTCAAACAGCGGTTGATGGCGAGTGATCAGTAGTGCTGCTGCGGCCTGATGGTTGGGCGTGGGCGAGGTCAGCTGTTGCCAGCTGTGGTTTCGGCGTTGACGTTGTGCCAAAAAGCGCTGCTCTTCGAGCTTGTCTTTGAACACGTAAAAGATGCCGGGCCCCACGGCGATGGCATTTTCATCGAGTGTTCTGTCTATGTAGTGCTTGAGCTCGCTTTGGTTGTAGTAGCGCTGAAAGGTGTTGCGCGAGGTGATAACGCCATCTTTATAAGGGGTGAACTGGGCAATAAAGCTGTCGTTGGCCAGCATGGCCGAGACGACCAGCAGGGTTTGGGTCAGCTCCCAGGCGCCGAGCAGCGCCTCCATCCGCTCATCTTGATCCTCAATCACGTTGATCACAAAACCGAGATTGACCAGATGGGAGACCACCTTCTCCCCATCCGGGCGAAAGTTCGGGTCCCAGCCCAGCGCGTCAATACCGTGTGCTTCCAGCTCCCGCAGGTCATCCCCCCGGCCGCAACCGTAATCAAACAGCGCATAGTCGCCGTTGAGATAACCATGGCGTGCCAGCATCTTCATGGGGGCTGAGAGTTCATGGCGAACCAACGCGGTTTTATGGCGATCAATTTGTGGGCCCCCCTCTTCGGGCGGCAGGGCGGAGGTGCGAAACAGGCGCCCATCAACCAGTTGGTATCCATGTCTTGCGATAAGCCGCTCCCACGATGCTTTGAAGCCAATCATGCGGGGATGAGCGTAAAGCCCTGCCAACACCCCCTCTTCGGTGATCTGGCGACAGCTCTCTGCCTGTGGGTGATCAGGGAGCAGCATGCTCTCTTTGCGATGCAGAATGGGGGGATTGTCCAGGCTATCGTAGCGGGTAACGGTATGGCTCAGTTTGGCCAGATCAACGGTCACGCTCTGCTTGAGGCTGGGGTAGGCCTCTTCGAAGAAGGTGGGGTAGCACAGCAATGAAAGGCGAAAATCGCGTTTGGCCAGTTTGACCAGATGCCACTCATCGTCTGACAGTTTAAGGGCCTTGGCCACGGCGCAGACAAATTGGCTTAAGAGCGAACAAGTGTGCTGCAGCGTTTCTCTGTGTAGATAGACAGCTTCGGGCAGCTCTTTTTTATAGGGAAGGGTGGCAACCAGCTCGTGAAAACGTGACGGAGTCAGCATCAAAGCCATCCTTGCAAGGTAGAGAGAGCGAGTGTGCGCGGCAGCCGTCGCTCTTTATACTCAATAAGATGAGTCATTGCGCGACATTGCTCGGGGCCGTGACTCAGGTGCAGCGGCCGATCTGGCCCATAAAAGTAGATGCGATCAAAGGGCGTGTTGCAGGCGAGCCAATTGGCGATCTCTGTGCTGTTGTGAGTTGAATACATTAGGTCGATAGCTGCACCTTGGCGGGGGCAGATCAATTGGCCTTGTCGGTTCAGTTCGCAAGCCGCATGCTGATCTAACCGAGGAGCGATGCGAGGTTGAGGCTTGCCCTGTATGACGCGACGTAATCGATGGCCGCAAAATCCAAAGCTGATGAGCGGCATGCCAAATTGCTCGACCAAGGGATCGAGTAGTTTTTGTGCCAGAGCCTGATAGGCGAGCCAGCTGGCTTTTTGCTGAGGTGAGTTCTCACACTGCAATCCTTGCCAAGTTTCTCCGCAGTGAAACAGCATTTCGAAGGTAAAGTAGTTGCTACAGGCATGGGTTAGTTCCATGGTGCATTTAGTCGCTTTGAAGCAAAAAAAATCTAGAACTATATGTACAGAAAATGCTCTTCAAATGAAGAGCATTTTCTGTTATGGGGCTGAATTTCATCAAATTGTTCGTCGTATGACTCCTGTCTCAGTGAGAGATACAGCTCCTTCACTCCCTGCCACGAGATGATCTAGCCGCCGGATATCAACCAGAGCCACTGCATTCTGCAGGTGCTGAGTGCTCACAATATCCGCCCAGCTGGGCTCTAGGTGAGCAGATGGATGGTTATGCACCAGCATCAGCGCAGCTGCATTGAGCTCCAGCGCACGTTTAACAACTTCTCTTGGGTAAACAGAGGCACTACTGAGCGTGCCGCGAAACAGCTCCTCATATGCCAGGATCCTATGCTGGTTGTCCAAGAGCAGCATGGCAAATACTTCATGCTCTCTGCTCTGCAATAGGGTTTGTAGTGCCAGCTGTGCCAAGTGTTTGCCGGTAATCGCTTCTCCTTTGGCCAGTTTCTGACGGGCAATCTTGTGGGCGATAGTCAACAGACCCTCTTCGTTAATCAGCTCAGTGACAGATAGGTGCCGGGGAGCTCCCCGGCGATCAGTTTGTGATGCAACATGATTGTGCTCCATATGCCATCGCCCCACCGCAATGGGCGTAGCAGGGTTGGAGAGGTATTTAGTGAAGGGGAAAACGCTGGGTTAGTCAGTAGTGAATCATAACCACGGTATCAGTGTGGCCACCAGTGGATATGCGATCACGCCTTGGCGCAGTGAGTGATGTCCGCGCTTATCGTGGGGTAAATCGCGATATAGACATAGCCGTGACTGCCAAGGCTATCAGCTTCACAGGTGAAACCACCGTGCTGGATAGTGATGCAGTGCTGGTGTTGGGCATCCAGATCGCCCGTTAACAGTTTGGTTTCCATTGCTTTGATGATCTCCGGTAAAGCTTCGTCGAGCTTGTCTATCTGAATCTGACTCCACTCACCGATTAGACTGGCTCGATCGGATAGAAAATCGAGTCGGTAGCTGCTTTGTATCAGACGAGCACCAAAGCGTGGTGTTATATCACGTGGCAGACCCCAGCTAATACCGAGATCACGCGTGTAGGTTTGGGGAGCTACAGAGTGTTCCGTCTCTGCGGTAGGTACTTCGGAATGGGTTGTGGTCATGATTAGCGATACCTCAGTTGAATGTCTATACAGGTGCCGGGTACGTTGTGGCGCTGGCGTAGTCTGGTCAGGTGCTCTGGGAGGTCTGTCAGGTTTGTCAGTCGCCCTCGGTAGAGCCGGGAGAGATTGACGTAGTCAGGATGGCTCACGGTGATGGTCACCTGATGCCCTGGCTGCCAACGACCAAATAGACGGGTCTTGGCCTCTTTGATGGTGGTGATGCCGGGAGCGGGTAACGTCTGCCGGTTGCGCAGATGCAATTTGTTAAGCTCGGGGGCATAGCTATGCACCTCGAGTCCGGTGATAAGACGGGTCATGTTCGGTGACTCCAATGATGCAAAGGGCCAGCCTGGAAGGGTTGGCCCTTTATGCTGTTTGTGGATGAGCGAGACAGTCGGGCGTCAACGAGCGCAGTCAGTCGCCTCGTTGATAACCGGCTTGCAATTGAGTCGGTCCAGCAGGTGCCGCGAGCCGTATTGAGCCACCAGCCGGTCTATGGCCATCTGGGCACAGGCCGCTCTGCTGGGCTTATTTTCAGGTATGGCGTAACGCGCGGTGAGCCAGCCACCGATCAGCGCAATGCGTTAGCCACTAGGGATGTGGGTGAGCGACGTCCCTATACCCCTCCCGTGAATTAGGAAGGGCACTGCTTGGCCGCCGATGTCGATATCGATGCGCTAGCCCTTGAGCTCAAAGGTGGTGAGCTCGCCAGTTTGCGGATGTTTGCCGGGCACCTTGATGGAGATGTTCTTCGTCATGTCACACCTCCGGTTTGGCTTCAAAGTGGCGTGTCACAACGCCCGCCTCTGGGTCGATGCTGATAAACGCCGGGGCTTGTGGGTGGTACTGGTAGAGCCACGCCAGCTCGGCACGAAACGCCTCGACGTTTGGCGCAATCACATGACTGGTATCCCCCTCGGCGTAGGTAAAGGTCTCCAGCTTCTCTGTGTTAATCCAGATGCCGAAATACCAGGCGTCTTCCTCGGTATCGTATTGCTGCCAGCCCTGGGCCAGCAGCGTGCGGTCGTAGTAGTAACGGTCCGCTTGATGGCTGCCTCGGTCGATGCGGCAACCTGTCACAGTGAGCTCGAACGGGATACGCCCTGCTTTGTGAGCCTTCTTTACTCTGCGCAGCAGCTTGAGGGCTTTGGCTCTACTACGGCCATTACCGAGTGGTTGCGGCTGCCTAGCCCGCAATCCCAGGTGGGTCATTATCTTCGGCGCGGTGTTGTGGTTCAGCTGACCGATGGTAGTGGTGATCTGCCGAGCGGTCAGGGTCTTGTAATCACGTAGGTCGTGCATGGTTGGGTTCCTTAAAATGCAAACAGCCCCTCGGAGTGAGGGGCTGTATGGGGTTTTGTGTGTGCTGGTGGTCGTGGCTCAGGTGTGACTACTCCAATCCGGCTTGTCATCACTACCGTGGTTGACGTAGGCCCCGACAATTACCCGTTGCCACTCACCGACCGGCTGACCCGCTGCATTACAGGCGCAGCGAAAGCGGGCGAAGTTAATCTCATGTGGCAGGTGCTCACGCATATCCCGTGGACTGACAAAGAGCGTGGTCTTGTGCAACACCGGGTTGGGGGCCACCAGCGGGTCACCAATACGCCGCCCCTCTACATCGTGGGCATAGGCAAAGCCCGGCAGCATCAACTGCTGATTGATGAGCTTGGCGAGTGCTGGATGGGCACACATGGCCTCCGCTACGGCGGCCTGGCTAAAGCTGTCGTTGAACTCAATCATTGATGTTTCTCCATTTCTTCAGGTGCTCGGTAAGCCGTTGCCAGCAGCGCAAACTGTTCAACGAGGTAACTGATGCTGATGCCCAGTTCATCGCTGACCCCATCCCCGAGACGGTGATGCAGGTGTGCCATGTCATCAGAGATACGTTGTGCTATCTGGGCGGTTGAGCTCGATGGTGAGCTTGTCACTGTCAGAGTGATGGAAAGGTTCATCACATCTCCCCCCAGGGGGCTTGCTCCCACAGTGACAACCGGGTCAGCACGTCTTGCGCGAGAGCCTGTTGCAACTGCTGAATCACCTTCACCAGCCGGGGAGCCCGCTCAGGGCTCCCGCTCCATTCACTCGATTGGTACAGGGCGCAGCAGGTGAATTTGTACAGCGCCACCAGCTCGCTATCGGTGAGTGGTGCCTGGTGGTAACGGTGGGCAGGTTTAATCTGTCCCAGCTTGGTCGAGCAGTGCTGGCGTGGTTCCTTCTGCTCTTGATGGCGTCCTAACTGATAGCGATGCCAGACTGCCCGCCGGTTGGCGAGCATCATCAGTCGCACTAACCGGTCTACCCGCCACGTCCAGGTACTGGTGACATCCATTGGTGAGTTCCACCAGAGGGTGCGCAGCAACTCAAGGGTGTAGTGCGGTGGCATGGGGGCATTGCAAAAGCGGTGCAACTGCACGGCAAAGGCCAGGTAGTCCTTGCGATCAATCATGAAGGCAGACATGGAAATAGCTCCTTGAAATGCAAAAGGCCACTTTTGGTGAGGTGGCCTTGTGAGTGATGGTGTTGGACCTGATGATCCGGATTGGCTAATCGCGCAGCTGATGTAGCAGCACATCAATGACCTCGATGCAGTCAGCCTGGGTGAGCTGGTAGCCGTTAGGCAGGTAGGCCACGATGGCGGGATCTGCCTGCATCTGGACGTTATCTGCCAGCCAGCCGCGCAGCTCGAGGAGGATATCGAGGGTGGTGAGGTGGGTTTTGCCTGGAGTCTGGTTCATAGCTGGCCTCTCCCTTTCAGGGATACCACGCCCTCAGCACCGACCACCAGATGGTCAAGCAACCGGACATCCACCAGCGCCAAGGCCTCTTTGAGGGCTTGGGTAAAGACCCGGTCAGAGTAGCTGGGTTCCGGGTCACCACTGGGGTGATTGTGGACCGCGATAATGGCCCCGCTGTTAAGCAGCAAGGCCCGCTTGACCACTTCCCGTGGGTAGATGCTGGCACTGTCCAAGGTGCCACGAAACAGCTCCTCAAAAGCCAGTACGCGATGTTGGGAGTCGAGGAAAAGTGCGCCAAACACTTCATGCTCCCGATCCTGCAACAGGGTTTGCAGTCGCTCGGTGGCCTCTGTAGTACTGGTAATAGCGGTGCCTTTGGCTAGGCGCTTGCGGGCAATTTGGTTGGCAATACGCAGCAGGTCTTGCTCTGTCACCGGCTCGGTGACGACATACGTGCCGGGGCATTCCCCGGCTTTGAGTTTGTGGTAACGCATGGGGTCTCCAAATAAACAAAACCCCGGCGCGCATGGAGCATGTCGGGGTGAAACTGTGGTGGTGTTCAGTTTGCCGTGGAGTGGTCTGCTGGGTTTCCTGCTACAGCTATGGCTTCTCTCTGCACCGGTATCAGTGGTCCGGGGACCAGTACGTTGAACGGGATAGCGAGTGCCAAACTCAGCCGTTCTCCCAGTTCATAGGCAGGGCCGATTGTGTCGTAGTCTGCCACCCAGGTGGCCAAGGCAAGACCGCTGGCTTCCACTGCTCGCAGGTAGACACTGTAGCCCTGCACGGGTAGGCCACTGTCACGTACCACCTGCGTCTCGCCATCCCGATTAATCGCTCCAAGCTCAACGGCGATCGGTTGTTTGGGCATCATGTGCCTCCTCTTGGGGTAAGGGGTCACTCTCCACGCAATAGCCGTGATGAATGCAGCTACGCTGCAGGTCGCTCAAAAAGCTCCCCAGCACGCGGGGCTGCTCAGAGAGCGGGACAGGTCCTGCTTGGCAGCGCCAGAAACAGCTACGAGTGGGGTTCACGCAGATTTCATCGACATGCTGACTCATGGTGCGCCAATCCTCGGCATTGGTGAGGGAGAGCAGTTGCCACTGCACGCCAGACCAGCGCAGATGTAGCGTGACGGTGCGTGCATGTTTGCTACAAGGCGTCAGGTGCAGCAACCAGCGCTCGCCCTGGCGAATCGGCAGCAGCTTAGCTTTAGCCGCGACCAGTCCAAGCCACTGGCGTGAATAGTGAGAGAGCGGCAGTCCGTTAGTCATCACACACCTCCTAATCCCCACTGACCGTAACGGAGAAATACCCCAACTGGGCGTAGCTCATGAAATTGCTCTGCCACAGGGCGAACAGTTCCCGCGCTTCCACGCCGGGCAGTGGCCCCCAGCCTTGTAGGTAATGCTCGTCGCAGGAGAGGTTGAAGTCGAGCTCCTTGCAGAGCTCGGCATCCTGGCCCACTCCCTGATAACTGAAGTCGGTGATGTAATCGAATACCCAGCCGTGTAGTCCCCGAATAAGCCGCAGCTCTACCGGATGTACGCCACCCGTTTCGGCACTGTAGTTGGGGCTGCGAAAGTTAAAAGTCAGGGTCGATAGGTGGGTGAGGTCGAGCGGTTGTTCCTGCACGGCGCTGCGCAGCAAGTCAGGCAGCTCGGGGGAAATCGGCAGGGCCATCCCTGCCAGGTGAAATGGCATGGTCATCATGGTGTGTCCTTTCGTATCGAATTTGAGAACCGTTAATCCCTGAACCAGCGCCAGGCGCGGTAGAGGCCGTAGGTTGCAGCCAAAGGCGCCGCCAGCGAGGTGGCCGAGCTCCCCAGCAACGCACCGACTGCGGCGGTCACAGCGGTAGTTGCTGATGGGTTCAGTGCCGTGCTGGTAACCATGCCAGGCAAGGCCGCAAGGGTAGGCTGCCGAGCCACAGTGCGAAGCGCCTGATGTGCGATACACCCCGTGGCAATCAGCTGGCTAATCTGCTTGCTGTAGTGAAAGCCCTCGATACACCAGAGCACGAAGTGCTCGCAGTTGTTAAAGAGCGTGCTGTAGTGCGCCTCTCCAAGACGCGAGTAAGCGCGGTCGATACTCTCCTCCCGGTTATAGGCGCGTGCGCTATGGTGCTGGATGCGATAGCCCCGCCCTTGGCTAAACTCGGCAAGCGTGGTGATAGCTATCTGACCGGAATGTATTCCGGCACTGACCCCTTGGTAATGGATGACCAGATGGTCCCCCAGATAGAGACCGTGGTGCTGGTAACCGGTGCGGGGGGAAACAAGGTGGTCCCCTGATTGTGGTAATGGCATGAACCGTTCCTTAAATAAAATTCGACATAAAAAAGAGGGCACCCGAAGGTGCCCTGATGGTGGTGAATGTGTGGAGACTTGTGGTCAGGACTGCTTTCGCAGCGTCAAGCTGCTGGCATCCCATACCCAGCGCTCGCTGGGATTGCCGGGCAGGTCGAGGGTGAAACCGTTGGGGGCGGGGGTCAGCTTGCCTTCATCGCTGCAGGTACCAAAGGGTTGTGAAAGCATGGTCAGCGCCCCCGCTTGAGCAATAGCTAACTGGTAGAGCACCGGGCATGCCACTCCGCCACTGTGCAGCTCAAACAAGACCGCCTGCCCGTTGGCCAGCGGCAAACGGTGCGTGAGTTTGATGGCGTCATATTCATCGGTGCGCAGCAGCACTTCACCCCCATGCCGGATCTCGATGTTGTCATCACCATTTTTCACGATGGTAAATGACGTGGTACTTGATGCAGCTGACGCAGGTGCAAAGGAGGGCTCGAAGTAACGACTGCCATCTGAATAGGTGAGCATAAAACCGTTCAGGGCAACCGGCTGGCTGACACTGGGTATGAGCCTTGGCTCATCTTCATCCTGCGGCATCAGCATGATGCGTTCCCCTTTCGAGGTCTCTATCCAAAACTGCATGCTGGCGAAATTGAGGGTGCCTTCAACGTTGGCCGGTACCCGCTTAGTGACTGTTGGCACCGTGAATTCAGGCGCCGCCCAGGCCGGTAAGGCAAACAGCGATAACCATGTGCACCACAGTGCCAGTTTGATTCTTTCTGTCATGTCACTCTCCAGACGACTTATTCAATGGTGTAAGAGGCATTGCCCAGATTGGTGAAGAGGGTGACCTCTCTCAATCGGCACGGTTCGGTCATGACCAGTCGCCAGCTTTCGGTGTAATTGAGCTTGAGTGGGAAATGGGTCCCCCCAAGCTGACCACCGATATCATTGCGCAGCATCACCCGGCATTTACTCTTGCCGCCATTGATCAGCACTTTCTGAATAGTGACTTGATCGTTGAGCGAGGTGACGACGATCTGAGGCCGTCCAATAGCGGTGTACTCCACGTCTAGATTGAATTCTGGGCCATCGGCAGACTCTGCATTGCAGGCACTCAGTGATAGGCCAGAGGCCAGCAGTAAGGGATAAAGCAGTGTGCGATTCATGATCTCTCCTTAATAAAATGGCAAAGGGATGCCTGACCGACGAGGCGAGCCTGTCGGACTAACGGGTGTAAACGTAATGGGTTAATGGTGGTGCAGGCTGATAGCCAAATGCCACCAAGGGGATGGATTGAGGTTAGGTCGTGTCGAACTCCTTTCGATGTTGGGGTGACTATTTCACCGGATTAGATCTAATAAGGCGATACTCATCGCAAAGGGTCCTTAATGTCAATAAAAGTCCATAGTCAACTATCAGGGTTGACTGGAGGACGTATGACAAGCATCAACTCTGAAGAGTTGGCCAAGAGCGTGGGCAAAGCGATTGGACGCCAACGCCAGCAGGCGGGGCTGACTCAGGAGCAAGTGGCAGAGCACTTAAAGATAGGTATGGAAGCCGTCTCTCGAATGGAGCGAGGTCTCGTAGTGCCGACGGTCGTGCGGCTCGCTGAGCTGGCTCAGCTGTTTGAGTGTGAGCTTGCAGACTTTCTGCGTGAGACCAGCAACCGCCCCATCGAACAAGGCATTGTGCTCAGCCAACAGTTAGCCAAGCTCGATGCAGCCGACAGAGAGCTGGTGATGGAGGTGGTTGATAAGCTGGTGGCACGACTGGCACCTTAATGGCTCGTAGTGTGTACCGATGACAGACCTGATAACTTGGGAGGCAACAATGGTGCTCTCAAGTGGATTTAGTGCGATCTGTGCTTGATGTCTCCTGATGATATCTATCCGAAATTGTTTTCAGTCGTACTGGCTGCGCGATAACTGGGACCTCTAACTGATCACCCATATTGCCTCATGGTTGTCAGATACTCATAAGGAGTCCTTCCCAGTTTTATTTTCAAGGTGACTTTCCGTGGAATAGTATTCTGGAGGAAATGCCAAAACCTGCAAAAGCTGCTCTCGGATTTCTCTAGCCGACGAGCCCAGATCTACGGTGGCAAATCGAATCTCATGGTTCTGGATCACGACAGCCTCGTATACCATATAGCCAACCGAGGGATGAAGGAGCAACCCAGAGGCGTTTTCGGCTAGAGGGTCACCTTTACCTTCCTGAGACCTCAAGTAGGCGTAAATCTGATAGAGATATCCGCTGCGAAGTGTTTCTTCCCGATACCAGCCACGTTTCACAACGGAGTTGAACTTCGTGTCAATGACGATACGGCGTCCCGCATCCGAGTGGTCTAGGATGATGTCGGTTCGCATCGAGGGAAGGATCTTGTCTATGCCGAGAGTCTTTCTTTCAATCTGCCAGCTCATTGTTTTGCCCGCATCGACGCGCCACCCGCTCTTGGAAAGCACGACATCATAGAATCCGGCGATCCCTTTCTCGTAAAGCTTCCGAATCCAAGTAATGTCTCTATCCGGCAACGATAATTGTTTTGCGCCAGTGGCCTCTGTAGGAAGGGCAATATTGAAAGCCAGATGAGCCGCAGCCAACATCGGCTTATCATCTGCGTCGAGCCTCCCGAAGCGATCCATGGATACCTCGCTACGATTGGGACGTTTTCCAATTACCCCCATGCGTTTCAAGCTTGCTGCCAACGATCTGCATCGGTGTGCCAACGACCTACGGCGAACGACTTTGGATATTTCTTCCAGAGCTGCCCGTACAAAGCAGTTTCGGGTTGTATCGATGGTCAACTCATCGAATCGGCAAGCAACCTTTCCGCGATCAAGTAATCGACGCCTTTCTGTGT
This sequence comes from Aeromonas sp. SE22, assembly GCF_038739755.1. NCBI lineage: Bacteria > Pseudomonadati > Pseudomonadota > Gammaproteobacteria > Aeromonadales > Aeromonadaceae > Aeromonas > Aeromonas sp. SE22. Next base: position 165,830 of record NZ_JBCGFD010000003.1, read on the forward strand.
TCAGTTGGTCAATACGCCCACGCACGCGGCCAAGAACAGCCTCACGGGATTGATAGCCATAACTCAAGTTGCGCCGAATACGACGCTCGACGCGACGGCACAGAATTTCTGCAACTAGGTCTGGGATGTCATCAGGGTTATCCTCTACGGCGACCTTCGCCTTTTCTATATCTCTAAATAAATCAGATGCATACAGCATCAGCAGCCAAAGATTACGCACCGGGATGCTACCGATACGGCCAATCTCTTCCTCGGCGTCTGACATCAAATTGGCCACTTCAGGTGTCACGATCAGAATCCTTCCAACAAACACGCTCTAGCCTTCTGGGACTTTTCGAGCGAATCGAACCAGTATTCATTGAGCAACGGACCGATCTCCGTATCGACCACCTGGCGGAACCATTCCCGGGCATCACTGATCGGAATACCAAACGGTGGTGTGACATAACTGTGTCCCACCCTGAACTGAGACCCGAGGCTAATGTCGGCTGAAATTTCGTTATTGAGGGCAATGAGACGTTTCTCGATTTCGACAAGAATTTCTGAATCAATACCGCAGTGAGATTGAACCCAATCGCGCCAGAGCTTGCCGAACATGGGCTCAAGCTCAATGAAGGCAAAGCGGCGACGCAACGCCAGATCGACCAACGCAAGGGAACGGTCAGCAATATTCATCGTACCGATGACATAGAGGTTGTCTGGGATAAAAACACGTTCGCCATCTGACCGTTTGTAGGAAAGCTCAAGGGCCTCATTCGGGGTTCTTTTATCCGCCTCAAGGAGCGTAAGCATCTCACCGAAAATCTGTGCTGGATTCCCGCGATTAATCTCTTCAATGACTACAACATGCCTCAACGTTGGAGCTTTCGAGGCCGCCTTCATCATCTCTACAAAAGGTCCATCCACAAGCGTGAGTTTACCGTCCCCCACCGGCCGCCAACCCCGAATAAAATCCTCGTAAGATAAATTTGGATGAAACTGCACAGCACGGACTTTGCTATCGTCGCGTTGCCCCATCAAAGCGAAAGCCAATCGCTTGGCCAGCCAGGTCTTTCCTGTGCCAGGTGGCCCTTGGAGGATCAAGTTTTTCTTGGTCCGAAGACGCTCGAGAATCTTTTCTAGTTTTTCCCGCGCAATAAAACATCCATCCGTAATAATGTCATCGACGGAGTAAGGTTCAATGGGTGCAGCCGTTACCTCTACCTCGGATGTGGCATCCCCTTCGTCATCCTGCACATCAGGGTCTGTGGCATTAGGGTGGGCAGATGTCGCACTATCCTTGAAAAGCCAAGCGGCAAGTGACAACTCCGGAAATGAGTGAACAGGATACGCATCCTCTTGGAAGCGAGCCTCAAGGGTGTCCAGCATTGCCAGATAATCAGTAGCATTACAGCGTCCCTTAGGACCGTTCATATCAATCTGAATGTTGAGTTTCTTGTTGATGTAACGCTGGGACTGGCCATCAAGGGTTGGAAAATTCCAGGGACGAATCCAGTACAACCCCATGGTAAGGTTCCACCCCACCCCATAGCGCTGCGTCGCGTTGTCGTAGGCTGAGACAAATGCCGACCGAGTCTCTACATCATCCGATTCCGCAAAAGCGATTGCCTGGGCAAAGACTTCCCAGAGGGTGTCAATATCATCTGGTTGGCGCTTGTTGTCGAACCCGAAAAACCATGACTTCTGATTGTTGAGAATGGGTATCCCTTCAAAGGAGTCTGGAACAGGCTCAGACACTCCAAGCAGACTGGCAAGCTCGCTCGCAATAGCTTTGCGATTTGCATCGGTGATCCCACGGTTAAATATGCCCATGGCCGTAAATGGGCAGATGTCCTTAATGGGGCCAGAGGAACCATCCGCGAATTGGTCCTGCAGGTTTGAAAGACTATTCACTTTAGAGGCAATAACGTGGATTCCGGCAATCAGCTCATCTCGCCTATTCCGAAAGGTAACTAGTTTGTCGGCTATCGCCTCGTAAAAGTGGGTCCAGCTAAAGCGGCGTTTGTCGACGGTGCTGTCACCGAAACGTTCTCGCCAGTAAGGGGCGTTGCGGAACCGGTTGATGTCTTGTGCCTTTTCCTCGAATGTGAATCCGATCAAAGCGTCTGTGGTCCAGTCGCCAGGCAAGACCCGCCAGACCGTGCTTCTATTGGTGTAGAAATACCACTCACGCGGAGGGTCGAAAGGTTTCCAGTCAACCGTCAAGGTGCGGCCGTCACCACGATTCTCTCTTACCGTGCCAATAGCTTTGATAGCCATAACGGAAACGGTTTGGTCTCGGTTATCAAAGGGAAGATCGTGCTTCCGCGTATAGGAGGACTTTATCGCAATACGGTCCCCCACCTGGATGGACTTCACTGCGTCGAGGTATTTGTCCTGATACCCATTTTCCCAAATACCTCCCTGCAGAAAACGGAGGGTTTGATCATCAGTGCCGCCGTATGAAGCACCAACAAACCAACAGGCTCTAGCCCCGGCGCCTTCAGGTTTAGAATTCATATCCAGGTCTCCATTATTATTTTCCTAGTTTCCAATCACCCTCATCGATCTCGAAAGGATCCGATGTGGAGCTATGGATGCAGCAGCCGAAGCCGTGTTACCTCAGCAGTTTCACATGCTATTACCGTTTCATTAGGGCGATGAGGGCCTTGTCGGACTGAGTCGCCACCCCGATGGCTCTTAAAGTTGAAGTCGCTGGTGGTAATAATTAGGTTTTGTTCATGCTGTCATGATCAGGCCCCTTGTGGGGAGCCTTACGATACCACTCCAAGTTTTCGCTGCGAAGCCTAGGTCTGTCTCATCTCCTCCTCCGGCTCATCGTATTTCACCATTGCAATACCATAGGTTCCTTTAGACTTATCAGCATTGCAGTTGTGTTGGGACTTACGCTGACGGCTCACTGAGCTCAGAAATCAACTGGAGGTATGTGAACCGCTTTGGCATGATCAGATGATTAGTCAGCACTCCGTGGTCTGCCCCTGCGAGAGGGAGTGCGGCTGATCTCCATACGCCCGAAGGTCCGACGACCGGCTGGCAATCCCGCCAATATCTGCGTATCCAGCTTGGTCAGATAACTCAGCGCATTAATCAGGTGTATACGCTTGACTGTATCGCTGTAGTGCACCATCCCAATCCCATCAGTACCCCATCTCTGATATTCCTCCCGCCTGACCTGGCAGTTGAAATAGGTCCCGTTATTGTCGGTCATATCCTCCCACAGATCCCCCAGCGCTCTACTCAGCGAGATATCTCGTTGGTGTACAGCCCCATTAAAAATGAACGTAATGTGGGTATGAAAATGTCTATCAACACCGTACTCCAGTTTCCAGATATACCCCATCAATGCAGGATATTTATTCTGTATTCGACGAAGGTAACAACGTAGGTCATTCGTCACGAGGTCTAACGTGAGCTGGTCGTAGTAGTCTTCGTGATAGCCGATATCCAATCGGATGACTAATAGCTTGGCATGCTGGTCGAATAGGCTATTAACATAAGTCGCTATACTGAGCTGATTGCGGTTCTCAGCGCGTTTGAGGTTATTGAGGCGCTTACGGTGCGCCTTACTCTTGAGCTCTCTTAGAAACGCATACAGAGCGTTATTGATATCCCTGGCTAATTCGTCACCGACATCACTATCGAGAGATCTCTCATGGATGAGGTGCAATCCATAAACCTCTCGCATATGCGTTAGGAATAGCGCTACCGTTGGATGCGCTGACGATACCTCCTCATGACAATAAAAATAATGACACACAGTATCCAATACATTAAAGAGTTTGGTTGATAGCCTACGGTCAATGCAAGTGATGCGTGACTTACCTAGGGCTGAATCAACAGCCCTGACAATAGGGAGCGTTGTATTTTGGAACAGGTCTGTTATGGATAGGATATCTAATAGTCTGACTGAGTTAAACATGAAGGCCTCGCTTAGGCAGGAGTAACCCTACGCTGTGTGATAGACACACGCGTATATAGGGGCGATTGATGGAGTGGTATTGGCTAACTATGTTGGTGGTAGCATGACCACCACATGGGAGTGATGTAATGGTACGCGATAGTGGTAATGGTTATTGGGTGTATATGGGTGGCTGTACATAGCGTAGGAATAGTATTGAATAGAAGTGATATTAAATAATAAATATACCTAAATGTGATATGCCTGCCTCACCTACGAAAATACCAAAAAACATATATAAGAAGGAATGGCTATTTCCCTAATCCATTAGCCTATCAAGGCATGATTTATAACACTGGAAGTTATGGAGCTCACTAAGGGCATTCAAGACTGGCTTCTACCAATAAGCCAGCTATCAATATCGTGCTCAAACCAGCCAATAGAGGACTGACCTATCTTGAAAGGTTTAGGAAATGTCTCGTCATAACGAGGAGACTTGGGGTTAAGCCAGTCATAGATAGTAGACCTGGCCATGCCAATCTTGTTGGTGAGGTCTTTGATGCGCAGGACTTTGATGGTGTTGTTCATGGTGTACTCCTGATGATGTAGTGGGTTGTTTCATCAGAAGAGCGAGCCAGTTAAAAAAAAGATGGTAGTTCAGCGAGCTGAGTGGTCATGATGCCAAATACAAGTATGTGCCTTCATATTGGTAACTTTCTATGGTTTGGAATGGTCACCCTCTCGGTGCGCATAGGTAGCGATAGCCGGAGTAATAGCCATACAGGTAGGAGCATGCACATAGCCCATGAAGGATGATTGAAAACTCAAAAGAGTTTCGCTTTGCCATGCAAAGTCACTTCCCATGTTAAGTGTGATCATGGTTGTGTATCGTGATTTACAGCTAAGTGTGCAGCCGAGCCATCTAGATGTCTACGTTTGCTTCTTTGCATTTTTATCGTGATATTCAGGCGGAGTTATGGTTGTTTGATAGACAAGTAATTCATCATCACAGCTAGTGACGTAAAAGGAGAAAACTCATGACTGACGAAATTGATGTGATAGCAAAAGAAGAAAGGAGGAGAGTAGATAAGGGTGAAACAGAAGAAATAATTAAAAAGTTTTCAATTTATGAGTATAGCGATTCCCTACTGAAAGCAGCTCAAAGAAATAGAACTTATGCCCATATTGCAGCTACGATAAGTAGAGGCCTTATGCTCAAAACATCTGAAATTGATGACTATAGACTTCGTTTTATAAAATCTTTTGGGGTGGATCGGCGCCATTACCTGAAAAGAAGTCGGATTGTTTCGGGTGACGCTGATTTCTTTGAACGAATTTTTATGTTGCTTAGATATATTAGGACTATTCGAAAATACAGTTACTACCATTTACCTATGATTGGTCGGCGGATTTTTGAAATAAGTAATTTGGAAGATGAGAAGAGTGTTAGTAAGGCATTCGAATTAATAAAGGAGCGAATGGCAAGTCAAAAGAATTTATTGCCTGTGTATAGTGCGGCACAGAAGAAAGAGGTTAGAAAAATACTTAGAAAGCTAATTTCTTCAAATATTAACGCATTTATTTCAGATGAAGACTTTGGGAGGCGTTTCAATGTGCACCCTGCAGTGCCATACTTTATTAAAGCTATAAAGTTTCATAGACTGTCAATTGATGGTGATATTGATTTCAATGAATATTACTCAGATGATGTTATTGGTGGATTGGTAAGCTTTCTTAACGTTGTCTTTGACTCGAACAGCTATAAAGAAAGTGTAAGGGTGAGAGTATTTAATGTTGAGCAAAATATTAAATCCATATTTGGCTACGTAAAAGAAAAAGAGGAAGGGAAAGCTCGTTATGTGGTCAGGTTTAGCTTGGGTTTCAAACAAGAAATAGAAAATATGTATGCTAAATATGATGACATCCATATTGAGTCAAGTAATGTAGCTACACAGCCTGAAACAAAAGGCTTGGATAAGGAACCATTGAAAATTGCTTCCCAAGCCGAAGGCTTCAAAGATAAGCTAGAAGAGTTAGTAGAAGGACGGCGCAAGCTTTTCATAAACTGCTTGAGAAATCCATTGTTTAGGCATGTAGATGGATATATTTGGAAGTTGGACTATTGCTCTGTCAGAGGATACTACATGCATGTTTTTTTGTTTTTAGGTCGAGGGTGGGAGCATAAACTTGACATAAGAGAGACGATCGGGCAGCTCTGGAAAAGTACTATCATAAAAGACGGCGAAGGGGATGTTTTTGCTTATCCTGGAGATCGGTATGAGTTTAATTTGATGGATGGTGTTAATAGTAGTCATGCTTTATATGAAGAGTTAGAATCTCTATTTAGGCAGGATATTTTAGCCCATGTGGACACAATCCTTTCAAATGGTAAAAAAGCACGTTCATTTGGTAAGGGAGCACAACGCAAGCCAGTAAGGAATAGATCTAAATATAAATTTTAGCAACAGCCTAAGGATTAAAGTAAATCCACAAAATTTAGCAATGGATTACTCAAGCACGCTAAAAAACTAAATTCGCAGCTTTTGGCGTTATACTTTCATGGCTCGAGCGAAGTATTGCTCATATCTGTGCTTTCTGGCTGGCCAGAGGCGATAAAGCTGAGCATTCCAAGTGGCAGGAGGTCTATCAGGAGCACCTGCAACATACCACCTGACAGGCAGGGCTAATGGCCAGGGAAGGCGCCGCATCAGCTATGTGCCCATCAGGTGGCTGCGTAGCATATCAGGCTAAACAGGCTCATAGAAGGAAGCGGCCATCGGCCGCTTCCTTCTTAGGTCTGATTGAGCTGAAAACTCAGCGTTTACCGAAGGTCCCTTGGATTACGTTCCCCATAACATCAGGTGATTTTTCTACTTCATGTTGGGCTATTTGATGTTTCACAATATCCCCCCACCGAAGAAATAAACTCCTCAGTTTTTCAGGGTTACGTAAAGCACCCGCCTGATAAGTTCGCAGGAGTTTGTCACTGATCTGGTGGTTCAGCATATGCTCTATCTCTAGAGGTCCTGCACCAAGTTCAATTCCACAGCAGTTTGCAACACTGCGCCGCAGGTCGTGTACGCTAAAAGGCTCAAGTTCAGCCAGCTTACGCTTCTGTAGCCGGTCAAGGGCACGCATAAGTGCGTCACCAGTGATGGCATGACCCAGCTTCGTCGAGGATTCGAACACATATGGACTGGTAGAGGAGGTTATAATTCGCTGCTCTGAAATGATTTCCTGAGCCAAAGGCGACAAGGTCACCACATGCGGGCGCCCATTCTTGGTTTCCGGGATCGTCCAGCGATCACCATCCAAGTGTGCCCATTGCATCGATATCACTTCACCTCGACGAACCGCGCTCAATATGACGATTTTAATTGCATTGGCGACACTTCCAGAAAGAACAGAAGTCGTAGCAATGCCACGGCCACCAGCTGTTAACGCTCCGCCACCTTCAACGCCCTCTTCTAATGCATGCCACAAGGCTCGTAATTCAGAGATTGGTAGCCAGCGATCTCGAGGTGGATTGGGGGTCGCATTGTACACTTTGGGTTTGAGTGCCAACGTGGGGCTCATCTCGATAAGCTGTCGTCGCATAGCCTCCTCCATCACCTGGTTCATTATCCCCATTGCTTTGCGAAGCCCTTCCAGAGAGACCTTCTGTAGCTTCTGATAGTGTTGGTGGAGGACGGCCATGGTGATATCGCAAACTCGATATTTACCAAGGACCTTTTGCAAGTGTGTTTGGTAGATTCGACGATAATCAGTGACGGTTCGAAGGCTAATCTCTGATCGAACGCCATCACGGCGTTTTACGCTGGCTTTGTGGCTAAGCCATTGCTCAAACAGTTCATCAAGCACGAGCATCTGTTCGTTCTTTTGTTTAGCTTCTGCAACAACCTGACGGGGATCGATGCCCTGTTTGACTTGCCCCACCGCAACACAATGTCGCTCACGAGCTTGAGCAAGTCCCATCGCAGGGTATAGTCCAAGTACCATGGTTTGTTGCTTGCCAAGTAGCCTAAATCTATACACGAAGCGTTTTTGCTTACCGGCCCGAACCTCGAGTGATAACCCGTTACCATGTTTAGAGCTGATAGCAAATCGGGTTGCGGTTGCACCTTCTTTAAGCTCTGCTGCCGCGACTTGTCGATCTTGAGAAATCATCCTAAAACCTCGTATTGGGGTACCACATGGGGTACCACATTTGGCATCGTATAGGGTTGTATGTCGTTGGACAAGAGTGAATTTGGCGTGTATTTAACTCATTGAATTTAATGTAAATGAATTTTTTTGTTGGATTTATCAAGACAGGATTAAACGTGAGTTTATTGACTTCGTAATGCGAAGGTCAGGAGTTCGATTCCCCTTATCGGCACCATATAAAACAAAGGGTTAGCTTCTCATCGAAGCTAACCCTTTGTGCTTTTGGGCTGGTGGCCCCTTCTCATCTCCCTCTTTTGCTATCGCGATACCAAGGAGGAAGGCCTGCGGCCAACCCTCCCGGCAGGCGGCTACTCAGGTTTTGCTATTTTCCCCTCAGGCAACCTCGATGCTTGGTTTGGCCGGTTCCTTCTGCATGGAGAGCTCTCCAGCTTGCGACGGGGATTCCATCTTGTCGATGCGTACCGCTGCCACCTTGAATTCGGGGATCTTGGCGTGCGGGTCGGTGGCATTGATGGTGAGCCGGTTGGCCGGGGCTTCGGCGAAGTGGAACGGGATAAAGACCACGCCCGGTTGCATCCGCTTGGTGACGAAGGCGGGCAGCTCGATATGGCCGCGGCGGCTGGTGACCTTCACCCGCTCACTGTTGCTGATCCCCATCCGCTCGGCGTCCGCCACGCTCATCATCACTCGCGGGCCAGCCAGTTTGTCGAGCCCCCTGGTCTTGCGGGTCATGGTGCCGGTGTGGAACTGCTCCAGCAGGCGGCCGGTAGTGAGCACGATGGGATAGGTCTCGTCGGGCAGTTCGGCGGCATAGCGGAACGGGGTCGCGACCATCTCCCCCTTGCCGCGAGTGAACTGCTTGCCGTGGAGCAGGCGAGTGCCTTCGGGCGCCGCGTCGTTGCACGGCCACTGCAGCCCTTCTACACCCACCTTGTCCCACTGGATGCCGGCGTATTGCGGGGTAACCCGGCAGATCTCTGCGGTGATCTCCTGCGGGTGTTGATAGCGCCAGTCGCCACCCATGGTGTTGGCGATCTGCTGGATGATCCACCAGTCCTCCCGCGCGTCACCCGGCGCCTTGAGGGCGGGGGAGATGCGCTGCACCCGCCGCTCGGTGTTGGTGAAGTGGCCGCTCTTCTCGGCAAAGGAGCAGGAGGGGAGCACTACATCGGCCAGCTGGGCGGTTTCGGAGAGGAAGATATCCTGCACCACCAGAAACTCCAGTTGCTTGAGCCCTTCGATGACGTGATGTTGATCCGGATCGCTCAGCACCGGGTTTTCACCCATCACATAGAGCCCCTTGATGCTGCCCGCACAGGCGGCATCTATGGTCTCGGTGAGGGTGAGGCCCGGTGTGCGCGGCAAGTCTGGCTGCTGCCAGGCTGCTGCGAAACGGGCATGCACCTCGGGGTTGGCCACCTTCTGATAGCCTGGCAGGCAGTTGGGTAGCGCCCCCATGTCACAGGCGCCCTGCACGTTGGATTGGCCCCGCAGCGGGTTGATGCCGCCCCCTTCGATACCGATGTTGCCGCACAGCAGTTGCAGGTTGGCGATGGCTCGCACGTTGTCGTGGCCGGTGGTGTGCTGGGTGATCCCCATGGAGTAGTAGATGGCGGTGCGCTCGGCGGTGCCGATGAGGCGCGCGAGCTCGATCACCTGCTCGGCCGGTACGCCGGTGACGAGGGCCACCTTGTCTGGCGCATAGGTGGGGGAGAGAACCTCCGCTTGCAGCGCTTCGAACCCTTCCACCCGCGCGGCGATGTAGGCCTTGTTGTGCCAGCCGTGCTGGATGATCTGCTGCATCAGGCCGTTGAGCAGCATCACGTCGGTGCCGGGGCGATGGGCCAGATAGAGGCTGGCATGGTCGGCCATCTCGATCCGTTTCGGATCGGCCACGACCAGCCGCGCCTTGCCCATGGTGATGGCCCGCTTGATATGGGAGCCGATGATGGGGTGGGCCGCAGAGGTATCGGAGCCGATGATGAAGATGAGATCCGAGTGATCAATGCTCGGGATGTCGTTGGTCATGGCGCCGCTGCCGAGTGACGCCTCCAGCCCGGTGACGGTGGAGGCGTGGCAGAGCCGTGCGCAGTGATCCACGTTGTTGGTGCCCAGCTCCCGGCGCATGAACTTCTGGAACAGGTAGTTCTCTTCGTTGGTGGTTTTGGCCGACGAGAAACCTGCCAGCGCATCGCTGCCATAGCGCTGGCGCAGGGCGGTGAAGCGTTCGGCAACCAGCTGAATGGCCTCTTGCCAGCTGGCGGGCACCAGCTCGCCATTTTTACGGACAAGCGGGGTGGTGAGGCGCTCCTCGCTCTGGATAAAGTCAAAGCCGAAGCGCCCCTTGACGCAGAGCAGCCCCTGATTGACCGGCGAGTTGCGATTTCCCTCCACATAGCGGATGCGGTTGTGCGCCTCATCGACATAGAGGGTGACGCCGCAGCCAACTCCGCAGTAGGTGCAGATGGTATTGACCGGCGTGAGCAGCTCGGTGCGCCCCTGCGACTTGTCGCGGGCATCCACCAAAGCGCCGGTGGGGCAGACCTGTACACAGGCGCCGCACTGCACGCAGTGGGAGTCGCCCATCGAGAGCCCCGTGTCGAACTGCGGGCGGTTCGAGAGGGTGCCATCGCTGTGCTTGGCAAAGCGCAGCACCCCTTGTACCGCTTGCTCACCACAGGTCTGCACGCACTGGCCGCAGCCGATGCAGCGGTTGGCATCGAACACGATAAATTCGCTGCTGTTATCCACTGCAAACTTCTGGCACTGGCTGGTATCGAGGGCGCGCTGGTCGACCTTGTATTCGGTGGCGTAGTCGCGCAGTGCACAATCGGTGTTGGCCTGACAGCCGCACTCGAGGCAGCGGCTGGCTTCGCTGCGGGCATCGGCATCACTCAAACCACGCTCCACCTCGGCAAAGCTGCCCTCGCGATCCTGCTCTGCCAGATGGGGCATGATGGTGCGGGCGACTCTTTTCAGGTGAGCAAACTGGGCGGGATCGACCTGCTTGAGTTTGGGGGCCTTGCAGGCGTTGAAAGGGCGAACCGGGTCGATCATGTCACCGTGGAGGAACTGATCGATGGCCAGCGCCGCCTTGCGGCCATCGGCAACCGCCTCGATGGCGGTGGCGGGCCCGCGGCGCAGATCGCCGATGGCGAACAGGTTGCCGTGGCCGCTGTGCATGGTCTCGGGATGGGACTCCAGCGTCTGCCAGCGGGTGAAGGGGAGGGTGAGGGGCTCCCCTTCCATAAAGCTGAGATCAGGCTGCTGCGACACTGCCGCAATCACGGTATCAAACTCTTCAATGAGGTACTCGCCGGTGGGCTCCGGGCGGCGGCGACCGGAGGCATCCGGCTCGCCGAGGGCCATCTTCTCGAGGCGCACCTGACAGACGCGACCACGGCTGTCCGGCAGATTCTCCACCGGATTGGTCAGCATCATGAAGCGCACCCCTTCGTGCTCCGCCTCGTCAATCTCATATGCCTCGGCGGGCATCTCGGCGCGGGTGCGGCGATAGATGAGGGTGGTTTCGGCGCCGAGGCGTACCGCTGTGCGGGCGCAGTCGATGGCCGTGTTGCCGCCGCCGATCACCGCGACTTTCTTGCCGGTGGTGAGCCGCTTGGCCAGCATCCGATCCTTGAGGTAATCGACCCCGAGATAACAACCTGCCAGGGTGCTGCCCGGGTAATCCATCGGTACCGCCTTGGAAGCGCCGACTGCCAGACAGACCGCATCATAGTCGCGGCACAGCGCCGAGAGGGTGATCTGGTGGCCCAGTCGTTGCCTGGTGTGGATCCGCATGCCGCTTTGGCACATCAGGTCGATCTCCTGATCGAGGATCGCCTTGGGCAGCCGGTATTCGGGGATGCCGTAGCGCAGCCAGCCACCCGCTTCGGGCATCGCCTCGAACAGATCGACCTCGAACCCCTCGTAACCCAGATAGTAACCGCAGGTGAGGCCGCCCGGGCCGCTGCCGATAATGGCCACCCGCTTGCCCTTGGCGGGCTTCTTTGCCGGTTGATAGGGGGCAACCTCGGCCAGATCGAGATCGGCGGCATGGCGCTTGAGCTGACGAATGGCGAGCGGCTCATCCACCAGCGCGCGGCGGCACTCGGCCTCGCAGAATGCGGGGCAGACCCGGCCAATGGAGAGGGGCATCGGCAGGGTCTGCTTGATGACGGCCATGGCCGCCTCGTGCTCCCCCATGGCGATGTGATGCAGATAGGATTGAATGTCCACCCCGGCCGGACAGGCGCGTTGGCAGGGGGCTTCGCAATCGGCGTAGTGATCTGCGAGGATGCGGCCGAGCGCCTGCTGGCGGTGTGCGCGCAGGGCATCGCTTTGGGTCGTGATCATCATCCCTGCCTCGGGGCGCGTCTCGCAGGCGCGCCGGATGCCGAGCCCGGCAATCTCGACCACGCAGAGATCGCACGGCGTTTTGGGAGCGCTGGTGTTGTCACCGCATAGGGAGGGGATGTCGATCTGGTGCTGTTTTGCTATCTGGAGCAGGGTCTGGGTCGGGTCAACCGTCAACTGAGCTCCATCGAGGGTGATGGTGAGCATGGCGTCATAACTCGGTTTCAAGGCGCAGAAAATGCTGCATCTGGCTGGGCCAGCAGGGAAGCGATAGAGAAGACCGCTTGGTATGACCTCACCATACCAAAGATGATATGCAACTTTATTTGATTTAACTCAGGTTCTTTGTCTAAAAAGAAAACGATTTCACCCGTGGTGGCTCTTTGTGGAACGATAACCCGGTGCTGGCTACCTATATCTAGTTAAAACATGGTGTTGTATTGATGTTTATGGCTATTCAAGCAGCTTTAAACTGTATTTTTGATGGTATTTATCCGTGATGGAATGGCGAAGTTTGTCATAAAATGTGCAACTTTTGTTTCGGTTTGTGGGGCGGCAAGCGACATTGGGAGCAGCCGAACAGGCAGTGCTGGCTACTCCTTTTTGCCTGCATTCAACTCGCTGCGTGGGTGTAGCGCTATCTGGTGGGCTGATTCGCCCCCAGCTCGCGCTCAACGTAGAGATAGCCAATCCCCATCACCTGCTGGGCGCGGCTGAGCTGGCCAAAACGGATGTGGGTGGCATTGACGGCATCGCTGCAGTCGAACGGGTTGGCACCGGTCTGGTGGATGATGGTCTGCAGCCACTCCTCGCCAAAACCGCAGCTGCGACCATAGAGCCAGATGTGGTTGATGTTGAGGATGTTGAGAAAATTGTAGAGGCTCAGGCCAATGGCGCGGGCTCCTTCGTCCACCATGGCCCGGATCATGGGTTCTCCCTGCTGATAGCGTGCCAGCAGCTGGGCTGTGTCGACACGCCCCTCCGCCAGCACAGCGGGATCTGTCCCCTGCTGCTTGAGAAAGACCCGGGCTCGCTTCTTGATGGCCGAGAGGGAGGCGACCGTCTCCAGACAGCCGTAACGGCCGCAGGCACAGGCGCTGCCATCCGGGTTGATGATGGTGTGGCCGATCTGGCCGCTGCCAAACAGGGCACCCCGGTAGATCTGGCCATTGATGATGAAGGCTGAACCGATGCCGTAGTCGACGTTGATGACGCAAAAATCGCCGACGTTTTCCTCGCCCTGCCACTTCTGGGCCAGCGCCAGCATGATGCAGTCGTTGTCCACCATCACCTCGCAGCCGAGGCGCTCCTCCAGCAGATACTTGAGCTCGACCGGTGCGTGCCAGGGGGCTTGTGGCATGGTCTGCGACACCCCGCTGGCCGGGTTGACCTGACCGTGTACCGCGATGGCCAGCCGGATCGCCAGCCCCTTGTGGCGGCGCTTGTGCTGGTAGTAGCAGGTCTCGATCAGGCGCAGCAGCTCGTCCGGGGTTTGCGGCGCAATTTTCTGGCCGGCGTAGTCGTCGAGGGGGGTGATCAGGTTGTCCACCAAAATGCTCTCCAGACTGGTGGGGCTGATATTGAGACAGAGGATCGCCCCCTGACCGCTGGCGATGCGGTAGCTGCCGCCATTGATGCCGCGTTGGGAGAGGTTCTGCTCGCTGTGGCTGATGGCCCCCTCAGCCACCAGCTCGTCGAGGATCTTGCTGACCGCCGGAATGGAGAGCTCGCAGTGGCGCGCCAGGGTGGACTTGCTCGCCTCCTTGAGCTGGTAGAGCAGAGCCAGCAGCACCTGCTTGTTGTGGTGGCGTACCTTCTGGTTGTTCAACCCTGTGCTCATCACTTCACTAAACTCCGCTTACTGTATTGCGTGATCTTTCAGCAATTAATGGTGGTTTAACCATTCTAATCTGGTCTCACTGAAATTTTTACTAACAAGTATTAAGTGAGGCGAGATTGATGAGAGCTGATGTCAAGGTCTGGGTCGAAACTATCACCCTGCCGACCTACGAGGTGGGCGCCGAAGATCCCAACCCCATGTTTCTCGAGAAGCGGGTCTATCAGGGCTCCTCGGGGGCCGTCTATCCCTATGGCGTGATCGATACCCTCACCGGTCAGAAGCAGATGAAGTCCTATCGGGCGGTCTGGCTGGAGAACGACTTCATCAAGGTGATGCTGCTGCCGGAGCTGGGCGGTCGCATCCACCGAGCCTACGACAAGGTGATGAATCGCGACTTCGTCTATTACAACGAGGTGATCAAACCTGCGTTGGTGGGGCTGGTGGGGCCCTGGATTTCCGGCGGCATCGAGTTCAACTGGCCGCAGCACCACAGACCCACCACTTTCATGCCGGTGGACTTCACCATTACGGAACTGGAGGGGGGCGCCAGGACTGTCTGGCTCGGCGAGGTGGAGCCGATGCGTGGTTTGCAGGTGATGGCGGGCTTCACCCTCTATCCCGACAAGGCGCTCATCGAGATCACCGGCAAGGTGTTCAACGGCAACGACACACCGCGCCATTTCCTCTGGTGGTCCAACCCGGCAGTGAAAGGGGGCGATGCCCACCAGAGCGTCTTCCCGCCCGATGTCACCGCCGTCTACGACCACGGCAAGCGCGACGTCAGCGCCTTCCCCATCGCCCGTGGCACCTACTACAAGGTGGACTACTCCGCCGGAGTCGATATCTCCCGTTACCGCAATATTCCGGTGCCCACCTCGTATATGGCGGACAAGTCTGACTATGGCTTCGTCGGTGCCTACTGCCATGACGAGCAGGGCGGGTTGTTGCACGTGGCGGATCACCACGTTTCGCCGGGCAAGAAGCAGTGGAGCTGGGGCAATTGTGACTTCGGTCTGGCCTGGGATCGAAACCTGACCGACGAAAACGGCCCCTACATCGAGCTGATGACCGGGGTCTATACCGACAACCAGCCCGACTTCACCTGGCTGGATGCGGGGGAGGAGAAAGTGTTCGTGCAAAACTTCCTGCCCTACAACACCCTCGGCACTCTGCAAAACGCCAACACCCGCGCCGCCATCAAGCTGGAGCGCAGCGATGACGGCCTTGTCTGCGGGGTCTATGCGGTAGCGCCACTTCGCGGGGCCAGCTTCGAGGTAAGCGACGAAGGCGGCGTACTGTTTACGCAACCTCTGGATCTGCAGCCGGGTCAGGCCTGGCTTGAGCCGCAGGCCATCACCAGCGAGGGACGTTTGCAGGCCCGTCTGCTGGATGAACAGGGTCAGTGCGTGCTGAGTTATCTCGAGCATCAGCCCGCGGGCGAAGCCCTGCCGGATCCGGCCACCGCGCCGGAGCCCGCCGTCAATCTCGACTCGGTCGACGAGCTCTACTTCATCGGCCAGCATCTGGAGCAGTATCTGCACGCCAGCCGTTCGCCCTTTGATTACTACCTGCGGGGGCTGGAGCTCGATGGCGGCGACTATCGCTGCAACCTGGCGCTGGCGACCCTGGAGTACAACCGTGCCAACTATGAGCTGGCGCTGGTCTACGTCAATCAGGCGCTAACCCGTGCCCATCGCCTCAACAAGAATCCCCAATGTGGCAAGGCGAGCTTGCTGCGCGGCCATATCGAGGAGCGACTCGGCCAGTTCGATGCAGCCTTTGATGACTTCTACAAGGCGACCTGGAGCGGCAACTGTCGCGATGGCGGCTTCCTCGGGCTGGCCCGTATCGCCATGGTGCGCCGCGATGCCTCGCAGGGGCTGCAATTTGTCGAGCGCAGCCTCGCCGTCAACGGTACCCACTACGGCGCCATCGCTCTCAAGGGGTTGGCGCTGCTGGAGTCTGGTGAGCAGGAGGCGGCCATTGCCTATATCGACGAGCAGCGCGTTCGTTATCCACTTCACTATCAGCTGGCCTTCCTGCGCTGGCTGGCAAGCGAGCAGCCGAACGATCTTGAAGCGCTGCGCACCCTGTGCAACGGGCGTGGCACCAACCTCTGCTTCCTCGTCAGCGAACTGCTGAGCTGGGGTCGCCCCGAGCTGGCGCAGCAACTGCTCTCAACACTGCAGGTGGAGGAGACCCTGCCGCTGCTGTTCGAGGTTGCATTGTTGCCGGAAGGTGAGGCGCAGGATGCCCTGCTGGCGCGAGCCGAGCAGGCGTTTGGCCGCAAGGTGCGCTTCCCCAACACCCTAGGCGAGGTGGCCATGCTGGCGCAGCTTTCCCACAGCTGGTTTGCCAGCTACCTGCTGGGCTGCTTTCACTACAGCAAGCGCAACTACGGGCAGGCGATTGCCTTGTGGCAGCGGGTGTGCGAGCAGGCACCGGACTTTGCCCCGGTCTGGCGCAACCTCGGTATTCACCACTTCAACAAGGCGGGTGATATGGCGGCGGCCGAGCAGTGTCTGCGCCGGGCCTTTGCCCTCAAGCCGGACGATGCGCGACTGCTGTTCGAGCTGGATCAACTGCACAAGCGTTGTGCCATGGCTCCTGCAGAGCGGCTGGCGCTGCTGGAGGCGCACCGTGCGGTCGCCCTCAAGCGCGACGATCTGACCGCCGAACTGCTCAGCCTCTATCACATTACCGGTCAGCTGGATGCGGCGGCCGAGATCTTGCGGCTGCGCGAATTCCACCCCTGGGAGGGGGGTGAGGGCAAGGTGACCGGCCAGTACCTCATCAACCAGCAGCGCCGTGCCTTGGTGTTGATGACTCAGGGACGCCACGAGCAGGCTATTCCGTTGCTGCAACAGGCGTTGCACTATCCCCTCAATCTGGGGGAGGGGCGTCTGGTTGGGCAAACCGACAATGACATCCACTTCCTGCTGGCGCTCTGCCATCTGGCCTGTGACAACCAGAGTCTGGCGGCCCAGTGCCTGCAACAGGCTTGTCTGGGTCAGGGTTCGCTGGGGGCCAGCCGCTACTACAACGATCAGCCGGTGGATTATCTCTTCTATCAGGGTATGGCGCTGGCTCGTCTTGGACGGGTTGCCGAGGCGCAGCGTCTGTTTGAAGGGATGGTCGGCTGGGCCGAGCAGGCAATGGGCGAGTCGGTCGAGGCGGACTTCTTTGCCGTCTCGCTGCCGGATCTCATCGTGCTGGATGACGACCCGCAGCACAAACACCACCAGCACTGTCTGCTGGTCCGGGCGCTCGGCCAGTTGGGGCTGGATCAACGCGAAGCGTGTACCCAGACCCTGCGCGAGCTGCTGACCCTCAACCCGGCCCACGACAAGGGGCAGCTGTTCGCCCTGATCTGCCGCGAGCTGTCACTCAATCCATCACAGCCATAACAACAACGGGCGCCCCGCCACGGTACGGGGCGCCACTGCACCCTACAATCGACAAGATAATAAGGATGAGTCATGGAACACACTCAACATCGCTCGGATACGCACCGGCTCAACATGGGCTACGTCTGGATGATCTGCCTGGTGGCCGCCTGCGGAGGTCTGCTGTTTGGTTACGACTGGGTGGTCATCGGTGGGGCCAAGCCCTTCTATGAGGCCTATTTCTCCATCACCGATCCGGCCCAGTCGGGCTGGGCAATGAGCTCGGCGCTGGTGGGCTGTGTGCTGGGGGCAGCTATCTCTGGCTGGTCAGCCGACCGCTTCGGCCGCAAGAAGCCGCTGATCCTGGCCGCCATCCTATTTACCATCTCGGCATGGGGCACGGCTGCGGCCAGCAACTTCGATCTGTTCGTGGTCTATCGCATCGTAGGGGGGATCGGTATCGGTCTGGCTTCTGCGCTCTCGCCCATGTACATCGCCGAGATAAGCCCAGCCGACAAGAGGGGCAAGTTCGTCGCCATCAACCAGCTCACCATTGTCATCGGCGTGCTGGCTGCTCAGTTGGTGAACCTGATGATCGCCGATCCGGTTGCGAGCAACGCCACTCAGGCCGATATTCTGGCGACCTGGAACGGCCAGTCCGGCTGGCGCTGGATGTTCGGGGCCGAACTGGTACCTGCGCTGGCGTTTCTGGTGCTGATGTTCTTCGTGCCGGAGTCACCACGCTGGCTGGCCAAAGATGGCCAGTATGAGCAGGCGGCCCGCATGCTCGGCAAGATTGGCGGGGATGCCTATGCCAAGCAGACGCTGGCCGAGATCCGCCAGACTCTGGTGGGTGAGTCGGTGCACAAGGTATCGCTGGCGGAGCTGGGCAAACCCTCGGTGCGCCCCATCCTCATCATCGGCATGGTGCTGGCGGTGTTCCAGCAGTGGTGCGGTATCAACGTCATCTTCAACTATGCGCAGGAGATCTTTGCCTCCGCCGGGTTTGACATCAACAGCACCCTCAAATCCATCGTCGCCACCGGTCTTATCAACCTGCTGTTTACCCTGATCGCGCTGCCCATGGTGGACAAGCTTGGCCGTCGCAAGCTGATGCTGATTGGCTCGACGGGGCTGACCATCATCTACGGCATGATGGCGGCGGCCTATGCCACAGGCGTACTGGGCGTGCCGGTATTGCTGCTGGTATTGGCGGCCATCGCCATCTATGCGCTGACGCTGGCGCCGGTGACCTGGGTGCTGCTCTCCGAAATCTTCCCGAACCGGGTGCGCGGGCTGGCGATGTCGGCCGGAACCCTGGCGCTCTGGATCGCCTGCTTCGTGCTGACCTACACCTTCCCGCTGCTTAACGCCGGGCTGGGGGCCGCTGGCAGCTTCCTGCTCTACGGCATCATCTGTTTCGCCGGTCTCATCTTTATCTATCGCAAGGTGCCCGAGACCAAAGGGGTGACGCTGGAGGCACTGGAAGCCCAACTGGCCCAAGGCAAGGTGGAGCTGACGCCGACCAAGGCGAGCGCCTCGGCATGACGGTTTACACATTGAGCAACCCGCATCTTCGGATGCGGGTTTCAACCCAAGGAGCCTGTGTGTTGGGGCTGGAGGATGAGCAGGGGCGACCGTTGTTGCGCGATAGTGACCCCGGTGCATCTTGTCATCCCAGCGAAAGCGCCCTCTTTCCCATGGTGCCGCTGGCCAACCGGGTGGCAGGCAATCGTTTTGAGTTGTGGGGGAAGGAGCATGGCTTGCCAGAAAGCCCGGTTGATCCCGACTTCTTCCTGCATGGCGATGGCTGGTTGCTGCCATGGCAGCGGGTGGCAGGCTCAGCCAGTTCGGTGACGCTGCAGCTTGCCAGCCAATGCGTCCCTTTTCACTATCTGGCCGAGATTGACTATCGGTTACAGGGGGTGAGCCTGATCGCACGTATCAGTCTGACCCATCTGGGGGAGGCGCCCTGTCTCTACGGCGCCGGTTTTCATCCCTTCTTCTGGCGCGACGAGCAGACCAAGATTCGCTTTCTGGCGAGTGGCGTCTGGCAGGAGGGAATGGATAATCTGCCGACCGATTGGTCGAGCAGGCTTGCGCCCCACCTCGACTTTCGCCAGTGGCAGCGCCCACAAGGGTGGCTCAACCACTGTTACGGTGGCTGGCATGGTACGGCCGAGCTGGAGCATCCCGCTCGTCGGCAGCGGTTGAAGGTGGCCAGCGACGCCTCCTTCCTGATGCTCTATCAGCCGGATGAAGCGAGCGGTTTTGTTTGTCTTGAGCCCCAGAGTCATGCCGCCAATGCCCACCATATGGCCGGTCACCCCGGCCTGCGTCTACTGCAGCGCGGTGACACCATGAGCATCGCCATGACCATCACCCTGATGCCTGAACCGACAACACTTTGTAAGCCATAGCTAGATCAGCGGTGGTATTGTGCGGGTTGGGTGTTTGCCGAAAACGGAGAAATAAAAAGGGCCACCTCTTGCGAGGTGGCCCTTTCCAAACGTTTGGTGGAGCTGGGGGGATTTGAACCCCCGTCCAAAATTACTACATCCTTGGTACTACATGCTTAGTCACTCTTTACATTCGCCAACCCGCTGCGGAGAGACACGCCACGAATTGACTAGCTCGATTGGTTTTAATGCTTCCGCCCCGAGCAGGACTTCCACACGATCCTGTGAAGGATGACCTTCCGATTCCCTAGGACACAGGCAAGCTAGGGTAGAAGGGCTCAGCGCAGGTTATTAAGCTGCGAGTGCGTAGTTTTCGTCGTTTGCGACTATTTTTTTGCGGTTTATTAACGAGGCCTACCGCACCTCGGCATGCACCTTGGGTTTCGTGAATCTTGTCGAATCCAGAATCAGCCCCAAGTTGTTAAGAGCGATTGTACGCAAAAATGCTGGTATGGCAAGGCGTTGATGGCTATTCCCGCCAGCTGGTGGTCTGTTTGCCGATTTATTGTGCGCAGTGACCGGGGGAAGGGAACCGGAAGTGAGGTGTCCGGACGGGAATCGCCCGGACAGCAGAGAGTTAGCCGCGGTACTTGTTTTTCATGATGCGCGCTTTTTCCCGATCCCACTCGCGGGCCTTGGTATCTTCGCGCTTGTCGTGCTCTTTCTTGCCCTTCACCAGACCGATCTCGACCTTGACCCAGCACTGTTTCCAGTAGAGGGCGAGGGGGACGACGGTATAGCCCTGACGGGCAATCAGGCTTTCGAGTTTGTCGAGTTCACGACGGCTCAGCAGCAGTTTGCGGGTACGGGTCGGGTCACACACCACATGGCTGGAGGCCGCTTGCAGTGGCAGGAAGCTGGAGCCGAACAGGTAGGCTTCGCCATCGCGGAAGATGACATATGCTTCGCTGATGTTGGCCTTGCCCGCCCGCAGGGATTTGACTTCCCACCCTTGCAGGGACAGACCCGCTTCGATCTTCTCTTCGATGAAGTATTCGTGGCGCGCGGTTCTGTTGAGTGCAATGGTGCTGGACCCGGCTTTGTTTTTACTGTTTTTTTTGCTCATGACGGGCGATTTCCGGCAATGACTAGGAGGCTCGTATTATACGTAGGCGGGGGCGGCTGTAAAACGCGCGACGGGTCAAGTGGCCGCTTTCTGAGCAGTTTGGCCGAGGTTTTACCTCCAAAAGCGCCAACATGGTGATAAAATCGCGGCGATTGGATGAGGAAAAGCCATGCCCCGTATTACTCGCAGTGCCCTGGTGATGTTCAGTGCCGAACAGATGTTCAAGTTGGTCAACGATGTGAATGCCTATCCGCAGTTTCTGCCCGGCTGTGTCGGCAGCCGTGTTCATGAGGCGGGTGACGATTACATGATGGCGTCGGTCGATGTGGCCAAGGCGGGCATCGCCAAAACCTTTACTACCCGCAACCAGCTGGATGTAAACCGCCAGATCAGGATGGAGCTGGTGGACGGCCCCTTCAGCAAGCTGGCTGGCTGGTGGACCTTTACTCCCCTCGACGTGGATGCCTGCAAGGTGGAGTTTGACCTCGATTTCGAATTTACCTCCAAGCTCATCGAAGTGGCCTTTGGCCAGGTGTTCCGCGATCTGGTGAGCTCCATGGTCTCCGCGTTCTCCAACCGGGCCAAGGTGGTGTACGGTGCCTGATCAGCTCAATATCGAAGTAGTCTATGCCCTGCCGCAGCGTCAGACGGTGATTGCGCTGCGGGTCTCTCCCGAGACCTGCGTACAGGCTGCCATCGAGCAGTCCGGCATCGTGCAAAAACACCCCGAGATCGATCTTGCAGTCAACAAGTTCGGCATCTATAGCCGCCCGGTAAAAGGGAGCGATCTGCTGCAGGATGGCGATCGCATCGAGATCTATCGCCCGCTCATCGCCGATCCGCGCGAGATGCGCAAAAAGCGTGCCGAGAAGGCCAAGGAGGAGGGGCGTGCCGATGCTGTGACCGGCGGTCGTCCCAATACCAACCGCAAGCGTGGTGATGGCCAACCGGCTGAGTGACATTGCGCCGCGGCAAGCGGTTGGCAAATAAAAAGGCGCCGATGGGCGCCTTTTTGATCCTGTTTGCTCAGGTTTCCGAGCTGATGGCCACCGGGTTTATCCCTTGATAAGAGCCGAATTCCCCAGTCTGGCATGGGCCCACGCTGCCAGCAGATCAACCCCGCTCTGCATCACCCGCTCGTCGAAATCGAAGGCGTTGTGGTGGTGCGGCGCTGCCAGATCGGCGCCAAGGATCAGGTAAGCCGCTTCGCCCCCCTGCTTTTGCACCCGCTCCATCAGAAAACCGGCATCTTCGCTGGCGCCAAAGCGGCGAGTCTGGATGGTGGCGAGCCCCTGCTTGCGAGCCAGCGCCGCCAGCTCGGCCTGCAGTGCCGGGCTGTTATCGAGCGCGATGGCCTCACCCTGCTTGATGATGCGGTAGGTGACGCCGTGGGCAAGGGCGGTGCCTTCGACGATGCGCTGCACCTGGCTGAACATGTAGTCGTTGAGGGCGCTGTCGGCGCCGCGGGTTTCACCGTGCAGTTCGGCATGGTCGGGAATGACGTTGCGCCCGCTGCCGGCGTGGAGCTGGCCGATGTTGATGCGGGTCATGCCGTCGCGGTGGCGCGGAATGCCGAGCATGGCGGTGGTAGCCATGCAGGCGGCAGCCAGCGCATTGCTGCCGGCATTGGGCTCGAGCCCGGCATGGGCGGCGGTGCCCATGAAGTGGACGTCGAACTTGGTTGAGCAGAGGAACTCGGTGGGGTTGATCACCAGCTCGCCGCTGCCGGCATGAATGCCGATATGGAGCGAGAGCAGGGCATCCACGTCATCAAGCGCTCCGCCAGCGGCCAGCGCCTTGCCACCGCGGCACCCCTCTTCAGCGGGTTGGAAGAAGAGCTTGATGCGCCCGCACAGCTCCTCTTTCATCGCCATCAGGCGGCTGGCCAGCCCCAGACCGATGGCGGTATGGCCATCGTGGGCGCAGGCGTGCATCCACCCCTTGTTGTGGGAGGCAAAGCCCTCCTGCTGCGGCAGGTGCTGCTCGGCGGCAGACTCCTCCACCTCCACGGCATCGATGTCGAAGCGAAAAGCCAGAGTCGGGCCGGGGCGGCCGGTATCCAGCTCTCCCATCAGCCCGGTCACGTCGCCAATGCGCTCCAGCCAGTCGGGATGGGCACCCTGACGGCGGGCGCGGGCTTTCTCGGCGGCCACATCGACATCGCGCCCCATCATCAGATTGCTGGCCAGCAGCTTGTCGCCAAGCACGATGTGATAGCCGAGTTCATTCAGATGGTGGGCAATCAGGCTGGTGGTACGAAACTCTTTCCAGGCCGCTTCCGGCAGGCGGTGCAGGTCGCGGCGCCACTGGATCAGGTGCTCAAGGGTCATCCTGGCTTCCTTTGTGATTCGGTTTGCCGGCTATTGTGCACTGTTTTGCGGGCGAGGACACGGGGAAGGGCGCTGGTCGGGGGAGCTGGGCAAGCTGTTGCAGTCATGAAATAAAAAACGCCTCCACAAGGGAGGCGTTGTCAGATTGCCTTGATATCAGGCGGCGCGATGGTAAGCCGAGGCTTCAAACAGCTTCTTGTTGGCTACCAGATCGATGGGGTCAAAGTCATCGACGTTGATGGTGCGCAGGCGACTTACTTCGGCGCGGCGCAGCAGCTCCGCTTCGCTCTGGCTCAGCACGCCAGCCGCGAGGCCGATGTCGGCCACCTTGTCCAGTGCCAGGAAGGGGCGCTTGACGCCATCAGCCTTGCACACCTTGTCAAACAGCGGTTCGGCAGCCAGCACGTCATCGAGGGCCTGCTCCAACAGACCGAAGGGGTTACCCTCTTCGCGGGTCAGGTACTGACCCTTGGCCAGGCGGCTGCGGGTCTCGCTCGGGGTTTGCAACAGGCGGGCAACCTGGTTGTCCAGTTTGTCGCTCGGACGCTTCATGTCGCGACCCAGCGGCAGCACCACGGCGCGCAGGGCAAGGCCAATCCAGCGGTTCGGGAAGTTGCGCAGCAGCTCGTCGATCGCCTCTTGGGCCTTGAACAGGGCATCTTGCAGTGCCCAGTGCAGCAGCGGCAGGTCGGCCTGTTGGCGTCCCTCGTCCTGATAGCGCTTGAGGGCGCTGGAGGCCAGATAGAGCTGGCTCAGCACATCGCCGAGGCGGGCGGAGACTCGCTCCTTGCGCTTGAGCTCACCACCCAGGGTGCCCATCGCCATGTCTGACAGGAAGGCCAGGTTGGCAGAGAGGCGGGAGAGCTTCTGGTAGTAACCTTTGGTCTGGTCGCCATAAGGTGCTGCGGCAAAACGGGCGCCGGTAACACCCAGCCAGAAGCTGCGTACCATATTGCTGATGGCAAAACCGACGTGGCTGAATACCGCTTTGTCGAAGTCCTTGAGGGCTTGCTCCTGATCCGGGTGGCTGGCCGCCAGCATCTCCGGCAACACGTACGGATGGCAGCGGATGGCGCCCTGACCGTAGATGATCATGCTGCGGGTCAGGATGTTGGCCCCTTCCACCGTCACGGCGATGGGGGCACCCTGATAGCCACGAGCCAGATAGTTGTTGGGGCCCATGCAGATGGCCTTGCCGCCGTGGATGTCCATGGCATCGATGATGCACTTCTGGGCGCGATCGGTAAGGTGGTATTTGACGATGGCGGAGATGACCGAGGGTTTCTCGCCAAGGTCGATGCCGGTCACGGTCAGGTTGGCTGCGGCGCCCATGATGTAGGCGTTGCCGCCGATGCGGGCCAGCGGCTCTTCAATCCCTTCCATTTTGCCGATAGGCAGCTTGAACTGGCGACGGATGCGGCTGTAGGCGCCGCTCGCCAGGGCCAGCATCTTGACGCCACCGGTACTGTTAGAGGGCAGGGTGATACCGCGGCCTACCGACAGA
The DNA here is from genome assembly GCF_038739755.1 of Aeromonas sp. SE22. NCBI lineage: Bacteria > Pseudomonadati > Pseudomonadota > Gammaproteobacteria > Aeromonadales > Aeromonadaceae > Aeromonas > Aeromonas sp. SE22. Next base: position 190,836 of record NZ_JBCGFD010000003.1, read on the forward strand.
CACTCGACCAGCATGCGCCAGCCCTGACCGGCCATGGCCGGGCCGCCGATAATGAAGTCGAGCGGGACGAACACATCCTTGCCCTGGGTCGGACCGTTCTGGAACGGCACGTTGAGCGGGAAGTGGCGACGGCCGATGCCGACCCCCTTGATGTGAGTAGGGATCAGCGCGCAGGTGATGCCGAGCTCTTCCTCGTCACCCAGCAGGTGCTCGGGGTCACGCAGTTTGAAGGCGAGACCCAGGACGGTGGCGATGGGGGCGAGGGTGATGTAGCGTTTGTTCCAGGTGAGGCGCATGCCGAGAACCTCTTTGCCTTCCCACTCGCCTTTGCAGACGATACCGAAGTCGGGGATGGAGCCTGCGTCAGAACCTGCTTCCGGGCTGGTCAGGGCGAAGCAGGGGATCTCTTTGCCCACCGCCAGACGGGGCAGGTAGTAATCCTTCTGCTCGTCAGTGCCATAGTGCTGCAGCAGTTCGCCCGGGCCCAGCGAGTTGGGCACGCCGACGGTGGAGGCGAGCACGGCGCTGGCGCCGCACAGCTTTTGCAGGACGCAGGACTGGGCGTAGGCCGAGAATTCGAGGCCGCCATATTTCTTCTTGATGATCATGGCGAAGAACTTGTTGTCCTTCAGGTATTGCCACACCTCGGGGGAGAGATCCGCACGCTCGTGGGTCACTTCCCAGTCGCTGACCATGCGGCAGACGGTTTCCACCGGGCCGTCGAGGAAGGCCTGCTCTTCAGCCGAGAGGGTCGCGACCGGAATGGCGTGCAGTTTTTTCCAGTTCGGGTTGCCTGCGAACAGATCGGCTTCCCACCAGGTAGTACCCGCTTCAATCGCCTCTTTCTCGGTGCGAGACATCTCCGGCATGATCGATTTGTAGAGTTTGAACAGCGGCTTGGTTATCTGGGTGCGGCGAAATTCCACCAGGTTGAGCGGGATGGCGATCACCGCAAACAGCGCCCAGACCAGCAAGGGCACATGACCATAGATAGCACCAAGCACCAGCGCCGCGCCGGTGACCAGGGTGGAGATGAACAGGGATGTCCGGCGGTAGGCCAGGGCTCCGATAACCAGGATCACCCCGAGCAGAGTGAGGGTCGTCGTCATTGCTTGCTCCTTGCGTGAAAGATTGCCAACGTGGCGTCACTGATCCAGAGGTCAGACCTGTTGGATGTGGCCCCTGTTGTAATTCATACGCACAAAGTTATCAAGCTGTTTACATCTTCATTACCTTGCGACTGTGATCCCCGTAACGCTCGTGGCAACAGGGTTGTGTTGCAGGGGGGAGGGGGCGACTCCGGGATTGGCTTATGCGAGAATAGCGGTGACTTACACGCACACTAAAAACAGTGGAAGAGACATCATGTACCAAGAATTGATCCGCAACGAACTGACTGAAGCTGCCAGCGTGCTGCAGGCTTTCCTGGCTGACGAGCAGAACCTGAAAAACATCGAAGCGGCTGCCAAGTTGCTGGCCGACTCCTTCAAGGAGGAGGGCAAGGTGCTCTCCTGCGGCAATGGCGGCTCTCACTGCGATGCCATGCACTTTGCCGAAGAGCTGACCGGTCGCTATCGCGAGAACCGCCCGGGTTACGCCGGTATCGCCATATCCGATCCGAGCCACCTCTCCTGTGTCTCCAACGATTTTGGCTATGACTACGTATTCTCCCGTTATGTGGAAGCGGTCGGCCGTCGTGGCGACGTGCTGCTCGGTATCTCCACCAGCGGCAACTCCGGCAATATCATCAAGGCCATCGAAGCTGCCCGCGCCAAGGGGATGAAAGTGATCGCCCTGACCGGCAAGGATGGCGGCAAGATGGCTGGTCTGGCCGACATCGAGATCCGCGTGCCGCACTTTGGCTATGCCGATCGCATTCAGGAAGTGCACATCAAGGTGATCCACATCCTGATCCAGCTGGTCGAAAAAGAGATGGCCAAGTAATCGGCAACTCGTCGATAAAGGAGCAGGGAGGAGTACCAGTAATGTGCTTCTCTCTGCACCTCTAAATCCGGTTTTTGCTGGCCAGCCCGAGTGCGAAGCCAGTTGTTATGTAGTCAAGGAAGGGGGCATCCGGATATGTGCGAACTGCTCGGCATGAGTGCCAATGTGCCGACCGATATCTGTTTCAGTTTTACCGGCCTGATGCTGCGTGGCGGCAAGACCGGCCCCCACAAGGATGGCTGGGGCATTACCTTTTACGAAGGGAAGGGCTTTCGCACCTTCAAGGATCCCGAACCCAGCGCCCAGTCACCCATCGCCAGACTGGTACAGGCGCTGCCCATCAAGAGCTGCGCTGTCGTCAGCCATATCCGCCAGGCCAACCGTGGCTGCGTCTCGCTGGAAAATACCCACCCCTTTACCCGCGAGCTGTGGGGCCGTTACTGGACTTTTGCCCACAATGGCCAGCTCACCGGCTACAAGAAGTTGCCAACCGGGCGACATCGACCGGTGGGAGACACCGACAGCGAACACGCCTTCTGCTGGCTGCTCGACCGATTGGAGCAGAAGTACCCCAAGCGTCCCGCCAACTTTCCCGCCATGTTTCGCTACATGGCCACCTTGTGTGATGAGCTCAGAAAGCTGGGGGTATTCAACATGCTGCTCTCGGACGGGGAGTATGTGATGACCTACTGCAGCAACAACCTGCACTGGCTGACTCGCTGCGCGCCTTTTGGCGAGGCGAGTTTGCTGGATGAAGAGGTGGTGATCGATTTCCAGAGCGAGACCACACCCAACGATGTGGTGACGCTGGTCACGACGCGGCCGCTGACCGGCAATGAGAACTGGATCAAGATGGCCCCCGGCGAATTCAATCTGTTCCGGCTTGGGGAGCGGGTGGCGACTAACCAAATCGGCGTCACACCATAAAAAAATACCAGGGTAGAAAACTCCCCTGGTTCTTCGCAGCAGCCATAAAGGCAAAAAGGGATGAGAGGTGTTGCTGAGCAATATCACTCTGACAAAACGAATTGTTATTTAGCTGTTAATTTGTGGCAACTTTTTTGTATCTTTTGCCATTTGCACTGTATTGATAGTGAGAGATCTCTCACGTTTTCCACCTTGGAGCTCACTTCATCATCAGAGGAATAACGGCTGTGCAGGCGATCTTGTTGATGGAATTATCTATAGTATGGTCTGTTTGAATACCTTTCAGGGGAGGCACACATGGAGTGGGTAGATCGCAAGGTATTACAGCAGTTGGCCGATGACATTGGTCAGGAGATGTTGCCGGTGGTGATCTCTGTCTTTATCGAAGAGGTGGGTGAGCAGTTGGGTCAGCTCAGGCCACTTTATGAGCAGGGCGATTGGGCACAACTGGCCAGAGTGGCCCACAGCATGAAATCATCCTGTGGTAGCTACGGCGCCATGCCCAGCTACCAGCAGGTGATGGCGCTGGAGATGGCCTGCAAGCAGGCCGATGCCGGTGAAGCGGGGCGTCAATTGCAAGAGTTGGAGCACTCCCTGCCCCAGGTTCTCTCTTTCCTCGCAACCTATCAGTGAGGCTGTTTGGTTCGGCGCATGCAGATTAATCAGCGTGCGTTGAGCAGATGATGGATCACTCTGTCCAGCGCAAGTTTCAGCTTCAAGCGATCGTGGCGGTGAGGCAGTTCGCTCTCCCCCAACTCCGCCTCGATCAGTTTGCCTTGCCACTCCCCTGCTCCTCCGGCCTCGCTGGGGGCGAGGATGGCGTCAATCCGTCCCTGACCTATTCTTGATTCCAGCCAGCGACACTGGCTCTTCAGATCAAGCTGGCCAGCTGGCCCTTTCTCCGCTACCAGATTGCAGATAAAGACCACCATGGCGTTGCTCTCGTTGATGGCCTGGGCGATCTCGGCCAGCAGCAGGGGGGGCATGATGGAGGTGAGAAAACTGCCCGGCCCGAGGATGACCATATCCGCCTGTTGCAGCGCCTGTACCGCCTCTCTGGTGGCCTGCACTTCGGGCATCAGGCCAAGAGAGAGCGGTGGGGAGGCGAGCTGGTCAATCGAGACCTCTCCGAGGATCCGGGTGCCACACTCCATGTTGGCGCAAAGATCGGTCGGAAATTCAGACATGGGTAACAATTGTGACTCGATTTTGAGCATGTCGCTGATCAGCTTGATAGCATCAAGAGGACGGACACAGAGGTTATCGAGTGCCAGCAGCATCAGGTTGCCGAGGTTATGTCCCGCCAGTTCGCCCCGGCCGGCGAAGCGGTATTCAAACAGCATGCTGCCGATGCTGGGATCGGTCACCAGCTGATTGAGGCAGTTGCGAAGATCGCCCCAGGCGATGCAATCCTGGCTCTTGCGCAGGCGTCCGGTGGAGCCACCATCATCTGTTGTGGTGACTATGCCGGTCAGGCGTTGACCCAAGAACGAGAGGGATGAGAGCACTCGTCCCATACCGTGGCCACCACCGATGGCTACGACCCGCTCGAAGTCATTGATGTTTTTCTGCCACATGAAGGCATCCTGTCATTGGTCTCAGTTGACCGCTATATTAGCAAGTGAATCGAGGTAATTGTTTGATAAGGGTATGATTTTTGCTTGCGGTTGGCATCCGTTAATACGACAAGGAGATGGTGTTGAAATTTCTGACCGTTCACTCCCTCGCTGAAAGTTCAGCGCTGGCGGCTCAAGAGATCTGTGCGCGACTGCGCCACCATTCCATGCAGGCTCCCTCCCTGTTGCTGATCTATTTTACCGAGGCCCATGAGGGCGAGATAGTCTGTTCCGAGCTAAAACGCCAATTCCCGACCACCCGTTTTCTGGGGTGCAGCTCCTGCGGTGGGGTGATGACCGAGGTGGGCCATCATGCCCGACAGGGATATGGTCTGGCTGCGGCGGCATTTTACGATGAGGCGGGTGCCTACGGCATAGCAGGAGCCAGCGGTAGTCAGGTTGATGTGCGGCAGTTGCTGCGTCGCGCCATGAGTGACTGTGGCCGACCCGGCGAGCTGCCCCAGCTTATCCTCTTTCATGCCAGCCCCGGCCAGGAAGAAGGTCTGCTGGCCGGCATTGAGGCAGAATTGGGCGCATCCGTACCCGTGGTCGGCGGCTCTGCGGCCGACAACAGCGTTAGCGGCAACTGGCAACTCTGTTGGGATGAGTCGATGACCCGCGATGGCATCGTGCTGGCGGTGCTCTATCCCGATTGCCAGCTCGCGTTTCAGTTTCACTCCGGCTACGTCCCCGCCGAATGCAGCGGCGAGATCACCGCCTGCCATGGGCGGGAGGTGCTGACTATTGATCACCAGCCTGCCGCAGAGGTCTATGCCCGTTGGTGCGGGCGCGAGTCCCCCTGGCCTGTGGGCCCCATCTTGCGCGAAACCACGCTCAATCCACTGGCTCGTCAGGTGGGCTCCCTCGATGGTATTCCCTATTACAAGCTCTCTCATCCGGAGGCGGTTACCGAGCAGGGAGGCTTGCGCCTCTTTACCGACGTGGTGCAGGGCGAACGGTTGCTCCTGATGTACAGCAGTCAGGAGGGATTGCTGCAACGTAGCCTCAATGCAATCCGGATCGAGCCGGGCTATGGTGTCGATGTTGAATTACAGCCTATCGGCGCGCTTATCATCTTTTGTGCTGGTTGTCGTTTGGCGCTTGGTGATATGTTGTGCGAGTTTGTCGAACAGAGCCGTGCTCGTCTCGGCAAGATCCCCTTTATCACTCCCTTTACGTTCGGCGAGCAGGGGCGGCTGCCCCATGGTGAGCTGGCTCACGGCAACCTGATGGTATCGAGCGTGATCTTCCTGACCCGTTAGAGAACAGGCAACAAGATGATTGGCAACAGCGAACTGGAAGCCCTGGGCGACAAACTGCAGACCACTCTGGTCGATCTGATGCGTTGTCGTGAGCGCGAGGCCAAATACCGGCATGAATCCCAGACCCTGTTGAGCGGGGTAGCGACGCTGGCCGATGCCCAGACGCCGGAGCAGGTGCTGGAGAGCCTCATTCAGGTGCTCAAGCCTTTTATCGGGTTTGAGCATGCGGATGTGGTGGCTTGGGAGGGAAAAACGGGGATTACTCACCTCACTACCGATCCTGTGGAGCAGGGACGTAACTGGGCCATGACGCCGGCATTTGGCCGGGCGATTGCGGGAGAGACGCTGGTGATCTACGACCCTTCCCAGTTGCCGGAGCTGGCGGATCTCGCTGCAGTTCCGGGATGGGCGAGCCTGATGCTTACCGGGCTCCAGGCCCCAGGATTTAGCGCCACCATCATCTGCCGCCACTCCCGTGCCGGCACGTTCGATCTCACCAGCAAGGCGGCGATGCAGCGTTGCCGCCCGCTCATCTCGCAGGCACTGGTCAACATCACCTATCGGGCACGCTTGCAGGAGCAAGTTGCAGTCAAGACCGAGGCTCTGCAGGCCAGCAAGCGCCGTTTTCGCAGTTTCGCCGCCATGGCGTCGGACTGGTTTTGGGAGACGGATGCCGAGCACAGACTCAGCTACGCCTCCGAGCCCGGCTATCTCGATGAACAGATGCCGCTCTCTACCCGGCCGACCCTCTATGACTATGTTTGCAACAAGGGCAGCCGGGAAGCCAACGTCTACCTCGAATTGCTGGAACAGCGTCAGCCGGTTCGCGCAGTGCGAATGCAGGTCGCTCTGCAGGGGGGGCCTTGCTGGATGGAGGTGAGCGCCGAGCCCAGCTTCGATGAAGATCGCAACTTTATCGGCTATCGCGGCACCGCCCGGGACATCAGTAGCCAGATCCGGCGTGAGGAGGAGCTGGCTCGGGCGCGGGACGAAGCCGAGGCGGCCAACCGCGCCAAATCCCAGTTTCTGGCCATGATGACCCACGAGATCCGCTCCCCGATGAATGCGGTGCTGGGCATGCTCGATCTGTTGCAACATGCCGAGCTGGCACCGGATCAGCAGAGCCTGCTGCGTCACGCGACCCACTCGGCCAGATTGCTGCAAACCATCATCGACGATGTGCTCGACTTCTCGAAAATCGAATCCCAGACCTTGGTATTTCACTGTGAGACGATGCAGACAGAACGCCTCTGCCAGTCGCTTATCGAGCCGCTGCAGGCAAGGGCCGATGCCAAGGGGATCGAGTTGTGCTGTGAAGTAGACGATGTGGTGCCCGGGGAGTTACAGGGAGATCCGATGCGGCTCTCCCAGGTGATTGGCAATTTGCTCGACAACGCCCTCAAATTTACCGATGAGGGGAGGGTGACCCTGCGGCTGAGTTGGCATGAGGATAAATTGCGGGTTTCGGTGAGTGATACCGGGATCGGGATTGCCCCGGAGGATCAGGCCCAGCTTTTTGAACCCTTCTCGCAGGTTGATAACTCGGCCACCCGTCGCTTCTCGGGGACCGGCCTTGGCCTTGCCATCAGCAAGCGGCTGGTTTCCCTGATGGGTGGGGAGATCCGGCTGGAGAGTGAGCCAGGCAAGGGGAGTTGCTTCTGGTTTGAGCTCAGCAACATGGCGCTGCCCTGTCACTGCCAGCCAGCGCGGGAAGAGAGTGCTCCCGCCCTGCTGCCGCTCGATGTGCTGGTGGTGGAGGATAGCCCGGTCAATCAGCTGGTGGTGTCACTGATGCTGCAAAAACTGGTGAGCCATGTCCGGTTGGCCGTCAATGGGCTGGATGCGCTGGCGCAAGTGGAGCAACAGCAGCCGGATCTGATCCTGATGGATATGCGGATGCCGCAGATGGACGGGCTGGAGGCGACCAGACGGCTGCGGGAGATGGGTTACACCATGCCCATCGTCGCGTTGACGGCCAATGCAATGGCAGAGGACAAGGCCTGCTGTCTGGCGCAGGGGATGGATGATTTTCTCGCCAAGCCGATCACCTTGTCACGACTGCGTGACTGTCTGCAGCGTCACTTTGGTCAGCGTTTGCCGACGCGCGGATAAAAAAAATGGTCAACTTTGTGGGTTGACCAGATCTTCAGCAAATACTGAAGAGAGCACGGGATAAATCGGGTTGTACAAATCTATATGAAAAATCTGTGCCAACTTTTAAATGACTCTTTTATGTTCAATTTGGCCGTTTAGCGCAGCGGCTCTCTCTTGTTATGGCTTGTTGTGTTCCCACTCATTTGCAAAATGCGAAATTTCGATTTTCATTGTTGGAATAATTGCATTTTGCAAAGCTGTTTTTGTCATTGTGAAATCAGGCGATGCAGGAATTTGCGAGCCGCTTCGCTGTTCTGTTTGGCTATCAGCATCTGTTTTTCATAAATCGGCATCGGCAGGATTTCGAGCCAGCGCTGACAGAGCCAGGCGGCATCTTCAAAGCGCTTCTCCGGGTAGAGTTCATCAAGTTCCGGATACTGCTCGAACACCTCGCGCAGGCGATTCACCAGTAATTTGTCGTGGAAATCGGAGTGGGTGCTGGGCCAGTTGGGCAGCGTTTCCACTTTGGCGCGACGCAGTCCCAGTTCGTCGGTCTCCATCTCGTGGATGCAGAAGCGCTCCAGCCCCAGTACGGTGATCCCCAGCATCCCATCGTTCAGGGTGTAGAAGTCGGTCACCTTGACCCGGGTACCGACCGGCAGGATGCGACCTGCTTGTCCCGAGGTAGTCGACTCTTCCATCACGATGCCAAAGCCCTGATCGTTGATGAATGACTCTTTGAGCATCTGCAGATGACGGGGCTCGAACAAACGCAGAGGCAGCTTGCCGCCCGGGAGTATGTGGGAAGGCAAGGGGAACAGGGCCAAAGGTTGCAGTTTCATGTTCCATCCTCCATTGAGTAGTTGCTGAATAGGTCAATGCAGCGACTGTGCCAGAGAATGAAAAAAGCCACCGGAGGGTGGCTTTTCGGGCGGTTGAGGGCGTTTAGTTACGCTGCTCAAGATACATGACAGCCGCTTCCACTCGGCTCTGCGCCTCGAGTTTCTTCAGCAGGCTCTTCACGTGAACCTTGACCGTACCCTCGGAGATATGGAGCACGGAAGCGACCTGTTTATTGGAGAGGCCTTTTGCAATTTCACGCAGGATTTGCATTTCGCGACGCGTTAAGCTCTCAAGCTTCTGCTGCAGGTGATCCAGCTCGTAGATATTCTCGAGGTAGGGGCGCAGCGGCTCGCTCAGGATCTGCTTGCCGGTCATCACGTCGGCCAGCTGGGCCAGCAGCAGATCCGGTTCGGTGTCCTTGAGCAGGTAGCCATCGGCACCGGCCTTGAGCAGGGCTACCACATCCTGGCGGGCGTCGGAGACGGTCAGGATGACGACCCGGGAGGTGACCTCTTCGGCCCGCAGTGCCTTGAGGGTATCGAGACCGGAGAGCCCTTTCATATTGAGGTCGAGCAGGATCAGGTCCGGCTCGGACTCCTTGGCCAATGCCACGGCGTCAGTACCGTTGGAGGCTTCACCGATCACCTCCATGTTCTCTTCCAGAGCCAGTAACTGCACAATCCCTTTGCGCATCAGGGGATGGTCATCTACGACCAGAACACTGTATTTCATCTCGTCCATCAGGCGTCTCTCGCTAGACTGGTGGGAAAAGTCAGATGCACACGGGTGCCTTGTGGCTGCTGTTCGTTGATGGTCAACAGGCCGTGCAGTTTGTTGGCGCGTTCGTTCATGATACTCAAGCCGTAATGGTTAATCGCCGAGCTGGCGAGTCCAATACCGACACCGTCATCTGAAATCTGAACCTCGATGTTACCACTGGCGAGGGTCTCACAGCTAACATCAATCACTTGCGCATTGGCATGTTTGATGGCGTTGAGCACTGCCTCACGGATCAGCTGCAGAATATGGATGTGCTGGCCCGCTTCAAGATCCGAGTCGGCCAGACCGTAGTGGAACCGGATCTCGGCGTTGGTCTGGGGCTGCAGCTGATCGAGCATCACCCGGATCGCTTCACCCAGATTGGCGTCCCCTATGGTGAGGCGGAAGGTGCCGAGCAGCTCGCGCAGCTGGGTGTAGGCGTTGCTGAGCCCTTCGTCGATCTGCTGCATCGCCTCCTGTGCCTTATCCTGTTGCCCCTTGGCGTAGGAGCGTTTGAGCAGGGTGGACTGGATCTTGAGGTAAGAGAGAGCCTGCGCCAGCGAGTCGTGCAGCTCGCGGGCGATGACGGCCCGCTCCTCCATCAACAGCAGCCGCTGGTGTTGCAGCAGGGTCTGATCCTTGTGCAGCACCTGGGCCAGCAACATGGTGAAGTTTCTGATCAGCCGCTCGTCAATGGGGTGCTGACTGATGATGTCGAGCCGGCCAAACTCCTGATCATCCATCTGCAGATAGAAACTGGCTACCGCATCGAGATCGCCGGGCCAGCCGGTGCGCCCGGAGGTGTAGACCGGCATGGCGTTATTTTCGAAGCGGGTCAGTCGGATGTAATCGATATGCTGGTGGGCTGCCGCCCTGTCCAGCAGCTTGATGAGGGTGCGGGTGCTGAGCGGTGCTGCGTGCAGCTTCTGGGCTGTGCTGTAGAGGAAGGAGAGGGTGTCGTTGGCCTGTTGCAGCTTGGCTGTTTTCTCCTCCACCTTGTTCTCGAGCTCCCGATAGAGCTTGCCCAATTCGTCGGCCATGGTGACAAAGGCGCGCGACAGTTCCCCCAGCTCATTCTCACCGTGGCTGGGCAGCTGCAGATCGAAATCTTGGCGCTGGATCTGGCGAGCACAATAGACCAGCTGATTGAGCGGGGCGACCACCTGCTTGCGGGTAAAGCGCACGGTAAACCAGGCGATGAGGATGATGGCGAGCAGACCTAGCCCCTCAGCCAGTGCCAGCATCCGTACCTTGAACTCGACGTGGTACTGCATCTGATTGACGAAATTGTCGATGGCCGCCACAAACTTCTCGGTGTTGTCGGTGTACCGTCTGGGGGTGCTGTTTTCGATGTGCTGACGCATCTCCTGCCACTGATCGAGCACTTCGCCATAGGTGCGGCGCAGGGAGGCGGGGGTGATCCAGCGCTGGGTCTCCTGCAGCTCTGCGGCGTGCAGCGTCTCTTCAAACTGGGAGAGGCGGCCCAGTACACTCTCGCCCCGCTCGATTTCGTAAGCCATCCGGTAAGCCTGCATCCGCAGCGAACCGGAGAGGTTGATCGCCTTGGCATCGGGTACCGAGTAGAAGAGGGTGACCATGGCAACGACCGCAATAAGGCTGGCCATGAAGAGGATCAATACCATGGCGCGCCCGATGGCGCTGCTGACCGAATGGACTCTGAATCTGTGTCCCATGCTCATGTTGATATTGACCTCTGAATTGTGACAAGGCGTCGTCAAGATGCGTGGGAGTGTACTCCAACTTGTGTTAGCATCGAAAAACTAGATGAACTCCGAGCGGTTCTGCCTAAGTCCTTGCGATAGGGGGGAACCAGCCGTCAGCCGATGTTCGAGCTGTAAGGGTCAGGAAAGAAATGCCCTGGCCTCCCGTATTTGGAAAGGTGTTTATGTTGCCTCTTGAAGATGGTTTTTCCCGTCGTTTTTACTATTTGCGTCTCTCGGTGACCGATGTGTGCAACTTCCGCTGCACCTACTGTCTGCCGGATGGCTATCGCCCTCCGGAAGGTCACAAGGGAGGACAAAAATCCTTTCTCTCGCTCGACGAGATCCGCCGCGTAGTGCATGGCTTTGCTGCCATGGGAACCCGCAAGGTGCGCATTACCGGTGGCGAGCCCTCCTTGCGTCGTGACTTTACCGAGATCGTCAATGTGATCGCGACCACGCCTGGCATCGAGAAAGTCGCCATGACCACCAACGGTTATCGCTTGAAAGAGCGGGCCCGCGAGTGGTTTGACGCCGGACTCAATGCGCTGAATGTGAGTGTCGACAGCCTAGACCCGCGCCAGTTTCACCAAATCACCGGTGAGAACAAGCTGGCAGAGGTGATGGAGGGGATCGAAGCGGCACTGGCCGCCGGTTTCAAATCGGTCAAGATCAATGCGGTGCTCCTCAAAGGGCTGAACGACTATCAGCTGGAGGCTTTCCTAGGCTGGATCAAGCACAAGCCCATCGAGCTGCGCTTTATCGAACTGATGCAGACCGGCGAGATGGATACCCTGTTTCGCGATCACCATGTCAGCGGTGAGGGGATAAAGCAGCGCCTGCTGGAGAGTGGTTGGCTGCAGCAGCTGCGCGGCAAGGATGATGGCCCGGCGCAGGTATTCATGCATCCGGAATCGCTGGGTGGGGTGGGTCTCATCATGCCCTACAGCAAGGATTTCTGTGCCGGTTGCAACCGGCTGCGAGTCTCCTCGGCAGGAAAGCTGCACCTCTGTCTGTTTGGCGACAATGGGGTCGAGCTGCGGGATCTGCTAACTGCAGACGAGCAGCAGGAGGCGCTGCAACAGCGGATTCGTTCTGCCCTGAGCGGCAAGAGTGCCACCCACCGTTTGCACGAAGGCAATGCCGGAGCAACCCCTCACCTTGCTTCAATCGGTGGCTGACCACAAAAATAGCCATTGATTAAATAGCAATCCTCATATGGAGGTATTTTCATCGATACCTCCCTTTTTGTTCTGCGCCAAGGCTTTGATCTGGCGCAAAAATCCCCCCTGTTTATCTCCCTGGTGGTATATCCCTTAACTTGTCAGGGCCGCAATATACACCCACTCTTATAATTGGTATCGAAAATGCCAATCAAGGACTCGTGCCGCACCCTTCATCACTGAAACGGGAGTCAATATGCCGGAAGAGATCGATCTTGCCCGCCGTGGCCTGTTTCGGGGCCGCTTGCGGGTTGCTGAGCCTCCGGTGCAACTGCCCTGGTCGGTGGCGTGGCCGCAATTTTCGACCGGATGTACCCGCTGCGGTGATTGTCTGGCCGCCTGCCCGGAGCAGATCCTGATCAACGGAGAGGGAGGTTTCCCCACCGTCGACTTTCAGCGCGGCGAGTGCACCTTTTGCGGTGACTGCGTTACCGCCTGCAAGGAGCCGCTGTTTCGGCCAGCATCGGAGACGCCCTGGCAATACAAGGCGTCCATTGCCGCCAACTGCCTGGCCAATGGTCAGGTTTATTGCCAGCGCTGTCAGGACAGCTGTGAACCGCGGGCCATTCGCTTTATTCCGACACTGGGGCGGGTACCCACCCCGGTCATTGAGCTGGATAGCTGCAACGGCTGTGGTGCCTGTGTGCAGGACTGCCCGGTTGGCAGCATCAAGGTGGATGGCTCGGCAGCCAGTGCACAAAAGAGTCAGAATGAATCAGGCATTGAATGACCCGGGAGTCACAATGAGTCAGGAGTTTCATGTTTCGAGTCTGGTGGTGCTGACCCAGCCCATCTTGCGTCACCAGCTCGCAGAAGAGATCGCGGCCCTCGACGGTGCCGAGATCCACGCCGTCACCGACGAAGGCAAGCTGGTGGTGACCCTGGAGGGGGCAAGCCAGCGGCCGATCATGGCGGCCATCGATGCGATACAGGCGATGCCGGGCGTGTTATCTGCCGCCCTGATTTACCATCAGTTCGATGAACTCGATGCCCAGCAATGAATAAGGTGCCGTGAAGTCGGGTCTCCATGATCTGACTGAGTGGTTTCTAGTTGATGCGATAAAAACGAGGCACTGGTATGCGGTTCGTAGCCTTGAGCGAGCGCCAGTTAAATACACTCGATAACTTACGCGACAAGCAATGCGAGGATATGTCATGAAGCTGAGTCGACGCGACTTTATGAAGGCCAACGCGGTGGCGGCTGCCGCTGCCGTGGCCGGTGTCAGTGCCCCCACCCTGGCGGCCAATCTCATCACCAGTACCGACAAGACTGCCATCCACTGGGATAAAGCGCCTTGCCGCTTCTGCGGTACCGGCTGCTCTGTGCTGGTCGGTTCCCAGGATGGCCGTGTCGTGGCGACTCAGGGCGACCCCGATGCGCCGGTCAACCGTGGCCTCAACTGCATCAAGGGCTACTTCCTCTCCAAAATCATGTACGGTCAGGATCGCCTTACTCAGCCCATGTTGCGGATGAAGAACGGCAAGTTCGACAAGGATGGCGACTTCGCTCCCATCAGCTGGGATCAGGCCTTCGACATCATGGCCGAGAAGTTCAAGGCCACCCTCAAAGAGAAGGGGCCGACTGCCGTTGGCATGTTCGGTTCCGGCCAGTGGACCGTCTGGGAAGGTTACGCCGCCGCCAAGCTGATGAAGGCCGGTTTCCGTACCAACAACATCGACCCCAACGCCCGCCACTGCATGGCATCCGCGGTCGTCGGCTTTATGCGTACCTTCGGTATGGATGAGCCGATGGGCTGCTATGACGATATCGAGCAGGCCGATGCCTTCGTGCTGTGGGGCTCCAACATGGCCGAGATGCACCCCATCCTCTGGTCGCGGATGTCCGATCGTCGTCTCTCCAACCCGGATGTACAGGTGCACGTGCTCTCCACTTTTGAGCACCGCAGCTTCGAACTGGCGGACAACGGCATTGTATTTACCCCCCAGACCGATCTGGCGATCCTCAACTATGTCGCCAACTACATCATCCAGAACGACAAGGTGAACTGGGACTTCGTCAACAAGCACACCGTGTTCAAGAAAGGTGTCACCGACATCGGTTACGGTCTGCGTCCGACCAACCCGCTGCAGCAGAAAGCGAAGAACCCGGACAGCGGCGATGCCACTCCGATGACCTTCGAGGAGTTTGCCAAGTTCGTGGCCGACTACGATGTTGAGTCGGTCTCCAAGCTCTCCGGCGTCTCCAAAGAGAAGCTGGAAAAGCTGGCCAAGCTCTATGCCGATCCGAGCAAGAAAGTGGTCTCTTACTGGACCATGGGTTTCAACCAGCATACTCGCGGTGTCTGGGCCAACAACCTCTGCTACAACATCCACCTGCTCACCGGCAAGATCTCCGAGCCGGGCTCTGGCCCCTTCTCCCTGACCGGTCAGCCTTCTGCGTGCGGTACCGCGCGGGAAGTGGGCACCTTTGCCCACCGTCTGCCGGCCGACATGGTGGTGACCGATCCCAAGCATCGCGCCATCGCCGAGAAGATCTGGAAACTGCCGGAAGGCACCATTCCGGAGCAGGTGGGTTACCACGCCGTGCTGCAGGATCGCATGCTCAAGGATGGCAAGCTCAACGCCTACTGGGTGATGTGCAACAACAACATGCAGGCCGGTCCCAACATGAATACCGATCGCTTGCCTGGCTATCGCGACCCGCGCAACTTCATCGTGGTCTCTGACCCGTACCCGACTGTTACCGCCCAGGCCGCTGACCTCATCCTGCCCACCGCCATGTGGGTGGAGAAAGAGGGGGCCTACGGCAACGCCGAGCGCCGGACCCAGTTCTGGCACCAGCAGGTGAAAGCGCCGGAAGGGGCCAAGTCCGACCTGTGGCAGCTGATGGAGTTCTCCAAGCGCTTCAAGGTGGAAGAGGTGTGGCCGGCTGAGCTGATTGCCAAGATGCCGGAAGTGAAGGGCAAAACCCTGTTCGACGTGCTCTATGCCAACGGTCAGGTCAACCAGTTCCCGAAAGAGCAGAGCAAAGGGCTGCTGAACGACGAAGCCGAGCACTTCGGTTTTTACGTCCAGAAAGGTCTGTTCGAAGAGTACGCCACCTTCGGCCGTGGTCACGGTCACGATCTGGCTCCGTTCGATCAGTACCACGAAGCGCGCGGTCTGCGCTGGCCGGTAGTGGATGGCAAAGAGACTCTGTGGCGCTATCGCGAAGGGTTTGACCCCTATGTGAAAGCGGGCGAGGGGGTGCGTTTTTATGGCAAACCCGATGGCAAGGCGGTCATCTTCGCCCTGCCGTTCGAGCCTGCCGCCGAGTCGCCGGACAAAGAGTACGACCTGTGGCTCTCCACCGGTCGCGTGCTGGAACACTGGCACACCGGTACCATGACCCGTCGGGTGCCCGAGCTCTATCGTGCCTTCCCGGATGCGGTGCTCTTCATGCACCCGGACGATGCCAAAGCCCGTGGCGTGCGCCGTGGCGAAGAGGTGATTGTCTCCTCCCGCCGTGGTGAGGTGAAAACCCGGGTCGAGACCCGTGGTCGTAACCGTCCGCCCAAGGGACTGGTCTTCATGCCCTTCTTTGATGCGAGCCAGCTGGTCAACAAGCTGACCCTGGACGCCACCGATCCGCTCTCCAAAGAGACGGATTACAAGAAGTGTGCCGTCAAGGTGATGAAGGCCTGAGGCGGGGAGTCGAGATGAGTCGTAGTCGTCGCCAGTTTCTGGCCGACATGGCCAAAGGGGCTTGCGGTGTGAGCCTGCTTGGCGTGGGGCTCGGCGGCATGGCCCGCCAGCAGGTGCATGCAGTGCCGGCTCAGGCGCTGCGTCCCCCTGCCGCCCTCGACGAAGCTGAGTTCCTCGGCGCCTGCGTGCGCTGCGGACTCTGCGTCGAGGCGTGCCCCTACGACACGCTCAAGTTGGCCCGGCTGTTTGAGCCGGTGACCACGGGGACTCCCTACTTCAAGGCGCGCGCCGTCCCGTGCGAGATGTGTGATGACATCCCTTGTGTGGTGGCCTGCCCGAGTGGGGCGCTGGATCAGCAGATGACCGATATCGATCAGGCGCGGATGGGGGTAGCAGTACTCATCGATCACGAGACCTGCCTCAACTATCTGGGTTTGCGTTGCGATGTCTGTTATCGGGTCTGCCCGCTGATCGACAAGGCGATCACCCTGGATCTGCAGCACAACCAGCGTACCGGCAAGCACGCCATGTTCCTGCCCACGGTGCACAGCGATATCTGTACCGGCTGTGGCAAGTGCGAACATGCCTGCGTGCTGGAGGAGGCGGCCATCAAGGTGGTACCCCGTCAGCTCGCCAAGGGGGAGCTGGGTCATCACTACCGACTTGGCTGGGAAGAGAAGGCGAAGGCGGGCAAGTCGCTCATTGGCGACAGGCTCACCCTGCCCACCCGCAAACCGGAGGGGTTATGAGTCGTTATCCGGGGGAAGAGGCGCGCATCAAGCTGGGGTGGTGGCGTTCCCACCGCTTCCTGCTGCTGCGTCGGCTGAGTCAATTCAGCGTGCTCGCGCTGTTTTTGCTGGGGCCGCTGGCGGGTGTCTGGATCCTCAAGGGCAACCTCTCCAGCTCGCTGTTGCTGGAGACGGTGCCGCTGACCGATCCGCTGACTCTGCTGCAGTCAGTAGCGGCGGGCCACTGGCCCATCACCTCACTCTGGCTGGGTGCTGCCATTGTGCTGGTCGGTTACTGGCTGGTCGGGGGGCGGGTCTTCTGCTCCTGGGTCTGTCCGGTCAACCTCATCACGGATGCTGCGGCCTGGCTCAGGGGGCGACTTGGCCTCAAGGGCAACGGTCAGTTTAGCCGTGCTACCCGGTATTGGCTGCTCGCCATGGTGCTGGTGGCGCCGGTGGTGACAGGCGTGCTGGTGTGGGAACTGGTTAACCCGGTGTCGCTCGCCATGCGTGGTCTGCTGTTTGGCATGGGGGCGGGCTGGGCTTTGCTGGCGGTGCTGTTCCTGTTCGATCTCTTCGTGGTTGAGCGGGGCTGGTGTGGTCATCTCTGTCCGGTGGGGGCCTTCTATGCCCTGCTCAACCGGGTCGGATTCATCAAGATTTCTGCCAAGGGGCGCGAGCGGTGCAACAACTGCATGGATTGTTATGCGGTCTGCCCGGAGCGTCCCATCCTGCGCGGCCCCGTTCACGGTGCCAAGCGCGGTCACGGGCCCTTGATTGCGGCTCAGGAGTGTACCAACTGTGGCCGCTGCATCGATGTTTGCGCGGAACAAGTTTTTGAAATCACTGTAGGTTTTGCCATCAAGGCAGAAAAAACGTCGGAGAACACATAATGAAAAAGCTGATTGGAGCAATGCTGGCCTGTCTGATGGCGGGTTCCCTGATGGCGGCCGTCCCCGAGATCACCAACAGCACCGGCGGGCTCAAGTCCGAGCGGGGCGCCACCGATCTGGTGACCGATGCCAATGCCGCCCCCATGAAGAATTTCCGCAAGGATGGCGAGCCCTATGATCGCCAGTACATGCATCAGCCGCCGCTGATCCCCCACGATATCCGCAACTACGAGGTGGATACCAAGGTCAACAAGTGCCTGGCCTGTCACAGCTTCAAGAATGCCAGTGCCATGAAGGCCCCCAAAATAAGCCCCACCCACTTCGAAACCCGCGATGGCATGACCCTGGGCGAAGTGTCGCCGCGTCGCTACTTCTGCCTGCAGTGCCACGTGCCGCAAGCGGATGCCAAGCCGCTGGTGGGGAATACGTTCAAACCGGTTGAAGCGCTGAACTGAGGAATCCATAGATGAAATTACCCAGCTTTATCCAGCGTCTGTGGATCACCTTCAAGTCCCCCTCCAAGGCGGCCCTCTGGGTGCTGTTGCTGATGGGCTTTTTTGGCGGCGTTATCTTCTGGGGCGGTTTCAACACCGCCATGGAGGCTTCCAACACCGAAGCCTTCTGTACCAGCTGTCACGAGATGAAGGATAACGTGTTCGAGGAGTATCGCGACACCATCCACTACTCCAACCGCTCCGGGGTGCGTGCCAGCTGCCCTGATTGCCACGTACCGCACGAGTGGACCTACAAGATCATCCGCAAGGTGCAGGCTTCCAAGGAGCTGTGGGGCATGATCACCGGCAAGGTGGACACCCGCGAGAAGTTCGAGAGTCACCGCCGCGAGATGGCGGAGCGGGAGTGGCAGCGGATGAAAGAGACCGATTCGCGCGAGTGCCGCAACTGCCACAACTTCGAGTACATGGACTTCTCCCTGCAGGGGCAGCGAGCCGCCAAGATGCACTCGGCCAACCTCGGCAAGGAGGGGCAGGCCACCTGTATCGACTGTCACAAGGGGATTGCGCACCAGCTACCCGACATGACCGGGGTGAAGGGGTTCTAACCATGCAGTGCAGGCCGGGGCAACCCGGCCTGTGTTTTGGGGCGTGCCGCAACAAGTCGGCATATCTGGGACAAGCATCAGATTTGTGAGTCTTTTAAATCCCATATCTCGTGAAACCTTTGATAGAATCAGCCCGCCGTCAAACGCTTGAGCAAGTAGTCCACTCTGTCCACACCGGTTCTGGTAGTGGCGGATGGCCTCTCATACTCTCTTCTCTTCCTGCCTCGTTGACGGCCCATAGCCACAAGGAGCTGCCCGATGGGACAGAAAAACAACGCATTCATTCCCCTCAAGATCGCCGTGCTGACGGTTTCCGACAGCCGCACTGCCGCCGATGACAGCTCGGGGGACTATCTGGTCTCCGCCCTGACTGAAACGGGCCATCAGCTGGCCGATCGCGCGCTCTGCCCCGACAACCTGTTTCGTATCCGCGCTCAGGTAAGCGACTGGATCGCCGATGAGGGGGTGCAGGTGGTGCTGGTCAACGGCGGTACCGGCTTCAACGAGCAGAACCGGGTGCCCGAGGCGGTCGGCGTGCTGTTCGAGCGCACCGTTCAGGGCTTTGGCGAACTGTTCCGCCAGCTCTCCTTTGCCGAAATCAAGGGCTCCGCCATGCAGAGCCGCGCGCTGGCGGGCCTGGCCAATCGCACCCTGATCTGCTGCCTGCCGGGCTCTACCGGCGCCTGTCAGCTGGGGTGGGAGAAGCTTATCCGCGATCAGCTCGATGCCCGCACCAAGCCGTGCAACTTTGTCTCCCATCTTTGAGGGCAAGTGATGAACCAGAACCATTCCAACCTGACTCATCTTAACCAGAGCGGCGAAGCCCATATGGTGGATGTGACCGACAAGCAGGTGACCGAGCGTGAGGCTCGTGCCGAGGCGTTTATCGCCATGGCGCCGGAAACGCTGGCCCTGATCCTGAGCGGCCAGCACCACAAGGGCGACGTGTTCGCCACCGCCCGTATCGCCGGCATCATGGCGGCCAAGAAGACCGCGGATCTCATTCCCCTCTGTCACCCGCTGGCATTGACCCGGGTCGAGGTGGAGATAGTGCCGCTGGCCGAGCAGAACCGGGTGCATATCCGCACCCTCTGCAAGCTCTCCGGCAAGACCGGGGTGGAGATGGAGGCGCTGACGGCCGCGTCGGTAGCAGCGTTGACCATCTACGACATGTGCAAGGCGGTGCAAAAGGACATGGTGATCGAACAGGTACGTCTGGTAGAGAAAAAAGGCGGCAAGTCCGGCCATTTTCAGTTGGGTTCGAATAGCGGGGAGCAAGCATGATCAAGGTACTCTTTTTTGCGCAAGTAAGAGAGCTGGTGGCCTGCGACGAGCTGAGCCTGCCTTGCGACTACGCCACTGCCGAGCAGCTGCGTGCAGCCCTGTCTGAGCGCGGCGACAAGTGGGCGTTGGCTCTCGAGGCTGGCAAACTGCTGGTGGCGGTCAACCAGACCCTGGTGCCGCTGGACACGCCTATCCACGATGGCGATGAGGTCGCCTTCTTCCCACCGGTTACCGGAGGTTGATGATGAGTGAAATAATGACCGTGGATCGCACCACTGAGCTGTGTGGTGGCGATGAGGTGGCCTTCTTCCCTGCCCCTCCAGTAACGACCGGAGGTTAAGGATGAGCAACGCAACCATGACGGATCGCATTCTGGTACAGCGGGAGGATTTCTCGCTGGCCGACGAATATGCCCGCCTTGCCAACCGGCAGGACACCGGCGCCGTGGTCAGCTTTGTCGGCAAGGTTCGCGACTTCAATCAGGGGGAGCACGTCAAGGGGCTGGCCCTTGAGCACTACCCTGGCATGACCGAGAAGGCGCTGGCCGCCATCGTGCAGGAGGCGCGCGAGCGCTGGCCACTGCAGGAGTGCACCTTGATTCACCGCATTGGCGAGCTGCTGCTCGGCGATCAGATCGTGCTGGTAGTGGTGAGCAGTGCTCACCGCGAAGCGGCCTTCGAGGCCTGCCACTTCATCATGGATTTCTTGAAAACCCGGGCGCCGTTCTGGAAAAAAGAGCTGACCGCCGAAGGGGTACAACGCTGGGTCGAGGCCAAGGAGAGCGACAACTCTGCCGCCGCCCGCTGGCAAGCTTGACCTGTTTGAGGGGCGCAGGTTCATCGGGAGCCGTGGCCCTGTTTTGGGGAGTAACAAAAGCTGCCCCAGTCAGGAGGTAAAGGAATGAAACCGCTGTTATCCGTTGTCATTGCCGGGGTCTGCGCCAGTGCGTTGCACGTCGGTGCCGTGCAGGCCGACGAGGTCAAGGTAGCCGTGGCCGCCAACTTCAAGGGCACCATAGAGCGTATCGGCAAGGAGTTCACCGCCAAGACCGGGCACACCCTGGCCATCTCCTCCGCCGCGACCGGGGTGCTCTATACCCAGATCAGCCACGGTGCTCCGTTCGATCTCTTCCTCTCCGCCGATGTGAAAACCCCGCAGAAGCTGGAGCAGGAGGGCAAGGGGAGCGAGCGCTTCACCTATGCCATCGGCCAGCTGGGGCTATGGAAGAAGGGAGGGCCTGCGCCTGACGAGGCAACTCTGCGCAATTGGAAAGGCAACCTTGCTATCGCCAACCCGAAAACCGCTCCCTACGGCACCGCTGCCATGGCGGCCCTCGACCATCTCAAGATCGATCCCAAGCAGTACCGCCTGCTGACCGGCACCAACATCGGCCAGACCTGGCAGTTCGTCGACACCGGCAACGCCGAGCTGGGCTTTGTCGCCTGGGCCAACCTGGTGGAAGCGGGCAAGACCGGCGAGGCCTGGGCCGTGCCGGCTGATTTCTACCCCCCCATCGAACAGCAGGGGCTGGTATTGAAGAAAGGGGCCGCGGTCGAGGCGCTGGTCGTCTGGCTCAAGGGGCCGGGTCAGGCACAGATCAAGGCCGCGGGCTATGCACTGCCGCAGTGATGGCATGGCAGGCCTGCTAACGGTGGGCTGGCCTTCGGGTCGGCCCGCCAGTGCGATGAAGACACACTCTCCATGGTTGTCGGCATCTACCCGGGAGGAAGGCGATGAGTGAAGGGGATCTGCTGGCGGTCTGGCTCACCCTGAAGCTGGCAGCCAGCACCACCGTCATCCTGTTGCTGCTCTCGCCGCCGCTGGCCTGGTGGTTGTCGCGCAGCCAGCATCGGCTCAGACCCGTTGTAGAAGCCCTGGTGGCCCTGCCGCTGGTGCTGCCGCCAACGGTGCTCGGTTTCTATCTGTTGCTGGCCTTCTCCCCCTCCTATGGGCTGGGAGCCTGGTGGCGCGATACTTTCGGGGCGCCGCTCGCGTTCAGTTTTACCGGCCTGCTGCTCGCCTCCATCCTCTACTCGCTTCCCTTCGTGGTGCAGCCGCTCACCTCCGCCTTTGTCAACATGGGCAACAAGGAGCTGGAGGCCGCCGCCACCCTGGGCTTGGGCCCGGTTGAGCGCTTCTTTCACATCATCTTGCCGATGACGCTGCCCAGCTTCGTGATGGCGGCGGCGCTCGGCTTTGCCCACACCCTGGGGGAGTTCGGGGTGGTGTTGATGATTGGCGGCAATATCCCCGGCGAAACCCAGGTACTCTCCATCGCCCTGTTTGATCATGTGGAGGCAATGGATTACCAGAATGCCCATATTCTGGCAGGCGGCCTGATGGGCTTCTCGCTGGTGATGCTGGTGCTGGTGTACGGGGTGCTGCAACGTCGGCAACGGAGGCTGTTCGGATGAGTGAAATCCTCACGGCACATCCGCTGCAACTCAAGGTGCAGCGCAAGTTCGGCACCTTTACTCTCGATTGTGAGCTGGCGCTGGAGCTTGGGGGCATCCTCGGTCTGTTCGGCCCCTCCGGCTGCGGCAAGAGCAGCTTGCTGCGCATTATCGCCGGGCTGGATCGCGCACCGGGCGACACCTTGAACTGGCAGGGCCGGGCGCTGAGCGATCTGCTGCCCGAGGCGCGCCGCATCGGTCTGGTGTTTCAGGATTCGCGCCTCTTCCCCCATCTGAGTGTGCTTGGCAACCTGCAGCTGGCTGCCCGCAAGGGGCGAGGGCGTTGGCAGCCCGAGGCGCTGGCGGCGCGGCTCGGTTTTGCCGAACTGCTGGCCCAGCCAGCCCACGGCCTCTCCGGCGGCCAGCGTCAGCGGGTGGCGCTGGCCAGGGCCCTCTTGGCCGAACCGGATCTGCTGTTGCTGGATGAACCTTTTTCCGCGCTGGACAGACGCAGCCGCATCCATCAGGCCCACGTGCTCAAGGGGTTGCAGCAGGAGAGCGGCATTCCGATTATTTTCGTCAGCCACGCCATGGAGGAGGTGAGCCTGCTCTGCGATCAGCTGGTGCTGCTGGCGGATGGCCGGGTGGAGGCGCAAGGTCGACCGAGCGAGATCTTTGCCCGTACCGACCTTTCGCTTGCCAGTCGCGACGATGCCGGGGTGATGCTGACGGCGACCCTCTCTCACTACGATAACGACGAGCAGATGGCAACTCTGCTGCTTGGTGAGCAGCAGTTGCGGGTCACCATGACTCATGTGCCGGACGAGGGGGGGCCCCTGCAGATCAAGGTGGCCGGGCGGGACGTGGTGATCGCCACCGCCCCCATCGAGCACTCCAGCCTCTCCAACTGCCTCACCACCCGCTTGCTGGCCGAGCGCGAGGTACGCCCCGGCCAGACCCTGTTGCAGTTGGCGCTGGGTCAGCAGATACTGCTGGCCCGGATCACCAGCCGCTCCGCCAGACGGCTGGCGCTTGCCCCGAACCAGCAGATCTACGCCTACATCAAGGCGGTGAGTCTGGTCAGCGAGGGCTGAGCGGGATATATCTGGTTGAAGCATAAAAAACGAACAACAGGATGGTTCAGCGGATGAGTCGAGAGGCAATGAACTGATGCGCCGCAATCAGGTGATGAAATCCAACGGTCTTGCCCTGCGCAGTGCGGGGGAGGGCCCCTTGTTGTTGCTGCTGCACGGGCTGGGTTCCTCCAGCCTCGACTGGCAGGCACAAATAGAGCATTTTTCCGAGCACTACCGGGTGGTGGCGCTCGACCTGCGTGGCCACGGCCAGAGCATGCAGGAGGGGCCGTTCGACGTGGCCACTCTGGCGGCAGATGTAGTGCGCTGGCTTGATGAGCAATCCGGCCCCGCCTGGGTGGTGGGGTTGTCGCTCGGGGCCATGGTGGCGCTGGAGCTGGCGCTGCAACTGCCGCACAAGGTGCAGGGGCTGGTGCTGGTCAACGGCTTTAGCGAATTTCTGCTGGAGACTCCCAAAGAGCAGGAGCGGCTTGCCCAGCGCCTCAAGTGGCTGCGCTGGTTTGGCATGCGTCCGCTCGCCTGGTGGCTCGGCCGCGAGCTCTTTCCCGGCCCGGAGCTGGCTCAGGTACGTCACACCTTCCGGCTGCGTTTCGTGCGCAATAAAAAGAAAACCTACAAGGCGCTGCTGGAGGCGCTGCCCGGCTGGTCGGTACGCGCCCGGCTCGGCAACATCTGGCAGCCGGTGGCCATCATCTCCACCAGTCACGACTATCTGCCGCTCGCCAAGCGGGTGGAGCAGTTCGCCTCCCTGCCCAACGCCACCATCCACACCCCCGAGGGTCACCACGCCTGGCCAGCGGAAGATCCCTCGGGCTTTAACCACCTATTGCAACGGATCCTCACGACCCATTGAAGAGACGGCTGTTAGGTGCAGATGACAAAGGGTGCAGATAACAAAAAGCCGAACCACAGGATTCGGTTTTTTTGATCATGCTGTCCCATCGGCTTTAAGCGTGTGAGCAGACCGGGCAGTCGGGGCGCTTGGGCAGCTTCATCTCGCGGAAGGTGCCGCCAAGGCCGTCGATCATCAGCAGGCGGCCGCTGTAGTTCTTGCCCATGCTGGCGAGGATCTTGATGGCTTCGAGTGCTTGCAGGCTGCCCACCAGACCCACCACGGGGGCGAGTACCCCGGCTTCGACACAGGTGAGAGCCTGCTCGCCAAACAGGGCGCTGAGGCAGGCGTAGCAGGGTTCATCTTCCCGCCAGGTGAAGCTGCAGAGCTGACCCTCCAGCCGGATGGCGGCGCCGCTGACCAACGGAACCCTGTGCTGGCGCGCCTTTTGGTTGAGCAGGTTGCGAATGGCCAGATTGTCGGTGCAATCCAAGACCAGCTGGTGTCGGGGCAGCAGGGTATCGAGCTGCGCCTCATCGGCCACGGCCGTGTTGGTCTCTACCTCAAGCCAGGGGTTGAGGGCCCGCAGGGACTGCGCTGCTGAGTCCACCTTGTAGTGGCCGATGCGCTCATCGGTGTGCAGCACCTGCCGCTGCAGGTTGGAGAGCTCCACTTTGTCAAAATCGACCAGAGTAAGCTGGCCGACTCCGGCCACTGCCAGATACTGGCTAGCGGCGCAGCCAAGACCGCCGGCGCCGATCACCAGCACCCTGGCTTGCTTGAGCGCCTCCTGCCCCTCGAAATCGAAGGATTTGAGGATGATCTGGCGGTTGTAGCGCAGTAGCTCGACGTCGCTCAGGATCTCGCTCACAGCAGCAATCCCCCGAACGGTTCGACGGTGACGGTTTCACCCACAGCGACGCGGCCCCGCTCGCGCTCAAGAATGATGTAGCAGTTGGCCCGCGACAGGGAGCTGAACACAGCGGAGTCCTGCGAGCCGGTGCTGCGTACCTCGAGACCGTTTGGTCCCTGACTCAGGATGCCGCGCTGGAAGTCGAGTCGGCCCGGGCTCTTCTTGAGCGGCTCGGTGGTGACGGCCTGCAGCTGAAGCGGGCGCTCGAAGCGTTGGCCAGCCAGCTTGGCCAGCGCCGGTTGCACCAGCTGATCGAAGGTGACCATGGCGGAGACCGGGTTGCCCGGCAGGCCGAAGAACCAGGCGCGGGGCAGGCGGCCGAAGGCAAATGGCTTGCCCGGCTTGATGGCCAGCTTCCAGAAGCCGATCTCGCCGAGCTCGTCCAGCAGCTGTTTGGTGAAATCCGCTTCCCCTACCGAAACGCCGCCGGTGGTGATGAGCACATCGGCCTCTT
Source organism: Aeromonas sp. SE22 (assembly GCF_038739755.1). Taxonomy (NCBI): domain Bacteria; kingdom Pseudomonadati; phylum Pseudomonadota; class Gammaproteobacteria; order Aeromonadales; family Aeromonadaceae; genus Aeromonas; species Aeromonas sp. SE22. The sequence goes on from NZ_JBCGFD010000003.1 coordinate 216,521, forward strand.
CATCAGCGCGGATAAATGCGGCACGCAGCTGGGCGGGATCATCCGGGATGATGCCAAGGTCGAGGCAGTCGCAGCCCAGCCGCGCCAGCATGGCCCGCACGCCGTAGCGGTTGGAGTCGTAGATGTCGCCGTGAGCGAGGGGGGTGCCAACTGGCTTGAGCTCATCGCCGGTGCTGAAGATGGCCACTTTCAGCGGTCGGCGTACCGGCACGGTCGCGATGCCGAGGGAGGCCAGTAGCGGCATCTCGCGCGGGGTAAGGTGGGTGCCGGCTTGCAACACACAGGCCCCCTTGCCGATATCGCTGCCGGCGCGGCGGATATTCTGGCCCGGTTCGGGCTGTGCCAGAAAAATGATCCGATCGCCGTCGGCCTGCGTTTCTTCCTGCATCACCACTGCATCTGTCCCTGCGGGAACCGGGGCGCCGGTCATGATCCGCACGCAGTGGCCGGCGGGCCACTCGCCCTGATAGGGCTGACCGGCAAAGGCTTTGCCCGCCATGATGAGCGGGATGCCGGCGGCGAGATCGGCCAACCGCACGGCGTAACCGTCCATGGCGGAGTTGTCGAACGGGGGCACGGCGAGGGGAGAGGCGATGTCGCTGGCAAGGATCCGGCCAAGGGCCTGTGGCAGGGGCAGTTGCTCGCTGTCGCAACAGCAGGCGAGTTGCTCCAGCATTCCTTGCAGGGCATCGCTTAACGGCAGTAGTCCGCTGGTATCAAATCCCATCGTCATGACCTCTTGTGATGATTGAAGGCGGGATTATCACAAAAATTGCCGGGGATGGGCAGCGGATGGGGCGGTAAAAGTCGGGCTATGGTCATAAAGTATGATGACGGACGCAAGTTGACTTGAATATTGGCGGCAATGGCCGTTTACTATGCCGCCTTACAATCATCAAGCTTGGGGTGGCCTGCGTGGCGGCCCCGACGTCCCTGAGCATGGGAGAGAAGAGAATGACAACACTGAGTCAGGAAGCCTTGCTGGTCAGGGCGGCCCTCGAGGCCCAGGGACTGGAAACCCCCTTGGTTGCCAACGAGCTGGACAGCCAGCAGAAGCGGGAGAAGATCGAAGGCCACATGCGCGCCATCATGGAGACGCTGGGGCTCGATCTGGCCGATGACAGTCTGGCCGAAACGCCGCATCGCATTGCCAAGATGTACGTCAACGAGATCTTCTCCGGCCTCGATTATTCCACCTTCCCCAAGGTGACGGTGATCGAGAACAAGATGCAGGTGGACGAGATGATCATGGTGCGGGACATCAGTCTCACCAGTACCTGCGAGCATCACTTCGTCACCATCGACGGGCTGGCCCATGTGGCCTACATCCCCCGCGGCAAGGTGATCGGGCTCTCCAAAATCAACCGCATCGTGCAGTTCTTTGCTCGCCGCCCCCAGGTTCAGGAGCGACTGACCCAGCAGATCCTGCTGGCGCTGCAGACCCTGCTTGGCACCAAGGATGTGGCCATCAGCATCAAGGCGACCCACTACTGCGTCAAGGCGCGCGGGGTGATGGATTCCACCTCCTATACCACCACCACCTCCCTCGGTGGTGTGTTCAAGACCCAGCCCGATACTCGCGCCGAGTTTCTCTCCGGCCTGAAGAGCTGACAGGCAAGGAGACATGGTGCCGCAGCACCGTGTCTCCTTGATATTTCTCTCAATTTTTCCTGCTCGCAGCCCGTCAGTTTCATCGATAAATCTCCTCAAGGGATCGCCCCTCCCGGTCGATATAAGTCGCCATGGCTTGTCTGGCTCTCCTGGAGAGTGCAAGCAAGCCAGCAAGGTGCCTCGTTTTGCTGGCTTTTTGGCCAAAAAAATAGCCTGCCGCTACTGCTGCCGTGGGCGGTCATCTTGTTAACGCGTTCGCTTCGTTCAGGTAGGGACACAGATTGATCAAGGCTGGATGAGCCGCCATGGAGGTGGTGACAGCGAACCGTATTCATACGGTTCAGACGGGCGTTATCTGTTCACTCAAATCCAGGACATGCCATGAATACCATGACCATTGGCAAGAAACTCGCTGCCGGCTTCGCCATGCTCGGCCTGATGATGGCCTTCATCGGCGGCTTCTCGCTGCTGCAGTTTGGCAATATGAACCGGGCAGCCATCGGTTTTACCGACAGCATACTGCCCGCCGTGGTGCGCACCAGCACGCTGGGCGAGACCATCAACACCCTGCGCCGCTATGAACTGGATGTGTTTCTGGTTGCGGCTGATCCGCAGCAGAAGGCCCACTATCGCGATCTCGGCGAACAGAGCCTGCAAGAGGTCGCTAGGCAGGTAAAAGCCCACGATGTCACCATCTGGGCTGAGGATGTGGAAGAACGCCGCACCTTCGACATCGTCAAACAGGACTGGGACAAGTACGTGGCCCTGCACCAGCGTATCAGAGTGATGCAGGATGGCGGCCAGCTGGCCGAGGCCCAGCAGCTGTTCATGAGCGAGGGGGTCACCCTCTACACCAATCTGGCCAAGTCTGTGGCGGATCTGATCCGTATCAACCATGGCTACTCTGTGGGCTCCCGTGCTCAGGTGGTGGCGGCATTTGACAGCGCCAAGCTGAGCATCATCATTGCCCTGTTGCTGGGACTGGGGTTGGCGGCCGTGCTCTCTACCGTGCTGACCCGCCAGATCCGCGATCCCCTGGTGATGCTGGCCCGTCAGGCCCAGCGCATCTCAAGCGGCGCGCTTGGCAAGGGGGAGCTGCAGGAGTGGATCAGTGGCAATCGCTTCAAGCGTGACGAGCTGGGTCAGCTCGGCACAGCCATTGACCGCATGCAGGGCGCCCTTGCTGATCTGGTGAGCGAGATCGCCGGCTCGGTGAGTCAGCTCAGCAGCGCAGTGGAGGAGGTGAGTGCCATCTCCGATCAATCTGCCAGCGGCATGGCGCGTCAGCAGAGCGAAGTCTCTCAGGTGGCGACCGCCATGAACGAGATGCAGTCCACAGTGAACGAGGTGGCCCGCAATACCACGGATGCCATGAGCGCTGCCAAGGATGCCTCCCGCACCTCGACCCAGGGTAATCAGGTGGTGCGCAGCGCCATCGGCAGCATCGAGGCGGTGTCGGTCAAGATTGAGGAGGCGGGCTCCGTAGTGCAGCAGCTGGAGCAGGACAGCACCAATATCAGCATGGTGCTCGACGTCATTCGCGGTATTGCCGAGCAGACCAATCTGCTGGCCCTCAATGCAGCCATCGAGGCGGCCCGCGCTGGCGAGCAGGGGCGTGGCTTTGCCGTGGTGGCGGACGAGGTGCGCTCCCTGGCCCAGCGAACCCAGAACTCCACTGCCGAGATCAGCAAGATGATCGAGGTGCTGCAGGCTCGCACCGCCGAGGCGGGCAGCGCCATGCAGCTGAGCCGTCAGCAGATGCAGGAGAGTGTGGGTCTGGCACGGGAAGCGGGACACAGCATCGATACCATCAACGGTGCCGTGGTGCACATCACCGACATGAACACCCTGATCGCTACCGCTACCGAGGAGCAGAATGCGGTGACCGAAGAGCTCAACCGCAGCATCGTCAACATCCATAACGCGGCTGATGAGAATGCCCAGGGGGCGCAGCAGATCGCTCAGGCCTGCATCGAGCTGAGCAAACTGGCCACCTCGCTGCATCATATGACCCAGCGCTTTACCCTCTAAGAGCGTTTGGCAGATAGCAAAAGGCCCCGTCCAGTGACGGGGCCTTGTTGTTTCTGGCGTTGTGGAAGGGCTCAGCTCAGGCCGACGATATCGCCGTTATCATCGATATCGATGTGACGATAGGCCGGCAGGCTGCCAAGGCCCGGCATGGTCATGATGGGGCCCGCCAGCGCATAGACGAAACCGGCACCGGCGCAGAGCTTCACCTCGTCGATGGGCACTTCGAAGTCGGTCGGTACCCCCTTGAGGGCCGGGTCATGGCTGATGGAGAGCGGTGTCTTGGCTACGCAGACCGGCAAGTGATCCCACCCCTCGGCAGAGAGTTGTGCCAGCTGCTGGCGAGCTTTGTCCGACAGCTGCACCCCGCAGCCACCGTAGCCACACTCCACCAGAGTCGCCAGCTTGGCGTCGAGACTCGCTTCGTCGGGGTAGAGCAATTTGACTTTGCCCGGCTGTTCACAGGCGGCAACCACGGCGCGGGCCAGCTCGCTTGCGCCAGAGCCACCCAGAGTGAAGGCGTTGGAGATGGCGCTGCCACAGGCGCCGGCCTGCATCGCCTCACGGGCCAGCAACGCCAGTTCGGCCTCGCTGTCGGTGGGGAAGCGGTTGATGGCGACCACCACGGGCACGCCGTAACGACGGGCATTGGCGATGTGCCAGACGAGGTTGGCGCAACCCTGCTGGAGGGTCGGCAGATCCTCACGCAGCAGGTTTTCCGGCAGCGGCTTGCCCGGGCGAATGTCGAGCAGGCCGCTGTTGGCCTTGAGGCCGCGCACTGTGGCCACAAGCACTACGCAGGCGGGGGTCAGGCCGGATTGGCGGCTCTTGATATTGAAGAACTTCTCCAGCCCCATGTCGGAGCCAAAACCCGCTTCGGTCACCACGTAATCGGTGAGGCCAAGGGCCATGCGGTCGGCGATCACCGAGGAGTTGCCGTGGGCGATATTGGCAAAGGGACCTGCGTGTACCAGCACCGGGGTCTGCTCTGTGGTCTGCATCAGGGTCGGCTGCAGCGCGTCTTTCAGCAGCACTGTCATGGCGCCCGCCACTTCCAGTTGCTCGGCTGTGATGGGCTTGCCGTGGATATCGCGGGCCAGCTGGATGCGACCGATGCGCTGGCGCAGGTCTTTCAGATCGCTCGCCAGCGCCAGAATGGCCATCAGCTCGGAGGCGGCGGTGATGACGAAGCGATCGCAGCGTTCCACCCCGTCGGCGGCGCCACCCTGACCGATGGTGAGGTGGCGCAGGGCGCGGTCGTTCATGTCGAGAGTGCGTGGCCAGAGAATGTTGTCTGCATCGATATCGAGTTGCGGCAGGCCGGTTTTGGCGCTGAACTGGTCGCCGAGTTTGCGCTCATGGAACAGGCGAGCATCGAGGGCGGCCGCCGCCAGATTATGGGCCGCCGTCAGGGCGTGAAAATCGCCGGTGAGGTGGAGGTTCATCTCCTCCATCGGCACCACCTGGGCATGACCGCCGCCGGCTGCGCCCCCCTTGACCCCGAACACCGGGCCGAGGCTCGGCTGGCGAATGGTGGCGATGCTGGGTTGACCGATATGGTTGAGCCCCATGGAGAGGCCCAGAGTGGTCACCGTCTTGCCCTCGCCCAGCGGGGTGGGGGTGATGGCGCTCACCAGCACCAGCTTGCCGCTCTGTTCTGGCTGCGACTTGAGCAGGTCGAGGCTGAGTTTGCCTTTGTAGTGGCCATGGGGGCTGAGCAGTTCGGTCGGGATGGCGAGGCGCTTGGCCAGTTCATGAATGGGGAGGCGGGGGGAGTGGCGGGAGATCTCGATATCGCTTAGCATCAGCACCTCGTTGGCATGGCGGGCTTAATATGCGGCGCAGTCTAGTGGAATATAATGGGTAATCCAATGACGAAAACGATTTTATTTGGTGGCGGTGAGCAGATGCAGGAGCCTCTTCTGCTGGATCTCAACGCGCTCTATCATCCACCCAAACGGCCGCTGACCGCCCTTGGCATTGTCAGTGCGCTGGTGCCCCTGTTTGGTTTTGGCTGGCAGGCGATGACCGAGGATCCGCAAACCCAGCTGCGCCAGGAAATTGCCAAGCGGGTCAACAATCGCCGCAGTGATGAGGCCAACCTCATCCTGATCCTGCAGCTGGCCGCCATGTTCGATTGCCCCGAGGTGACGGTAGCTCTTCCCTATGCGTTGAGCGAACAACAGCTTGCCACCATCCGCACCCGCCTGCCGCGCTGGCAGCTGACCCCGGATGCGCTGCAACTGCGGGCACTCCTGTCCCCGGCAACGCCCGCCAAGGCTTAAGCTTCCCACTGCTGCGGGGCGAGATAGCGCTCCTGCACGAACTCGATAAAGCAGCGCACCTTGGCCGAGACGAAGCGGCGGTGCGGATAGACCGCATAGAGCCCCACCTCGCCCTTCTCCCACTCTGGCAGCAGGCTGACTAGCCTGCCATCCTGCAAGGCTTCTCCGACGATGAAGGTGGGCTGCAATATGATGCCCTGATCATCACAAGCGGCGCGGGTCAGCGCCACCCCGTTGTTGGCGCGCAGCGGCCCCTGTGGCCGGATGCTCTGTTGCTCGCTTTCCCGTTTGAAGTGCCACTCTGGCTGGGTCAGGGTGTAGACCAGACAGTCGTGTTGCTTGAGATCTTCGGGCTTCTCCGGCCACCCCTTGCGTGCCAGATAGCCGGGGCTGGCGCAAAGCTCGACCCGAATGGTGGCAAGCTGGCGCGCCACCAGCGAGGAGTCGCTGAGGTGGCCGATGCGCAGCGCCAGATCAAACCCCTCTTCCACCAGCGCAACCCGCCGGTCGCTGTACTCGATATCGAGCTTGAGATCGGGGAAGCGCTCGCGAAACAGCGGCAGGGCGGGGGAGAGGTGGAGGTAGCCAAAGTCCATCGGCACCGAGAGCTTGAGGGTGCCGTTGGGCTGCTGGTTGTGGTGGGTCAGCTGGCTGTGGGTCTCTTCCAGTTCCGCCAGCAGGGCGAGGGAGCGCTGGTAGTAAAACTGGCCCGCTTCAGTGGGATTGACCTGACGGGTGGTGCGCGACAGCAGCCGGGTGGCAAGGGACTCCTCCAGCTGCTGCATCAGTTTGGAGGCCATGGCCACCGAGATGCCAAGCTGGTTGGCGGCTTTGGTAAAGCTCTGGCACTCCACCACCTTGATGAAGGTGCGCATGGCGGCGATCTGATCCATTTTCCATCCTCAGTAAATAATGAATTTAATGAATCACTGATTATTCATTCTGACGACGAGGTTAGCATGTCAGCCAATCATGTGAACCCCAAGATGAAGGAACGAACGGATGAAAATGAGCAAAGCCCTGCTGGCCTCCTGCCTCTTTATGGCTGCCCCCCTGATGGCGGCGGAGTACGATGTCGACCCGGCGCACACCACAGTGCAGTTCAAGGTGGGCCACCTTGGCTTCTCCGAGCTGGTGGGTCGTTTCAACACCTTCAGCGGCACTTTCAGCATTGATGACGCCAATCCGGCAGCGGCCAAGGCGAGTTTCGAAGTGGATGCCGCCAGCGTGGACTCCAACCATGAGCCCCGTGACAAGCACCTGCGCAGCCCCGATTTTCTCGACGTGAAGCAGTATCCGAAGATGACTTTCGTCAGCTCTGCTTATGAGGGAACCAAGGATAAAGGCGTACTGAAAGGCACCCTGACCCTGCACGGCGTCTCCAAAGAGGTGGCCTTCAATCTGGTGAAGGTTGGTGAAGGCAAGGATCCTTGGGGTGGCTACCGCAGCGGCTTCAACGCTACCACCACCATCAAACGCAGCGACTTTGGCGTGAACTACATGGTGCCGAACATCCCGGATGAGATGAGCATCAATCTGTTTGTTGAAGGCGTGCGCAAGTAATGGGTGCTTCACTTCTGCTGCAAACCCTGGCGGCTCCTCTGGGAGCCGCTTTGCTGTCGTGGCGCTGGCCACGGCTGGGGTATCTGTGGGGCGCACTGGCGATCTGGCTGGTGGGATCCTTGCTGGGCGGTGCCTATGGTCTGCCGGTCAAGGCGTGGCAGTGGCTGCCGCTCGCGCTGCTGGTGCCGGCCATCGCGGTGCAGGTGAGCGATCTGCGTGGTTCGCTGCTGCTCTTTACTGTTGTCGGCGCCCTGATCTGGTGGCAGGGGCTGGCCTCGGTGCTGACAAGCGAGCCGATGATCTGGCTGGCGCTGTTGCCCGCCATCCTCTGGTTTGGCTGGAGCGTCTTGCACGGTGACAGCCGCGAGGGGCTTGGTTTTGCCCTTGGTTTCATCTGGCTGGCGCTGGTGATCGGTATCGATGGCAGCCTGTTGATTGCCCAGCTGGCCGGAGCCTTGGCCGCCTTCGCCGGTTTTCGGGCACTGCTTGCCACGTTTGCCGGGGTCAATGTGGCGCCTGCCGGTCTGGCGCTGGCCCTCGCTTTCGTCCAGATGCTCGCCTGGCAATATGTGGAGGTGCCGCTGGTGGTTCTGCTGCCGGTCTGGTTGCTGCCGCTGCTGGAGTGGCTATTGCGCGGCAAGGGAGCACCACTGCGCTGGGGGGCTCTTATCCTGCTGGCCGGGGCGGGTAGCGGACTCAGTCTGTGGCATGTTTGGCCTGCTGCTTCTTTGTACTGATTTTCGCATGAAAAACAGCCAATTACGGTTATTTTTGCATACTTGCTCATACTCTTGAGAGATAAAGATTGAGCCCTCCTATGTGTTTAAGATAAAAAGGATTTTCACTTATCTGGACACACACAGAACCCGGCTGCGCCGGGTTCTGTTTGCTTGCTTTGCAGCACACATTTTGGGGCAAATTAAGGAGGCCACAGTTGCGCAGTCAAGGATCTGAGCATCTGTTTTTTCGCCATTTCACCGGGCAGGGCCGTATCGAAGGTCTCTGCATTCTGCTGGTTACCCACCTGCTTCCTGATCGTCCCCGTTTCATCGAGGCTCTCAGCCAGATTGGCCGTATCGGCGCCATCCTGCCCAAACCCAAATCGGTACACGGCCCGACCCTGGAGTGGGTCTCCCGCCACTATCCGGTCGTACCACTCAATCGCCAGTGGACCAACTGTCCGCAGGGCGTCATCGAGCAGATCGCGCCGCTGGTGGCCCCCCATGAGAGGCTGTTGATCCTCGATATCGGTGGCTATTTTGCCACGACACAGGTGACCCTGAGCGAATACTTTGGCCCCCGTCTGCTCGGGGTGGTGGAGATGACCGAAAACGGCCATCAGCGCTATGAGCAGGAGGTGCTGGCGACCCCGGTGGTCTCGGTGGCGCGCAGCCCTCTGAAACAGGCCGAGGATATCCAGATTGGTCTGAGCGTGGTCTACTCCGCCGAGTCGCTGGCCCGCAATCTCAACCGCACCTTCAACGTCTGCGAGGCGGCGCTGTTTGGCTATGGCAAGGTGGGGCGCAGCATCGCGCGCGACCTGCGCTGTCGCAACCTTCACCTCGGGCTGGTAGAGACCGACGTATTGCGTCAGGTGGAGGCGCTCTCCCACGGTTTTCGTCTCATCAGCAAGTCTGAGGCCCTGAGCCGCGCCGAGCTGGTGATCTGCTCCACCGGCAACGGTTCGCTCGATCTGGCGGATCTGCAACTGCTGCGCCCCGGCACCATGGTCGCCTCGGTCACCTCCGCCGACGACGAGTTCGCCTTCTCGCTGGCCCAGCTGCCCTGGCCGATGGAGGAGGTGTGCCCCCATGTGCTGGCCCTCAACCGGCCCGATGGCACCCAGATCTACCTGCTTAACCGGGGCGAGGCGGTCAATTTTGTCCATGGTGCCGTCATTGGCGAATATGTCTATCTGGTGCTGGCTGAGATCATGGAGGGGATCCGCATGCTGGCCGCCGGTCCGCTGGCGCCCGGCCTGTTCGAGCTGCCGGAGTCCACCATGCGCACCATCGCCCGTTACTGGCTGGCCGACTTCCACGGGGTCGAGCAGTGAGCTACCCTGCTCCCTTTCGACGCCTTTGATGGAGAACCGCATGAGCGACATGACCCTTTCCCCAGGTAAACCGCGGATCGAGATCCGCTACTGCACCCTCTGCCGCTGGATGCTGCGGGCTGCATGGCTGGCGCAGGAGCTGCTCTCCACCTTCGACAGCGAGCTGGGCGAGGTAGCGCTGGTGCCCGCCAGCAAGGGGGAGTTCCGCATTCTGGTGGATGGTGTGCTGGTGTGGGATCGGGTGGTCGACGAGGGCTTCCCCGAGGCCAAGGAGATCAAGCAGCGGGTGCGCGATGTCATCGCACCCGAGCGGGATCTGGGTCACTCGGATCGCAAACCTGCTGCCGAGTAAGAGTGGATTGCCGGACAAGATGAGAGAGGGAGGCGCTGGCCTCCCTCTCTTTTTCATTTGTTGCCCGTCAGCTCCGGCTATTCGCCGGTTATCGTGCTGGCGAGGGGGCCGATATAGCGTGCCTGTTTGTGGGGCTTGATGCGGCTCACATCGACCCACACCAGGCCGTCGATGCAGTGGTTGAAGTCGGGGTCGATGCCAAAGTCCATGAACTGGACGCCGCCCGGTTCGCACAGCTCGGAGTACTGCTTGTAGAGGGTGGGAATGGCGCAACCCAGATTGCCGAGACGCTCCTTGAGCTCCTTGAGGTCGACACCGTAGTCGAGACCGGTAAACAGCGCTGGCGTGGCGGGATAGGGGCGGCGGGAGGGGGCGAGCGCCAGCTCGGGGGCAAAGTGCTGGCGGTAGAAGCTCACCAGCAGATCCTTGGCCTGAGGTGGCAGGCTGCCGGAGAGCGACACCGGGCCAAACAGGTAGCGATAGCGAGGATAGCGGGCCAGATAGGCGCCGATGCCGAACCAGAGATAATCTAGCCCCCGTTTGCCCCAGTAGGCGGGCTGGATAAAGCTGCGGCCAAGCTCGATGGCAAGCTCCAGCCGCGGCAACAGCTTCTCTTCAAAGCCGAACAGGGTGTGGCTGTAGAGACCGCCCAGCCCCTTGCTGGCCAGCAGCTCGGCCACCGGCGAGAAGCGGTAGGCACCGATGATGTCGAGCCGGGCAGGATCCCAGAGGATAAGGTGGTGGTAGTCATCATCGAAGGGGTCGAGATCCCGCCTTTTGCCCGAACCTTCCCCCACCGCGCGAAAGGCGATCTCCCGCAGCCGACCCAGTTCGCGCAGGATCACCGAGTGGCTCGCCTCGTGGCGGCGGTAGAGGTAGATCCCCTGACCATCCGGGGTGGTGCCGAGCTGCTCGCAGCTTTCGATGGCCTGTTTGAGCTGGCGACGATCCTCCGGCAGGGCGATGGGGGCTTCGGTCTGCAGTCGTCCCGGCTTGCCGCAGCCAATCCGGTAGAGATGGCTGCGCACCAGTTTTGCCGCGCTCTTGGCCGGCAGCTCCTGAAAACCGGTGACCGGGATGCGTGCACCTATGGTGAGCGGCAGGGTCTGCCCCTGCTGGCGAAACAGCTGGCGCACCAGCAGCAGGGCAGAGGCGGGTTTGTTGAGCCAGGAGGCGAGATAGAAGGCGGCGCTGTTGCGCCCTCCCACGTGGATGGGCACCAGCGGGGTGGCGGTACGCTTGGCCAGCTTGATAAAACCGCCCTGCCAGGGGCCATCCTTGATTCCGCCGGGGCCGAGGCGCGACACTTCGCCGGCGGGGAAGATCACCAGCGCCCCCTCCCTGGCAAGATGATCTCCCATGGCCAGAATGGCCTGCCGGTCGGTCTTGCCCTCCATGTTGTCTACCGGCAGCAGCAGGGGACGCAGCGGCGCGAGTTGGGCCAGCAAGCGGTTGGCAACGATTTTCACATCGGGGCGGATGCGACCGAGCAGGCGCAGCAATGCCAGCCCGTCGATGGAGCCGATGGGGTGATTGGCAACGATAATGACCCGGCCGCTGACGGGAATGTGTTCAAGCTGCGCCTCGTTCACCCGGCAATCTACCGCCAGCTCCGCCAGCACCTGCTCGACAAAGTCGAGGCCGCGCAGGTGAGGATGGCGCAGGGCAAAGTCGTTAAAGGCGGGTTCGTTGAGCAGCCAGCCAAGGGCTCGTTTGCCGAGGCTGGCCAGCCGGGGATGGCCATTGAGGCGCGGGAAGTGCTGGGCAAACAGGGTATCGATAGTGAACATCTGGGGGCTCCGGCGATCCTTTGCCCCCAGCATGGCGGGTTACTGTTCCCGGCAGATGTCGACCGGATGACAGTTTGATGGCAAAGAGGGGAGCCGGTTAAGCGGCTCCCCTCTTGCTTGTCACTGTGGTGACGATGGCCGGTTTAGCCGCGCCAGACCGAGGTGAGGCGCACCAGCTCGACCAGGGTGGCGACCGCTTTTTCCATGGATTGCAGCGGGATGAACTCGTGCTTGCCGTGGAAGTTGTGACCACCGGTAAAGATGTTGGGGCAGGGCAGGCCCATAAAAGAGAGGCGGGCGCCATCGGTACCACCGCGAATGGGTTTGATCTTGGGCACTACGTCGGCGGCCTCCATGGCGGCGCGAGCCAGCTCGACGATATGCATGTGCGGCTCTATTTGGCTGCGCATGTTGCGATAGCTGTCGGTCAGGGTCAGCTCGATGCGCGCCTTGGGATGCCCGGCCTGCATGGCGGCTACCCGGCTCTCCATCAAGGCTTTGCGCTCGGCGAAACGCTGGTCGTCAAAGTCGCGGATGATGTAGTGCAGAGTGCTCTCCTCCACGGTGCCGCTCATCTGGGCCAGATGGAAGAAGCCCTCATATCCCTCGGTGCACTCCGGGGTCTCGTCGGTCGGCATGGCGGCGTGGAAGCGAGCGGCTAGGGTCTGGCTGTTGATCATGCTCCCCTTGGCGGTGCCGGGGTGAACGTTGTTGCCGACGAAGCGGATGTTGGCGCTGGCGGCGTTGAAGTTTTCGAACTCCAGCTCGCCCAGCTCACCACCATCGACGGTGTAGGCCCACTTGGCCGGGAATCGGTCCAGCGGGAACAAGTTGGCGCCACGGCCAATCTCTTCGTCCGGGGTAAAGCCGACCCATACATCGCCGCGCGGGATCTCGGGGTGCGCCTGCAGATGGTCGATGGCGCTGAGGATTTCGGCGATACCCGCCTTGTCGTCGGCGCCCAGCAGGGTGGTGCCGTCGGTGGTGATGAGGTCCTGCCCCAGATAGTTTTTCAGGAAGCGGTAGTCACGGATGGCGAGCACCTCGTCACCCTTGCCAAGACAGATATCGCCGCCCTGATAGTTCTCGATGATCTGCGGCACCACGTGCTCGGCTTCATAATCGGCGGTGTCCATGTGGGCAATCAGGCCGATGGCGGGAGCATCCGGCTGGTTGCCCGGCAGGCAGCCGGTGAGGTAGCCGTGCTCATCCAGAGTGACCTGGGTCAGCCCCAGCGCTTCCATCTCTTCTTGCAGGGCGCGGGCGAAGATCAGTTGTCCCTCGCTGCTCGGGCAGGCGGGATTGGTCTCGTCAGAGCGGGTATGAAAAGTCACGTAACGCAAAAAACGCTCAAGCAGGGTATCCATTAATCAGCCTCCGGTTGTGAACGCTCATTTTGCGCCAATCCAGCCCCACCACTCATTGCGTCAGCGCAGGTTTTTCCCATTTTTTGCTTTGGTCCTACCAGCGGGCACAAGCACAGCCGCTGCCGGTTTATTGCGCATAAAAGTCGCCACTTCGGGGATTTTTAATCATGGTCGGCAACGGGGTGTTTGGCCTGCAAGTCCCGCATCACAAGGGCTGCCTCTTTGGAGGGGGAAAAGCGACTCTTTTCATCGCGCATAACGGGGTGGGGCGATCATGCGCTATCCCAGCCCCCGCCTGCCCGCCAGCAAGATTTGAGAGGCTTATTAAAAGCGGATTTTGAGCACTATTTTTTATTGTCACCGCCCGCAGTAAGTGTGTACACTCCGCGCCGATCCGAAGGTAACCCTGAAGCAGGCAGAGCCGCCAGAAACCTGAAGGATCATACGCCTATAGGGCGAGGCACGCAGAAACGACAGACACTGCTGGGGAATGGTTTCTTTAATACCGGTTAGGCTCCGGTATCAGGGAGAACAACAGACACTCATCTTTCTTTTGACCGAGTGGGCCAACGGCTCATCATCTTCCCTTGTCATGGGCGGTCACTGGATATGAGCTGGGCTGTGGTTGTTGTCGTCTATCAACACGCATGCGTGCTGGCGCCTTCGCTTCTCTTCCTTGGAACCCTCTCCTGCTGTCGTGATGGCTGCCGAATGATGAACGGACGACGTGGCTGATGTCGTTTGTCATCAAAGTACCGCGGCGCAACGTAAAGTAGCACCGCATACCGTTGAGCTTGATGTAAAGCCACCAGCCCCACATCAAGACTCGTTACTTCCCAAGATCCACCAGGCAGCCTCTGGCTTGCCGCGATGTGCAAAGCGCAACACTGCTTTGCACAAGATGGTCTGGATGTGATTGAGGGTAACGAAGGCGACTTCCCGTCGCTCATTTGCGAGGCATAGCCCATGACTAACTGGTCCAGCAAGGACTCCTTGAAGGTCTACAACGTTCCCTACTGGGGTGCGGGTTTTTTCAATATCAATGACGCCGGTCATGTGACCGTTGCTCCCGACAAGTCACGCCCTGACGCACAAATCGTGCTTTCTGACGCCATCGAACAGTTGCGTCAGTCCGGGCTGACCACCCCCGTGTTGCTGCGCTTTCCCGACATTCTCAAGAGCCGGGTCGATGCGCTGTTCAATGCCTTCGGTCAGGCCATCGAAAAGTCAGGCTATGAAGGGGACTACCTCTGCGTTTACCCGATCAAGGTAAACCAGCAGCGTCGTGTCATCGAGACCATCAGCCAGTCCTACAGCGACAAGCCCCGGCTTGGCCTGGAAGCTGGTTCCAAACCGGAACTGCTGGCCGTGCTTTCCCATCACCATGAGCAAGGCTCGGTGATCGTCTGCAACGGTTACAAAGACCGCGAATATATCCGCCACGCTCTGCTCGGCAACCTGATGGGCCACAAGGTCTACATCGTGGTAGAGAAGCCCTCCGAGCTGGAGATGGTGCTGGACGAGTCAGCTCGTCTCAACATCAAGCCCAATATTGGCGTGCGCGCCAAGCTCGCCTCCACCGGCTCCGGCATGTGGGAGTCGAGCGGCGGCTCCATGTCCAAATTCGGTCTGTCAGCCTCCCAGATCCTGGCGCTGATCGAGCGTCTGCGCAGTGTCGGCAAGCTGGATTGCCTGCAACTGCTGCACTTCCATCTGGGCTCCCAGATTGCCAACATCCGCGACATTCAGGGCGGTATCCGCGAGTGCGGCCGTTTCTACGCTGAACTGCGTCGCCTCGGTGCCAACATCGAAGTCGTTGACGTCGGTGGCGGCCTGGGTGTGGACTACGAGGGAACCCGTTCCCAGAGCCACTGCTCCGCCAACTACAGCCTCTCCGAGTACGCCAACAACGTGGTATGGGGTATCGGCGATGTCTGCCGCGAGTTCGACCTGCCGCACCCGACCATCATCAGCGAGTCCGGCCGTGCCCTGACCGCTCACCACGCCGTGCTGGTCACCAACATCATTGGTGCCGAAGGGGTGGAGATGAACGACATCAGCGCGCCGGGCGAAGATGCGCCGACCATTCTGCAGAACATGTGGAAAGGGTGGCAGGATCTGAGCGGTGAAGATCCCTCCCTGCTGGAGATCTTCCACGACTCGGTTGCCGATCTGGCTGACGTCAACACCCAGTACACCATGGGTCTGCTCAACCTCGAACAGCGTGCCTGGGCCGAGATGCTGCACCAGAACACCTGTCTGGCGCTCAAAGAGCTGCTCAATCCGGTCAACCGCAACCACCGTGCGCTGGCTGACGAGCTGAGTGAAAAGCTGGCTGACAAGTGCTTTGCCAACTTCTCCCTGTTCCAGTCCCTGCCGGATGCCTGGGGTATCGGTCAGGTATTCCCGGTGATGCCGCTTTCCGGTCTCGAGCGTCCGCTCAGCCGTCGCGGCATCCTGATGGATATCACCTGTGACTCCGACGGTCAGGTCGAGCACTACGTCGACGGTCTGGGGGTCGAGAGCACCCTGCCGATGCCGGTTTACGGCGAGAACGAAGAGTGCCACGTCGGCTTCTTCCTGGTGGGTGCCTATCAGGAGATCCTGGGCGACCTGCACAATCTGTTCGGTGATACCCACTGCGCGGAAGTGTGGCTGGACGAAGAGGGCAAGATGGACATTCGCAACGTGGTGCGCGGCGATACCGTCGACCAGCTGCTGCGTTACGTCAACATCGACCCGTCCGTGATCCGCGAGAACTATCAGCGGATCGCTTCCCACCCGGCGCTGGACGACGCAACCCGCAAAGCCCTGCTCGACGAGCTGGAGCTGGGTCTGCAAGGCTACGCCTATCTGGAAGACGAATAAGCCTTTTGGCTTGCCCCTCGCTTTGGCGGGGTGATGAAAAAACGGCGCCTGCGGGCGCCGTTTTTGTTGTGGAACGCCCGCAATGCTGTCGCGGGGCTTTCCCCATCTTCATTCGGATAGCAATGGGCCACTCCGGGCCGTGCAGGCCACAGATCCGGCAGATATCTGCGGTTGTCAGCCGCTTCTCTTGATCTGCATCAAGTGTGATCCGCGGCGGTTACTTTACGGTCAGAAGTGATGTTGTGGAGATGTAACAAAAGGATGTGAATATGGAACTGGAAAGGGATCCGAGGTGCTATACCGACGTCTGCATCAATGGTAAGTGGTATCACTACGACCACTGCAGCACCAATGTCTACATGCTGATGGGTGGCGCGGCCCCCTGTCTGCAGCTTGCTTATGAGCCGAGCAGCGAAGAGGAGCTGATCGAGATGCTCCGCCAGCTGGCCTGTTGTTAAACCAGTGGCCATCGCGTCTGTGGGCGCGATGGCCAATCCTTCTTTAACGATTAATGGCCCGAGTTGCGGCCAAACACTCTCTTGCCCATCTCCAGCAGTGCGACGGCAAAGGCGTAGCTGCTGTCTGATTTGCCTATTTCATCGGCCACGTAGAGGAAGTTGGAGCGATACTTCTCCACCGCCTCTTGCGGGCTCGGGGCATCGATAAAATCCTCCTCGACTTCAAATCCCTGCGTCAGTAGCGACTCTTTTTCGAGCAGAAAGGTGGGGGAGGCCATGTCGATAAAGGTGTAGTGCTGCCGGTTGGAGTCCGGCATGGTGAAAAACTGGTACTTCGCCATCTGCGATACCTCGCCTGAACGGGTTTGTCGTGATGTGACCTTCCGCGGGTTGAACTGCTTTTCCACTTTCTTGCCGGTATCTTGTACTTGTGCAGGAAGGAGGTAGCGTTCGACTCTTTTTATTTCGTCCGAGCTTACTCTGGCGGCACTCTTGCGCGCAACAGCGATGACGGTTTTTGCATCACCCCGCTCGGGGTTAGCGGGGTAGAAGCAGAGCATAAAAAACCAGCCCGACGGGGCTGGTTTTAACTGATGGCTGACCCGAACGGGCTGGTTTAGAGGATGAAGCTCTGCACCATGCTGCGCAACTGCTCGGTAAGCTGGTGGATCTGGCGAGCGGCATCGCGCGCCTCGTTGGCGACCTGCAGCGCCTCGTCGCTGCCATCCGAGATGCGCACCACGTTGCGTTCGATCTCGTTGACCACGGCGCCCTGCTGTTCGATGGCGCTGGCGATGATGGCATTGGTATCGACCATCCGATCCACCTTCTCGGTGATGGCGCCAAAAGCGTGTTGGGCTTCCTGGGCCAGACCGACCCCCTCCTGCGCTTCGCGGCTGGCGGCAGACATGGCATTGACCGAGGCGCGGGCGCCGGATTGCAGCTGTTCAATCATCTGCTGGATCTCGACGGTGGCCCCCTGGGTGCGACTGGCTAGCGAGCGCACTTCATCGGCTACCACGGCGAAGCCGCGTCCCTGTTCTCCCGCCCGGGCGGCCTCGATGGCGGCGTTGAGTGCCAGCAGGTTGGTCTGCTCGGCGATACCTCGGATCACGCTGATGACGCCGCCAATCTGGCTGCACTGCTGCTCCAGCTGACCAATGCTCTCGGCGGTGCGCAGTACTTCGCGGTTGATATGGTCGATCGCCTTGATAGTGCGATCGACCACTGCCTCGCCCTGACCCACCACCTGCTGGGCTTCCTGAGTCATGCGGGCAGCCTGCAGGGCGTTGCCCGCCATGTCTTGTGAAGTCGCAGCCAGTTCCTTGATGGCGGTGGCCACCTGATGGGTCTCCCCTTGCTGGGCGGCGATCACCTCTTGGGATCGGCAGGTGCGATCCTCAATCTCGGTGGCGCTCTCCACCACGGTGACGCCGTTTTCCCGTACCCGCCGCATCAGAGTGCGCAGGGTCTCCAGGGTGACGTTGTAATCCCGGCTGATGGCGGCCAGCTCATCCTGACCGACAATCTCGATATGCTGGCTGAGATCCTGGGCGTTGACCCGGGCGGCGATCTCCCGTACCCGGCCAACGGTGTCGCGCAGGGAGAGATAGGCGCCGATCATCAGGTAGATGTAGAGCAACAGGATGGCGGTCAGGGGCGCCGTGACCCACCAGAAGTGGCGCTGGTTGGCTGCCATGCGCTGATGCAGGTCAGCTTCCAGCCGCTGGCGCACCTGGCCTGCCAGCTTGGTGATGGTGTTGTCGAGCCCATCTCCCAGCGCCAGCACCTCCTTGGTTGAGAGCTGTACCAGCTGATCCTTCATCATCTTGTTTTCCATGGTATCGACCCCCTGACGCACCTGTTGCAGCAGGGCGTCGGTTTGCTGACCCAGCTCGGCTCGATAGGCGGGTTCAATCTGGTAGAGCAGAGTCAGGTCGGCTTCCAGCTCCTGCAGGGTGGCGTTGATGAGGTCAAGGCGAAAGCGCAGGCCGCTGTATCCTTCCGCCTGAAACAGGCCGAAGTCGGCGATAGTGGCGGCGCGATCCCGCACCTGAGCCAGCAGGTCGCGCAGTTGCGGTAGCCGTTCGCTGGTGAGGATCACCATGTAATAGGTGCCGAGCGCCGGATCCTGGATCAGGCTGCTGGCGGCGGTGATGTTCTTGTAGAGGTGGCGCACTTCGGTCAGTAGCTTGTCGTGGCGCAGATTGCTCTGATCAACCTCCAGCTTGCTCCCTTCGCTCTGCAGGGTAGCCCACCCCTGTTTGAGGGCGTCGAAAGCGGGATTATCCTGACGGGTATCGGCAAAGGCGCGCAGGCTATCGTCCACGGCTTGGGCGGCGGCTTTGACCTTATCCTCTCCCACCGGATTCTGTTCGTAGGCGTGCTGGGTGACCAGATTGCGGTGGGTCAGCAGCGCCTGCTCGATGGCGGGTACCGGGGCCAGATTGATGACGCCAGCCAGCTCCTTGCGTGCCTGTTCGTTGTCATCCTGCAGCCGTCCCAGCAGATTGGCCATGCTGTAGGCCAGCGGCAGCAGCATCAGACAGGACCAGAGCAGAAATTTGTATTTGAAGGAGAGCTGGTTGCCCAGCCTGATAGCCGGGTTGAAAATCCATTTCATATGAGGCCTCGATACCCGAAAGACGGGTGCATGCGGTTATGGCTGAATATTACTCCTCGCCGCAGCACTTCGGTCAGGGAGAGGGGGAAGTTGTGATCCCCTTGGCTTTTTGTTCTGTTGCCAGCGTAATAGCAATGAAAACGGGCCACCCGAAGGTGACCCGTCTGTTGGTTGTCTGGTTATCTGGCTAATCAGTTGAACGCCAGGAAGGGCGAGACACAGAGCAGCAGGCCGGTGACGATGATGATGTAGAGGGAAGTGCCCTTGTACTTGTGCAGCGCCGGAACCTGATAGACCAGATAGGCCGGGATGAGGCAACCCACCATACCGAAGATGGGGCTGCAGATGGAGGTGAAGCTCAGCACCGGGGCGTTGAGCACGATGGCACCCCAGGAGAGCATGACGGTGAACACCATGATCCCTTTGCCCACCAATCCCTTGTTGATGCGGTTGTCCGGCAACACCCGGCGCAGCAGGTTCATTGCCAGCCCCTGACAGGCTTCACGAAAGCCCAGATAGACGCCGAAGTAGGCGGTCATTACCGCAAAGATGTTGAGGGTGAGGCTCAGGAGCTTGAGGGTCTGGCCGGGCATCCCCTGGGCCACCATGGCCAGTGCAGAAATGTTCTCCTCGGAGGCTTTGACCGCCTGATCGTGACCCATGGCCAGGGTGAAGGAGACAGCGTAGAAGAACACCACCACAAACAGGATGCCGAAGGCGATATTCATGGCGCGCATCGCCTTGAAGCGGGCAACTTCCAGCGATTTCTCCCGCGAGCGGTAGGAGATCACCATGGGGCTCAGGCTCTGGATAAAGAGGATGGAAGTGAGGGTGAAGGGCAGCATGATGATGGCATCCTTCATCCAGTCACCGGCGGCGGGCATGGCGGTGATGTTGGCCGCATCCCATTTGTCCACCATCATCAGGCCGAGCACGGCCACTACGCTGATCTTGGTCAGCACCATAAAGGTGGAGATCTTGAACAGCAGGTTTTCACCGCGCGAGGCCAGCGCCACCAGACCGCAAATAAGCACCAGACCGTAGAGGGGATTTTCCGAGAGCAGGCCGTCGGTGACGCCGAAGCTTTGCAGGAAGGAGGCGCTGTCGTTGGTGATGGCGGTGGAGTAGACGAAGACCCAGATCACCAGCATCACAAAATAGAGCGCACCGAGCAGCACACCCCAGTTCTTGCCAAGGTAGCCGGTGATGACGCTGGGGTAATCCTTGCACTCCGGCGAGGTGGCCAGGGTGTTGATAAAGAGGCGCTGGAACATATACATGGCCGGATAGCCTATTACCGCTGAGAGCAGAAATACCCACAAGCCCATCAGCCCCACCTGTACCGGCAGGAAGACGATCCCCGCGCCGATGGCCATGCCGATGCTCATGATGATCCAGCCCCAGTCGGTGCTGTCGAAGCGAACCGCCTCTTTCCATTCCAGGGTGCCCATCATGGGGCCGTTGAGTGTGGTGCTATGCGCGTCCATTAGAACCTTCTTGTCGTTGTAAGGGTAAGAGCGGGCGCAAATATAGTTGAATGAATGTGTTGCAAACAATGCGTCCGCGCTCTCTTTTATTCAAATCAGGAGGGTGATCACGGTTTACTATGAGACCTAAAGATGCCTTTTTACGCCATTTTTTTATCTTTTTGTTGAATGGATAAACTAAAAAGCAAATAATGTTGAGCAAAAGCAGAGCTATGAATGCAAAAATAATTGCAATTACGGAGTGGGTAATATGAAAAAAATCATCACTGCGGCCTCGGCTCCCGACGCCATCGGACCTTACAGCCATGGCACTGCCTATGGCGACCTCATCTTTACCTCCGGCCAGCTGCCGGTGTGCAAACAGCAGGGCGGCGTGGTTGCCGGCGGTATTGAGGCACAGAGTCGTCAGGCACTCGAAAACCTGAAAGCAGTGCTGGAGGCGGGCGGCGGCTCGCTGGAGACAGTCCTCAAGACTACCTGCTATCTCGCCGAGATCAGCGATTTTGCCGCGTTTAACGAGGTTTACAAAGCCTATTTCCAGAAAGATTGTCCGGCGCGCAGCTGCTTCGCGGTGAAGGATCTGCCGATGGGCGTCAAGGTTGAAGTGGAAGCGATCGCCCACATCGCTCGGTAACGGATAGAGAAAGGTTCAATCAATGAAACAAGCGTGGCAGCAGTATCTGCAGATTATTCAACAGGTTGTCAAACCGGCGCTGGGCTGTACCGAGCCTATCGCCGCCGCTTATGCCGCCGCAGTTGCCGCCCGGCAACTGGGCTGCGCACCGCGTCGTATCGAGGTGGCGGTGTCGGATAATCTCTACAAGAACTCGATGGGTGTCTATGTGCCGGGTACCGGCAAGATTGGTCTGGCGATTGCCGCCGCAGCCGGCGCTCTCGGTGGCAATGCCGATGGCGGACTGGAGGTGCTGGCCGCCATCACCGCAGATCAGGTGGCCCGTGCCCAGGCCCTGATCGATGCAGGTGGCGTGCTGGTCAGCCGCACTGCTGCCCCCGAGTTTATCTTCTGCCGCGTGACTGTTTATGGCTCTGATGAAAAAGGTGAAGAGCACAGCGCCGAAGTGACCCTGTGCGGTGGCCATACCCGCATCGTCGAGCAGCGTCGCGATGGCGAGGTGACCTTCACCGCCGATCAGAACCAGAGCGGTTCCACCGGCGCCATCTGCGATGGCGTGGATATCAGCATCGCCGCCATCTATGAGTTCGCTACCCAGGTGGAGTTCGAGCAGATCAGGTTCATCCTCAAGGCCTCCGAACTCAACGGCAAGCTCTCCGCCGAGGGGATGAACAACCCCTATGGTCTCGAGATCGGTCGTACCATGCAGCAGAACATCGATGCCGGCCTCATCGGCGAGGATGTGATGAACCGCATCGTGATGATGACGGCGGCTGCCTCCGATGCCCGCATGGGGGGAGCCACTCTGCCGGCGATGAGCAACTTTGGCAGCGGCAACCAGGGCATCGCGGCCACCATTCCGGTGATGGTGATTGCCGAGCGCTATGGCGCCAGTGAAGAACAGCTGGCTCGCGCTCTCATCATGAGCCATCTGGGCGCCATCTATATCAAGTCCCACTATCCGCCGCTGTCGGCCTTCTGCGGCAATACCGTGACCAGCGCGGCAGCCGCCATGGCCATGGTCTATCTCGCTGGCGGCAGCTTCGAGCAATCCTGCTTCGCCATCCAGAACGTGCTGAGTGACAGTGCCGGCATGGTGTGTGACGGAGCCAAAGCCTCCTGCGCCATGAAGGTGAGCACCTCCTCCGGCGCGGCGGTACGTGGCTTCCTGATGGCGCTCAACAGCCACTCGGTGTCGGGGCAGGGGATCGTTTCCGACAACGTGGATCAGACCATTCGCAACGTGGGTCAGATGGTGAAGGACGGCATGTCTGCCACAGACAGCACCATTATTGATATCATGTCCGCCTGAGTGTCCCTGTCGGCTGCTGCCCGGCGTCCATCGCCCGGCAGCAGCCCTTGCAAGAAGGTCCGAATGTGAAGCTGCAAGAGTTGAGTCAGAACGATTTCCAGATCCTCAAATCGATGGAGATCATCGTGGATGGTATCGCCGCCATGTATGGTCAGCACACCGAGGTGCTGCTCCACAGTCTGGATGTGCGCAACCCCTCGATCATCAAGATTGCCAACGGTCATATCACCGGCCGCAGCGTCGGCGCCCCCATCACCAACCTGGCGATGATCAAGCTCAAGAGCGGGCAGGATATCTCCAACCCCTACATGACCAAGTGTGCGACCGGCAAGACCCTGCGTTCGCTCACCACCGTCATTCGCAACGGGGAGCACAAGGCAATCGGACTGCTCTGCATCAACACCGACATGGATGCCCCGCTGCAATCCGTGTTGCGCGCCATGATGCCCGAGTGCATGCATGCCAGCGAGAACCACGCTACCCCCGAGGTGTTTGCCCGCAACATCGACGAAGCGCTCAACAGCACCATAGATACGGTCAGTGCCGAGGTGCGCGGTAATGACGCCGTGCCGCCCTCCCAGAAGACCCGGGTTATCGTCAATCAGCTGCACGACATGGGGATCTTCGAGCTTAAAGACAGTGCCCAGATCGCCGCGCGCCAGCTCGGCATCTCGGTCCACTCCATCTACCGCTACCTGCGGGAGATCAAGAAGGGGTAGGTGCATGACACCTGCCTCCCCATATTCTGCACAAGCGACAACAGCCAGAGTTACAGGCCGTAACGCTGGCTGTGCGTTACCCTGCATGGACAATGAAAGCCGTTACCGCACCACCCGGGTTGTCGCCTTGTTCCCATCTCGTTGAATCAGCTGGAAATCACATGTCACGAATCATCTATCTGCTGCGCCATGGCCAGACCCTTTTCAATGCCGAACAGCGCCTGCAGGGACGCTGTAACTCCGATCTGACCGAGAAGGGGGAAGCGCAAGCTATTGCCATGGGACGGCGGCTTGCCGACGAGTTGGCGGATCCCGCCCGCTGGACCGTCTACGCCAGCCCGCTCGGGCGCGCACGTCAGACCGCCCTGCTGGTGTGCGAGCAGTTGGGTTTGCCCGCTGATCGCATCATCTGGGATGAGCGGCTGATGGAGCTCGGCATGGGGGAGTGGGAAGGGTGCCGGATCCCCGAGCTCTGCCAGTCTCACCCTGAACTCGATACCGGCAGGGGCGATTGGTATCTGCAGGCGCCGGGGGCCGAGAGCGTCCTCTGCATTCAGCGTCGCGCCCAGCAGTGGCTGCTGGACCCGAAGGTCGCCGAGCGTGCCATCGTCATTTCCCACGGTCTGCTCGGCGCCATGCTGCGTGGCGTCTATGCCGACCTCAATGAGGCGGCGATCTGGGCTCAGGAGTTGCCGCAGGATGCCTTCTACAAGCTGCAAGCGGGCAAGATCACCCGGATAGCCTGCTGACTGCCTCAAGCGGGGGCACCATTGATAGCTCGAGGTGAAAGGCGGGGGAGAGCGAAAACAGGAGAGGAAACCTGTGCTGACATTGCTGAAGTTGGCCGCGAGAGAAGGTTGAATAGGGATGTGGTCAGGGAATCACAATCCACTCCCGTCTGACCCCTTCATATACCGAGCTCAAACCATATCCTTGCCAGATATCGGCCATGGCATCGCCAAAGACTCCAAGGGAGAGCGATGTGCGCAGGTGTTTCACTGTGTCGGGCGGGAGTTGCGGATGGCAGGCTAGCCACCTTTCCACCCGGGCAAGGATCATCACTCGCTGGAGCCTGTTTTTATGTCTGGGGGAGGTGATCAGCTCGGGGAGCTCGTCGCTAATCAACAGGTCGAAGCGCCCGGCTTGCAGCATGGCGATCCCCAGACTGGCCTTGGGCAGCAGCTCGTAGCGGATCGCTGCGTTATCAAGCAGCTCCCTCAGCTCAGCTACATCGATGGCACCAATCCGGTAGTTGCGTAGCGCTTCTATGTTGCTCAGGGGGGGAATCGTTTCCTGCCGGGCGTAGACTGCGAGGGTGATGGGGGCTATGCGCGCAA
Source organism: Aeromonas sp. SE22 (assembly GCF_038739755.1). Classification (NCBI taxonomy): domain Bacteria; kingdom Pseudomonadati; phylum Pseudomonadota; class Gammaproteobacteria; order Aeromonadales; family Aeromonadaceae; genus Aeromonas; species Aeromonas sp. SE22. Next base: position 241,011 of record NZ_JBCGFD010000003.1, read on the forward strand.
CGTAGTGCAGGGTTTCGGCATTCTCGGCCGAGAAGTGCACCCCAAGTCCGCAGCTGTTTGGCTCGGTGGCCACTATCTTGAGCAGGCGCCGCATGGGCTTGGCTTGCAAATTAATCTCTATCCCTTGCTGCTTGGCCAAGCGGGCAAAGACATCGACATAAGGGCCGCTCAGCTGTTCTCCGGTAACCTGAATGAAAGGGGGGTAGGCATCGGCATAGATGTTTAGCACTGGCCCGGCCGATGCAAGTTGACACCACAATAGCAGCAATACCCACCACCCCTTCATCTAGCCTCCTAAGGATGTGTGACCAGCTCCACAGGGGTTTGCACTATACCGGGCAGATCGGCTTGCGTTATTTTCTGCGCCAGTGCTTTCAGGGCGAGGTCGAGCGCATATTGTGCCTGCTTGCCGGGATACTGGTCTGCGGTTGCCACCACAGATCCATCGCTGAGATAGGGGTGGATCCCCGGAATATTGTCATAGCCACCGATCAGCACCTTGCCTTTGAGCCCCAGCTCAGCCAAGGCTTGGGCGGCACCTATGGCCATATTGTCGTTACCGCAGAGCAGCGCCTTGACGTCCGGGGTTGCCTTGAGGAGATCGATAGTGGCGCTCTTGCCCTGAGCTGTGTCCCAATAGCCGCTGCGCACGCCGGCGACAACCATGTCTGCTGCGCGCAGGGCGGCCCGGAATCCGTCACTGCGAGCCCGGCTGTTGATGGCACCGGGGGGGCCCTCGATCAGCCCGATTTTACTGCCCGCCGGGAGCTTTTTGGCAACATATTCGCCGACACTGCGCGCGCCGGCAAAGTTGCTGGGGCCGACGAAGGGGACATTGACCCCTTCCAGCACCAGCGCCCTGTCATCAAGCTTGTTGTCCATGTTGATAACCAGAATGCCGGCGCGGATCGCCTCCATCAGGACGGGCAGCATGGCGACCGAATCGGTCGGTACCACCACCAGGGCATCCACTTTCTGGCCGATCATTTTGCGGATGATCGCCTCCTGACCTGTGACATCCACCTCCTGCTGGATGCCTTCTAGCTGTAGTGTCAGGGCGTCCGGGTGGTCCGCAGCATAGGTCTCTGCCCCTTTCGCCATCTCGATGAAAAACTCGTTGCGGACCGATTTCAGTACCATGCCGACAGTTGGTTTGGCTGATACCTCACTGGCTGCAAACAGTGCCACAGCCGCCCACAACAAGCATCTTTGCCAACATCTGGTCATGTTACCTCCGCCCTGTTGGGCCAATCATCCAGCGCCACGATGTTGTCCAAGTATATGCCAGCCATGGGTGGGCAAGCGGCTTCTGGCAAGTGCCCGAATGTGCCGTGGGGCAACCAAAGCTCTGGGAGGCTATTTCTCTTTCATTTCTGTCGTGGGCTGGTGGATTTTTGTCGCCGTTCAACACATCAGAGCACCTTATCGCGGCAAGATGAGGTATCTTATGCCCCGATTTCATCCATTAAACGGATCCGAGACCCCATATGATTATCAAACCCAAGGTTCGCGGCTTTATCTGCACCACCACTCACCCGGTTGGCTGTGAAGCCAATGTTCGTCGCCAGATTGCTTACACCAAAGCCAAGGGCACCATCGAGAATGGTCCCAAGAAGGTGCTGGTGATCGGCGCTTCCACCGGTTATGGTCTGGCCTCCCGCATTGCTGCCGCCTTTGGCTCCGGCGCCGCCACCCTCGGCGTCTTCTTTGAAAAAGCGGGCACCGAGTCCAAGACCGGTACCGCCGGCTGGTACAACTCCGCCGCCTTCGACAAGGCTGCCAAAGAGGCAGGCCTCTACGCCAAGAGCGTCAATGGCGATGCCTTCTCCAACGAGTGCCGCGCCAAGGTGATCGAGCTCATCAAGCAGGATCTGGGTCAGATTGATCTGGTGGTCTACTCCCTGGCCTCTCCGGTGCGCAAGATGCCGGAAACCGGCGAAGTGGTGCGCTCTGCCCTCAAACCGATCGGCGAGGTCTACACCACTACCGCCATCGATACCAACAAGGATCAGATCATCACCGCCACCGTTGAGCCGGCGAACGAGGAAGAGATCCAGAACACCATCACCGTCATGGGTGGTCAGGATTGGGAGCTGTGGATGGCCGCCCTGCGCGATGCAGGCGTGCTGGCTGACGGTGCCAAATCCGTAGCTTACTCCTACATCGGTACCGATTTGACCTGGCCAATCTACTGGCATGGCACTCTGGGTCGCGCCAAGGAAGATCTGGACCGCGCCGCAGCCGCCATCCGTGGCGATCTGGCTGCCAAGGGCGGCACCGCTCACGTGGCCGTGCTGAAATCCGTGGTGACTCAAGCCTCTTCCGCCATTCCGGTGATGCCGCTCTATATCTCCATGGCCTTCAAGATCATGAAAGAGAAGGGCATTCACGAAGGGTGCATGGAGCAGGTGGATCGCATGATGCGCACCCGCCTCTACGCTTCCGACATGGCGCTGGACGATCAGGCCCGCATCCGCATGGATGACTGGGAACTGCGCGAAGACGTGCAGCAGACCTGCCGCGACCTGTGGCCATCCATCACCAGCGAGAACCTCTCCGAGCTGACCGATTACACCGGCTACAAGCAGGAGTTCCTGCGCCTGTTCGGTTTCGGTCTGGACGAGGTCGATTACGATGCGGATGTGAATCCGGACGTGAAATTCGACGTGGTCGAGCTCTGAGTCTGACTCAAGTGAAAACGGGGCCCCGCGGGGCCCTGTTTTTTTGGCAAAAATACCGCTAAGTTACGGAATTTTATTATCAGCGATCACCTTTTTCCCATATCAAACCCGCTAGTCTGGCGGTGATCGGATCACATGACGGCATTGCCGAGGTACGGAAGCTATGACCACTCCAAATGAAGCGCCCAAAAAGCGCCAACTCCCCACTGTCTATACCCTGCTTTTCATCATCATCGCCCTGATGGCGGCCCTCACCTGGGGGCTGCCGGCGGGCAAATACAACTATGTGACGGCCAAGACCCAGCAGCCGGTGGCGGCAGCAGCCGTGGCTGACTACAGCGGCGATGAGCGTCTGTTGCCGGTGCCCGGCAGCTACACCGAGTTGCCCTCTCATCCGCAGGGGGTATTCGATGTGCTCAAGGCCCCTATTCAGGGCTTTCACAAGGCCGCTGATGTGGCGCTGTTCGTGCTCATCATCGGTGGTTTTCTCGCGGTAACCATGCAGAGCGGGGCTCTGGATGCCGGGGTAGGAGCCATTGTGCGCGGCTTTGCCGGGCGCGAGCTGCTGCTGATTCCTGTGCTGATCGCTCTCTTTGCCCTCGGCGGATCCACCTTTGGCATGGCGGAGGAGACGGTGGCCTTCTGGGCACTGATCGTGCCGGTGATGATGGCGGCGGGCTTTGATCGCATGGTGGCGGCGGGGATTATCCTGCTTGGCTCCGGGGTCGGGGTGCTCGCCTCCACCGTCAACCCGTTTGCTACCGGCATCGCCTCCGGTTTTGCCGGCATTCCCATCGGTGAGGGGATTGGCCTGCGGGTCATCCAGTGGCTGCTGCTGGTGATCTTCGCCTCCTGGTTCGTGATGCGCTACGCCAAGCAGGTGCAGCAGGACAAGTCCCGCTCCGTGCTGGCCGACATCGTCTATGACGACGAGTTCTCCCAGATGAAGAGCGGCAACCTCGCCTTCACCGGCAAGCAGAAGCTCACCATGCTGGTATTCTTCGGCACCTTCCTGCTGATGATCTATGCGGTGGTGCCCTGGTCGGATTTGGGGATCGATGCGCTGCCCACCTTTGGCTGGTGGTTTGACGAGCTCTCCACCCTGTTCTTCAGCGCCTCCATCCTGATCGCGCTGATCAACCGGATGCCGGAGTCCAACTATGTGGCGACCTTCCTCAACGGGGCGCGAGACCTCATCGGGGTGGCGTTGGTGGTAGCGGTGGCGCGCGGCATCTATGTGGTGATGGAGCATGGCGTCATCATCGACACCATCTTGCACTGGGCCGAGGGGCTGGTGAGCGGACTCTCCTCGTCGGTCTTCATCCTGATGGCCTATCTGGTGCACATCATCCTGAGCTTCTTCATCCCGTCCACCTCGGGGCTGGCGACCGTCTCCATGCCGCTGATGGGGCCGCTGGCTGACTTCTCCGGCATCTCGCGGGATCTGGTGATCACCGCCTATCAGTCCGCCTCCGGCTGGATCAACCTGTTTGCCCCCACCGCAGCCCATCTGGTGGCGGGGCTGGCGCTCGCCAAGATCCCCTACGATCGCTTCGTGCGTTGGGTGCTGCCCTTCATCATCGGGGTGGCTCTCATCACCATGGCGGTACTGGTGGCTGGCGCCCTGCTGCACGGTTGATGGCATGAATAAAACGACAGATAACAAAAAGGCTCCCGCGGGAGCCTTTTTCATGAGCCTTGCTTACTGCTTGTAGCCCTTGAGGAAGCGGGCGAGGCGGCCGATGGCATCCTCCAGCTCCTCTTCGCGGGGCAGGAACACCAGCCGGAAGTGATCCGGCGCCGGCCAGTTGAAGCCGGTGCCTTGCACCAGCAGCAATTTTTCTTGCTGCAGCAGGTCGAACACCATCTTCTGGTCGTCGCGAATGTCATACACCTTGGGGTCGAGGCGCGGGAACATGTAGAGCGCCCCCTTGGGTTTGACGCAGGAGACCCCGGGGATCTCGTTCAAGAGTTCCCACGCCTTGTCCCGCTGCTTGCGCAGGCGGCCGCCTGGCAGGATCAGCTCGTTGATACTCTGGTAGCCGCCGAGCGCAGTCTGGATGGCGTGCTGCATCGGCACGTTGGCACACAGCCGCATGGAGGCCAGCATCTCCAGCCCTTCAATGTAACCGCGGGCACGGCCTTTGGGACCGGTGATGACCATCCAGCCCTGACGGAAGCCGCAGGCGCGGTAAGCCTTGGAGAGGCCGTTGAAGGTCACCACCATCACATCGTCGCACAGGGTGCAGACGCTGGTGTGGGAGATATCGTCGTAGAGGATCTTGTCGTAGATCTCGTCGGCGAAGATGATGAGGTTGTGCTGGCGGGCGATCTCGATCACCTCCAGCAGGAACTCGCTGCCGTAGACAGCGCCGGTCGGGTTGTTGGGGTTGATCAGCACCAGGCCGCGGGTGCGCGGGGTAATGCGGGCGCGGATGTCGTCGAGATCCGGATACCAGTCAGCCCCTTCGTCGCAGCGGTAGTGCACTGCATGGCCACCGGAGAGGGTGACGGCGGCGGTCCAGAGCGGGTAGTCGGGGGAGGGCACCAGCATCTCGTCGCCGTTGTTGAGCAGCGCCTGCATCGCCATCACGATAAGCTCGCTGGCGCCGTTGCCGATGTAGATGTCGTCGATGTCGACCTTGCGCATCCCTTTTTGCTGGTAGTACTGCATCACCGCCTTGCGGGCGGAGAAGAGCCCCTTAGAGTCGCAGTAGCCCTGGCTCTGGGGCATGTTGAGGATCACATCCTTGATGATCTCTTCCGGCGCATCAAAGCCGAACGGGGCCGGGTTGCCGATGTTGAGCTTGAGAATGCGGTGGCCTTCGTCTTCGAGACGGCGAGCTTCTTTATGCACCGGGCCGCGGATGTCATAGCAGACATCGTCGAGCTTGTGCGACTTGTCGATAGTGAACATGGTGACAGTGATTCCTTCCCCACAGGGACGCGTTGGCGAAAAAGGCGATTTTTAGTATCAAATATCTTTTCCCCTATTCTTCACAGAATTGAATGCTAGAACAATCTTCTTTTTAGTAGAAATTCCTGATTTTTAGCCCCAAAACAGAGTTATTAAAAGGTTAAATTCAGCACGATCGTTTGTACTTGGCAAGGTTCACCAGTGAAAGATGGGGGAGTGATTAACAAAGCTACTCTACTGTGTTGAAATCTTCACGCTCTCTGGCACGATTGCCTTGTGTAAAAAAGCCTCTTCATCGTCATTTTCGACGAGAAAAAGCTGATACAACTGGCACTGGCCAGCGCATATTTCTCCTTTCCCGTCCTGTTCCATCAGCAGAGGTATCCCATGCATGCACCCACACCCGGTCGCTATCGTCACTTCAAGGGGGGTTACTATCAGGTGCTGACCCTGGCCAGCCATACCGAGACAGGCGAGCAGCTGGTGATCTATCAGTCGGAACAGGATCGCACCGTCTACGCCCGCCCCGTCGCCATGTTCATGGAGTGGATTGAGCATCAGGGTCAGGTGGTCAGCCGATTTTCGCCGATCAAGTGATCCGCTGGTGTGGCCCTGAATTGTTGATCAACAAATAGACAGAACAGGCCTTTGGAGTCACAAGTTGTCGCATGAGGCTCCTTGTTGGCAACAGCCTCTGTGTGGCTTGCTACTGATAAATATCTCTATTAATCAAATAATTGTGACATGAATCACATTTTGTGACGGCTGGTAACCGGGTTCGCATCGGCCATTGCTCCTCCCATAATGCTGCGCGTGTTAACGCATGGCCCCTTTGTGGGCCTTTTTATCTCATCTTATCGGGAGACATAGTGTGAAACCTGTAGCAGCAGAGTTTTTGGGAACCTTCTGGCTGGTATTGGGAGGTTGTGGCAGTGCCGTGCTGGCTGCAGCCTTCCCCCATGTGGGGATCGGCCTCTTGGGCGTATCGCTGGCATTCGGCCTGACCGTGCTGACCATGGCGTATGCCATCGGCCATATCTCCGGTTGCCATCTCAATCCAGCAGTCACCATCGGTCTGTGGGCTGGCGGTCGTTTTCCGGCTTCCGGCGTGTTCTCTTACATAGTGGCGCAGGTTCTGGGGGCAATTGCCGCCGCTGCCGTACTCTATGTGATTGCCAGTGGCCAGGCCGGTTTTGATCTCTCCGCCGGCTTTGCCTCCAATGGCTACGGTGAGCACTCTCCGGGCGGCTACAGCATGATGGCAGCACTGGTGTGCGAAGCTGTGATGACCGGCTTCTTCCTGTTCGTCATCATGGGCGCTACCGACAGCCGTGCGCCAGCTGCGCTTGCTCCGGTTGCCATCGGCCTGTGCCTGACCCTGATCCATCTGGTGAGCATTCCGGTGACCAATACCTCGGTCAACCCTGCCCGCAGTACCGGTGTTGCGTTGTTTGTCGGTGACTGGGCTATCGGCCAGCTGTGGCTGTTCTGGGTTGCCCCGATTGTCGGTGCCATTCTGGGTGCGCTGGCTTATCGCCTGGTGGCGGCTGAGCAGAAGTAATCGTTCGCGAAACAAAGTGTGGTATCGACACGCCCAAGGGCGTGTTTTTTGTTTTCTGGCGGTGGGAAAAACCTGACGGCCTATAGCCCCTTGGCCTGCAGCATCTCTTTGTATCGCTGATGCAGCAGCTGGACACGCTCCACATAGGCGCGAGTTTCGGCATAGGGGGGGATGCCGCCATGTTTTTGCACGGCGCCAGCACCCGCGTTATAGGCTGCGGTAGCCAGCGCTATGTTGCCGTCATACTGCTTGAGCAATCCCGCCAGATATTTTACCCCGCCGAAGATGTTCTGCTCTGCCAGCAGGGCATTGCCAACCCCCAGCTCCCGCGCCGTTTCCGGCATCAGCTGGGTAAGACCCATGGCCCCTTTGCGAGAGATCGCCATCGGATTGAAGGCCGATTCGGCGTGGATGAGTGCCCGGATGAGGGCTGGTTCTACGTGATAGGTGTCTGCCGCCGCCTTGATAGTGCTGGCGTAGTCATAGAGAAAAAGCCCGGTAGTGTGCCAGTTGACGTCCGATTTCGGGTCGCAGGCGAAGCAGTCGTTAAAGAGCAGCAACTCGTAGTTGCCTTGCTCCGGCACCATGTCCGAGTAGCGGATCACGCCGTTCTTCTGCACCGACTTGTAAACATGGATCTGCTTGTTCCCCTGTTGTGCCTGTGCCTGTGCCTGTGCCTGTGCCTGTGTCTCGGGCTCGGGGGTTGCAAGCGGCAGGCGCAGAGGCGGAACGGGGGCTGCCGACAGAAAAACCACCTCGGCAGGAGGCGGCGCTTCGCACCATCCTGCCAGGGGGATCAACAACAGATGGCCTGCCAGCTTCCATGCTTTCAAACCGCAAACTCCTTCCTCTATGCGTGTGTTGAGTAAAGCATCATGAGGGGGGCAGAACAAGCGGGAAAACAGGGTGAGCGTTGCCGGCAGGTGAGTGGGATCACGGTGTGCAACAGAGCTGCTTATGCTCTCGTTGGCCTCTGGTGGATATCGACTTTTTTGTTAATGAAAGGCGTGCTATCTTGCTCTCGTCATCTGGTCGGATTAGCAGCAACCACATGGCACTACTCATTGATTGCAAAAGGATTTGTTTGTGGCAAGCTCGCTGGCGATGGAACTCACCTTTGAAGAGTACTGTGACGCCGACCTCTCTCTGATCAGGGACTATTACGAAACGACCTTCTCCCACTACGTGCCGGATCTGGCCGAGCGGATCTTTGTCGTGCGCGATGCTCACTGGTTGGTCGGGGCGGTCAGGGTGCGGGACGAAGAGGATTTCTACCATCTGTGCGGCTTTCGTCTGCTGCCTCACTATCAGTCACTCGGGCTGGGATCCCGCCTGCTGCAGCATGCCTGCGACGGACTCGACGACAAGCCGGTGGTGTGTCAGGCCTTGCCATTCGAGAAACCCTTCTACATCAAAGCCGGTTTTGCCGATCTGCCACTGCACAGATTGCGAGGCTCTCTCTTCTCTCTTTTTGAGCGGCAACAGCAACAGGGATATCAGGTGGAGCTGCTGGTGCGGGAGACCACCCAGCCCCTCCCGAATTGAACGTGGGGGTCAGCGTTCTTTGGTAAGCAGATGGATCTTGCCCGGTGACAGCTCCAGCCCCAGCAGATTATCTTTGAGCCAGGCCTGCTGCGGATCCTTGTCATTGAGCTTGTAGACGGGCTGGCTCTCCAGCCTTTTTTCCATGCTTTGCAGCAGCATGCCGAGCATCAGACCAAACTTCTTCTCCGCCGCCTCCGGCTCCAGCTTGTACTCCACCAGTTTCATGTTGTCGAGAAACAGGGCACTCTGGCTCTTGTCGTAACGGGGTCTCGCTTCATAGGTCATCTGCAGGCGAGCATCATATTCGGTGTTGTCGGGCAGGGCTATCTTGAGTTTGCCCTTGCCATAGACCCGGGCGGTATCCGGACGCTGGCGGCCGAGTTGTACATCGCTCTGCTCAAGCTTCACATGGGCCTTGATGATACCGGGCAGCTCCAGCTGTTTGTCGACTTGAACCTGGGATTGCAGGTACTGGTTTATCTGTTGCTCATTGATGTCATATGAGCCTTGGCCTAGCATGGCCAGGCTGAGCAGCATAGATTGCAGAATCATGCGTGCGACCTGATAGAATGGATTTGCCCTACAGCATACCATTCCTGCCGTGTGGGATCTGCCCACCGCCCCTTGTCGATTAGAAGGAGTTCCCGTTGCTCGACGGTCTCGAATACGATCTCCACCTGCTGTTTTCCCGTTTTCTCGGCTGGTTACTGCTGCTGTTTCACACCGTCATCGTCACCGGTGTTTCAATTCGGGTGGTGATGAAGCGGCGGCCCATCGGGGTATCGCTGGCCTGGCTGGCCCTCATCTATGCCATCCCCTTTGCCGGGGTCGGGTTCTACGTCCTGTTTGGCGAGATCAAGCTGGGGCGGCGCCGCGGTGAGCGGGCGCAAGCCATGTATCGCCCTTATGCCATCTGGATCCGTCAGCTGGCTCGTCTCTTCCCCCAGCACTGCTGCGAGGTGGGGGAGAAGGCCCAGCCGCTCCACGACCTCATCCAGGGGCGGCTCGCCATGCCGATGCTCTCCGGCAACCGGATGACCCTGCTCAGCAGACCCGAGCAAATATTGCGCGAGATTGCTCAGGACATCCGCAAATCGACCCTCTCCTGCTATATGGAGTTCTACATCTGGCACCCCGGCGGCGATGCCGACGATGTGTGCGAAGCGCTGATGGAGGTGGCACAGCGCGGCGTGGATTGTCGCTTGCTGCTGGATTCGGTCGGGAGCAAGCACTTCTTCCGCTCGGGCTGGCCGAAAAAGCTGCGCAAAGCGGGGGTCAAGCTGGTGGAGGTACTGCCGGTCGGTGCCTGGCGCATCCCCTTCCAGCGCCAGGATCTGCGAATGCACCGCAAACTGGTGGTGATTGATGACAGGGTCGGTTACACCGGCTCAATGAACATGGTGGATCCCCGTTTCTTCAAGCAGGATGCCGGGGTCGGCCAGTGGGTTGATATCATGATCCGGGTGCAGGGGCCCATAGTGCCGCTGATGTGGTCCATCTTTGTCTGGGACTGGGAAGTGGAGACCGGCGAGCGGTTGCTCGACAGCCTGCAGCACGAGCCGGAAGTGTGGCCACAGACCAACTATCGCGCCCAGCTTATTCCGTCCGGTCCGTTCGTTGGTGGCGACTGCATCCAGCAAAGCCTGCTGCTTGCCATCTATCAGGCACGCAGTCATCTGGTGCTGACCACGCCCTATTTCGTGCCGGATGATCCGCTGGCAGCCGCTCTCAGCTCGGCGGCCGCGCGCGGAGTACAGGTGCAGCTGGTGCTGCCGGCTCGCAATGACTCCATCATGGCCAACTATGCCTGCAACGCCTTTATGGAGGAGCTGCTGGCGGCCGGGGTGGAGATCTATCGCTACGATGCCGGCCTGCTCCACACCAAGAGCGTGCTGGTGGACGACGATTTTGCCTTGGTGGGGACGGTCAATCTAGACAGGCGCAGTCTCTGGCTCAACTTTGAGGTAACCCTGCTGGTAGACAACCCGCACTTCGTTGCCCAGATGACTCAGCTGGTGCAGGGTTACATGGCGGAAGCCACGCCAATGACGCTTGCCAGCTGGCAGGCTCGCCCCTGGTACAAGAGGGTGATGGAGAATATCTTCTACCTTTTCAGTCCCTTGTTGTAATGGCCGGTTACAGAAGATTACAGACGGAGCCTCTGATCGGACTTGCCTAGTGCCGAGCTTGCCCCGTAGAGTGCAGCGACAACTCCTGGAGAGACATGGATATATGAAAAAAATAGTGGCCCTTGCCGTGGGTGCGGCACTGGTAGGTGGTGGTTTGGCTGCATGCTGGTACACGGGCAACAGTTTCGACCGCATCATGGCGGAGCAGATCGCCAAGGTCGAAAACGAGAGCGGTCTGGATCTGCAGTGGCAACCCGGCAGCAGCAACCTCTTTACCCGTGATGGGGTTCTGAAGCTGGTGGTCACTCCCCAGGAGCTGGCGGCGCTCGACAGCGAGCTGGAAGGGGGGCAACCCCTTGAGCTGGAGTTTGCCGTGAAGAGCCGCATCATGCCGCTCTATATCAAGAGCCACTTCCTGCTCGACACCAAACAGGGCTCACTGGCGCCGGTCTTCACTGCGCTCGGCATGGAGCAGTGGCAGTTTGGCCTAGAGTCGGTCAGCAGCCTCTGGACCCGGGGCAACAGCAGCCGTTTCTGGGCTGACGAGTTCAAGGTGAAACAGGGGCTGGACGAGTTCCACTTCCTGCCGCTCACCGGTGATTTCCACGGCGATCTGGAGGGGACTGGCCATGTCGCCATGACCTGGCAGGGAATGACGGTGCACGAAGAGCAGAGCAAGATGGATCTGGTGCTGGCCGAGATGAAGGGTAGCGCCGATCTGGCCGAGATCAGCGGGGTCTGGCTCTCTCCGCAAAGCGAGATGAGCCTTTCTGCTCTGACCATGCAACTACCTGACGGCGTCAAGGTGTCCCTGCAGGGCATGACTACCGAGACCCAGCTCAAGGGTGACAACGCCCAGACCCTCTCCAGCAGCTACCGGATGAAGCTGGCCAAGCTCAATCTGGAGAACGAGACAGACTCGCTGGCGGTGACCGACAGTAATCTGGAGCTGCACCTCAACGGACTGGATCTGGAAGGGTATCAGGGGTTGCAGGCTGCCGGCGGCAAAGGGGTGGAGGATACAGCGATCCAGCAAGCGCTGGACAAGATGCTGGCGCGCGGCGCGACTCTGGAGCTGACGGATCTGAGCGCCAGGTTCAATGGCGAAGTGGCAGCCATGAAGGGAGAGGTAAAACTTGCCTCTACCTCGCTGGACAAGCTCTTCAACGGCGAAGAGGGAATGCAGGCGCTGAGCGGCCAGCTCCACGCCTCACTCAGCGACAAGCTGGGCAAGGCGGTGCCGCAGCTGGCTCCTATGCTGGAGCAGCTGACCGCCATGGGTTATCTGAAGGCCGATCAGCAAAAGCTCAATGCCGAGCTGAAGCTGGACAAAGGATCGATGACGGTCAACGACCTGCCACTCTGACCGGTTTTCACACAAACAACAAAGGCTCCCGCGGGAGCCTTTGTTGTTTTCGGACTATCGAGTGTTGTTACTTGAACACCACAGTCTTGTTGCCGTAGACGAACACCCGTTCGTTCAGTACCAGCTCCAGCGCCCGGCTCAGCACAGACTTCTCTACATCGCGGCCCGCCTTGGCCATGTCATCGGCGCTGAAGGTGTGATCAACATGGATCACGTCCTGCTCGACGATGGGGCCCTCATCCAGATCGTCGGTGACGAAGTGGGCGGTGGCGCCGATCAGTTTGACCCCGCGATCGAATGCCTGGCGATAGGGGCGGGCACCGATAAAGGCGGGCAGAAAAGAGTGGTGGATGTTGATGATCTTGCGCGGATAAGCCTCGACGAAGCTGGGGGTCAGCACCCGCATGTACTTGGCCAGGATCACGTAGTCCGGCGCATAGCCGTCGATGATGGCGCGTACCTGCTCTTCGTGTTCGGTACGGCTCAGCTCATCGTGGCTGACGGTGTGGAACGGAATATCGAACTTGCCGGTCAGTTCGGCGAGGGTGTCGTAGTTGCCGATCACCGCGACTATGTCCATATCCAGCGCGCCGGCGTAGTTCTTCATCAGAATGTCGCCGAGGCAGTGGGTCTCCTTGGTCACCAGAATGACGATGCGCTTTTTGCCAGCCTTTACCAGACGGCGCTGGGCGCCAGCGGGCAGGGCATCATCGAGATCGGCCAGCAGGGTCTCGTCATTGAAACGCCCCTCCAGCTCGGTACGCATGAAAAAGCGGCCATTCTCGTGATCCACGAACTCATCGTTCTTGATGATGTTGAGCTGATGCTTGTAGCAGATGTTGGTGATCTTGGCGATGAGGCCCTTGGCGTCCGGGCAATCCGTTAGCAGTATTTTCTTTTCCATCTCTGTCATTTTCCGTTTGTGGTGTTGGCGCCTGTCTCTGCGCAGGCTGCGCGTTTTTTGGCACTATGCCACAAACAAATTGTGGCCAGAAAGAAATTCGGTGAGCGCTACAGCCACAAGAGGAGTGCGATGGGAAAAGGGGAGAACATCGAATCCGACTGGCAAAGGTTTTTCAGCTTGAGCCGGTTTTTGGCTGGTATCTGCCAGCGCTTTTCTTTAGGCTGTCAGCGCTTATTCTCAGGGCGGGGTGAAATTCCCCACCGGCGGTATCCCGATCTGACTCGGGGAGCCCGCGAGCGCCCGACCCCGGTCTGCCGGGGCGGGGTCAGCAGATCCGGTGAGATGCCGGAGCCGACGGTCATAGTCCGGATGAAAGAGGATAAGACAGACATAGCACTCTCTGCCTCCTTGGGGGCTGGCTGCTGCATGGCCATTCCTGTCTGCCTTTCCATGCCCTGATTCTGGTCCTTTTCTTGTTTGGGAGCTTTACCATGAATCAGTCTCTACTCAGTGAATTCGGTGATCCAATTGCCCGTGTCGAAGCGGCTCTGACTGCCTTGCGGTCAGGCCAGGGGGTGCTGGTGGCCGATGATGAAGATCGGGAGAACGAGGGCGACCTCATTTTTGCCGCCGAATCCATGACCAATGAACAGATGGCGCTGATGATCCGCGAGTGCTCCGGCATCGTCTGTCTCTGCCTGACCGATGAGCGGGTGCGTCAGCTCGAACTGCCGATGATGGTGGAGGCCAACTCAAGCCACTATCAGACCGCGTTTACCGTCACCATCGAAGCGGCGCAGGGGGTCACTACCGGTGTCTCGGCGGCTGATCGCATCACCACCATTCGTGCCGCCATTGCCGATGGGGCCAAACCGGGTGATCTCAACCGGCCTGGCCATGTCTTCCCGTTGCGTGCCCGCACTGGAGGCGTGCTGGTGCGCCGTGGCCACACCGAAGCGACGGTCGATCTGATGCAGCTTGCCGGACTGAAACCGTTCGGGGTGTTGTGCGAATTGACCAGGGAAGATGGTTCCATGGCCCGCTTGCCAGACCTGATTTCTTTCGGTCGTCAGCACCGGATGCCCGTGATCACCATCGAAGATTTGGTGCAATATCGCCAATTGCTGTCAGAACGAACAGCCTGAGGCTCATACGAAATTGTAATAAGCGAAAATTTTGGTTAGTCTTTGTCCGTGTCCTCATCACGCGGCACTCATTTTTTAGCCGAATCTGAACAAAAACTGTTCATTCAAAAAAAAATGAGGGTTTTAATGCATTTATCTGTGCTGGGGACTATGCAAAGTATGATTTTTTTGTGCCATAATCACGCCGCTTGCTAAACGTCTGGCGAGTTCAAGGGAGCTTTAAAAATGAAAAAATTGTTGTTGGTAGGTGTTGTTGGTCTGTCCGCTCTGCTGGGTGGTTGCGCAAACACTAGCGAACTGGAAACTTCCGTTCAGAATCTGTCTAACAAAGTTGACCAGCTGGCTCAAGATGTTAGCGCTGTTCGTGCTGATCAGTCCAAGATCGCTGCTGATGTTGCTGAAGCCAAGCAAGAAGCTATGCGTGCTAACCAGCGCATCGACAACATGGCTACTAAGTACAAGAAGTAAGCCATGCGAAAAAAATGGCGCAGTTATGCGCCATTTTTTTTTGCCTGAAATTCCCCATCCCCGCATTCCCTTTTGACCCCAGAGGTCATGCCGGTCTCCCGGCACGCCCCTTCTTCATCCCTTCAAGACTCGATCAATAGAGCAGGCTATAGAGCTTGCGACGGTAATTTTGTGCCACAGGTGTGCTGCCCATGGTTGCCAGAATGTCGAGATAGGTCTTTCTGGCATCGCCAAAAGCAAGATCCCGCTTGAGGATGGCAAGCAGCAGTCCCAGCGCCTCTTCCTGACGACCTGCCTGGTTGTATTGCACCGCCAGCTCCTGCGCCAGCGCAAAGTCATCCGGATTTTCGGCATGGCGAGCCTCCAGCGCACGCAGCTCAGGGCTGTCCGCCGCTTGCAGAGCCAGTGCCAGCCGTGAGGTCAGGGCATGGAAATGGCTATCCTGTGCCACCATCGGAATATTGCCGAGCCGCTCCTGTGCTTCATCGAGCAGGTTAAGATCGAGCGCGGCCTGAATGAGCCAGAGGCTGATGTCGTGGCGCTCCGGAGCGATCTGATGAGCTTTGCCCAGATGAGCATAAGCCTCGCCGGGCTGGCCGTCGGCCAGTGCCTGTTGCCCCTTGGCAAACAGCTCCTCTTCCTCTTTTGGCGCGAAGGCTGCGAAGAACTGGCGCAGGGTCGCTTCATCCTGCGGACCTTCAATGATCCCCTGTTCATCCGGACGTCCCTGATGGAACAGCACCAGTGCCGGCAGGGCGCGCAGGGCGAGCTGGCTGGCCAGCGGTTGCAGCTGGGGATTGTTCATGTCTACTTTGGCCAGCGTGACCTGTTCGTTGGCAGGCCCAACCAGCGATTCGATCAACGGCGTCATTCCCTGGCACTCCGGCATCTGCGGCGCATGGAAATAGATGACGACCGGCTTCTTCATGGAGGCATCGATCAGTTCTGCGTGAAAATTCTGGGGAGTAATGTCGACGATCATCAGTTGGACTCTTCCGAAAGGGTTTGGAACAACATGGGGGTGAGGGGATGGCAATTCAAGCGCTCATCCAGCCGGTAGCCATTGACCGCAGTCGTGGCGGCGGCAAGGCTGAGCCAGCCACTGGCAAAGGGCCAATCCTGAACCTGATAGTGCTGCTCATCGAGCTGGTTATCGAGGCGCCACGCCTCATCAGGGATGAAGCGTACTTTCTCAAGCCCGGCGGCGATGCCACCACCGTGGGCCTTGAGTACGGCCTCCTTGCGTGACCAGAGCCGGTAGAAGGCGCTCTCCTGCTCATTCTCCGGCAGGGCGCAGAGCCACTCATATTCACTTTGTGCATAAAACCGCCGGGCAAGGGGCAGGGGAGAGTGCCGTCTTTTGCCCAGCTCGATATCCACTCCGAGCGGCCCTTGCTGACAAAGTGCCAGCACCAGCCAGGATCCACTGTGGCTGAGATTGAAATGCCAGCGCCCATCTTGCAGCTGCGGCTTGCCATGTTCCCCGTTGCTAAATTGCAACGCGGATGGCGAAGTGGCCAGTCTCTGTGCCAGAAGCTGGCGCAACACGGCCCGGCTGACCAGATACTCCTGACGGCGCGAATTGTGGCTCATTTGCTGCCAAATATGGTGTTCATCGGCCGATAACAGCTCGGGCAGGGTAGTGAGCAACTCCTGAGCAATCAGGGCCGGATTTAACAAAAAAAGATCGGTAGCGATCATAATTTTTCACTTTAAAAGGGTGGTGAAGCAGGGATAAATGCCACTTATCTCTGAGCCGGATGGCCGCTTTTGCGATTGTATATTGTTTGGCCATGATCACATTAATTATGAAAAATCGTGCATTTCCTTGCAAAAATGTGAGCCCGATAGGGATTTTCACTTGCCTCGATAGAATTCTTGGATATAGTCGGGTGCTGTTGCCTTATTAATTGCCTTTCGGGGCCGTATTTTAACAAGATTTCTATTTTTGCGGGGATAAAGGATTGCGCCACCTGATGCTACTGCTGGTCGCGCTCGGAATGGTGGGTTGTGCCTCGGCACCCCAAACCGAGGTCGCGAGCAAGATCGAAGTTTCCATGATGGAACCCGTTATTGAACCGGAAGCTTCGCAAACACCTGATGTGAATGAAATCCTGACAGTTTATAAAGAGTGGCGTGGCGTTCCGTACCGGATGGGTGGCAGTAGCCAGCGTGGTATCGATTGTTCCGCCTTTGCCCGTGAAGTGTTCCGCAATGCCGTCGGTGTCGAGTTACCCCGAGACACCCGCTCCCAAGTCCATGAAGGGACTCGTGTTTCCAAGAAGGATCTGGTCGAGGGTGATCTGGTCTTCTTCAAAATCAATCGTCGTCTCAATCATGTCGGCATCTATGTCGGGAATGGCGAGTTTATCCACGCCTCGACCCGAGCCGGTGTGACCCGCTCCAAGCTGGACAGCCAATACTGGCGCAGCAAGTTCTGGCAAGCGCGCCGGATCGATATCTGAGTCAGGCTGGACAAACGGCTCGCAGTACGGACTGTTTTTCCAACCTCACTTGAACCGGGCTCCTGAAGCCCGGTTTTTTATGGCTGCGATTTAGACTTTCGCAGGCCAAATCACTATAGTGTGGGCCCGTTTTTCTTCGGCAGGCCCAGCATGACATCCCGCAATGACCGCAAATCCGGACTCCATCCCCGCAACCGCCATCTCGATGGTTACGATTTTGAGGCGCTCTGCCGGCAGACTCCGGAGCTGGCCACTTATCTCTTTACCAACGACTACGGCAATCTCACCATCGATTTTGCCGATCCCGCTGCGGTCAAGGCTCTGAACCGGGCGTTGCTGGCTCACCACTACGGCATTATTCACTGGGATCTACCCGCCGGTTATCTTTGTCCACCCATTCCGGGGCGGGTCGATTATCTGCACCGGGTTGCCGATCTGCTGGCCGAGAGTGCCGGCAAGGTACCTGCCGGCAAAGGGGTGAGGGTGCTGGACATCGGGGTCGGAGCTAACTGTATCTATCCTCTGCTCGGTAGCCGTGAATATGGCTGGCGTTTTGTCGGCTCCGACATCGATCCGGTATCGGTGAAAGCGGCGGCTCTGCTGGCCAAAAGCAACGGACTTGGCAACCAGATCGAGTGTCGCCTGCAGGGCAATGCCGAAGATGTCTTTCGCGGCATCATAGGGCCGAAGGAGCGCTTTGCGCTGACCCTTTGCAATCCTCCCTTCCACGCATCGCTGGCAGAGGCGAGCAAGGGGAGCGAGCGCAAGCTGCGCAATCTGGGCAAAGAGGTGAAGGGGGCGCCGGTACTCAATTTTGGCGGCCAGAAAGCCGAGCTTTGGTGCGACGGGGGCGAGGCGGCGTTTCTGGCCAGGATGATCAATCAGAGCAAGGAGTTCGCCAGCCAGTGCCTCTGGTTCAGCTCGCTGGTTTCCAAGAAGGAGAATCTGCCAGCCGCCAAAAAGGCATTGACCTGGGTTGGGGCACGTCAGGTTCGGGTGCTTGAGATGGCGCAGGGCAACAAGGTGAGCCGGGTGTTGGCCTGGACCTTCTTCGATGATGCCGGCATGCGTGAATGGTGGTCAGCCCCGCGCTGAGCGGATTGAACAAGGCCCGTTGCGGGCCTTTTTTGATCGCCATTGGGATAGAAGTGAGGGCGAGATCCCTGTTGGAAATCGATTTCCTCATTGGTAGATAATGCTTTTTGATGTGATATGAGTAGTGACTTCTGCCTTGGTACAGGTGTACGCCGAGATTTTTTTGCACTTTCAGCTGTAACTTTAATAAAATAGGACTGGTTAGACCTCTTTACCGGCATTGAATCACATAGGGATCGGAACATGAAAGTTGTCGATTTTCTGAAGCGCAAGCGCGAAATTCTGGCGCAGCACCCCTTTGAGCTCAAGGATTGGCTCTCTCCGGCTATCCGCGACTACTGGCGTGAGTTTCAGCAAAAGGCACATCTTCACCCTCTGCTGGGACGGGTGCTGGACCTGCAAAGCGAAGCCCAGAACGCACAGCAGCAGAATGCCGACACCGTGGCTCAAGTGGCTAACGGTCAGCCTGCTGTGGCGCAGGATCCTGCCATTGAGCTGGAAGGCGAAGCCGCTGCGCTCTATGCCGAGCTGCAGTGCAAGATCGGCGAAGAGACCCATGTCGGCGAGTGGCTCCATATCGGCCAGCAGATGATCGATCAGTTTGCCGCGGTGACCGGCGATCATCAGTGGATCCATACCAATCCGGAGCGTGCGGCTGCCGAGTCGCCCTTCAAGACCACCATTGCGCACGGTTTCCTGACGCTGGCTCTGCTGCCGCAGCTGACCGGCTCGGTGGATGAGTCCACCCCTGAGTTTCCGACTGCTCGCATGGTAGTGAACTTCGGGCTGGATCAGGTGCGTTTCCCGTACCCCATCAAGGTGGAGAGCAACATCCGCGCTCGCACCAAGCTGGCACGGGTTACCCCCATCAAAGGCGGACTTGAGCTGCTCAAGGAGATCAAGGTGGAGATCGAAGGGATCCGCCGCCCGGGTTGCGTGATTGAGTCGGTGACTCGCATCTACTTCTGATCCCTCTTCGTTGACGATGAGCAAACGGGTTCGCAATAGCGAGCCCGTTTTCATTTTGGCCGTCAGGCGCTGCATGAACGTTCAGAGACGCTGCTTGTGCTTGATATGACTCACAAAATCGCGTTGTATGCGGTTAGCCAGCTCTCATTTTGGCAAGTCCGTTTCCTGAAACGGCAGCATGTTATGCCACTATCGACTTCTCAATCCCTATTCTGGAGACGATAGTGCCCATCAATCACAAGATTATTCTGCCACTGTTGTTCAGTCTCTTTATCCTGCTGATCCCGACGCACTGGATCCCGCTCGAGGGAATTACTGTGGTCGAGCAGCGGGTGGTCGCTATTTTCGTGCTGGCGGCGCTCTGCTGGATCCTGGAGCCCATCCCCATCTTCGCCACCTCTGTGCTGATCATCGTGCTGGAGCTACTGCTGCTCTCCGACAAGGGGCTCTGGTTCATGACGGCAGGCAAGAACGAGCCCGGGTTTGGTTCGCTGCTCAAGTCGACCGAGGTGATGGCAACCTTTGCCTCGCCGGTCATCATGCTCTTTCTCGGTGGCTTTTTTCTGGCCATCGCTGCAACCAAGTACCATCTGGATGTGAATCTGGCGCGGGTGCTGCTGCGTCCCTTCGGTCGCAACCCCAGAGTCGTGATGCTGGGGCTGATGCTCATTACCGCCACCTTCTCCATGTTCATGAGCAATACCGCTACCACGGCCATGATGCTGGCCATTCTGGCACCGGTACTGGCGGTATTCCCGGAGCGGGATCCGGCCAAGGTGGGGTTTGTGCTGGCCATTCCGCTGGCGGCCAATCTGGGCGGAATTGGTACCCCCATAGGTACGCCGCCCAACGCGGTGGCTCTCAAATATCTTACTGGCGAGCATGCCATCTCGTTTGGTCAGTGGATGGGTTTTGCGGTGCCCTTCGTCGCGCTCTTGCTGCTGCTTGGCTGGTTTCTGCTGGGGCGTTTCTTCCCGAGCCCGCTCAAACAGATCGAGCTGAAAATCGAGGGGCGTTTCATGCAGACGCCCCGGGCCTGGGTGGTCTATCTCACCTTCATTACCACCATAGTGCTCTGGCTGCTCGGTGATCTGCACGGCATGAACTCCTACGTCGTCGCCATGATCCCGGTCGCCGTCTTCCTGACGACAGGGATCATCACCAAGGATGACCTGCACAAGATCTCCCTCGATGTGCTCTGGCTGGTGTCGGGCGGGATTGCGCTGGGTCTGGCGCTGGAGGACTCAGGGCTGGCGGAGCGTCTCATTACTCACATACCGTTCCATGAGTACTCCACGCTCGCCGTACTGGTCGGGGCCTGCCTGTTGGCGGTGGTGATGGCCAACTTTATGTCCAATACGGCGACAGCCAACCTGCTGCTGCCGCTGGTGGCTGCACTGGCGGTCAGCATGCCGGAGCTTGCCGAGTGGGGCGGCAGCCATACCCTGATCCTGGCGGTGACCATCTCGGTATCGCTGGGCATGTCGCTCCCCATCAGTACGCCGCCCAATGCGCTGGCCCACGCCACCGGTCTGGTGGAGAGCCGTCAGATGGTGCGGATCGGCGTCATTATGGGGATGGTGGGCACCATGCTGGCGATGCTGTGGATCTATCAAATCGCGGCTTGGGGGCTGATCTAGTTGCCACTCTGTTGGTCTAATAAAAAAGAGGTGCCAATTTGGCTCCTCCTTTTTATTTTTGGGGCCTAGAAACTGGCACCCAGACTGAGGAGGTGCTTGTAATCGGTCTTGTTGAGAGATTGGCTGAACGGGCCCAGGTTTAACTCCCCTTCCTCTCGTTCGACTTCAGTGCTCCATGAGAGGCGCAGGTGGTCGTTGAAGTAGTAACGCATGCCAATGCTGCCAGATATATCCTGGTTGAGAGTGATATAGGGGGAGGGTTGAGCCAGATACTTGGTATAGCTTCCTTTGCTGAACAGCTCGAATGGCTGCTGCCAGAAGGAGAGCGGTTGGCGGTAGTCCCAGAGTAGCTCCCCGATGGGATAGCTGATGGTATGTGAGCTTGAATAAAAGATGCTCAACAGCTCATTGTTGCGATAGTAGGCTCGCTGCATACCGCCTTGGGCAATAAGCTCGAGTCGCCGTTTTTTGTCATTCCAGAATCGATAACCGGGGCCCGAACCAAAGTCGAGTTTGAAATAGTAGTCGGCCAGCATGTCATATTCGGCATTGACCGAGCTGCGAATAAACCAGTGTTGATCGAAGAAATAGTCGAGGGTGGGAGTCACCTTGTAGTCATGGCTATCGGTGACGTTGTTGGAGGTCTCGTAGTTATATTCTCCCGAAAGGGTGTAACGCCAGTCGAGATTAGCCACTTCAGTTGTGCCTTTGACGTTGACGTTGTTGGTCTTCTTGTCGTTGTCCCTGATCTTGACGTTGAGATCGCCGCTGCCGCTCCAGAGCCAGGCATTGCGCTCATCATTCCCATCCTCGAACAGTTTTATGCCGCCCTTGGCTGTCGCCTTGGGCTTCTCCTGCTTTTCGAGTCGCCAGCGTTTTATGGCATCACGTTTGACGGTCACTGACCCGCTATAGGGCAGGGCAATCCGTACCGACTGGTCGGTGATCTCTTCAATGGTACCGGTTAGGCGATCACCATTTTGCATCCATAGGATGTCTTTGGCCCAAAGCGGCCGGCTGGAGAGCAGCAAAAAGAGCAGCAGGTATCTCATGGTTTGGGGCGACTCCGTGCCGTGTCAGCCGCTGATGGGCTTGGGCAAGCCATTCTTCAGTGCCAGAGTCTCAGCGACTGCACTCTGTTCTACTTCGGGGGCCGCAATAAATTGTTCTACCTCCGGGGTGAGAACAAGAGGCGCGCCCTGCTCCATCTCCTCTTCCGTGCGTGACAGAGGAGAGTGCACTTCCAGCCAGCGACGGCCGTCAGGCTCGATGGCAACCTTGACCGGTTGATTGATGACCCGCACCGGCGTACCGATTGGCACCATCTTGAAGAGGGACTCGATATCATCAGGGCGCAGCCGGATACAGCCCGCGCTCACCCGCAGGCCTACACCAAAATCCTTGTTGGTACCGTGAATGAGATAGTCCCGTTTGCCATAACCAAGGCGCATGGCGAATTTGCCGAGAGGATTGTCCGGTCCCGGTGGTACAACCGCTGGCAGTGTGATCCCCTGCTGCTCCAGCCAGGATTTGCGCACCATGGGGCCCGGTACCCAACTCGGATCCGGTGTCTTCTCGATGATGGTGGTGGTCATCTCGGGTGTCTCGCGACCGATGTCGCCGATCCCGATGGGCAGCACGATCACTTCCTGCTTCCCTTTTGGGAAGTAGTAGAGGCGCAGCTCGGGCAGATTGATGACGATCCCCTCGCGCGGGACATCGGGCAGCAGCATCTGGGTCGGCAGGGTCAAGCGGGTGCCCGGCTTGGGTAAATAGGGATCAACACCGGGATTTGCTTCAAGCAGCGCCAAAAAACCAATTTGGGTATGTTTGCCAACCAGCTCCAGATACTCATCCTGCTGGATGAAGTAATCCTCCAGCTCACCAATCAGGCGGCTGCCAGCTGCGGGAAGTGGATAACTTCTGGCCTGTACGGGGAGTGCAGACATCAGGGCCAGCAGCAGAAAGAGGAGGGGTTTTATTGGCATCGGTGTTCCATCGGTTGGAGTGGGGCAAGGTGATTGCGACTTAATGCCCCGACAGTCATCTCTGTTCTTTTTTGGCCTTGTTGCGCAAGGCTATTTGCGACAAAAGCGCGTTGAGGCGACAGTAAACCAGCCAAAAGCGGCGACTGTCACCCATTTTGTCACAAGGGGCTGATAAACCGCGAAAAACTGACTCGAATGGCAAACAGGACAAGATGGGTGAATCTTTTTATCTGGCCAGACAATCCTGTCTGGCTTGTTTGGTGTCGACAGGGGTTGCATGGAGAGTAAGGGAGAGATTGCTGGCTAAAAAGCATTCACTCGATTGATAAGTAAGAAATTTTCATTGCATTATTCCCCTTGCTTGGGTAAAAAATCATCCCACGGAGAGATGCCGGAGTGGCCGAACGGGATTGACTCGAAATCAATTGTGGCAGCAATGCCACCCAGGGTTCGAATCCCTGTCTCTCCGCCACATACCAAGCCCAACCTGTTTCGCAGGTTGGGCTTTTTCTTTTGGTGATGTGCTGAGGGACTATCCGGCCGCCTGTGTATCTGTTGTCATCGAGCCGGATGAATGCGGTTGGATGCTCGCCGTGCCCGCCAGGCCTGAATGCGCGCCTGGGTGCCGATGACGAAGACGAAGAAGACCGGCACGAAGAAGATGGCCAGCAGGGTGCCGCTGATCATGCCGCCAAACACGCCGGTGCCGATGGCGTGCTGGGTCTCCGCGCTGGCGCCACTGGCGAGCATCAAGGGCACCACCCCGAGGGTGAAGGCCAGCGACGTCATCAGAATGGGGCGCAGGCGCAGGCGGGCAGCAGTGACAGCAGCATCAAGCAGCGAGCGCCCTTCGCCGTGCAACTGGCGCGCAAACTCCACGATGAGGATGGCGTTCTTGGCCGACAGACCGATGATGGTGATCATGCCTACTTTAAAGAAGACGTCGTTGGGCATGCCGCGCAGCATCACGGCCGCGACGGCACCGAGCAGGCCCAGCGGCACCACCAGCATCACCGAGAGCGGGATCGACCAGCTCTCGTAGAGTGCCGCCAGCACCAGGAAGACCACCAGCGCGGACAACAGCATCAGCAGGGGTGCCTGCTCGGCCGACTGGCGCTCTTGCAACGACTGTCCCGTCCAGGCCAATGCGAAGCCTGGCGGCAATTGCGCCACCAGACGCTCCATCTCCGCCATCGCCGCTCCGCTGGAGATGCCGGGCGCTGCCCCCCCGGCAATACGCACGGCAGGGAAGCCATCGAAGCGCATCATCTGTTGCGGCGATTCGCGCCATTCCGGTGTCACCACCTCCCGCAGGGGCACCATGCCGCCGCTGGCATTGCGCACCCGCAGGCCGAGCACGTCATCGAGCTGCATGCGCGCCGACGCGTCTGCCTGCAGAATGACCTGCTGCATGTGCCCGCTGTTTGGGAAGTCGTTGACGTAGAGCGATCCCATCGCGGCCGACAGGGTACTGCTTACGCTGGCGAACGAGAGTCCCATGGCTTCGGCCTTCTGTCGGTTGATCTCGAGGTGAATGCTCTCGCCGGGAGGCAGGTTGTCGGGATACACATCACTGACCACCTTGCTGTTGGCGGCCAGTTCCAGCAGTTGGGCCTGAGCGGCCAGCAGCGCGGCGTCCCCCCGGTTGGCTCTGTCTTGCAGGAACAGGGTGAAGCCGGAGGCGGTGCCCAGCTCGTCGATAGCGGGCGGCAGCAGGCTCATTACCGTGCCTTCAGGAATATTTGCCATGGCTGCTTGTGCCAGATCTGCCTCTTCGGCTGCCGTGGCGCCATGACGCTGATCCCAATCTTGGAGCATGGTGAAGGCCATGGCGGCATTGGGGCCAGCGCCGGAGAAGCTGAAGCCCTGCACCACCAGGTTGGTGTCTAGCGTCTCGCGAGAGGCGACGTGAGCCTCGAAGGCCTTGACCACCTCAAGAGTACGCTCGCTGGTGGCGCCGGTTGGCAGCTGGATGGAGGTCATGAAGTAACCCTGATCCTCGTCCGGCAGGAAAGAGGAGGGCAGCTGGGCGGCAGCGAGGGCCAGCACTGCGCAGAGGGCGGCAAAGGTTGCCATCATCCGTCCACTGCGCCCGACCAGCCGGGTTACCCGCGCACCGTAGCCTGCCGTGAACCGCTCGAAACCCCGGTTGAAGGCACCGAAGAAGCCGCGCTTCTCATGATGACTCGGACTGACCGGACGCAGCAAGGTGGCGCAGAGCGCAGGCGTCAGGGTCAGGGCGAGGAAGGCCGAAATGAGGATCGACACCGCCATCGACAGGGTGAACTGCTGGTAGATGACCCCCACCGAGCCGCTGCCAAACGCCATGGGGAGGAACACCGCCGTGAGCACCAAGGTGATGCCGATCACCGCTCCGGTGATCTCCTTCATGGCCTGCGAGGTCGCCTCACGGGGCGACAGCCCCCGGGTGGCCATCAGGCGCTCGACATTCTCCACTACTACGATGGCGTCGTCGACTATGATGCCGATGGCCAGCACCATGCCGAACATGGTGAGGGAGTTGATCGAAAAACCGGCCAGCAGCATCACCGCGAAGGTGCCAAGCAGAGCGATGGGGGCGACGATGGCCGGGATCAGGGTGTAGCGCAGGTTCTGCAGGAAGAGAAACATCACCAGAAACACCAGCACCATGGCTTCCTGCAAGGTGTGGATCACCTTTTCGATGGAGACCTTGACGAAGGGGGCCGAGTCAAACGGGATCGAATAGGCCATGCCCGCCGGCAGCGTGGGGGCGAGCTGGGCGAGACGGGTGCGCACCGCATCTGCGGTACGCACGGCGTTGGCGCCGGGGGAGAGCTGGATGGCGGCGCTGGTGGCGGCCACGCCGTTCTCCCGATTGGAAAAGGCGTAAGATTGCGCCCCCAGCTCGACCCGGGCGACATCACCCAGCACCAGCTTGGCGCCATCGCCACCGGCTCGCAGCACGATGGCGGCGAATGCCTCGGGTGTCGTCAGTTGGCCTTGAACCGTGAGGGGAACCGTCAGGCGCTGTCCCGGCAGGGCGGGTTCATCACCGAGGCGCCCCGGTGCAATCTGGATGTTCTGCTGCTCGATGGCCTGCGCCACCTCGCTGATGGTCAGCCCATAGGCGGCGAGTTTGGCCGGATCTACCCAGATGCGCATGGCCTGCTCGGCGCCAAACAGTTGCACTCGTCCTACCCCGTCGATGCGGCGCAACTCCTGCACAATATTGCGTGCCATGTAGTCGTTGAGGGCAACCTCATCGAAGCGGCCATCCGGTGAGGTCATGCCGACCATCATCAGAAAGCCGGATGTGGCGGACTCCACCTGCAGGCCGGTTTGCCGCACCGTTTGTGGCAAGCGAGGCTCGACCGCCTTGATGCGGTTTTGCACGTCCATCTGGGCCAGCTCCGGATCGGTGCCCGGCTTGAAGGTGGCGGTGATCTGCGCGCTGCCCGAGGCGTCCACCGACGACTCGAAGTAGAGCAGGTTCTTCACTCCCGACAGCTCGCGCTCGATAAGGCTCACCACCGCATCGTTCAGGGTCTGCGGCGTGGCGCCCGGATAGGTGGCATAGAGGGTCACCGACACCGGCGCCACCGAGGGATAGCGGGAGATGGGGAGCTTGGGGATGGCGATGACCCCTGCCAGCACGATGAACAGGGCGATCACCCAGGCAAACACCGGGCGATGGATAAAAAACTGCGGCATGGATAACTCTCCGATTCAGCGAATGCCACCGTCAGCCGGTTGGCTGACGGCGGGTGGTTGCCAGGGGGAGGCAATGACCTGAATCCCCGGGGTCAGACGGTCGAGCCCTTCGATCACCACCTGTTGCCCGGCACTGAGCCCGGACGCGATGCGGTACTGGCTATTCACCAGTTCAGCGGTGTTGACCGGAACCAGCTGTGCCTGCCCCTGGCCATCCACCACCCACACGCTGGTCTGACCCGATGTGCGAACTACCGCCTGCTGGGGCACGGTCAGGGCGTTGGCATAGCGGGCCCGGGGAATGCGCGCCTGTACGTAGAGGCCGGGCAAGAGCCGCCGCTCCGGGTTGTCCACCAGTACCCGCAGCAGTACGTCACCGGTTCCGGCATCGACCTCTATGCCGGAGAAGAGGATGCGCCCCTGCATTCCCAGCGGTGTGCCATTGCTACCGAGGATCTCCACCGCCAGTTCCGGTGCCGTTGAGCCAGCCTGCTGGCGCAGGGATTCCAGCACCGAGGCCGGTTGGCGCACATCGACGTAGACCTGATCAATCTGCTGGATCCTGGCCATGGGGGTGGCATCGGTGGGCGACACCAGGGCCCCTTCACTCACCAGCGCCTGATCGATGCGTCCGGCGATGGGGGCCTCCACGCTGGCAAATTGCAGGTTCAGTTGGTGCCGGGCCAGAGTCGCCCTGGCCTGGGCCACATCGGCGGCCGCCTGATCCCGTTGGGAGACCGCGTCGTCATAGGTCTGGCGGCTGATGGCGTCGGTGCGCAGCAGTGGCTTCAGGCGGTCAATCTGGATGCGGGCGTGGGCCAGCACCGCCTCGGCCCTTTGCAATGCGGCGGCGGCGCTGTCGACATCGGCCTTGAAGGGGGCCGGGTTTATCTGGAACAGCACGGTGCCTGCGCTGATCTCGGCGCCCTGCTCGAACAGGCGGCGCTGCACGATGCCGCTGATCTGGGCGCGAATGTCGGCGCTGCGCAGTGCCGCCACCCGGGCGGGCAGATCCTCGTTGATGACCAGCTCCCGACCAGTCAGAGTCAGCACCGACACCTGAGGCAGGGCGGGTGCCTCCTGCTCTTGCGGCGCAGCGTCGCAACCCGCCAACCCGAATGCGGTAATGACGGCGAGCAGGGCGCCCGCATACCGCTGTTTGACAAACATCATCCACTCACCTCGTTAAACCGTCTCTCCGGTGTGATGTGACCGGAGAGTGCATCGAGCGGCCATTATGGCGAGGGGCTATTGCGAATGATTCGAGGCTTTGTGGAGAATCCATGGAGGCGATGATAAAGTTCAACGCCACCTTTTTTCGAGTCCGACTATGTCCCATCTCAATGCTTCCGCCAGCCCGGCGGGCCAGTCACTGGTACTGATTGCAGAGGATGAAGCCGAGATCGCCGACATCCTCGCCGCTTACCTGCAACGTCATGGCTTGCGCTCCCTGCACGCCGCCGATGGCCGTGAAGCGCTGGCCATGCATCAGGCATTCAAACCCGATCTCCTGCTGCTGGATGTGCAGATGCCGCTACTGGATGGCTGGCAGGTGCTCAGCGAGATCCGGGCGCGTGGCGATACGCCGGTGATCATGTTGACCGCCCTCGATCAGGATCTCGACAAGCTGATGGGGCTGCGCATGGGGGCGGATGACTATGTGGTCAAACCCTTCAATCCGGCCGAAGTGGTGGCGCGAGTGCAGGCCGTGCTCCGGCGCACCCGGGCCGTAACGCCAGCCACGGCGAACGTGTTGCGGGTCGGTCAGTTTCAGATCGATCTGGAGAGCCACGAGGCCAGCATTTTCCGCGATGACCAGCAGCAGGTGCTGGAGCTGACCCTGACCGAGTTCAAGTTGCTCGCCTCTTTGATGCGGGCGCCGAAACGGGTGTTCAGTCGCGCCGAACTGCTGACTCACTGCCTGCCCGAGGGGGATACCCAGGAGCGCACTGTGGATAGCCACATCAGCAAGTTGCGCAAAAAACTGGAGACACACGGCATTCAGGGAGTCCCCGCCAGTGTCTGGGGGGTTGGCTATCGCTTCGGGGGCGATGCATGAGATCGGCGCCAGGCCTGCGCAGGCAAATCATCCGCTCCCTGGGGCTGATGGCGCTCGGCATCATCTCCCTTGCGGTGATCGGTACCTATGTGTTCTATGCCGTCACTACGGCGTATTTGCCTAACAGTATCTCCGAGACCTGGGTTCCTTCGAGAGTCGAGATGTTATGGATCGGCTCTACCATCCTGCTTTCATTGGGAATGGCGCTGTACGTGGCGGTTCGCCTCTCTCGCCGCATCCTGACTCCGCTCAACTCGGTTGCAACCAGCCTGCGCGAGGTAGCCGAGGGCAAGCTCGATGCGCGCGTGCCGGAGGATGAGCAGGCGATCGGGGAGACGGCGCAACTGGTGCGCGACTTCAACACCATGGCCGAGCGGCTGCAGAACATGACCCGCGAGCGGGAGTTCTGGAATGCCGCCATTGCCCACGAATTGCGCACACCGGTGACCATTTTGCGTGGCCGCTTGCAGGGGCTGGCCGAAGGGGTATTTCCTCCCAGCAGCGAACTCTTCGAGGGGTTGCTGCGTCAGGTGGAGGGGCTCAATCACCTGATCGAGGATTTGCGGGTATTGAGCCTCAACGACAGCGGCCATCTGGAGTTGCAGCGGACCGAGGTCAGGTTGGCCGACGAGCTTGCCGTGGTGCTTGAGGCATTTGCCAGCCCTCTGGCGGCGAGCGGATTTGTGTTGCAGCGGGAGCTGGATAGCGAACTGCATGTTTGCTGCGATCTGTTTCGTATCCGTCAGGCCCTGATGGCGCTGTTGGAAAATGCCCAGAAGCACGCGCTGCCGGGCCTGCTGACCGTGCGGCTGCATCGCTCGGAGAGTGTGTGCGTTCTGAGTGTGGAAGATGAGGGGCCAGGCATCAGCGAGGAGATCGCCGCCTGTATCTTCGATGCGTTTCGTCGGGGAGATCCGTCACGCTCGCGCAAGAGCGGTGGTAGCGGACTTGGGCTCGCCGTGGTCAAGGCGATTGCAGAGGCGCACGGCGGCAGCGCGGTTTGCCAATCTACCGGACGGGGAGGGAGCCGATTCGTGCTCTCCTGGCCCATATCGGCCATTTCCGGTTGCCCTGAAACATAGCCAGCGGGTAGCAGGTTATGGCGAAGCTATGCTTCTGACCGCTGCCTACACAGTGGCATTCGACAAGCTAGTGCCATACAGACTTTCCACCGCTTGTGCAGGGGGAACAAGGGAGGTTGGTGCATGGCTCATTTGGTGCGAAATCATGGTTTCTTGCTGTCAAAAATTGAAACCGTTTTCAGAAATCCTTTTCAACTGTGATCCGCTTCAAAGCTTTTTGAAGCGCCAACCTCTAGCATTGGCTCCACGAATTAGGGGCTAGCGCTCCCGATTTTCCCGCTGTGGGAGATAACTGGTAAATCCGGCTATTTCCTTCGTTACTTTCGACGGTCATCACGGATGGCCGTTTTTTTTTGAGTTATTTCACTGTAAAGGGTCGAGTGGCCGGCGCTTTACCGTTAAAATTCCGCTTTTGCATCTGCCCGTGAGTTTTGATGTCTGCCTCCACCCTCTCTTCGGATAGTTATCTCCTGCTCAGTACCTTGCAACTGCAGCGTGTCGCCAGTACCCGTCTGTTACAAGAGACGCTGGAGGCGGGCCATGAGCTCGCCAGCCACCTGACCCGGCTCCATGACGCCGGCCTTGTCAGATTGCGTGGGGAGCAGCAATGGAGCCTGACTGCCGAGGGGACGCTGGCGCTGATCCTGGGCGTGCGGGCCGGTGTGTGCGCCGCTCCAGACTGGAGCCGGGTCTCCTCGGTGACCGGTCAGGATCTGGTTCACGGAGTGGTGCGCGAACTGTGCCGGGGCAAGGCGGGCGAGATCCCGGCCTTCTTTTCTCCCGGCGATCTGCTCACCCTGCTCGATACCCCCGATGCCCATCAGCTGCTGGCCGGTTCCAGCCCCGCCTGGCAGCAACTGCTGCTGGAGCACTTCTCGCTGCAACTGCTGCTCGATGCCCCATATGAAGAGCGCTGGCCATTGGCGAGTGCACTGACCCGCTGTGCCCCCGAGGTACAGGTGCAAGGGCGGGCATTCGAGGCGGAGTGGCGCTGGCTCTGCGGTGATGGCGAGAGCTCCGACTCCAGCCTCTTGTGGCCTGCCCTGCAGGCGGTTGCCTCGCAAGGAGAGAGCGGCCCGCTGGGTGAGCGGCTGCTCACGGCCCTTGGCCAGTGGCAGGCCGAGGGGCATGAGGGGCAGTGGCCCCGAGCCTTCAGTGCCCTGCTCTGGCTGGGCTGGCTGCAACAGGCTGACCCCGTTATCGCAAGCGAGCAGCGCAAGAAGTGGCAGCGCAGCCTCGGCGGGCAGTTTCCGCTGCTGGCCGACTTGCTCAGTCAGTGGGCCGGGGAGCGGCACGGTCAGGCGGTCGGGCTGTTCGATACCCTGCAACTGCCGGTAGAGGAGCTGCACTGGGGCTACCTCTGGCTCGATCTCTGCGCGCTGGCCCGTCACGGCGCCCAGAGCGCGCAGGTGGCCATGCTGCATAAGTGGGATCTCTCCCACCTGCTCGATGCCGAACCCCATCACCGGTTGATGGCGTTTTGTCAGGATCTGCTGCGCCTGTTGCTGGGCGAGGCGGCCACAGGGGCGCCACTTGGCCAGCTGCGCAGCAGCGATGCCGATGACGACGCGGAAGATGAAGAGTCCGGCGAGGAGAAGGGGGCCGCCTCTGCCAGCTGGCTCAACTGGCTGCAGGGGCTGGGCCGCGCCAGTGGCGTTCGCAAGCCGCAGGAGCGGCTGGTGTGGCTGCTTCATGCCGATGGCCCCGAGCTGGAGTGCAAGATCCAGAAGCTCAGCACCAAGGGGGAGTGGACGGCAGGCCGCCGGGTCGATCCCACCCTGCTCTCCACCCAGTATGCGGCCCTGCTCGATGAGCACGATTGGGCGGTGGTACGCACCCTGCCGCGGGTGATGGGACGCTTGCCCCGGGATGTCTGGGTGCCACTCGCCGACCATCCGCGCCTGTTCAACGCCAAGGGGCAGAAGCTGCAGCTCGCCATCACGGCGCCGCTGCTGCAAATTGTGGCGACCGAAGAGGGGATGAGCGCCCTGCTGATCCCCGCTGCAGCCGCGCGCGGCGCTCACATCATGCCGCTGGCGCAGGATCTGTGGCAGCTCATCCTCACCCCGCAGCCGCTGCTCGACCGCTTGCCGGCGCTCGAATCCATCCCGCTGCTGCCCGCCGAGGGGATGAGCGAGTTACAGCGCACCCTTGACGGGATCGCCGATCTGCCCTGGCACAGCCAGGTTGAGGGATTGCACGGCAATGCCGAACTGGCCCCCTGGCCGGGCATTCCTTCGGTGCAGCTCGATTGGCAGGATGGCCAGCTGGCGGTCAAGCTGGTGACCCGTTTTGACGAGCTGCCTCCCCAGCCTCTGGGCAAGGGGGAGACCATCATCCGTCAGGGGATCAAGGGCAACCACTACTGGCAGCGCGATCTTGCCGCCGAGAAGGGGCAGGCCCAACTGCTGCGCAATCAGCTTCCCATCGATCTGCCCGGCAGCGAGTGGCGCCTCGAAGGAGAGCAGGCACTGGCGCTGGTCAATGCCCTGCCCGAGCTGGTGGATGCCGGCGTGGTCATTCACTGGCATCAGGACAGTGCGCGCCTCAAGAGTCTCGATGAGGCGGCCCTGAGCCTGCGTATCGAACGGCGTCAGGACTGGTTTCAGGTAGAGGGGGCGCTCGCCCTTGATGAACACCAGATCCTCGACTTGCGCCTGATCCTGCGCCAGCTGACCCCGGGCCAGCGCACCGTCCAGCTCGACGAAAAGACCAGCCTGATGCTGAGTGACAAGCTGGTGGAGCGGCTCTCCATGCTGGGGGCCATGCTCGACGACGAGCAGCGGATCAACCACAAGTTGGCTTATCCGCTCACCCGTCTGCTCTCGGTTATCACCACCGAGGGGGACGCGGCGTGGCAATCCCTGCAGCAGGAGTGGCAGCAGGAGGTGGCCTGTCCGCCCGAGCTGCTCACCGCGCTGCGGGATTACCAGAAGGAGGGGGTGCGCTGGATGGCGACCCTGGCCCATCACGGCTTTGGCGCCTGTCTGGCCGATGACATGGGGCTTGGCAAGACGCTGCAGGCCTTGATCGTGCTGCGGATGCGCCAGCATCTGGGGCCGGCGCTGGTGGTGGTGCCCAAGTCGGTGGTCACTAACTGGCAGGAGGAGGTCGCCCGTTTCGCCCCCGAGCTGGAGGTGGTGATCTTTGACAATCCCGCCGAGCGCGAGCGCATTATTCGCGATGCCAAAGCGGGGCAGGTGATCCTCATCAACTACGGCATGCTCGGCAGTCTGGCGGAGGCGCTCAAGGCGCGCCGCTGGTCCTCCATGGTGCTCGATGAGGCGCAGCAGATCAAAAATGCCGGTACCCAGCGTGCCAAGCTGCTGTTCCAGCTCGATGGCGATTTTCGCCTCGCCCTCTCTGGCACCCCCATCGAGAACCATCTGGGCGAGCTGTGGAGTCTCTTCACCTTTATCAACCCGGGGCTGCTCGGCAGTCTCGGCGAGTTCAAGCGCCGCTTTGGCAAGGCGGTCAAGGATCCCCAGCACATGGCCTTGCTGCGGGCGGTGATCAGCCCTTTTATCCTGCGCCGCCTCAAGCAGGAGGTGTTGACCGAGCTGCCGGACAAGACCGAGATCATCCACCACATCAGCCTCTCCCCCGAGGAGCGTCAGCTCTACGAGGCGACCCGGCGCGAGGTGGTGCAGCAGGTGCAAAGTGCCGATGGCCGGGCCCTGATGCACGTGTTGAGCGGGTTAACCCGACTGCGCCGGCTCTGCTGTTCGCCGGAGCTGGTGATGCCCGAGTGGTCGCAGACCAGCAGCAAGCTGGATGAGGCGATGGCGCTGCTGGAGGAGGCGATCGATGGCGGTCATCGGGTGCTGGTGTTCAGCCAGTTTGTCGATCTGCTGAGCCTGCTGCGTGCCCGCATCGAGCAGAAGTCATGGGACTACTGCTATCTGGATGGCGGCTGTTCGGCCAAGGCGCGGCAGGACTCCATCCTGCGTTTTCGCCACGAGGCGGTACCTCTGTTTCTCATCAGCCTCAAGGCGGGGGGCACCGGTCTCAACCTCACCCAGGCCGATACCGTGCTGCACCTCGATCCCTGGTGGAACCCGGCGGTGGAAGATCAGGCGAGCGATCGGGCCCACCGGATGGGCCAGACCCAGCCGGTGACCGTCTATCGGCTGGTGTGCGAGCAGACGGTGGAGGAGAAGATTGTCGCCCTGCACGACGAGAAGCGGGCGCTGGCCGATGGTCTGCTGAGCGGCCAGTCGGAAGTGCGCGGGCTGGATGTGGAGAGCCTGCGGGC
The DNA here is from genome assembly GCF_038739755.1 of Aeromonas sp. SE22. Classification (NCBI taxonomy): domain Bacteria; kingdom Pseudomonadati; phylum Pseudomonadota; class Gammaproteobacteria; order Aeromonadales; family Aeromonadaceae; genus Aeromonas; species Aeromonas sp. SE22. Next base: position 274,973 of record NZ_JBCGFD010000003.1, read on the forward strand.
CCTGCTGATGAGCTGATCCGCTGTAGCACCAGCGACATGGCCATGCCATATGAAAGAGGGGAGCACATCTTGCCGATGTGCTCCCCTCTGTCGTTTCTGCGTGCCGGTTTTAGCTGGCTCGTCGCGTTAGCCCTGATAGAGGTAGAGATGCAGCCGCTCGATGATGGGCTCGCCGCCAATCTTGCGATCCCGCCGCGCCTGCCGGCTCTTGGGGGGATAGTTGCCCAGATGGGTGACCGCGGGCGGGCTGTCCGAGCAGAGCAGCAGCGGCAGGCTCGCCTTGATCTGCTGCTTGCGCGGGGTGCGATCCTGCCAGAGCAGGTTGATCATCGGATGGGTCTTGACCGGGCGGCGGATCCGCAGCTCGGCATCGGCGGGTAGGCGGCGAATGTCGTACACCTCCTGATCCACCATCTTGCTCCACTCCTCGTTGTTGGAGAGAGCCGGTATGTAGCGACGACTGCGCTCCAGCATCTCCAGCACCTGTTCGCGGGTGAGGCGATTGATGGTCTGCTTGTCGGCCCAGGTAAAACCGAGGGAGTGCAGCTCTCCATGTAGCCACGTCAGCTTGCGGTAGACCTGCAGGGTGATCACCCCGGGCAGGGCGGTATGTACCAGCTCGAACTTCTCGTCCCGTCCGCCCGCCTGCTGCACCAGCGCCTTGAACTCGAGCTTGCGCTGGTTGATCTCCTCTACCTGCGGCTGGATCAGCGGAGCGGCGGCGGCGGGAAAGCGCAGCCAGCCCGGCAGACGACGGGTGGCCTTGGTGGAGCAGCCGGGGCGGGCGCTGTGGTCCCGATAGGCCGACAGGGTGGCGGCCAGTGCCTCGTCGCCGCTCAGGTAACCCACCTCAATCTGGCTGATGGGGTCGTGCTCTTCGCCCTGCGCCACCGGGGGGAGGGGATAGACATGGGCCTCCTGCAGTTCGAGCTGGCCGAGCAGGGTGGCCAGCTGATCCAGAGAGGCTTCAATGGCCTCCATCTGTTGACGCAGGGCGGCAGTAGGGGTAAAGGTATCCATCGATGATCCTGTGGTCTGACCCGCTGTTGACGACATCAGATATGACATCAGCTGCGGGTAGCAAAACTACTGTATAAATAAACATACCAGCATGCGGCTGGAGTGCCAAGAGGCACTTTGGGGAGGGGCAATGTGCGCCTCTGAATGGGGATGCGGTGCTGGTTTTATTTATGTTTCATTGTGTTAAATAAAGATCGCCACAAGATCATTAAATTAACAATTTCGTGTAACTCCGCTGTTGCCTGCTGTTCACACCTTGCTCGTCCCTGCATATGTAAAGCAGTAAAATGCATATATAGATGGGTGCCATGCAGCACAATATGCTGTGCGACTCTGCTGGCCAACCGTTAAAATAATTAGTTGTTTAAAATCAAAGTGTTAAAATTAAATCCTGCCGTTCTTAGACATTAGATTTACTAATGTAACGTATCAAAATTCGTCAATTGAGTCGGTCTGACTCCCTGACTAAGCTTTGCGCATCAAATTGAAGCCCAGTGCGTAAACAAATATTCAGAGGAGCCACATCATGGCCAACATGACTTATACCGAAACCGGTTACCAGCATTCCAGCCAATTGAATCTGGTTGCTCGCGTTAAAATGACCGTTCTGACCTGGCTGGAGCGCAGCCGCAGCCGTCGCCAGCTCTCCGAGCTGCCCGAGTACCTGCTCAAAGACATCGGCCTGAACGAAGCTGACCGTTATCAAGAGACCACCAAGCCGTTCTGGCGTGGTTGATCAACCGGGCATGGATGCCTCGTTTATCTGCTGATACTTGTATGCTGACGGTCGGGTGACATCAGGTCACCCCGTCAACCCTGCTGTTGTTCGCCCCGTTATTGCCCTCGCTTCCCCGCCTTCATATCCCGTTGTTGCTCCGCCCGGTGCTGCCGTTTTACCTTGCCGCTATTTGTATCGTTAATGTTTGAATTTGTTTAAAAATCGGTTTTAAGCCGCAACGCCTTGCGTATAATCCGGCCATAGTATTCCAGCGCAAGAGGGTGAGACGGATGATTCCCCAGCACGATTTTTTGGCCATGACCCGCAGCCACGAGTGGCAGCTCGATCCCTTTGATTTCGCGTTGCCGGACGGCACGCGGGTCAGCGTCTGGGATACCGGTGTCATCTGTCTGGAGCCTGTCAGCGGAGCGGGCGGCCAGCCCGGAGGACGCAAGGATATCGTCCTCTCCTGCGGTATTCACGGCAACGAGACCGCCCCCATCGAGATCTGCAACCAGCTGCTGACCCGTCTGCTCTCGGGCGAGCTGAGCGCCCGCCATCGGGTGCTGTTCCTGTTTGGCAATCCGGCGGCGATGAACCTCGGGCTGCGGGAGGTGGAGGAGAACATGAACCGCCTCTTCTCCGGCGCCCACAGCAAGGGGGAGGGACTCTGCAACCGGGAGCGGATCCGCGCCATGCGCCTCGAGCAGTATGTGAGCCGCTTTTTTGCCGATCCGGCCCGCCCCCGCTACCACTACGACCTGCACACCGCCATTCGCGGCTCGCGCCACGAGAAGTTTGCCGTCTACCCCTTCCCCCACGAGCGGCCCCACTGCCGCGAGCAGGTGCAGTTCCTCGGTGCCTGCGGGGTGCGCACCATACTGCTTTCTGCCAGCCCGACCACCACCTTCAGCTACTACAGCTCGCGCCAGCACGGCGCCCACGCCTTCACGGTGGAGCTGGGCAAGGTGCGGCCATTTGGCGAGAACGACATGACCCGCTTTATCGAAACCCGCCAGGCGCTGCAGGAGCTGGTGACCCATGATGAGGTGGCGCTGGAGCCGTGGCGGGCGGATGATTTCACCCTGTTTGCCATCGATCGGGTGATCACCAAAAAATCGGAGCAGTTTCGCTTCCTGTTCGCCAGCGATGTCGACAACTTCACCGAATTCCCGCAAGGGTTCGTGCTGGCCGAGGATGGCGAGCAGCGCTACGCCGTCGAGCAGCCCCGCGAGGCGGTGGTCTTCCCCAATGCCAACGTGGCGATTGGTCAGCGTACCGTGTTGCTGGTGGTACCGACCCGGCTCTGGGAATAAGCCGTGCAATAGCCCTTGGGGCGGGTGTGAATCGTATCCAGACGAGCGGGCGAATGGGGTTTTCCGCTCTCTTACGGCCGGTTTGGTCATGTCATGGGATGAGAGGTGCGGTATAAGCAAAAGTTGGGGCATTTTGGGAAATGCCATAAATCCAGCTTATAGTGACCAGCAAGCTCTCCGGGATGGCCACAGAGAGTGCCTGTAAGGCCGCTCAAGGGGTTGGCCGATCTGATGGATATGGTGTGGCAGCGATTCAGCGCTGTCCGGCCCTATCGGGATGAAGAGCACGAACTGTGTCATGGCGAGTGAAGGGGATAAAAAAAGGGAGCCAGTCATCTGACTGGCTCCCTTTTTTAATGACGTTGGCGAGGGATCAGCTGTTGTTCTTCACAAACAGGGTGATCTCCTGACCCGGTTTCAGGTAATCCCCTTTGTCGAGCTGGTTCCAGCGCATCACATCGTTGATGGCAACCTGGAAGCGCGCGGCGATGGAGGAGATGGAGTCACCACGGCGAACCTGATAGACCATCGACTTGTCGCTTTTCTTCCCCTGCTTGGGATAGACCACCAGCTTCATGCCCGGTTTCAGGGCCGACTTGGCGTTCAAACCGTTCCACTTGGCGAGCTCCTCGTGGGAGACGCCGTGCGCCTGGCTGATGCTCCACAGGTTGTCACCTGCCCGCACCTTGTAGCTCACCTTGCCTTTCTGGCTGCTGCCACGGCTGGCCAGCTGCTGCGGGGCAGCACTTGCCTTGCTGCTGACGGCATGGCCGCTGGTCGGAATGACCAGACGCTGACCGCCACGCAGGCTGTTGCCACGCAGATTGTTGGCCAGTTTCAGCTCGCTCACGCTGACGCCGTGATTCTGGGCGATGCGTGACAGGGTGTCGCCACTGGTGACCTGATAGGAGCGGGTACGGATACGCTCGCTCTTGGGCAGATCGGCTAGTGCCAGCTCCAGGGTATCGGCATATTCAACCGGTACCAGCAGGCGGTAGGGGCCGCGCGGTGACATCACGCCACGACTCAGGGCAGGATTGACCTCCTTGAGCTCTGACGTGCGCAGACCAGCCAGCTGGGCCGCCACGTTCAGATCGATCTGGCTGCCGGTTTCCACCACCCGCAGCTTCGGCTCGTTGGCGAGCACCGGCAGCTGGACGTTGTACTTGTCGGCATTGCTGATCATGTCAGCCATGGCCAGGATCTTGGGCACATACATCTGGGTTTCGCGCGGCAGGTCGAGCGACCAGTAGTCGGTCGGTTTGCCGGCACGCTGGTTACGCTGGATGGCGTTGCGAACCCGTCCTTCACCGGCATTGTAGGCGGCCAGCGTTTGCAGCCAGTCACCATCAAAGAAGCGGTTCAGGTATTCCAGATAGTCGAGCGCCGCATTGGTTGAGGCCAGCACATCGCGCCGTCCGTCATACCAGTTGTCGTGGCGCAGACCGAAGTTCTTGCCGGTGGCGGGCACAAACTGCCACAAACCGACGGCATTGCTGCGGGATCGGGCATGAGGATCAAACATGCTCTCGATCATCGGGACAGTAATAAGCTCCATTGGCAGCTCACGCCGTTCAATCTCCTCTACCATCAGATAGAGGTAGGGTTCAGCCCGGCTGGCAATGGTCGCCAGATGCTTATCATTGCGCAACAGCCACTCACGTTGTTGGCGGATGCGCGCATTGTCCGGAGTTTCCAGTTGCATATCATCGCTGATACGCACCCACAGATTGTCCGTATCTTCCATTTCGTCCAGCTGTTCATCGCCAAACAGAAATCGTGAAGAGTGTTTTTTATGCGCTTTTTTGTTGACCTGGGGGGACTTGATCGGCTCGATTGCCGTTAGCGCCCGGTCATCCTGATGGCTCAGGTTTTGGCAGCCGCTGAGCAACAGCGCTGCCAATAAGGCCGTTCGTACCTTCATCTCGTTCCGGTCATTTTTAAGAAAAACAGCTCGCATCATAAGGGGCAATCCCCCCCTGATCAAGGTTTGTTCAAAAAACATCCTTCCATTGGCGCAGGATCGTGAAGGTATCTACCGGATTTTCCACGCATTTTAGCCCCTGCTTTTCAGCAGAAAATTTCACTGAATCGAGCTCGCAGCGCAGAAAAACATTAAACCTGCGTTCATCCCCCAGTCGGCTGGGCAGGCTTGGCAGCCCCTGTTGCCGCAGTTTGCTGATCAGCCCGATCTGATCACGGATCGCCGGATTGTCCGGCTCGACTGCGTAGGCGAAGCGCAGGTTTGACAGGGTGTATTCGTGGGCACAATAGATGAGGGTGTCATCGGGCAGGGCTGCGAGCCGTTGCAGCGAGTGATACATCTGCTCCGGCGTCCCTTCAAAGAGGCGACCACAACCGGCCGAGAAGAGGGTATCACCGCAAAAGAGCATGCCGCTGCCATGGTAGGCGATATGGCCGCGGGTATGGCCGGGCACATGGATCACCTCGAGGGCAAGACCGTGCCAGTTGATCTGATCGCCATCTTCCAGCCACTGGCCATGGTGGGCCGGCATTGGGTCAAGTTTGGGGCCATATAGCCTGGCATGGGGGAACTGTTCGAGCAGTTCGCCAACCCCGCCTACATGGTCGTGATGATGGTGGGTCAGGAGGATGGCATCGAGCACCAGCCCCAGCGCCGCGAGCCGCTCCAGCACGGGGGCTGCTTCGCCCGGATCGACAACCAGACAGTGATTTTCGTGTCTAATCAACCAGATGTAGTTGTCATTAAAGGCAGGAACTGTGATCACTGGATACATGAGTCTGCTTCTCTTTAGGGAGGGTATCTTATATAACAGGATGGCGTTCGAAACCGCGAGTTGAGCCCTATTATGCAGGTGGCACGTACCGAACAACAAATCGAGATCCCGACCAGCTGGTCCGCGTTGCCTATGGGGGACTGGGTTGCCGCCGAGATCCAGGAGCGGCTCGACAGCTGGTGTCCCAACCTTTTTGGCTATCACTTGCTCAAGATTGGCGCCCTGAGCGCCGAACTCTCCTGCAAACGCTCATCCATTCGCCATCAGGTAGGCGTCGCTTCCGAGGGGCGGCTGCTCGACATGTATGGCGATCCACTGGCATTGCCGGTGCGTACCGGCAGTGTCGATGCCTGTCTGCTGGCCCACTGCCTCGATTTCTCTGCCGATCCCCATCAGGTGTTGCGCGAAGCCGAAAGGGTGCTGACCGACGATGGCTGGCTGATTATCAGTGGCTACAACCCCATGAGTCTGGTGGGCATAGGTCACTGCATCCCTTTTTTGCGGCGCAAGGTGCCCTGGTCGGCGCGGATGTTTACCCCCGGGCGAGTCACCGACTGGCTCCATCTGCTGGGGTGCGAGGTGATGTTTGACGAGCGCTTCGGTTACTCGTTTATGGGCAAACAGAGTTGGCACAACTGGTGGCAGGAGAGTGTAGGGCGGGACTATTGCCGGGCGTTTGCTTCTGTCTATGTGATTGCCGCCCGTAAACGGCGCTTTCCGCTGATCCCGGTGCGCCGCCGCTGGCAACTGCCAAAGTCCCTCGCCACACCGGGTATGGCCCGTCAGGGCTGGTAGCCGGTATCCTCGGCCAGCTCCTTGCCGCAGGCCGCCTCGCGGGCCAGTTCGTCACAGCGTTCGTTCTCCGGATGACCCGAGTGCCCTTTGACCCAGAGCCACTCGATCTGGTGACGGCTCACTTCCGCATCCAGCTCTTTCCAGAGATCGACGTTTTTGACCGGCTGACGGTTGGCGGTCATCCATCCCTTCTTCTTCCAGCCGATGATCCACTGGGTGATCCCCTGGCGCACATACTGGCTGTCGGTGGTGAGGCGCACCTGGCAGGGTTCGTTGAGGGTGCGCAGGCCCATGATGGCGGCCATCAGCTCCATCCGGTTGTTGGTGGTGAGGCGAAAGCCGGCCGCAATCTCCTTGCGGTGCTTGCCATAGACCATAACGGCGCCATAACCGCCCGGGCCCGGGTTGCCGAGGCAGGAACCATCCGTATACAAATCAATCTGTTTTAACATGAGGCTTGGGGTAAACTAGCGAGTAAAGCCGAAGTTTGACATAGATTGGATCATGAACACACCCCAACTGAATCGCCAGATCATCCTGGATACCGAAACCACAGGTATGAATACCGGTGGCGGCCCTGTTTACCTTGGCCACCGCATCATCGAAATCGGCTGTGTGGAGGTGATCAACCGCAAGCTCACCGGTAACCATTACCACGTCTATATCAAGCCGGATCGGTTGGTGGACCCGGAAGCCATTCAGGTTCACGGGATTACCGACGAGTTCCTGCGCGACAAACCCTCTTTTAGCCAGATTGCCGACGAGTTCCTCGACTTTATCCGCGGCGCCGAGCTGATCGCCCACAACGCGCCGTTTGACGTGAGCTTCATGGACTACGAGTTCAGCAAGCTCGGACTCAACTTCAAGACGGCCGATATCTGTACCATCACAGATACCCTGGCGATGGCGCGGGATCTCTTCCCGGGCAAGCGCAACAACCTGGATGTGCTCTGCGATCGCTACGGTATCGACAACTCGCACCGTACCCTGCACGGGGCTTTGCTCGATGCGGAGATCCTGGCGGATGTCTACCTGCTGATGACCGGCGGCCAGACCAAACTCAATCTGGCCACCGAAAGCAGTGAAAACGAGAGCAGTCAGGACACCAGCATCCGCCGCCTGGAGAGCAACCGACCGGCGCTCAAGGTGATCAGAGCGGGCGAAGAGGTGCAGGCGTTGCATGAAGCGAGACTGGATCTGGTGCAGAAGAAGGGAGGGAGCTGTCTGTGGCGGCAATGAGCAAGTGGCTGGCCTCTTTTTTACTGCTGGGGTCGCTCGGCGCTTCGGCGACTGAGGTATTTGCCCCTTCCGATATTCCGTTGCTGGATAACCGCTTTCGCATCGATTACGGGGTGAAGGAGATCACCTTCATCATCAAGCGCAAGCCGGGTACTCCCTCGGTGATCCTGGTGCGCCCCGATGGCAGCAAGCTCTACGTGGGCAAGGTCAAACCGGATGATGTGGGCTGGCTGGCGCTGCCGGAGCATGATCTCATTACCCTGCGCAATCCCATGCCGGGCCCGTGGCAGGCGATTGGCGAGGTGGATCCCGACAACCGGGTGCGGATCCTCTCCGATATCCGGATGGACATCGCCGCCTTGCCGATGCAGCTCTATCAGGGAGAGGTGGTCAAGCTCAAGGCGTGGCTCTCGATCGATGGTCAGCCCCCCAAGGACAAGTACTACCTCTCCGATCTGGGGATGAAGGTCAAACTGCAATCCTTCAGCGATGCTGGCAAGCAGAATACGGTGCTCGATCAGGAGATTGGCCACTACCTTGACGACGGTAAGGGGCTTGATGAGGTTCCGGGTGATGGCGTCATGACGGCGGAGGCGATCCTGCAGGATATTCCGGCGGGCAAATACCGCGCCATGTTCAGTACCGGCAATCAGGTGTTTGTCCGGGCGCGTTATCAGGAAGTGCTGCTTTATCCTTATCCCTTTACCTACAATCTGGCGCCTCCCTCCGAAGAGCTGGGTGCCAAGTTGTCACTGCTGGTCGACCGTGACGAGCTGGATCCCGCCTCTGTGGCGCTCAAGGGCACAGTCACCAGCAAAACCGGTGGCTACTACTCGTTTAGCGAAGTGGCGACAGCACCCAAACTGGATGTCGATTTTTCCGTCATCAAGGAGCCTGGGCAGTATCAGGTAGAGGCTGCGCTCTACGGCACCACCCGCCTTGGCCGTGAAGTGAAGATCGCTATGCCGGTGAAAACCTTCAATGTCTTCCCGCCGGCACCTCCACCTCCGCCGCCGGTCTCTGCTGCCGAGCCAACCTCCAGCGCCAAAGCGACCGGGGAAGCGGAGGAGAAGGGGGGAATGGGCTGGTTGATCTGGGCGCTGGCCGGTGGTGGCGGACTATTGGTTATTCTGGGCGGGGTCGGGTTTATCATCCTGCAAAAACGCAAGGCGTTGAAACGCGCCCTGGCAGCAGCTCAAGCGGAAAGTCAGCAAGCAGAACAACCCGCTGCCAAGCTGGATCTCAACTTGCCGGAGCAGTAACGGCAAGTTCAAATAATAAAAAACCGCCCTTGGGCGGTTTTTTATTGTGCATTTTCGAATGTTAGTTGGGAAAGCAGGGCTAGTGTTCGCCGATATAGACATCCTTGTTCTGCTCACGGATCTCGAGGAACTTGTCGAGATTGGCCATCATCAGCTCGACCAGCTGGGGATCGAAGTGTTGTCCCTTCTCCTCTTCGATGAGAGCCAGCACCTTTTCCAGCGGCCATGCCTTCTTGTAGCAGCGATCAGACCCCAGCGCATCGAACACATCGGCCAGCGCCACGATACGCCCCTCCAGCGGGATATCCGCCCCTTTCAAGCCACGTGGATAGCCGCTGCCATTCCACTTTTCATGGTGATTGCCCGCTATGGTGGCGCCGATCTGGAACAGTGCCAAGTCGCTGCCGGAGAGCATGTCCTGTCCCAGTTGGGCGTGGGTTTTCATGATCTCCCACTCTTCCGGAGTGAGCTTGCCCGGCTTGTGCAAGATGGCATCAGGAATGCCGACCTTGCCGATGTCGTGCAGCGGCGAGGCGCGTTTTATCAGCTCGCTCTGTTCTTCGCTCATCCCGAGCAGATGGCAGAACTGCTCGGTATAGAGCGCGACCCGTTTGACATGCAGTCCCGACTCTTTGGAGCGGGTTTCGACCAGCTCACCGATGCGGTAGATGATTTCGCGCTGGTTATCGGCGATCACTTCGTTGAGACGGATGTTCTCCAGCGCCACTATGATGTTTTCGGTAAAGAGCGTGAGCAGGCTGGTATCAATCTGGCTAAGCTGGCGCGTTGTCTCGATATGGAACAGCAGGTGGTGACGCGGGTTCTGGCAGTAGAGCACCATCTGGTTGGTACCGTAGACGTTGCTGCTTTGTGCCATGGCCTGGCGCAGGATCTCGGGAGCATCTGTCAGTCGCATCGCGGCATGGCCCGGCAGCAGGGGTTCAAGCAGCTGATCTTTTACCTCGTAGGTGTATTGTTTTACGTCGTAGATCTGGGTTTCACCCAGATGGAGCAGGGCGCTCAGCTGCTCTTGTGCTCCCTCAACAAACTGGCGCAGGGCCCGCTTCTCGAAAATTCCCTTGGAGGCTTCGATAACTTTTTCGAGCCCTTGCCGGTTGCTTTCCAGAGTGCGGATATCTCTATATGAACGCAGACTGGCACGCAGCAGGGTTCGCAGCTTCTGGGAGGTAAGCTCGGTTTTGTCCTTGTAGTCGTTGATGTCGTAGTTGGTGACAACGTCATCTTCCGGAGCCTGACCGGGCTGGCCGGTTCTGAGCACGATGCGCACCATCTTGTTTTGCAGATCTTCGCGGACGTATTTGACGACGTCGAGACCGGCATGGTCGACTTCCATCACCACATCCAGCAGCAGCAGGGCGACATCCGGCGTAGTCGCCAGCAGCTCCTTGGCTTGTGCTGCGGAATAGGCGTGCAGAAAGTCGATGGGGCGATTGTCAAACTCGAACTTGTTCAGGGTGATCTTGGTGATGCGATGAACCTCGGGTTCATCGTCAACGATCATCACTTTCCAGCCCGCTTGCTGCACATCGGTGAGAGCAAGATCGTCGTCATCAATAATCAGGATTTCGTCATCCATCATACAATCCTGTTTGGCATCCTGTGCTTACATTAACTGCTCAACTAAGGATAGGAAACTTATTGAGAAATAAAATTTGATCTCGCAAAACTATGGTCGAAATAAGCAAATGGAACCCTTTGGCCAATCCAGGTGAGGTGCGGGCTTTCTGTTGTGAATCAAGGTGTCCCAATGCACCACCTTGTGTCCCTCGCCCGGTTGAGCCGCACGAGGGAAAAAGCCAATCCGGCTCGGGTCAAGGATGAAGACGATAATAGATCTTATTTGATAATTATTCCTATTTAAGGGTAGCATGCAGGTTGATTCGAAGAGGAGTTTATTCGTGACCCAGAGCCTGCCTCCCAATCGCCCCCGTCTGGTGACGGTCAAGCGAGTGCAACAACTTACCCCTCATCTGCGGCGCATCACGTTTGGCGGCCGTGAACTGGCCGATTATCCCTTTACCTGCGGCGGCGCCCATATCAAGGTGATGCTGGCCCAGCCTCACCAGAGCGAACCCGTCATGCCAGCCATGACGGCGGGCGGCCCGCGCTGGAGCCATCCAGCGGACAAGCCGGTCATCCGTACCTACACCATCCGTGCATTTCGCCGTGATGAGCTGGAGCTCGATATCGACTTTGTTCTGCATGGTGATAGCGGGCCAGCCAGTGCTTTTGCTATCCATGCCAAGGCGGGGGATAAGGTGATCCTGTCCGGGCCGGGTGGCCCCAACCCCATGCTGCAACCGGCCGAGCACTACTGTCTGGTGGGCGATCTCACCGCCTTGCCCGCCATCATGGCGATGTGCGAAGTGATGCCTGCCGATACCTGCGGGGAGATTGCCATCCTGTTGCCGGATCAGGCGGATGTCCAGCCACTGACACTGCCGGTCGGCGTACACTGTCACTGGTTTGTGGGAGAGCCTGCAACCAGCGGTATTCTGGAGCATGTGCAGGCCTTGCCTCTCTCCCGGGATGGCGGTTTCTTCTGGCTAGGTGGGGAAGAGGCGCTGGTGCTGCCGCTGCGTCGCCATTTTCGTTCCGTGCTCGAGGTGGATCGCCAGTCGCTCTACGCGGTTCCTTATTGGCGCAGAGGCAAGAGTGAAGAGGCCTATCATCAGACCCGCCATGATGTGATGGATAGCTGAGCAGAAGAGAGCCAGTCACACATCAAAACTTGCAAATAAAAATGATTTGCATTTAGTATTGCGCCGTCCGGGTATTCGTCCGGGCGGCGTTTTTATTTCCGTTGACACAAGAGCGCCCTGTTTTCACGTCGGTTTGGCTGGATGTTGTCAGACCCCAACGCAAGGAGTCGTAAAGGGTGGTTAAGTACCAGACCCCTCTGTTCTGGCTGGCATTGTTCCTTCTCTGCACGCTGTTTTGCCTCTCGCTGGCCACCGGGGCCGGCATCTATGGTGCCCGTGAGGTATTCGGGTATCTGACGCACAATCCCCTGTGGGTCAGTGACGAGAAACTCGCCATGGTGCTCAATACCTTGCGACTGCCGCGCACCCTCTGTGCCATGGTGGTCGGCGCCTCGTTATCTCTGGCTGCCTCCTTGCTGCAGAGCGCGACCCGCAACCCGCTGGCGGAGCCCGGCCTGCTCGGGGTCAACGCCGGGGCCGTCTTTGCGCTGGTGGTGGGGCTTACCTGGTTCGGGGTGGAGTCCGCCTATGGCTATCTGCTCTGGGCAGGACTCGGTGCGCTGCTCGGCAACGTGATTGTGCTGGGACTCGGCATGATGATTGGCCGCTCCAACCCCCTCAAGCTGATTCTGGTCGGGGTGGCGCTCTCGGCCACCTTCGGCGGTCTCTCCAGCTTTTTGCTGCTCTCCAACAAGATGGTGCTGGAGCAGTACCGCTTCTGGAACCTCGGCTCCCTGTCGGCGGCCAATCTCGATGCCATCATAGCCGTGCTGCCCTTCGTGCTGGCGGCGTTTGTCATCACCTTGCTGCTTTGTCGCCAGCTGACCCTGATGCAGATGGGGGACAGTCAGGCCCAGGCGCTGGGGATCCGCCCCAACCGGGTGCGGATTGGCGTGCTGCTGGCTGCCACCCTGTTTACCGCCAGTGCCATCGCCATCGCCGGCCCTATCGGCTTTGTCGGCTTTCTGGCCGCCTACTGTGGCCGACTGGTGGAGCCGGTGAAGCTGTCGGTGCAGGTCTGTTTCTCCGCCCTGTTCGGTATGCTGTTTCTGCTGTTGGCCGACATTCTGGCGCGCTGGCTGATCCAGCCGTTCGAGTTGCCCAACGGGGTTATTCTGGCCCTGATCGGCGCGCCTGTACTGATCGCCATCGTTCACCGCGGGGGCTTTCGTACCCTGCTGACCGTCAAGTGAGGGGCTGATGCGTACACCTACCGATATGCTCTGCCTGCGGGCCGGCAACCGCTCTTTGCTGATCCATCTGCCGAGCTGGCGCTGGCTGGCTCTGCTGGCCGTGGTGCTGCTGGCGCTTGCTCTGCTGGCCCTGAGCGTTGGCGGCGGCAAGCTCGGTTTTGCCGGGGTGGTCAACACCCTGCTGGGGGAGGGGACGCGGCTTGAGCAGCTCACTCTGTTCAAGATCCGGCTGCCGCGCATCCTTGGAGTTGTGGTGGCGGGGGCGGCCATGGGGCTCTCCGGCTGTCTGGTGCAGACTCTGGTGCGCAATAGGCTGGCGACTCCCGATATGGTGGGGGTCAACAACGGCGCCTCCTTGGCCATCATCGTCTTCTCCCTCTATCTGACCGTGGGCAGCTGGCCCTGGTGGGCGGCACCTATCGGCGCCATCTTCGCGGCGCTGGTGCTCTATGCCCTCTGCCGCAAACCGGGTGAGCAGGGCTATCTGTTCGTGGTGATCGGCATCGGCCTCTCCGAGTTGTTCGAGGCGCTCGGCCAGTTCGTGATGTCCACTCAGGCCCTGCTGCACCTGAGCTCTCTCTATCTGTGGAATATGGGAAGCTTTATCGCCGTGGGTTACAGCACCATCACCCCCATCGCCATCCTGTTGCTGCTGCTCTGCCCCTGGATCGTCTATCTCTCCCGCTCGCTGGCGGTGCTGCGCTTTGGCCCCGAGATGGCCAGAGGGCTTGGCGTCAACGGCAATCGGGTGCAGCTGGGCATTCTGGCCCAGGCCATTCTGGTGGCGGCGCTCGGCACCGCCATCGGCGGCCCCGTGGTCTTTATCGCCATGGCGGCCCCCATTCTTGCCTCCTGGCTGGTGAAAGACCGGGTAGTGCCGCTCTGGCTGGCGGCACTCAGCGGCGCCCTGTTGCTGCTCGCCAGCGATACCCTGGTCCGGGTGCTGGCCAGCCCCCATGAGGTGGCGACCGGCATCATGACCCGCATTCTCGGCGGCCTGTTGCTGCTGTTTCTTCTCGTTAACGATCGCCAGAGGGCTGACTGATGACGCTCACCGTAAATCGCCTCCATTTTGCCTATCAGCAGACCCCCATTTTGCGGGATATCTCCTTCAGCGTGCCAAAGGGCAAGCTGGTGGGGATCGTCGGCCCCAATGGCTGCGGCAAATCGACCCTGCTCAAGCTGCTCTCCGGCCAGATGAAAGCCCAAAGTGGCGAGATCCTGCTCAAGGGCAAACCGCTCGCCAGCTACCCCATGAAGGGGTTGGCGCGGGAGCTCGCCTATCTGCCCCAGCGGCCGACTCTGCCTGCCGGCATTCTGGTGGAGCAGCTGGTGCAGTATGGCCGTCACCCCCATCAGGGCTGGTTCAATCAGTGGGGCGAGGAGGATGCCCGTATGGTGCGTAGCGCCTGCGAGCGAATGCAGCTTGAGGCGATCTGGCAGCAGAGCGCCGCGTCTCTCTCCGGCGGGCAGGCGCAGCGGGTGTGGCTGGCGATGATCCTGGCGCAGGACAGCGACATGGTGCTGCTTGACGAGCCCACCAGTGCCCTCGATATCGGCCATCAGACCGAGGTGATGGAGGCGATTCACCGCATCACCGCCGAGGGTAAAACCGTGCTGCTGGTGATCCACGATCTGGCGATGGCCGCCCGCTACTGTGACGAGCTGATCGCCATCGGCAATGGCGAGATTGCCGCCATGGGCCCGGCCCGAGAGGTGGTGACCAAGCCCCTGATCGACCAGCTCTACCAGACCAGTGTCGACATTCTTCATGCTCCCGGTGACGGGGCGCCCATTATTGTGCCGCGCCGCCATGACCACGCCTGCCAATGGCGGTCGGCCAGTTGAGATTGAGCGAAACCGGCATCGGCCTGTTTCGCGAATCTTCCCACCGCTGACTTGCATGCAAGCAGCACAACACAGGAGTGAAATGATGAAGCGTTTTGCCGCCCTGGCAACAGCCATCCTGATGCTGGCCGCGCCGCTGGTTCAGGCACAGGAGATGCGTGAAGTGACCGATGCGTTTGGTCAAAAGGTGCAGGTGCCGGTCAAGCCACTGCGAGTGGTGACCTTGAGCGAGTTCGATCTCGACAGCGCCCTGACCCTGGGGCTGACCCCCATCGGTGCCGTCAATGGTCGTGGCCAGCCCACCATGCCACGTTACCTGCTGGAGAAAGGGGTAAGCAATATCAAGGTGATCGGCGATCTCGACAGCCCCAATCTGGAGTCGCTGATTGCGCTGGAGCCCGACCTTATCCTGACCGGCCAGACCCGTCCCGAGCTGTTGACCCTGCTGGGTGAAATCGCGCCGACCGTGGTCACCGGCAAGTGGGGTGAGCCGTGGCAGGATATGTTCCGCCGCACCGCTCATACCCTCAACCGCGACAAGGAGGGGGAGGCTTTCCTCAAGCGTTATGAAGAGCGGTTGGCAGAGGCGCGCAGCAAGCTGGCCAACCATCAGGGGGAGAGCATCAGCATAGTGCGCTGGAACCCCAAGGGGCCGAGCTTTATGTATCAGGGCACCTTTGCCAGCAGCGTGGTGGAGTCGATGGGGCTGGTTCGCCCAAGCAAGCAGCAGGGTACCGGCGCCCCTCACTCGCCGCCCCTGAGTCTTGAGTCCCTCAACCTGCTGGATGCCGACTGGTTGGTGATCGGTACCCTGAGCGCTACCGGCGATGCGGTGGATGCCATGCGTCAGGCGGAGCAGACTCCGGCGTTCCAGCAGATGCCGGTGATCAAGGCCAAGCGCTTTGGCGCCGTGGACGGGTCGCTCTGGACCTCCAGCGGCGGCCCGCAGGCGGCATTGCAGGTGATTGCTGATGTGGAGCAGTTACTGGCAACCCGCAGCTGAGTGCCATCGCACCGCTGGGGTTGACCAAAAAGTTGACCAAGAGAAGAGGGAGGCCGATGCCTCCCTCTTTGCTTATCCGCGCGGCCCGGAGCGAGCCGGGTGTTTACTGTGGTTGGATCTGGGTGATGGTGAGTTTGCCACCCGGGTTCTCGGCGTGAAAACGCACCGCATCCCCCACCTTCAGATCCTTGAGCAGGGCCGGATCCATTACCCGAAACACCATGTTCATGGCGGGCATCTTGAGGTTGTCGATCGCCTCGTGCTTGATGCCGACCTTGCCGTTGGCTGCATCGATGCGAGTGATGACCCCCTTGGTCATCATCATGTCGCCCATCTTGCCCATGCCTTCCGTTTGTCCCATCTGGCTCATGTCGTGCCCCTGATGGCTCATCATCTCGGCAGCCTGCAGGCTGGTGTGGGTAGCGAGGCCCATCAGCAGGGTCAGTGTCAGCATCTTGTAGTTCATTCCGATTTCCTTGTTTGGCTTATGGAGTTGCAACGGGGTTGCTGTTTGTCCGCTTGAAAATGGTCTGTTCATCAGAGTGATGACCCCTGCTGATCCCCGGTGGTTAGCTGCTGCAGGGTGCGACTGCG
Source organism: Aeromonas sp. SE22 (assembly GCF_038739755.1). Taxonomy (NCBI): domain Bacteria; kingdom Pseudomonadati; phylum Pseudomonadota; class Gammaproteobacteria; order Aeromonadales; family Aeromonadaceae; genus Aeromonas; species Aeromonas sp. SE22. The sequence goes on from NZ_JBCGFD010000003.1 coordinate 291,443, forward strand.
CCACAGGTAGTAGGCGGCAGGCAGCACCAGCAGGGTCAGCACCAGCGCGCTCACCATGCCGCCAATCATGGGGGCGGCGATGCGCTGCATCACCTCGGAGCCGGTGCCGTGGCTCCACATGATGGGCAACAGGCCAGCGATGATGGTGACTACCGTCATCATCTTGGGGCGCAGGCGCAGGGCGGCGCCGTGGATCACCGCCCGGTGCAGGCCCGCCTTGTCCGGCTTGCCGCAGGCCACTAGGTCATCCCAGGCGTGGTTGAGGTAGACCAGCATCAGGACGCCGGTCTCGACCGCCACCCCGGCCAGAGCGATAAAGCCCACTCCGACTGCCACCGAGAGGTTGAAGTCGAGCAGCCAGAGGGTCCAGATCCCGCCCACCACCGCCAACGGCAAAGTGGTGAGAATGAGCAATACCTCCTGAACGCGGCGAAATGCCAGATAGAGCAGCAGCACTATGATGGCGACGGTTAATGGCACCACGTAGGCGAGACGCGCCTTGGCCCGCTCCATGTACTCGTATTGGCCGGACCAGGTGAGGGCGTAGCCCGCCGGCAGCACCAGCTGCTTGCCCACTTCGGCCTTGGCCTCAGCTACAAAAGAGCCGATATCGCGGCCGCGAATATCGACGTAGACCCAGCCGTTGAGGCGCGCGTTTTCACTGCGTAGCATGGGCGCCTCGTCGCTGATGTAGACCCGGGCCACATCCGCCAGCGCGATGCGCGCGCCGCTCGGAGTGACCACTGGCAGCAGCTCGAGGCTGGCTACCGAATCGCGATAGCTCTGGGGGTAGCGCAGGTTGATGGGGTAACGCTCGCGACCCTCGATGGTCTGGCCCACCTCCATGCCGCCCACCGCGGTGGCGAGCACCGCCTGTACGTCGGCAATGTTGAGGCCGTAACGGGCCGCTTTCAGCCGGTCGATATCCACCTTGACGTAACGGCCGCCCGCCACCCGCTCGGCGTAGACCGATGAGGCGCCCTCCACCTTGCCGACGATCTGTTCCAGCTGCTGGCCGAGCTGCTGGATCACCTTGAGATCCGGCCCCGCTATCTTGATGCCGACCGGAGTCTTGATACCGGTAGCCAGCATGTCGATGCGGGTCTTGATGGGGGGGACCCAGGCGTTGGTGAGGCCGGGGAAGCGGATGAGGGAGTCCAGCTCCTCCTTGAGCTTCTCCGGGGTCATGCCGGGACGCCACTGGTCGCGGGGCTTGAGCTGAATGCTGGTCTCCATCATCACCAGATCGGCGGGGTCGGTGGCCGATTCGGCGCGCCCCGCCTTGCCGAACACGTTCTGCACCTCGGGCACGGTACGAATGAGCTTGTCGGTCTGCTGCAAAATCTCCCGCGCCTTGCCCACCGAGATATTGGCCGCGGTGGTGGGCATGTACATGATGTCCCCCTCGTCCAGTGGCGGAATGAACTCGGAGCCCAGGTACTTGAGCGGCCAGAAGCCCGCCACCGTCACCACGGCGGCGATGGCAAGGGTGGTTTTCGGACGGGCCAGCACGGCCTTGAGCAGTGGCACATAGCCCTGACTCAACCAGCGGTTGAGCGGATTGGCCTGCTCCGCCAGCACCTTGCCACGGATAAAGTAACCCATGATCACCGGCACCAGCGTGATGGCGAGCCCGGCCGCGGCCGCCATGGCATAGGTCTTGGTGTAGGCGAGCGGGTGGAACATCCGCCCCTCCTGCGCCTCCAGCGCGAACACCGGCAGGAAGCTGATGGTGATGATGAGCAGGGAGAAGAAGATGGCGGGCCCCACTTCTATGCTCGCCTCGGTGATGATGCGCCAGCGGTTCTTGTCGGTGAGCGCCTCCCGCTCCATGTGTTTGTGGACGTTCTCGATCATCACAATGGCGCCATCCACCATGGCGCCGATGGCGATGGCGATGCCCCCCAGCGACATGATGTTGGCGTTGATCCCCTGCAGGTGCATCACGATAAAGGCGGTCAGGATGGCGATGGGCAAGGAGATGACCACCACCAGCGACGAGCGCAGGTGGAACAGGAAGGCGAGGCAGACCAGCACCACCACCGCGAACTCCTCCACCAGCTTGCCGGAGAGGTTGTCGATGGCGCGCTGGATAAGGTCGGAGCGATCGTAGACGGTGACGACCTCCACCCCCTCCGGCAGGCTGCTCTTCAGCTGGGCGAGCCGCGCCTTGACCCCGTCTATGGTGTGCTGGGCATTCTCGCCATAGCGCATGACGATGATGCCGCCCACCACTTCCCCTTCGCCATTGAGCTCGGCCAGACCGCGCCGGCTCTGGGGGCCGGTGACTACATCCGCCACGTCACCCAGCAGCAGCGGGGCGCCGCGCACATTGGTACCGAGCGGGATCTGCTTCAGATCCTCCACGCTTTTCAGATAGCCGTTGGAGCGCACCATGTACTCCGCTTCTGCCATCTCGATGACGGAAGCGCCGGTCTCCTGGTTGCCCTGCTTGATGGCGGTCTCGATAAGGGAGAGCGGGATGCCGTAGGCGCGCAGCTTGTCCGGGTCGACCCGCACCTGATATTGGCGCACCATGCCGCCGACGGTGGCGACCTCGGAGACCCCCTCCACCGTCTGCAGCTCGTACTTGAGGAACCAGTTCTGCAGCGAGGTGAGCTGGCTGAGGTCATGCTTGCCGGTTTTGTCCACCAGCGCGTACTGATAGACCCAGCCCACCCCGGTAGCATCGGGGCCGAGCTGGGGGCGGGCGGAGGCGGGCAGGTTGGGGGCAACCTGGCTTAGATATTCCAGCACCCGGGCGCGGGCCCAGTAGAGGTCGGTGTTGTCGTCAAACAGCACATAGACGAAGGAGTCGCCGAAGAAGGAGTAGCCGCGCACCGTGGTGGCCCCCGGCACCGCCAGCATGGCGGTGGTGAGCGGGTAGGTCACCTGATCCTCCACCACCTGGGGCGCCTGGCCCGGGTAGGAGGTCTTGATGATCACCTGCACGTCGGAGAGATCCGGCAGGGCGTCCACCGGGGTCTGTTTGACCGACCAGAGCCCCCAGGCGGTGAGCATGACGGTCAACAGCAGTACCAGAAAGCGGTTGCCGATGGACCAGCGAATGATGGAAGGGATCATGACTTCTTCTCCATCTCGGGCATCGCCATCTGATGCTGGCTATGCTCCATACCTTCCATCTCATCCATTGCAGGCTTGGCGTCGCCGTCAGTAGCGGGTGCCTTCTCCTGATGGATGGTGGTGATGCGGTACTCATCCCCCTCCTGCATCACCTGCAGATGCAGGGTCTGTCCCTCGACCAGCTTGCTGATGTCGACTCCTTCGGCGACGGTGAGCTCCATTTCCATGGCGGGCCACTGCCACTCGGGGATGGGCTGGTGGGAGACCATCAGGGTACGGTTGGCCAGATCGATGCTTTCAACCTCACCCTGGGTCCACACCTGGGCGGGGCGTACCGCCGTCATGCGCTGGAAGTCCGAATCGATGGCCGACTCGGAGTCGAGCAGGAATTGGGCCGAGCTGACGATGTTATCCCCAGCCTCTACCCCTGCCTTGATGGTCACCTTGTCGCCAAACTGGGGGCCCAGGGTGACAGCGACCGATTTGAAGCTGCCATCCCCCAGCGCCAGCACCAGCCGGTCCTGGCTGCCGGTGCGGATCACCGCTTCGCTCGGCACTACCAATTGTGGCTCTCCCTTGCCCGCCTGAATCGTCACCTTGGCGAACATATTGGGCTTCAGGAACTCGTCCGGGTTGGCAAAGCGCAGCCGCACTTTGAGGGTGCGGGTGGTGGCATCCAGAGTCGGGTACAGGTAATCGACCCGGCCCTGCCAGTGGCGGCCGGGTGCATAGTCGAGGGTCATGGTGACCGGATCGCCCACCTTCAGCTCGGCGGCCTGACGTTCGAACACCTCGGCGCTCACCCACACCTGTTTGAGGGTGCTGATGTTGAACAGCGCTGCGGCGGGCTCCACATACTGCCCTTCGCGCACCTTCAGCTCGGAGACATAACCGCTGCTGGGGGCGTAAATGCTGATGGTTTCGCGTACCTGACGGGTGCGTTTGAGGGCTGAGATTTGATCTGCCGGTACCTGCAGAGACTTGAGCTTGCCCTCGGCGGCGCGCAGCAGTAGCGGATTGCTGGTGTTGAGAGCCAGCAGATACTCATGCTGGGCGTTGACCAGATCCGGGGCGTAGAGCTCGTAGATCAGGCTGCCCTTGCTCACCTGCTGCCCCTCGCTCTTGATGGCGAGGGTGCGGATCCAGCCTGCCATGCGGGCGTTGACGGCTTCCAGCCTATCCTCGTCATAGCCGACGTAGCCTACCGTCTCGATCTGCTGGTGGATGGGGAGCTTCTCCACCTTGGCGAGCCGTACCCCCAGGTTCTGCTGGATCTCTGGGCTGATGGTGACTGTGCCGGGTGAGCCGCCCTGTTTTTCCTCATAGACAGGGATAAAGTCCATCCCCATGTTGTCCTTGGCGGGAGCATCGCGCTTGTCGCGTGGATCCATGGGGTTGACCCAGTAGAGCGGCGTTTTCTCCTTGGCCACGGTGTCAGCGGTGGTCTGTTTGGCGGCCCAGTAGCCGCCACCGGCACCGAGGGCCAGCAGCAGGGCCGACAGCAGCAGTTTCTGGCTCATCGCACACCTCCACTTAGTGGCTGGGTGGCAAGGTTTTTGGCGGCGATAAGGCCGGTAACAGGGGCAAGTGACATCATATATCTTCTCTTGTGCACGCCGCCGGACGGGAGATGGACAAGGCATCACCCGAGGGATTGGCGGCAAACGGGGCGCAGCTGTATCAGCGCGCACGGCTCCCTGTGAGCGGGCCGGTTTGGCCGGGGCACAGGGTCAGGCAAGGCGGCAGGAGACGGGCAAGCTGAGGCTTGCCGCTGCCGCAAGAGAAGATCTTTCTAGTGGCGCAGCACCGACAACATCAGGTGTCGGCGTGGCCAGGAGGGGGGATGGGTACCGCGGGAGCGCAGGAAGGGATCCCGCAACCAGTTATCAAGCAGTGACGCTGCGACGTTGCTGCCAAGCAGCAGGGGGAGGATCAGCAGGGCGACCAATACACCCAGCAGAGCCATCGCCCCGAAGGAGAGAGCATTGACGCCAGTTTGCATCTGGCACTCATCGCTCACGGCTGACCCATCGTCTCCCTGATGGCAGGAGAGGGTCATGCCATCGCCCGGGTGATCCATGGCGGGCATTGCATGAGAGATCTCGCCATCCGCCATCGCCATGGATGAATCGAACATCACCATCGGCAGGGGGCTGTTTTGGGTCGTCTCGGAGGAGAGGGGAGAAGCATGCCAGCTGATGCAGAGAGTCAGATTGCACACGAGCAGCAGCGCCAGCAACAGCCGGGCCAGTGCAACGCTGGGCAATCTTGCAGCAAGCTGGATGAGTGACAAACTGGATATCCTTCTGGATCAGATGGTTGGACTGTAAACCTTGCCACAGGGATAAGGTCAAGGTGCGCACCTTGGCGTCATGGGCAATGGGATAAAAAATACCCCCGCAGGTGCGGGGGTAGGGGTTATCAGTGAACAGGCTCGGTCTTACTGCTTCGCGCCTTTTTCCGAGCCTCGCATGATGAGGCGGAAGAAGAGCGGGATAAAGAAGATAGCGATAAAGGTCGCGGCCAGCATGCCGCCGATGACCGGCCAGCCGAGGGCGTGACGGCTCGCCGCACCGGCGCCGCTGGAGGTGACCAGTGGCACACAGCCGAGGATGAAGGCGAGCGAGGTCATGACTATGGGGCGAAAACGCAGGCGTGCCGCCTCCAGTGCCGACTCGATGAGGCTCATCCCCTCCTCGTGCTTCATCACCGCGAACTCCACGATAAGGATGGCGTTCTTGGCGGCAAGGCCGACCAGCGTGACCAGACCGATCTGGAAGTAGACGTTATTGGTCAGACCCACCAGCCAGGTGGCCAGCAGAGCGCCGAACAGGGCGAACGGGACGGCGGTGATCACCGCAAAGGGCAAGCTCCAGCGCTCATACTGGGCGGCCAGAATGAGGAAGATCATCACGATGCCGAAGCCAAAGGCCATACCTGCACTGCCGGCAGCCGCCTTCTCCTGATAGGCGGAGCCGGTCCACTCCAGCTTGGCGTCGTTGCCAAGGGTGTTGTTGGCCACCTCTTCCAGCGCGGCGATGGCCTGACCCGAGCTGTAGCCCGGCGCCGGTTGCGCCATGATCTTGGCCGCCTGGAAGATGTTGAAACGCTCTACCAGCTCGGGGCCGGTGGCGTCACGCACTGTGACCAGACTGCTCAGCGGGATCATCTCCCCCTTGTTGGAGCGGACATAGACATTGCGGATGTCGCTCTTCTTGGCGCGGTAGTCCGCCTCGGACTGCAACTGTACCCGGTAGGTGCGGCCAAACTGGTTGAAGTCGTTGACATAGACCTGACCGAAGGTGGCCTGCATGGTGTCGAACACCGCATTGATGGGCAGCCCCAGCGCCTTGGCCTTCTCCCGATCCAGGTCGAGATAGACCTGCGGCACGTTGGCGCGGTAGGTGGTGGTTACGCTGGCAAACTCCGGGCGCTCCTTGGCCGCTTCGAGGAAGCGCTGCACTTCGGCCGAGAACTCCTGGGCATTGCCCGAGCCGCGGTTCTGCAGATACCCCTCAAGGCCGCCGGTGGTGGACATCCCCTGAATGGGCGGCGGGTTGAAGGAGGCAACGAAACCGTCCGCCAGCCCCATCATGCTCATCCCCTGCAGGGTTTTGGCCAGCGAGAAGGAGTCGGCTCCCGCCTCTTTGCGCTCGCTCCAGTCCTTCAGGGTAATGAAGGTGAGGCCGCTGTTGCTGACGATGGCGCTGGAGAGGATGTCAAAGCCCGAGAAGGTGATGACATCCTTCACGTTGGGGTTGGCCATGGCGATCTTGTCGAACTGGTTGGCGACCGCCTGGGTACGGGTCATGGCGGCGGCATCCGGCAGCATCACTGCGGAGATGAGGTAACCCTGATCTTCGTTCGGGACCAGCTCGCCCGGCACCTTGAGGAAGAGGCCGTAGATGGAGAGCAGCAGGACGGCGATGATGCCAAAAGCCACAGCCACCCGACGGTTGAGGAAGGCCACGCCGCGCACATAACCACGGGTCAGCTGATCAAACTTGTCGTTGAACCAGACGAAGAAACGGGCCGGTTTGTGGTGCCCCTCTTTGAGCAACACGGCGCAGAGGGCCGGAGAGAGGGTCAGTGCCACCAGACCGGAGATGGCGACCGACACGGCAACCGTGATGGCGAACTGCTTGTACATCACCCCGGTCATGCCGCCCATAAAGGCGACCGGCAGGAATACGGCGCAGAGTACCAGCACGATGGCGACCACCGGGCCGGAGACCTCCTGCATGGCGAGAATGGCCGCCTCTTTGGGCGAACACTTCTTCTCCTGCATGATCCGCTCGACGTTCTCCAGCACCACAATGGCGTCATCCACCACGATACCGATGGCGAGCACCATGCCGAACAGGGTGAGCAGGTTGATGGAGAAGCCCAGCACCAGCATGCCGGCGAAGGTACCGATCAGCGATACCGGCACCGCGATGCAGGGGATCAGGGTGGCGCGGAAGTTCTGCAGGAACAGATAGACCACCACGAACACCAGCACGATCGCCTCGAACAGGGTGTAGACCACCTCCTCGATGGAGATCTTCACGAACTCGGTGGTGTCGTAGGGGATCTGGTACTCCACATCCTGCGGGAAACGGGCCTTGAGCCGCTCCATGGTGTCGTGCACCGCACCGGCCACCGCCACGGCGTTGGCGCCCGGTTGCAGGTAGGTGGCGATACCGATGGCCGGTTTGCCGTTGGCCCGTGCCAGTACGTCATAATCCTTGCCGCCGAGCTCGACCCGCGCCACATCCTTCACCCGGATCTTGGAGCCGTCAGGCATGGAGCGAACGATGATGTTTTCGAACTCCTTGACGTCCTCGAGGCGCCCCTTGGTCTGCACCGTGTAGGTGAAATCGACCGGAGCCGAGGTAGGCTGGGCGCCGATCTTGCCCGCCGCAAACTGGGTGTTCTGCTCGCGAATGGCGCCGATCACATCGCTCGGGGTGAGTTCGAGCTGGGCCAGTCGATCCGGTCGCAGCCAGATCCGCATGGCGTAGTCGGTACCGCCAAACAAGGTGGTATCACCGATGCCGGGAATCCGCTTGAGCTCGTCAATGATGTTGAGCAGGGCGTAGTTCGAGAGATAGGTGGTATCAAACGAGCCGTTCGGCGATTGCAGGGTGACCACCTGCAGGATGGCGGTCGACTTCTTCTTGACCGTGACCCCCTGCTTTTTCACCTCTTCCGGCAGCTGGGCCATGGCGGCCGAGACCCGGTTGTTGACGTTGATGGTGGCCTGATCCGGGTCGGTGCCGATCTCGAAGTAGACGTTGAGGTTCATCTGACCGTTGGAGGCCGATCCCGACTGCATGTAGATCATCTGCTCCACGCCGTTGATCTGCTGCTCAAGCGGCGCGGCAACGGTCTGGGAGATCACCTCCGGGGTGGCGCCCGGATAGAAGGCGGTCACCGAGACCACCGGCGGGGTGATCTGCGGGTACTGCTCGATGGGCAGCGATCGCATCGCCGCCAGCCCGCCCAGCACGATAATGATCGAAATCACGCTGGCGAAGATGGGGCGTTCGATAAAGAACTTGGAAAACATGCGAACTCCTTACTTGGCCGCGGACTGTCGAACCAGCTTGGCACTGATGGCCTGCATCTCTTCGGCAGAGACCGGCTTGACCACGCTGCCGGGTCGGGCCTTCATCAGCCCCTCGACGATGTAGTGCTCGCCCGGCTCAAGGCCGCTGTCGATCAGCACGCCATCGGCAACTACGGCGCCCAGCTTGACCGGACGGGGAACGACCTTGTTGTCGGCATCCACCACCATCACCATGCGGTCAGCCTGGGACTGAACGATGGCTCGCGGCGGCACCACGATGGCGTTTTTGCGGGTGCCCAGATCGATGGTCATCCGCACGAACTGGCCCGGCATCAGCACGCCATTTTTGTTGTCGAAGATGGCGCGGGCACGGATGGTGCCGGTCTGCGGATCGACCCGGTTGTCGGAGAAGTTGAGCTTGCCCGCTCCGGGATAGACGGAGCCGTCAGCCAGACGGATGTGGGTGCGCCAGTTGGTGGCATCCTTGGATTCGATCAACCCTTTTTTCACCGAGTTTTCGAAGTTGAGGCGATCCTGCTCCGAGTAGGAGAAGTTGACGTAGAGCGGGTTGTACTGGGTGATGGTGGTCAGCAGGCTGCTGTCGCCACTGGTGGAGATAAGGCTGCCCTCTGACTGGGAGCTCTTGCTCGCCATGCCGTCGATGGGAGCGGTCACCTGGGTGTAGCTGAGGTTGAGTTCGGCCTCTTTGACCTTGGCCTGAACGGCCTGCAGACTGGCGACGGCCGCCTCGTAGTTGGCGAGGGTATCGTCATAATCCTTGCGGCTCACCACCTGACGCTTGAAGAGCGGGATGATGCGATCCCGATCGGCGCGCGCCTTGTTGAGACGGGCCTGCTCCTGGGCAAGGGAGCCCTTGGCCTGTTCGAGGGCCACCTTGTAGGGCTCGGGGTCGATGAGGAACAGCTGCTGACCGGCGGTGACCGGCTGGCCCTCGACATAGGTGCGCTTGAGCAGAATGCCGCTCACCCGCGAACGCACTTCGATTTCACGAAAACCGGCGGTCTCGCCCACCATCTCGGTGGTGAGCGGCACATCGGTCAGGGTCACTTCATTGACCACGACAGGGAAGGCCGGAACACTCTGGGCCGCCGGGGTGGATTCACCGCCACAACCGCTCAGTCCGCCGAGCAGTGCCAGAGTCAGCATGGCGCGCTTGAGCGGGGCATCTGCACCTGCCCTGCCAATCTCTTTGCTGGCACCATAGCGGCGAGGGTGTCCGGTATTTTTCTCCATCTGGATCATTAACGTCATGATAAAAAACAGCTTCTCTTGGGGTGGAAGGGCGATGATAGGCGGGCAACCTTGAACCGAACCTTCTCAAGGGGACAATTTGTCCCCAAGTGACGAGGTTTCGTGCTGTTTTGATGGAAAAAGAGGGAGTTAGCTGCGCTGGTCGAGCGCGGCCAGCAGCATGGCACTACTGTGGTGGGGGCGGTAACCGTTGATGGCTGCAAGTCGTTCGCTGGTGTGGCCGTGGCCAACCAGACGCCCTGCTTTCAGCTCGATCAGGGTGGTGAAGTTGCGTCTGACAAATTCGGCGTCGTGACTGATGGCCACTATGGTGGTGCCCTTCGCCCGCTCGCTGGCCAGCCAGCGTTCCAGAATGGCCAGCCAGCGGGGATCGAAATCCCGGCTCGGTTCGTCGAGCAGCAGCAAGGCGGGCTGCATGGCATGGAGGCAGGCCACCGCCACCATGCGCCGCTGACCGGCATCGAGATCGAGCGGATGGGAGGCCGCCCACGTTGTCAGCTCGCACTCTTCCAACGCGGTGGCGACCCGCAGCCGGATCTCCTCGCGCGGCAGTTTCTGCAGGCGCAGGCCAAAGGCGATTTCATCCTCGACCCGACTGTGAAACAGCTGACGCTCAGACTCCTGAAACAGAAAGCCGATCTGACTGGCACGGGCCAGTGCCCGCTGCTTGCAGAGCGCCTTTTGTTGCCAGCTGACCGTGCCCGAGGTGGGGGCCAGCAGACCCGCCGCCAGTCGCAGCAGGGTTGACTTGCCTGCGCCGTTATCCCCGACGATGGCGACCTGCTCCCCACTGGCAATTTGCAATGTGATGTCGTGCAGGCAGGGATTGTCCGGTGCCCATGAGAAGCAGAGGTGGTCAAAGCTCAGCATAAAACTCCCGCAACATGGCCAAGGGGTAGGGGTGATGGCGCGGGTCGCGCACCTGTAGCGTCTCGCGCAGGGAGTCCGGCAGGATCACCCGCCCGGGCAGATGGGGCAGCATCTCGCCGAGCTCACCGCAGGCCAGCTGGCGGCCATGGTCGAGCTGCAGGAATCGCTCGCAGAAGTGAGCGGCCGGAAAAAGCCGCTGCTCCAGCAAGATGACGCTGCAGCCGCTTTCCTCGCTGTAGCGGCGGATCTGGCGCAGCATGGTTTGGGTTGCCGTCGGGGTCAGACGGCTAAAGGCCTGATCGAGGATCAACAGCTTGGGAGCCATCGCCAGGGCACAGGCCAGCACCACGCGCTGTGCCTCGCCTCCCGACAGGTCGAGGGGATGGCGGGCTGCCAGCGCCTCGCAGTGACAGAGCGCCATTGCATCGGATACCCGCCGGTTGACTTCATCGGGCAGCAACCCGAGATTGGCCGGGCCAAACGCCACCTCATCGGCGACCGAAAAACAGCAGCCGGAAAATTGCAGATAAGGGGATTGCTGTACCCACTGACGCACAGCCGCATGGTGATTGAGCTGGCCGCTATCATGGGGCTGCCCGAGAATGACGCCCTCTCCCGCCAGCGTGTCGAGGTGCAGCTGGGACCAGCCCCCCGCCAGCAGCTGGGCCAGCAGGGATTTGCCTGCCCCGTTGCCACCCAGGATGGCTAGCCATTCGCCCTCTTTCAGCTCGATATCGAGTGGGCCCAGTTGAAAGTGGTCAGGGTGGGCCGCATGGCCGATGGTCAACCCTTGCAGCGAGATCATGGCCACCACCTCCAGACAATCTCCAGCACTACCAGCAACAGCAACAGATAGCGCAGTAGCGGCTCATAACGTTGCTGCGGGATCTCCGTCATGCGGGTGCGAGCCGGCTGGCAGCGAAAGCCGCGCAGATCCAGCGCCATGCTGCGGGTGGCCAGCTCGCTCAATGCCTGCCCGACCAGCGGCGAGAGCAGCGGGAGCGTGGCCTTTAGCCGGGCCAGCGGATTGCCGTCAAAGGGTACGCCGCGGGCTAGCTGGGCCTCCCTGATAGCGCGCAGCTGGTGGCCAAGCTGCTCCTTGAGCAGCAGCGGGCCGCAGCAGAGGTAGGAGAGGGCGATGGGCAGCCGGCTGGCAAAGAGCGCATGAACAAACCGCTCGGTCGAGACCGCCCAGAGCCAGAGCTGGGCGCTGGCCAGACAGGCGAGCAGCCGGCACCAGAGGGGCAGAATGGGAAACGCTTCGCTGGCTGGAACCGCTGGCATGCCGAGCAGGATCCGCAACCAGGGGCCGTGTACCAGATAGAGCCCCAGTCCCAGCGGCAGCATTACCGCCAGCACCAGCTTGAGCCGGGCGCGGGCACCCGGCAGCAGCACCAATGCGAGCAGCGGCAGCAGGCTCCAGCCCCAGAGCCAAGGGGGCGGCAGCACGCTGGCCGTGACCGAAAACCAGAGCCAGAGTGCGAGGGAGGTAAACGGGTGCATCAGCGCACGGCTGCCATCTGCGGGAAGTTGCGCAGGGTGCGCTGCGGCAGGCGGCGTACCAGCCCCCAGGCGATCAGCACGGTCAGCAGCTTGTCCAGCAGGTTGGTACCCAGCACTGTGACGGCGACCGACTCCTGCAGATCGCTCCCCATGGCGTGCAGGTAGGCAACCACAAAATCAGCACCGCTGCCGGTGGCGCCACCAAACAGGTAGGAGCGGATGGGTATGGCCACCAGGGTGAGCGCCAGGGTGATCACCACGCTGCTCACTACCACCTTGGGCAGATTGTTGAACCAGCCGGCCCGTGCCAGCAGACCGGCACTGAGGCCAATCATCATGGCGACCGGGGCAAAGGCCGCAGCGATGGGGCCGGTGAGCAGGCCCCACAGCAGGTTGGTGAGCAGACCGGTGGCGATCGCCATCCAGGGGCCCGCCAGAATGGCGCAGAGCACAGTCCCGATGGAGTCGAGGAAGATGGGCAGCTTGAGCATGGAGACGGCCTGTCCCGCCACCATGTTGATGGCGATGCAGATGACCATAAAAGCCAGGTTGTAGCTGGAGAGTTTACTGACGGACATAGTGATCCTCACAAGGTTCTGGGGGTAATGAGCAGCTCTTCATAACCGGATTGGGGGCAGGGGGCACGGCCAAAACGGTACGCCTCCAGCTCTCCGACTACCAGTTCGAGGGTGGTGCGCACCCGGCAACCGGGCAGCACGTGGCCGCCGCGCATCAATCCCTGCTCGTCAGAGATGGAGAGATGCAGGTGTTCGCACTCCGGATCCAGGGTGCCGCCAAGGGCGATCACCTCGAAGGCCCCCTCCAGCAGGGTGCCATCGGGCTGGGCGGCATAGCGCAGGTTGGCGTGGGTCAGGCTGCCGACCGCCCCGGCGATCCAGGCCGCCTGCAGGCCGTGTCGGGCCATTTGGGCGCGCAATCCGGCGATAAGATCCTCCCCCGGCAGCAGGCGCAGGGCCAGAAAACGGGCGGGGGAGAGAGGAAGGTGAGTTGGGGTCACTGCTGGCACTCCTTGCTGCAAAAAGAAGGTGCCCTGAGGCACCTTGTCTGGATAGGCTGTTTACGCCCTTTTATCGCAGGCAACCGCGAGCCGCTTCACAGATTGGCGATATCATTGCGGCATCAGGCGCCACATCAGGCGAAGCAGGCCCAGATGGGGGCGTGGTCGGAGGGTTTCTCGATACCGCGCAGCTCGTAGTCGATGCCGGTCTCGGTCACCTTGTCCTTGAGAGCATCGGAGGCCATGATGAGGTCGATGCGCAGGCCCCGGTTCTCGTCAAAACCCTTGGAGCGGTAGTCAAACCAGGAGAAGCGCTCGCACTCGGTGGGGTTGGCGGCGCGGAAGGTGTCGGTCAGGCCGAACCCTTTCAGGCGCTCCATCCATTCACGCTCGATGGGCAGGAAGGAGCACTTGCCATCCCGCAGCCAGCGCTTGCGATTGGCTTCGCCGATGCCGATGTCGAGATCGGTGGGGGAGATATTCATATCCCCGATCAGCACCAGCTGGTCATCCGGGGTGTGGTTGGTCTCGAGGTAGTGCTGCAGGTCCTCGTAGAACTTCTGCTTGGCCGGGAACTTGGTTTCGTGATCCTGACTTTCACCCTGCGGGAAGTAGCCGTTCATCACCTTGATGAGGGAACCGTCTTCGCGCTCGAAGGTGGCCATGATCATCCGGCGCTGGGCCTCTTCATCATCGGTGGGGAAGCCTTTCTCCACCTTGACCGGCTTCTGCTTGCTCATGATGGCCACCCCGTAGTGGGCCTTCTGGCCGTGAAACTCCACGTGATAACCCATGGCCTCCACATCGGCCAGCGGGAAGGCTTCATCGTGCACCTTGATCTCCTGCAGGCCGATCACATCGGGCTGGTGCTTGTCGATGATGGCTTGCAGTTGGTGCAGGCGGGCGCGCAGGCCGTTGATATTGAAAGAGATGATCTTCATGTCCGGGATGCTCATGTCATTTTTATAAGTCGCTATTGGACTAGGAATCGGCGGTGGATGCAAGTTCGGGGCGCGGGCCTGCGCCAGTGGCCGGCCCGCTTGGCAGGGAGAGACGTCAGCGAGTCATCTTCTTGACAAACACCACCACAAACAACGCCAGCGTGAAGCTGCCGGTGAAGGCCTCGAAGGCGGCAAAGAGGCGCGAGAGGCCGATGGGGGTGAAGTCGCCGTAGCCCAGGGTGGTGAAGGTGACCACGCTGTAGTAGAGGCACTCCAGCAGAAAGATGGCGTTCTGCTCGAAGGGGGCGCCCGGGTGATAGGCGAGATGATTGCCGTTGAAGCTCAGGCCAAAGAAGAAGTAGAAGATGCTGCAGATAAAGATGAGCAGCAGGGAGAAGAGCACCACCCGCATCGGGGCTTCACCGTAACCGCAGAAGAGATCGACTATCCAGGAGGTGAAACGCTGGCTCGACCAGAACGGCAGTTGCAGCCGGCGCATGGTGAGCTCCTGCTGGATATAGTTGCCGGACATGGTGAAGATCCCCTGCGCCTCGGAGGCTTTGCGCAGATCCCGGTAGGTCTCTTCGGCCTCCTTGAACCAGACTCTGGCCTGCTCGGGATCCCGCTCGCGGCGCCCCTTGCGATCCTGCATCACCCGCTTGCCGGTCTGCATGTTGTCGAGCCGGGTATTGTGCCAGCGAATACCGAGCAGGTTGACGTCGTCGAGGATGGCGCAGTGCAGGTTGGCATCGCTGAGATCGGCCTTCATCAGGCTGCCCCCCTTCATGCGCAGACCATAGAGGTGACCACCCCGCAGGTTGGCGCGATAGAGGTTGCACTGCTCCAGCAAAAATCCCTGTTTGGACCCCTTGTTGACCAGATTGAGACCGGCCAGATTGGCGCGGACCAGCTGCAAGCCGTGGCAGAGGCCGCCAGCGCGGACATACTGCTCAAGCGCCTCTGCGGTGTGGGGATCCTGTTTATTGGTATGCGGGTCGTGCCAGTGGCAGAGATCGTGCTCGCCAGCCTCCTCGTTGCAGTGGCGGCCATCGGCCACCAGATAACGACATATCGCCATCCTTGTTCCCCCTCTGCTGCCAGTCTGGTTTCAGCATAGGTGCCCCAAGGGGAGTACGGGGTCAGCTGAACTGGTTGAACTCCTGACGCAGCTTGCGAAAACGATCCTGCTGGGCGGGGTTGAGGGGGATGCCGTCGAGCATGTCCAGAGTGTCCTTGCACTCGGTACCAAACTCCGGGCTCTTGCGGTTTTTCTGCATCAGTTGCAGCAACACCTGAATTTTGTTGAGGGCGGCACCGGTGTTGGCTGGGGCCCGGCGCAGCGCCTCGCGAAAGTGACCGAGCGCCTGTTCCAGCTCGCCCGCCTGATAGGCCTTGATGCCCAGTTCGTTGAGCTGCTGGTAGCGCTGACGGCGCTCGAGCACTGTCTTGTCATCCCGGGTCGCCTGAATACAGGTGGTGAGCAGGTGATCCTCATCCTCGGCCAGCAGGCTTTGCAGACTCTCGGCATATTCGAACTCGCCGAGTTGATAGAGGGCGAGGATGGTCTCCCCGAGCAGGGTCGGGGGCATGGTGGCCGGTTCGTCGAGCCAGTTCTGGTTGGCGCGATAGAGCATCTTCTTGCCCTTGAGCAGCTCCCCCAGCGCAATCTGCACCCGCGCCTGACAGATCTGCTCGAACACCGGGTAGTTGAACTCCGACATCATCAGCGAATCGCGGATGCGCGACAGGGCCGAGTTGACCTGCTTTTGCAGGTTGGCGATGTGGTAGCTGTCGTTGCTGTTGAGGGCATAGAGGGTCAGGGTCTGGATATAGGCCCCCAGATAGTGGGGGGTGCGGTGAATCGAGTTGCGCGACAGGTCGATGAGAGAGAGCAGTACATCCTTGGCCTGAGCGTAATCGTGGCGCAGCAGGCACACCTCGGCCAGTCGGCGAGCCAGCTGGACTGACTGGGGCGAGATGTCGACGGCCCGCTTGAGCTCTTGCTGGGCTACCTCATCGTTGCCAAGAGCGAGCTGGGACTCTGCCAGCCAGCGGTAAGCCTCCACCATCAGAGGGGTATTCTTCAGGGTCGCCTGCAGGTGGCTGACCGCCTCTTCATGGAGCCCCAGAGTGTTGCACGCCTTGCCCAGCGTCAGGCGGGCCCAGCTGTTCTCCTGCCCGGCCAGCAGCTGGCGCATCAGGGAGCGCGCCTCCTGAGCCTGCCCCAGCTTGAGATGGGTATCGGCCTGCAGGCAGCGGCAGTAGTTGGCATAGCGTGGAACCTTATCGGCCCGCTCGGCACAGGCGGTAATCAGCGCGGGCAGGTCATCCTCCGCCATGGCGCTAAAAACGCTGGCGAGTGCCTGACGGCGGGCGAGGGCCCGTTTGATGCGAAACGAGAACTGCTCCTGGGAGAAGGGCTTCATCAGGTATTCGTCGGGCTCGGCTTCCAGCGCGCTCAGCACCATGGCGCGGGAGCTGTCGCCGCTCACCATGATCACCACGCTTTGGGGAGGAACCAGATGCTGATCCCGCAGGCTCTCCAGCAGCTGGCGGCCATTCTCGCCGACCCCGAGATCGTAATCGATGAGATAGATGTCAAAACTGCCCTTCTGGCAGCGACGGCGCGCATCCTCGGCGCTGTTGGAGAAGGTGATGTTGCTGATGCCGATATTGATCAGCATCGCCTTCATCATGACCTGAAACGAGCGTTGCTCGTTGACCATCAGAATGCGCTGGGGCTTGGCTGGGCTTTTCTTTTCGGGCTCGGTATCCGGTATCTGCATCTGTCTGGTCGAGGCGCTACGGGCTGATGGGGAAAGTGTGCCACCAAAGCGGCTGAAGAGGCAATTGGCCAAGTTGCCGTTTGTATACCTTGCTCTGCTGTCGTCGCGGGAGAAACGTTGGGAAACAGAGAGGGCCCGGTTGTGGGCCCTCTCTTTTTATCTTTTCTTCTCTGCCAGATAGGGGGCAAATTGGGGCGTGTGGATGGCCTCGAATCCCTTGTCGGTTTTGACGATGAGATAGACCGCAAGCTTGTGCTCCTTGGCAAAAGCCATCGCCTCAGTGGGGCCCATCACCATCAGGGCGGTATCGAGGGCATCGGCCTCCAGCGCAGTGGGGGTGATGACGCTTGCCGAGACCAGCTTATGGGTGATGGGCTGGCCGGTAGCGGGGTCGATGATATGGGAGTAGCGCTGGCCATCGAGCTCGTAGTAGTTGCGATAGCTGCCGGCAGTGCTGAGTGCCATGCCGTTGGGAATGACGATGTCGGAGAAGGCACCCGGCTGATCGGAGGGCTCGACGATGGCGACTCGCCACGGCGAGCCCTTGCTGTTGTGACCCTTGCTGCGCACTGCGCCCGCCACCTCGATGAGGTAGTTGTTGACCCCCTTGCTCTCGAGCAGGGCGGCGATTTCATCCGAGGCAGCCCCTTCACCCAGGGTGGATAGGTCGAGATAGAGCTCCGGGATAGACTTCTCAAGCAGGAAGTGATCCCCCTGTGGCGTCAGGGTCAGCTTGTCGATGCCCACCTTGTGGCGGGCGGCGGCGATGGCTGCCTCATCTGGCCGTTTGACGGGGCGCTTGTCCGGGCCAAAGCCCCACAGATTGACCAGCGGCCCGACCGTGACGTCAAGTTTGCCATTGGTCAGGTGACCCGCATCGATCCCCTGCCGGACGATTTTGGCCATGGCTGCGGGGATGACGAACGGCGTGTTGGCTGGCCCCTGATTGAAGCGGGAGATGAGCGAGTCGGGGTCATAGGTGGAGATCTCGCTGTTCATCCTGGCCAGCAGGTTCTCCACCTCGCTCTTGAGCGCGGGTTCGCCACCGGGGAAGGGATCGCTCAGGGTGACCACATAGTAGGTGCCCATGGTTTTGCCCTGAATGCGGGTTTGGGCCGGGGGCAGGGGTTGGCAGCCGGTGAGCGCCAGCAGCAGGGTCAGCAGCAGGCAGCGCAGGGCGGTAGCGGGGGTTATGGCCATCATCAGCAGGTCTCTTGTTGGCGAAGGGCTGGTCGGGGCGCTAGCTTAGCCAAGGGGCTGGCGACGGGCGAGCCCCGCCCGGAGAAAATGGTGGAAAAAATTAAACAGACTTTGCTTATTCTGGTGAGCTGGCCCACAGCTTCGGGCTAAATTCATAGCCGATTGAATACAGGCGAGTAAAATAAAGGTCGATTTTGACAGCATCTTTGCGGCCATTCTTGAAGAAGTGTTGCGCAAACCTGTTGCCATTCATTGCCAATCAAAGGAGAAGATAATGAAAAAGGCGATTACCCTGCTGTTTCTGAGTACCCTGGCTGCCCCGGTACTGGCCGATGAGTGCGCATTGGTCATCGAGGGCAATGATGCCATGCAGTACAACCTCAAGGAGATGAGCGTACCTGCGACTTGCAAAGAGGTAACCGTCACCCTGAACCACACCGGTAAACTGCCGGTTACCGGCATGGGCCACAACTGGGTGCTGGCCACTACTGCCGACTATCAGGCCGTGGCGACCGCCGGGATGAGCGCTGGTGCCGAGAACAACTATTTGCCCAAGGATGACCCCCGCGTATTGGCTCACACCAAGCTGATTGGCGGTGGCGAGAGCACCAGCGTGACCTTCAAGACCGACGGTCTGGCCGGCAAGGATCTCACCTTCTTCTGCTCCTTCCCTGGCCACTTTGCCATGATGAAGGGCACCTTCAAGGTGAACTAAGGCTATGACCGGCATCGCGCCGGGCGCCTGAATAGAAAAAGCCGGGATAGCCCGGCTTTTTCATGCTCTTTTGCTGTCCCGCCGCTACTTCCCTTGCAGGGTAAAGAAGGCAATGGTGCTCTTCTTCTGGCAGTCGAAGTGAATGCTCTCCTCGCCACTCACCACCAGCGTCTCGTTGATAGCGACTACTTGCCCCTGCACCGTGAGCTGGCCGCTCAACAGATGGCAGAGGTAGGTTTTCTCTGGCTCGAGGGTAAGGGTCAGGGGGAAGGGGAGGTTCAATACCCGCACGTTGGCGGTAATCCTGTCCGGGTGGTAGATAAGGCCGAGGTCGGTCACCTCTTTTTTCAGCAGTTCGCAGTGGGTCTCCTCGTCACCGCCAAAATGGGCCGCTTCAAAGGTGGCGTAGGGGTGGCCGTTCAGTACGAAGCCGGCGCCGCTCACCGGCAGCAGAATGCGCTGATAACCCGGGAAAGTAGAGAAGCGGCCGGCCTCCTTGATGGGGGCGGAGCTGAGCCGGTAGTCAAAGTCGAGCTTGTCGAGGCTCGCTCCCTTGGGGGAGATGAGGATCTGGGCTGTGGTGCCCTGCTTGTTTTTCCAGGGCATCTTCTGGTGGTCAGACTCTTTGATCAGGGTGATCACGGGCACTTCCTCAGCATGAAAAAACAGAGGGAGCCGGGGGGATTGGCCCCAGCTCCCTGATAAATAGAGAGTTGGCGTGGCAGAGATCAGCCCTGACCATCCAGCGCCGCCAGCCGGGCTTCCATGGCGGCGAGACGGCTCTTGAGTTCGCTCACCTCCTGCTCCAGCTCGCTCAGGCGATCCGCCGCAGGAGAGGCGTAGGCTGCTGCCGGAGCGGCTTCCATCATCGCCTGAATATCCACTTCACCGCTAAAGAGGTGGGCGTAGCGGGACTCGCGCTTGCCCGGTTCACGGGGCAGTTTGACCACATAGGGGCCGCGTTCGATGAGCTGGGTCAGCACCGCATCCACTTCGGTTACGTCATCAAAGCTGCACAGTCGATTGGTGCGCGAGCGCAGTTCCCCCGGGGTTTGCGGGCCACGCAGCAGCAGCTCGCAGATGATGCCGAGCTCTTGAGCGCTGAATTTGAGTTCGCCAAATTCGGTGTTGCAGAATCTGTGTTGATAGCGGGGCACCCGGGCGTTGAACCCGGCGGTATTGACCACCAGTCGCCGGCGGATCAGCTCGTCAACCACGGCGCGGATGTCGAGCTCGGCAAGCTCCAGTACCGGCTCGCGGTTGCTCTTCTGGTTGCAGGCATTGACCAGTGCATTGAGGGAGAGGGGATATTGATCCGGGGTGCAGATCTCTTTTTCAATCAGGCACCCGATGACACGGGCCTCCAGCGGGCCAAGTACTAACTCCATTTCCTACTCCCTAGCAAATCGCGATATCAAGAGCCCCTATCTTAGCCATGACCTCTGCTCCGTCCAGTTTTGTCAGCCATTTTTGCGAGCGTGCAGAGGGGTTGGCGAAACCGTCGCCAGCAGTAGGAGCCATTTGATTGCTATTTCTTGGCATGGAGTGAGGTTGAGGGGGTAATGAAAAGCCCGGCTCTCTGGCCGGGCTGAAGGATAAGTTGCTTATCCTGATATTCGTCGAGGCATCTATTGTGGATGTTGCTTGAGGATCTCGTATATCTCCTCTTTCAGTTTAAGTTTCTGTTTTTTCAGATCCTTCACCTCGGAGCTGTAGTCACTGGCGTGATGCTTTTCCAGCTTCCTAATCTCCTCATCCAGGTCGTTGTGCAAGTCAAACTTCTTCTGGAAATGGACATCACTGCTCTTCAGTCTCGAGATGAGTTCTCTGTACTCTGGGAACATGTAATGGAGCCTCCTTGGTTTCGTTTGATTGTGCCTGTAAGACCAAGCTACCCCTTAGCGACGGTGATAAACGTGATCGTGATCGAATTTAGGGGCAATGATTGGATATACTTGAAAGGCTATTTTTAAGGCATTGAATTGATTCGGAATAAATGAGTTTTCAATCCAAGGCATGGGCCAAAACGTGGCTCGGATCACATCATTGGCATGATGCCGGTGAGCGGCAGAGAGCAAAAAGGGGCCTTGTGGCCCCTTTTCAGTGATGAGGGGAATCACCCCTTATCCTTGTCAGTCTGATCTTTCTTCTTTTTCTTTTCCGGCAATGGCTTGCCGTCGCGATGGATAACCTTGCCCGCTTCGAAACCGATCTGGGCGGCCAGCTCTTCGAGATCAGGCGACTTGGCCTGATCGCCAACGGCGTAACGGTAGTTGGCTACCGAGAGGCGTTCGGCCACCGGGGTATTGGCAACAATCGGCTCACGCCAGCCCTGCCCGATGTGAGCCACCAGAGTGCCGTTCATCAGCAGCTCACCGATGATCTCCTGAGTCGGGTTGCCCTTGCCGTAGGTGAGCCCCTGCGGGTGCTTCTTGCCGACCAGCGGTTCGCTGCTGGCGGGGATCAGCTTGGTACGGATCAGCCACTTGGGATTTTTGGTGTTGCCCACCGCTTTGCCGGTCTGGTACTCGTTGATCTTGATGGTCTTGATCATCTGGGCCATGAAATCCTTGGTCAGCGCCTTCTGGGCCTCGCTGCTCTCATCGATGACGATAGGGGCCACATACCAGGTCATGGTGGCTTGAGTCTTGGGGGCTGCGGGCGCGGTTTGCGCCATGGCCAGAGGGCTGAGCAGCAGGGCAGTCAGCAAGAGTCCGATTTTCTTCATTCTGATTCCGCTTATGTTTCAACTAGGATTTTGTTTTGCCAGCGACGACTGCGCCAGCGCCAGAACATGGCCAGACCGCGAACCCACTCGTCGCAGGCGAGCGCCAGCCAGATGCCTACCAGTCCATAGCCCTGCATGATACCAAGGAAATAGGAAAGGGGTACGGCAATTCCCCACATGGAGAGCAGTGCCATGTAGAGGGGGAAGCGGGCATCACCCGTTGCGCGCAGGGCGTTGATCACCACCAGATTGAAGGTGCGGCCTGGCTCGAGGATGAGGCTGATGAGAAAGAGCTGCGCCACCTGGGTGATGATGTCGGGGTCATCGGTAAAGAGGCTGATGATGGTGCGGCCATTAAGTGCCGCCGCCACGGCGATGACGCAGGTGACCGCGAGCCCGAGCTTGAGGCTCTTGAGCAGCTGTTGATAGGCACGGTCAAACTGTTTGGCGCCCGCCAGATGGCCGATGATGATCTCGTTGCCAAGACCGATGGAGAGGCCAAACAGCAGGATGAACAGGCAGATCTGGAAGAAGTAGGACTGGGTTGCCAGCGCCTTGTCCCCCAGCAGACCGACAAAAGCGGTCACTACCATGAACTGCAGCATCCAGGAGAGGTTCTCGCCGGCGGCAGGCAGGCCGATATGGAGCACTTTGCCCAGCATCTCTCGGCTGGGGTGAACGATGTCGCGGATCTTGAGGTGAATGCCGGTTTTGCGGGCGACCAGCCAGACCAGCATCACCACGCCCACCAGACGGCCAGCCACTGTGCTGATGGCAACCCCGGCCACGCCCATTTGGGGCAGGCCAAACCAGCCGTAGAGCAGCAGCAGGTTGCCGACAAAGGTGATGAGGTTGACGATGAGAGTCACATACATCGCCTGACGGGTATGGCCGTGGGCGCGCAGCGTCGCCGCCAGACAGAGCGCCGCAGCTTCCGGCAGCAGGCAGAGACCGATGATCTGCAAGTAGAGGGTGCCATCGCTCATCAGGTTGGCTGGCAGGTTCATCAGCGCCAGCATGGTGCTGGCACCGGCCATCACGCCGACTGCCGCCACCAGACCGATCAGCAGGTTGAAGCCGATGGCGGTGTGGATCACCACTCGGCTGCGCTCCCTGTCACCTGCCCCCAGATACTGGGTGATCACCACGCTGGTACCGATACTGACGAAGCTGAACAGGGTGATGGCCAGATCGAACACCTGATTGCCGACCGCCAGTGCCGCGACCCCCTGATAGGAGACATGTCCCACCATGAAGGTGTTGAGAGCGCCAGTCAGAAAGTGGAGGGCGAGATCGATAAAGAGCGGCCAGGTCAGCGCAAAGAGCGTGCCCGGGCCTGCGTGGGATTGAGTTTGCATGGCATGTCCAACAGCTGGGATGGCACGATCTGGTGCCATCTGGTCGGGCATTTAACACCAAGCGCGGAGCGGGTGCAATCCTTGGCCGGAGACTCTCCGGCCAGAGGCACAGGCTGGAGGATCAGGCCGGCGTGGTGCCCGCCTCCTGCTCGCAGGGGAGGGTAAGACGCGCCGAGTCGGGCAGGGCATCATCCTGTGGCCAGCGGGAGAGGATGACATCCGTGGTGCTTTCGACCACATCGTCATCCCTGAACACCGGCTCGCGGTAGCAGCGGGTCATGCGCAGCGCCTGATACATGTCGGGGCAGAGGATGATCCCCTCGTCACCCACCCGCACGCCAGCCTGCTTGAGCCAGTGGGTCATCTGGCCGTGGCGTCCCGCCATCACCATATGAATGCCGCGTCGTTTCAGATCCTTGTGCAGCTCTCCCACCATGCTCATCACGCTGATGTCCTGATGGGTAAAGCAGGCGACGGCATCGATCACCAGACACTTGGGATTGTGGGGATCCTGCACCAGCAGGGCCATGACTCGCCGCTTGAAGTAGGGGGCGTTGAAGTAGGTGAGCGGCGAGTTGAAGCGATAGACCAGAATGCCCGGGATCGCCTTGGCCTGCTCGTTGTCCCCCAGGGTGCGCACCACCCCTTCGTCATCCATGCCGAGCAGCTGGTCGGTGGGGCGCATCACATTGCGCAGGAACTGGAACAGCCCCAGCAACACGGCAAGGGTGATCCCCGGGATCACTCCCATGGTGAGCACGCTGATAAAGGTGACCAGCGCCAGCCAGAAGGCGGCGCGGTCGGAGTGGCGCAGTGCCCAGAGGCCGCGAAAGTCGGTGAGCGACAGGGATGCCATCACCAGCACCACCCCGAGGGCCGCGGTCGGAATGTATTGCAGCGGCGCCGTCAGGTAGAAGGTGATGAGGGCGATCACCCCGGCGGCGATGATGGAGACCAGCTGGCTCTTGCCGCCGTTGGCGTCGTTGACCGCGGTGCGCGAATCCGCGCCGCTGATGGCAAAGCCCTGGGAGATGGCCGAGGCGAGGTTGGCCATGCCGAGCGCCCGGAACTCCTTGTCCGCATCGATTTCATAGCCGTTCTTGGCGGCAAAGCTGCGGGCAGTCAGCATCATGGAGACGAAGCTCACCATGGCGAGGTTGAGGGCCGGCAACACCAGCTCCCGCATCAGTCCCGGGGGAAATTCCGGCATCTGGAAGGCGGGCAGGCCAGAGCCCACCTTGCCGAGGGTAGCTATATGGTACTGACCGAGGTTGAGCGCCCACACCAGTGCGGCGGTGATCACCATCGCCACCATGGAGGAGGGCCAGGCTGGCCGGAAGCGTTTGGCCAGCAGCAGGGTAGCCAGTGCCACCAGACTCATTGCCAGGGTCGGCAGATGGGTCTGGGTGATGTAGGTGGTGCCGTTGGCGATCCGCTCGATGAGATAGCGCTCGCTGAAGGTGAAGCCGAAGATCTTGGAGAGCTGGCCCACCATGATGGTGATGGCCACGCCGTTGAGCAGCCCCATCAGGATCGGGCGGGAGAGAAAGTCGGCCAGCACCCCCAGCTTGAAGCGGCTGGCAATCAGACACCAGAAACCGGTCATGGCAGTCATGGTCATCACCAGCTGCCAGTGGCGGGTTGGGTCGCCAGCGGCCAGCGGTGTCACTACGGCGGCGATGACCGCACAGGTGGCGGCATCGGGGCCGACGATCAGCTGGCGGGAGGTACCGAACAGGGCATAGACCAGCATGGGCAGGATGCAGGAGTAGAGGCCGACGATGGCGCCGACCCCGGCGAGCTCGGCATAGGCAATGGCCACGGGCAGGGCCACCGCAGCGACCGAGAGTCCAGCGCGAAGGTCAGGCATCAACCAGGCGCGCTGGTATTGCAGCAGGGCAGCGAGACCCGGCAGCCAGCGTTCGAGAGAGAAGAAGTCGCGCATTATTTAACCCATTGAGTTACAACCAGCTTTTACCCTAGTGTGCCCAAGGTTATCGAAAGATTGCAATCAGGTTATGGCCAGTTTACCTGAAGGTCAGGCCAGAGGGTCTGCCACTGCTTCTCCTTGATGCGCTGGGTGAAGATCTGTTTGTCCTGGCGGCATCTGGGGTTGGCACTCACTTGCAGCGACCAGTTGATGGCAAAGCCGTAGGGGGCAAGCCACTCGAACTCGCCATCTTGGGTCAGGCGCACGCCGATGCAGGTGGGCACCTCGACCCAGTGGCTGAGCGCCTCAAGGCTGCTGGCAAATGGCGCTACCAGCTGGCGAGTGTGCATGCGGGCCTGATTGCGCACCTCCCACTGCTGGCCGGGCAGCCGTTTGGCGAGCCAGGCTTCGTGCTCCGCTTCGGCCAGCCCTTGCGGGTCGCTGCTATCGAGGTAAATAAGGTCGATATCGTTGAGCGGGGTAGGGGTTGCTTTGTGATGCAGATGATCCCAGATGAGGTTGCGGATAAAGCCGGCCCCCAGCGCCCAGTCGGGCAGATTGAGCTCGGCGGCTGCCTGCAGGCAGGCCATCCGCTGCGGATCGGCCCGCAGCAGCGCTTCGGTTTTGGCTTGGAAGGCGTGTTCTTGCTTGGGATCTAATGGCTCAACTATTGGCATTTCGGCGTAACCAGACGTCAATGTAACTGCAGCTGGGCACTATAGTGAGCCCCTCTGCCTGAGTCCAGTTGAAGAGGGCGCGGGCCAGCTGATCGGCAATCCCCTGCACCCGCAACTCGGGCGGTACAAAGGTGCTGTAGGCATCGATGGTCTTGGCATCGAGGCGCCGGTAGCGCAATCTCGACTCCTTCCCCTCCACCATACAGATGAATTGCTGCTGGTTGGCCTGATGAATGATGTCGCTCATGGTGGGCACCTCTGGCATGAAGATGGCTGTCTGCACAATAACTGTTAGCCAAGGTATAGAACAGATAACGGCAGCATGGGGTCAATATCCTCCCCTGATGCTTCCTCTCTGCGTCATATCGGGATCCTGCTCAAAAGATACCCGGCGCTTTGCCGGGTATCTTTTGTCGGTGTGATTCAGGCCCAGGCACGCTCCAGCAGAGTGAGCAACTGCTCACGGTCGGCATCCTTGCGATTGAACAGCATGGCACCGTCGTTGACCGCCAGATCCCGTATCTCCCCGAGCAGCGAACGATCGCTCACCCCCGCCTCGCTCATGGTGCGCGGCAGCTTGACCGCCTGCCAGAGGGTATCGCGCAGGGTACGGATGGCGGTGATGGTCGCCTCGGCCCGCAGGTGGGCCGGGGTGGCAGCAAAGCGCTCGGCTCCCACCAGCGGCAGCAGCAGGCGGGACAGCTCGCCATCCACCTCGGGGCGGTTGTAGTCGAGCACGGTAGGCAGGAAGAGGTTCATGCACAGGCCGTGGGGCAGATGGCAGCGTGCCCCCAGACTATGGCCGAGGGCATGCACCAGCCCCACCATGGAGTTGGAGAAGGCCATGCCCGCCAGTGTGGAACCTTCGGCCAATTGCAGCCGCAACTGCTTGTTTTGCGGATCCTTGAGGATGAGAGGCAGGGCATTGGCGATCTTCTCTACCGCCATCAGGGCCAGCGCATCGCTCACCGGGTTTTTGGCGGTGCCGATAAAGGCCTCGATGGCATGGGTCATGGCATCCATGGCGGTAGCGGCGGTGATGTTGAGGGGCAGTCCCTGAGTCAGACGGGGGTCGAGCACCGCCAGCTGTGGCAGCAGGAAGGGGGAGGTGAAGGGCACCTTGCGCCCGCTCGCCTCATCCTTGATCACCGCCACCAGCGTTACCTCGGAACCGGTGCCCGCCGTGGTGGGCACCACCGCCAGCGGTTTGAGGGGGCGGGTCAGGCAGCCCGCGCCCGAGTAGTCGAGCAGGTGTTCACCGCCCATGGATGCCAGGATATTTGCCGCCTTGGCGGTGTCGATGACCGAGCCGCCCCCCAGCGCCACCAGACTGTCACAGTTGAGCTCGGCGTAGCGCTTGGCGATCCGCTCCACCACCGCAGTGGAGGAGTCGGCCGGGATCTCGTCCCAGATGGCGGCGACCGGTAGCTCCCCCTCGGCCAGTACATTGGCCAGCAGGGTGGCAAGACCGGTGGCATTGACCCCCTTGTCGGTCAGCAGCAGGGGGCGGCGAGCTCCAAGGCTTGCCAGCTCGCTGGCCAGCTGCTCCAGCGCCTGTTCACCGGCCAGCAGTTTGACCGGACAGAAAAAATCGTAATAGCGGCTCATATCAAGGCTCCTTGCGCTCAGCCGGTTACCAGACCCAGATAGATGTTGCAGGCACGGCCAAGCTTGTTGCGCTGGGCCGGATAGTGGCGCAGCAGCGGCCGCGCGATAAAGGCAGGCAGGATCAGGGACTGCAACTGCTCAAGCCCCCGCACCAGATGCATGGCGGTGGTCAGGTCCCCCTCCACCAGCAGCCGGTTTTCACTGAACGCCTGATTGACCCCGAGCCGAAAGCTCAGGGCGCGAAACGCGATATTGGGGTGCTTGAAGCGCACCCGCAGCGGATGGATGGTGGCATGGGGGGCAGCCGGCGCACCGGGATACCAGCGCCCTCCTTCCTTATGCATGTTCATGGCGTAATCAAGCCCCCCCACCTCAAGGCGAATGGTCAGGCCATCCGGCAAGGGGGCCAGTTCGCGGCGCACCGCCTCGTCGATACGGGCGGCGCGGCAGAGAGTTCGGCCCACCACCCAGAGCAGAGTGGTGATCCAGAGGCGGCGGCCCAGTGCGGCCAGAGATTCAACGGTCGGAGTTGTCATAGGGGTTGGCTCCTGAGATGGCTGACCAGAAGAGGGCAAAGGCACTGGCTTGCCAGTGGGCATCCTGCCCAAGCTCGGGTTGATCGACAAAGAGTGATGCGCAGGCGAGGAACTGCCCCTGACACACCTCCAGCAATAGCGGCGCGGGGGCCTGCATCAGCTCGCCGCTGGCCTGCCCCTTTACCAGCAGAGCGGGCAGAAAGCGCAGAGTGTCATTCAAGATCTGGCTGCGGGCCGGGCGGGCCAGCAGGGGAGAGTGAAAGAAACCCAGCACGAATTTGAGCTCGTTGGGGTGGGCCAGCATCCAGCTCATCGCCTGCTGCCAGTAGTGGTGGATCTGCTCGCGCAGTGCCAGCTCGGGATCGGCTTCGCAGATGGCAGCGCCCATCCGGGTCTTCACATCCTGATAGAGCTGGAGGATGAGTGCCTCCTTGCTCGGAAAGTGGTGGAACAGGGTGCCGTTGGCGACCCCGGCCGCCTTGGCAATACGGGCGGTGGCGGCCCCCTGCAGACCATCTTCGGCGCAGAGGGCGAGGGCGGCATCCAGAATTTGGCGGCGCTTGTCGGTCATGGTGGGCTCCGTCAGCGCAGGAAGAAAGCCATCATCAGCTTCTGGATCCAGCTGTTGTAGGGCGGATGGATCAGGGAGCCGGTGGTGAACTTGCCGCGGGTCAGCACGGTTTTCGCCTTGGAGAAGGTGAGAAAGCCCTCGTGCCCGTGGTAGTGGCCCATGCCGGAGGCGCCGATGCCGCCAAACGGCACATCATCGGCTGCCACCTGAAATAGACTCTCGTTGATGGCCATGCCGCCGGAGTGGGTCTCCCGGGTCACCCGCGCCTGCAGCCCGGGATCGAAGCTCATCAGGTAGAGAGCCAGCGGGCGGGGACGCTCGGCGATATAGGCGAGCGCCTCCTCCAGGGTGTCGTAGGGGATAAGCGGCAGCAGCGGGCCGAAGATCTCCTGCTGTATCACCTGACAGTGGCCCGGCACCCCGGTCAGCAGATGCGGGGCCAGAAGGCGGCGCTGATCATCCCGCGCCGGAGTGGCGCAGGGGTGGAGCTGGGCACCCGCCAGTTTGGCCTCATCAAGCCAGCTGACCAGCCGCTGATACTGGCGATCGTTGATGATGGCGCCGTAGTCGGGGCTGGCGAGCCCGGCAGGGTAGAGCTTGGCAAAGTGGTTGCGATAGGCGGCGATAAAGTTCTCCACCTCGCTGCGGGGCAGCAGCACATAGTCGGGGGCAACGCAGATCTGGCCGGCGTTGAGGCTCTTGCCGAAGATCATCCGCTCGATGGCGGTCTCAACCGGCATATCGGGGGCGATGAGGCAAGGGCTCTTGCCGCCCAGCTCAAGGGTGAGCGGGGTGAGCTGGGGCGCGGCGGCGGCCATCACCAGCTTGCCAACCATGGTGGAGCCGGTGAACAGAAGGTGATCGAAGGGGAGCGAGCTGAATGCGGCCGCCATCTGGGCATCCCCCTCGATGACGGCGATCTCGTCCTCGTTGAAGGTGGTGGTGAGCAGGGTACGCAGCACGGCGTTAGTATGGGGAGTGAACTCGGAGAGTTTCAGCATCGCCCGGTTCCCTGCCGCGATGGCGGTGATGAGGGGGCCAAGGCTCAGCATCACCGGAAAGTTCCACGGCACTATGATGCCGACCACCCCGAGCGGCTGGAAGTGTACCTCCACTTTGGCGGGGGCGAGCAGCAGACCGGCATGGCGACGATGGGGCTGCATCCAGCGCTTGAGCCGCTTCTGGGTGTAGTTGATCTGCATGATGCAGGGGAGAATGTCGGCGATCTGGCTGTCGTAGTGGCTGCGCTGGCCATAATCCTGCGCCAGCGCCGTGCAGAGCTGCTCCTTGTGAGCCAGCAGCGCCCGCTTGAGCTTGGTCAGCTGGGTTCGCCGCTCGGCCAGCGTCGGCATCGGGTGTTCCCGACTCGCCCGTTTGAGCCGCTCCAGCTGCTCGGGCAGGGCCAGCTTGATGGCGAGGATATCCTCCGGACTGTGCTGATACGGTGCGACTCCCATGTTCTTCTCCGTCTGAAAAATAACCGACTGATTGGTCGGTCTAAATCTAGTCGTTTGTTGCGCAAGTGTAAAGCTGGCATCATCTGCCCCTGTCACCGGCGGCTGGACGCAAGAGAGAACTGTGTTCCTCCCCACACTTTTGTGGTTTGCTCGTTGGTGGCTTATCCAATAAGAGGTAGTTTTTGGCTATTCACATGCACGGAGGGAGCACTATGACCAGGGAATTGAACAGCTTGTTGACCCGGCTTGAAGATGTGGTTGAGCGGATGCCGGATTGCTTCAACACTTACGAATTTGCCCAGAAGCTGGCGCTGCAGTATCAGCCGGAGTTCTTTGCCGCCGGCCACTCGCTGGCCGAGCACGAAGGCAAGGTGTTGCGGGTGCTGCATCAGAAGATTGCCGAGGCGCTGGCCAGCTGCGATGCGGTGATTGAAGGGGCTCTGCTCCCCTGCGTGACCCCCTGGGGAGAGAAGTCCACCTCGCCGCGTTGGCACCGTAAACGCTGAGCGGCGGGAACCTGGTTCCTGCACAATGAGATAATGAATCGTCATGGCGCGGCCCCAAGTGGCCGCGCCATTTTTTGTAGCGGGGATTGTGGATGTGATGCAGGAAAGGGCGGGCAAAGGTTCAGGGTGTGATCCCCTGCCGGGATAAAGGGCGGTGAGCCCGGTAGACTCCCCCTTTTGTCGCTGCAGGGAGGTCATATGACTGACAAGATCCAGACTCACAAGATTATTCTCGACACCGATCCGGGCATCGACGATGCCATGGCCATCCTCTTTGCCGAGGCTCACCCCGCCATTGAGCTGCTCGCCATCACCACCGTTTTTGGCAACGCCACCATCGCCAATGGCACCCGCAACGCCCTCTGGCTCAAGCAGAAGTACGGCATGAAAGCGGATGTGGCCAAAGGCGCTGCCGCCCCGCTGCTGCGCGAACCGGTCGGCCCCACCACCATAGTTCACGGCCCGAGTGGCTTTGGTGACCTGGAGGCGGGAGAGGTGACTATTGCGCCCGATCCCCGTCCCGCATGGCAGTACATTGTCGAGGCGGTCAAAGCGGCGCCGGGGGAGATCACTCTCGTCACCATCGGGCCCCTGACCAATCTGGCGCTGGCACTGCAGCAGGCGCCCGAGATTGTTTCACTGGTGAAACAGGTGGTAGTGATGGGGGGCGCTTTTGGTATCAATGGTCATCGCGGCAACGTCACCCCCTATGCCGAGGCCAATATCCACGACGATCCCGATGCTGCCGACCGGGTCTTTACTGCCGACTGGCCGGTGGTGATCATCGGGCTGGATGTGACCCAGCAGAGCTTTTTCAGCGGCGACTATCTCGATGCGCTGCGTGACGAGGCGGGCGAGCCGGGCCAGTTCCTGTGGGATGTGAGCCGCTTCTACCTGCGTTTTTACTCGGAGAAACTGGGACTCTCCGGCTGCCATGTCCACGACCCGTCCGCCATCGCCTATGTCATTGACCCGACTCTCTTTACCCTGCGTGAGGGGCCGGTGCGGGTGATCAACAGTGGCCCGGCCATCGGCCATACCCTGCAAAAGTTCGATGGCAAGCGCCACTCCCACGATGGCTGGGCCGATTTTCGCCCGCAGCAGGTCGGGGTGGCAGTACGTGATGAGGCGCTGCTCGCACTCTATCGGGAGACGCTGGTGGCCTGGGGCAAGCGCCGTTAAACGTCCCCGACGGTCTGGCGGTGATTCTTGGTGGCGCGCGTTGCGTTGCGGCTGTGATCCCCGCCAAACAATCGCGGCGCACAGGCGCTTATACTGCCTGATATCAAGACGTTAGGAGGGATTGGGATGGCATGGATTTCCTTGATAGTGGCGATAGCCCTGATCTGGTGGTTGATGAAGTTGGGGCGTGGTGCCCTGTTCGAGATCCGCCTTGCACCCGGCAAGGTGGTGGTCAAGCAGGGCAAGGTATCGCCCGCCTTTATTGAGCATGCCAAGCAGATCCTGCGCCACGAAACAGTGCGTGGGCGCATTGTGGGACATCGCGATGGTGACGGGGTCAAGCTGGTCTTCTCCCGCTCCATCCCCGAGCCGGTGGCCCAGCGTTTTCGCAATATCTTCCCCTATGGCGACTATCGTCACGTCGCCGCCCCGGGCGCCAAGCCGCGCAAAGGGTAAAGCAGCCCGAGTGCATCAGATAGCAAACGGGCCTCCAGTGGAGGCCCATTTTTTATGGCGCTTGGCCAAGCGAGAGCGGCTTGCCCTTACTCCTTGCCGTGCAGCTCGCGCTGGGCTTTGACGGCAGCAGCCTTGATCGCCTGCCCCTCGTTGCCCCAGGAGGCGCGCAATGTATTGACCAGCTCGGCGATCCGCTCGTCATCCATGGTCCAGCCGTAACCCGGCATGTGGTAGCCGAGATGACCGCGGGTGATGGGCGTTTCGGCACCATGCAGCAGCACGTTGAGCAGGCTCGCCGGATCGTCCGCCAGCACGGTGCGGTTGTTCACCAGCGAGGGGATGACGTGGTCATTGCCCTTGCCATCGACCCCGTGGCAGGTGGAACAGTACATGGCGTAGTCCGCCTTGCCGCCGGCACTGGCATAGGCGCGGGCTCCTTTCGCTACCGCCGGCTCCGCTTTCAGGTCGGTGAGGTAGGTGGCGATGCTGGCCAGATCGGCGTCGCTGAAATACTGGCTGCTGTGAGTGATCACTTCCGCCATCGGGCCTGCGACGGCCTGATGCTGGCTGCGGCCAGTTTTCAGCAGGTCGATCAGCGCCTGCTTGTCGTAGCGGCTGCCACGAATATCGGGAGCATACCAGCCGTCGAGGGCTGCACCGCTCAGGTAGACGGGATCCGCCTCGGTCAGCGCTTTCTCCTGCATGCCAAGCCCACGCGGGGTGTGGCAGCTGCCGCAGTGACCGGCACCCTGTACCAGATAGGCGCCGCGGTTCCACTCTTCGCTCTTGCCGGCCACCGGGGTGAAGCGGCTGTCGTCGTGATAGACCCAGTTCCACCCCATCAGCGGCCAGCGCATATTGAGCGGCCAGGGGATGTCGCTCTCCTTGTTGGCTACCGCCAGCGGCGGCACATCCTGCATCAGGTAGTGGTAGAGGGCGGTGAGATCCTCATCGCTCATCTTGGCGTAGGCAGTGTAGGGCATGGCCGGATAGAGGCGATGCCCATCGCGGGCCACCCCTTCGCGCATCACCTTGATGAACTCCGGCAGGCTGTAATTGCCGATGCCGTGACTCTTGTCGGGGGTGATGTTGGTGGCAAACACGGTGCCGATGGGGGTCGGGAACCCTTTGCCGCCAGCCAGCGGCTTGCTTGCCTCGCTGGTGTGACAGGCGGCGCAATCGCCCAGCTTGGCCACATACTCACCTGCCGACATGGCGGGAGCCGCGTGGGCGGCAAGGGCGGGCAGCGCCAGCAGCAGGGCGCTGGCAGTCAGTGACAGGGCGCGGCTCATTGGGCACCTCCCTTGGTCATGGCGACCAGCTCGTTGACGGCGCGCCACGCCTCGTCGATGGCGGCGTGGGCGTAGGGGCTCCAGCCCGAATCCGAGTTGGCGATAGTGATGTTGCCGACCGGCTTGCGCCCCAGCTCGATCCACTTCTCGCACTGCTCCTCGTCATCGAACAGGGTGTTGGTGACATAGGAGTAGCCGTGGGACCAGCGGTTGACCGTGATGGCGAGGATATCCTGCTCATGGTTGAAACCGGCGCTACCCAGCATCCCCTGCAGCTGTTCGCGGATCATCTGTTCATGCTGCTCGAACGGCATGCCGAGGATCATGGCGCGCCCCTTGCGGGACTGTTCGCGGGCCGACAGGCCGCTGCCCGGCAGGGTTGGTACATAGACCATGTGCAGGCACATCGGCTGATCCGGGCTCTTGGGATGCTCATAGCCACCCATGCTGACCGGATAGTCCAGCTTGACCCGGCTGTAAGGGGCGGCCGGGGAGTAGACCTCGTGCACACCGAGCTTGACGAAGGCTTGCCAGTTTTTGATCACCACCTTGGTGTAGACCAGCGGTGCCTTGACGTTCTGGCGCAGCGCCTCCTTCTGGGGCTCCGGCATCTCGGGCACCATGTAGGGGATCATCATGTTGTAGCCCGCCATGATCGACTGCTTGGCGCGCACCCGGTGCAGTTTCCCCTCCTTGATGTAGGTGACATCTACCGCCAGCTTGCCATCGGCGAGGCGCACGTTTTTCGCCTGCAGGGCGGTACTGCCAAGGCGTAGCTGTACCTTGTGCTCCGGCAGATCGAGCTTGCTGTAGTCAAATTTGGCCAGCACCACATCCTGCATGGTGTGACCCGGTGCCACCTGCGGGATGAGTTTGCGCACCATCAGGCGGGTGAGGCCGGCGTTTCCATCCGGGAAGTGGAAGATGTAGGGATCGTCAAGCTCGGCCTGCTCCTCGGCATCGAGCGGAGTCAGGTTGAGGCCGCCAAAGCCGGGCAGGGCACAGAGGCGGGCGTCGGCGCAGGCGGTGGCATCGATGCCGACTGCCTGAAAATCGTTGGTACGTTGCTGGAAGTAGGTGATGGCTCGTTCGCTCAGACCCACCTTGTCGCGCAGGAAAGTTGTGTAGCTGTTGCGGGTGATCCACTCATCCTGCTGTTCGCGGGTCATGCCGCTCAGGTAGTCGGTCTTCTCTTCATGCAGGGCCAGCAGAGCGGCCTTGTCGGCATCATCGAGCGGGAAGTCACCGATAAACTCCGCCAGCGGACGGCCATTCAGGCGATCGCGCGGGATGTCATCCGCCACGTTATGGCCCGGATCGCCGTTCACTGTCTTGTTGACGCCAAAGTGCTTCTCATCGAAATAGACGCCACGGCTGAGCCCCAGATCCGGATAGAAAGTCTGCTGGAAACCGGCGGCCAGTTCGTCGATGTTGACCTCCAGCGCCTTGAGCAGGCCGAGCGCCACCGGGCTGTAGACCGAGCGTGGTGATTGCAGGGATTCACTGCCGCCGTAGCCCAGCCGCAGGCCATCGGGGGTGGTGAACTCGTTACGCTTGGCGTGGCCGCCGAAGTCATCGTGGTTGTCGAGCAGCAGGATCTTTTTATCCGCGCCGAGCAGTTGCTGATAGAAGCAGGCGGCGGCCAGACCGCTGATGCCGGCGCCGACGATCACCAGATCGTACTCCCCCTCAAGGGGAACATTGGCAAAGTCATACTGTTTGCCATCACGGGCGATGCTGTGGGCCGGTTCGAAAGAGCCCGGGTGGTTGCCGCGCAGGCCGGTGAGGGCGGGCGGGTAGACCAGCGTCTTGTCAGCCAGCGCGCTGCCGCCTTCGGCAGCCTTGAGCAGGTTGATGGGGGCGATGCCTGCTGCGATGGTGATGGCGACGCCATTGAGAAAATCTCTGCGTGTGATGCTCATGGCAATCCCTGTTGTTTGAAGCGTTGAAAAAAAGCACAGAGCTGAAATGGTAGCTGGCAAGCAGCAAGGGGACGCAACCTACCGTCATATCCCGGTAGAGTCCATGGCTTTGATAATAACTTATTAAACAAAATGATGAAGCTTGTAATGGCCAAAACAGGGGTAGATGTCTCCATCTTTGCATATTTATGAGACAAAACCTTGCTGAATCCATGGAATTAATTTGAGCTCATTTTGATTAATTATGGTTTTGATTGAGTTCCTTTTCGTTTTTCATATTTCCAGAGGGCACAAAAATAGTGCGAAAATAGTGCATGTATTTTATGCAGATAGTTCAAATTCCGTTATTTGACCATGAATAGTACAAGGTTAATTGCGTCCGGTTCTCTTGCTCTGGCGCCAAGCTGATTGAAATAAAAGCAGGGTGCGATGAATTAATGATCAGCTTGTTTTATGCAGCCGGTTATTGGTCATGGGTTAACAACTGTTACATGCAAACGCCAACCTGGGCACAACATCGAGATTAATTTTTCATGTTGTTCACATAGTCAGGTTTTGTTCAGAATGATGCGTTTTTTTTACAACTTTAGCCTTGCGAAGATAAAGGACGCTGCATGAAACCTTTTGCATTAAAGAGGGGTTTGGGTGCTTTGCTGTTGCTCGCGGCCGCCGGCATGCTGACTGGCTGTGACATGGCTCTGATGAGCCCCAAAGGGCAGATTGGTCTGGAACAGAAATCACTGATACTGACAGCCCTTGGCCTGATGTTAATCGTGGTGATCCCTGTAATTATTATGGCCGTGGTATTTTCTCGTAAATACAGAGCTTCGAATACCGACGCCAAATATACCCCTGACTGGTCTCACTCCAACAAGATTGAAGCGGTTGTCTGGACCGTTCCCGTCATTATTATCGTTATTCTCGCCACCATTACCTGGAAAACGTCTCACGAACTGGATCCTTACAAACCGCTGGATTCCACGGTGAAACCGATTCAGGTCGATGTTATTTCTCTCGACTGGAAGTGGCTGTTTGTCTATCCAGAACTGGGTATTGCATCGGTTAATGAATTGGCCTTCCCGGTCAATACGCCGGTCAATTTCCGGGTCACCTCCGATACCGTGATGAACTCCTTCTTCATTCCGCGTCTGGGCGGCCAGATATATGCGATGGCGGGCATGCAGACCAAATTGCACCTCATCGCCAACGAGCCGGGACAGTATGACGGCATCTCCAGCAGCTACAGCGGTGCCGGTTTCTCGGGCATGAAGTTCAATGCCATCGCTACTCCGGATCAGGCCGGTTTTGATGCCTGGGTTGCCAAGGTAAAGGCGTCGCCAAAACAGCTGATCACCATGGATCAGTTCAATGCGTTGGCCAAACCGAGCGAGTTCCATCCGGTGGAGTACTTCTCCAGTGCCGATCCGAAACTGTTTGTCACCCTGATCAACAAGTTCATGGGTGACATGAAGCACGGCCAGCACCAGGGGATGACCCACGAGATGCCTATGGCACAGGGGGAGACCATGACCCATCAGGGGATGGATCACTCACAGATGAACCATGGCGACATGGCGCAAGACGAACACATGGATCATGCCGGCCATATGAAGATGGCAATGGATGACAACTCTGTGAAAGCGGGATCCGAGGAATAACGATGTTTGGAAAATTAACGCTCGACGCCATTCCGTACCATGAACCCATCATCATGGTGACGGTGGCCGGAATCATTCTGGGGGGGCTGGCTGTCGCCGGTCTCATCACCTATTTCGGCAAGTGGCAATATCTGTGGAAAGAGTGGCTCACCTCGGTGGATCACAAGCGCCTCGGGATCATGTATCTCATCCTCGGCATGGTGATGCTGCTGCGCGGCTTCGCCGATGCGGTGATGATGCGGACCCAGCAGGTGATGGCTTCGGCCGGCAGCGACGGCATTCTGCCACCGCACCACTACGACCAGATCTTTACCGCCCACGGCGTCATCATGATCTTCTTCGTGGCGATGCCACTGGTTATCGGTCTGATGAACATTGTGGTGCCGCTGCAGATCGGTGCCCGTGACGTGGCCTTCCCCTTCCTCAACAACGTGAGCTTCTGGTTCACCGCCGCCGCCGTGGTGCTGATCAACATCTCCCTCGGGGTTGGTGAATTTGCCCAGACCGGCTGGCTGGCCTATCCGCCGCTGTCGGGGCTGGAGTACAGCCCGGGGGTCGGGGTCGACTACTGGATCTGGAGTCTGCAGATCTCGGGGTTGGGCACCCTGCTGACCGGCGTCAACTTCTTCGCCACCATCATCAAGATGCGTGCCCCGGGCATGACCATGATGCGCCTGCCGGTGTTCACCTGGACCGCCCTGTGCGCCAACATCCTGATCATCGCCTCCTTCCCGATCCTGACCGTCACGGTGGCCCTGCTCACCGCCGACCGTTACCTCGGCACCCATTTCTTTACCAATGACATGGGTGGCAACATGATGATGTACATCAACCTGATCTGGGCCTGGGGTCACCCCGAGGTGTACATTCTGGTGCTGCCGGTGTTCGGGATCTTCTCCGAAGTGGTGGCTACCTTCAGCAAGAAGAAGCTGTTCGGTTACACCTCGCTGGTGTGGGCGACCGTCGCCATTACCGTGCTCTCCTTCATCGTCTGGCTGCACCACTTCTTCACCATGGGCTCCGGCGCCAACGTGAATGCCTTCTTCGGCATCACCACCATGATCATCTCCATCCCGACCGGGGTGAAGATCTTCAACTGGCTGTTCACCATGTACCGCGGTCGTATCGAGTTCACCTCGCCCATGTTGTGGACCGTCGGCTTCATCATCACCTTCAGCATCGGCGGCATGACCGGGGTACTGCTCTCGGTACCGGCGGCCAACTTCGTGTTGCACAACAGCCTGTTCCTGATCGCCCACTTCCACAACGTCATCATCGGCGGCGTGGTGTTTGGCTGCTTCGCCGGTATCACCTACTGGTTCCCGAAAGCGTTCGGCTTCAAGCTCAACGATGTCTGGGGCAAGCGCGCCTTCTGGTTCTGGATTGTCGGCTTCTTCGTCGCCTTCATGCCGCTCTACGTGCTGGGCTTCATGGGCATGACCCGTCGCGTCAGCCAGCATCTGGATCCCCAGTTCCATGGCTGGCTGGTAGTGGCTGCCTGTGGTGCCGCGCTGATTGCCGTGGGGGTGCTGTGTCAGGTGATCCAGCTGGTGGTCAGCATCCGCGACCGCGAGCAGAACCGTGATCTGACCGGTGACCCCTGGGGTGGCCGTACCCTGGAGTGGGCAACCTCTTCTCCGCCGCCCTTCTACAACTTCGCCATCGAGCCGAAGATCAAGGGGCTGGATGCCTTCTGGGATGCCAAACAGGACGGTTCTGCCTATCAGCAGCCCGAGCACTACGACCCGATCCATATGCCCAAGAACACCGGGGCAGGGGTCATCATCGCAGGCTTTGCCACCGTGTTTGGTTTTGCCATGGTCTGGCACATCTGGTGGATGGCCATCGCCGGCTTCATCGGCATGATTGCGAGCTGGATCATCCACAGCTTCAACGACGACGTGGATTACTACGTGCAGGTTGACGAGATCGAGCGGATCGAGCGTCAGCATTTTGAAAATATCAACAAGGTGGCGTGAAGCAATGGCGACCGACGTTCTACATCACACTCACGACGGTGCCCATGACCATGGGCACCACGATGCCGGAGCCAACAAGGTATTCGGTTTCTGGATCTACCTGATGAGTGACTGCATCCTGTTTGCATGCCTGTTTGCAACCTATGCAGTCCTGGTCAACGGCACCGCCGGCGGCCCGAGCGGCAAGGATATCTTCGAGCTGCCGTTCGTGTTTGGCGAAACCATGTTGCTGCTCTTTAGCAGCATCACCTTCGGTTTTGCCATGCTGGCGATGAACAAGAACCAGCTATCCGCCGTCAACGGCTGGTTGTTGGTGACCTTCGTGCTGGGTGCCGGCTTTATCGCGATGGAGATCTACGAATTCCATCACCTGATCGCCGAGGGCTACGGCCCGGATCGCAGCGCTTTCCTCTCCGCCTTCTTCACTCTGGTCGGTACCCACGGTATCCACGTGACCAGCGGCCTTATCTGGATCATCGTGATGATGGTGTTGGTGGCCAAGAAGGGGCTGACCGATCGCAACCGCTCCCGCCTGATGTGCCTGAGCCTGTTCTGGCACTTCCTCGACGTGGTGTGGATCTGCGTCTTTACCGTGGTCTATCTGATGGGGGCAATGTAAATGAGTCATTCCGTTGACAATCACGGCGCCAGCCACGGCAGCGCCAAGAGCTATATGACCGGCTTCGTGCTGTCAGTCATTCTGACCGCGATCCCGTTCTGGATGGTGATGGATGGCTCCGCCTCCCACGGAACCGTGCTGGCTACCGTGGTCGGCATGGCGGTGGTGCAGATCTTCGTCCATCTGGTCTACTTCCTGCACATGAACACCTCGTCCGAGGAGCGCTGGAATCTGGTGGCACTGGTCTTTACCGTGCTCATCATCGCCATCGTGATCGTGGGCTCTCTGTGGATCATGTACAACCTCAACATCAACATGATGGTCCACTGAGCAGGCTGGCAATGATGATGAAGCAATACCTGCAAGTGACCAAGCCGGGCATCATCTTCGGTAACCTCATCTCGGTTATCGGGGGATTCCTGCTGGCCTCCAAGGGGAGCATGGACTTGCCCCTGTTCATTCTGACCATGGCCGGTGTATCACTGGTGGTCGCCTCCGGTTGCGTGTTCAACAACTACATCGACCGGGATATCGACTGCATCATGGAGCGCACCAAGAACCGTGCTCTGGTGAAGGGTCTGATCGCCCCCGGCGTATCGCTCTGGTACGCCACCGCGCTCGGCATTGCGGGCATTGCACTGCTCTACTTTGCGGCCAATCCGTTGGCCGCCTTGCTGGCAGTGCTGGGCTTCATTGTCTATGTGGGGGTCTACAGCCTCTACATGAAGCGTCACTCGGTCTACGGCACCTTGGTTGGCAGTCTCTCCGGCGCCGCGCCGCCGGTCATCGGCTACTGCGCGGTGAGCGGTCAGTTCGACTCGGGGGCGCTGATCCTGCTGGCGATCTTCAGCCTGTGGCAGATGCCGCACTCCTATGCGATCGCCATCTTCCGCTTCAAGGATTATCAGGCGGCCAACATCCCGGTATTGCCGGTGGTGAAGGGGATCCCGGTGGCCAAGCTCCACATCACCCTCTACATCCTGGCCTTTATGGTGCCGACCCTGATGCTGTTCCTCGGCGGTTATGCCGGCTACAAGTATTTGGTGGTGGCCACCGCGGTGAGCGTCTGGTGGCTGGGGATGGCGCTGTCTGGCTACAAGCAGCTGGTGGATGATGCACTCTGGGCCCGCAAGCTGTTCATGTTCTCCATCGTCACCATCACTTGTCTCAGCGTGATGATGTCGGTGGATTTCCAACCGGAAGCCGCTCCCGTGCTGGTGAGCATGCTGCCCTGATAGTGTGAGTTGTGCCCCTAAATGCATGAAATCCAGAGCCGGGAACTTTCCCGGCTCTGTTATTATGGGGCCGCCCCGTCGGGCACTTTTCCCGTATATCGGGTGTGGCATGGCAGCTGTCGGCCACCCCGTTACTCTTCTTTTTCTCTGACCTATCGAGGCCATCATGAATGATTTCACCATGACGAGGGGCGAGCGCCGTGCCACCTGGGCGCTCGGCTTCGTCTTCTCGTTGCGCATGCTCGGCATGTTTATGGTGCTGCCGGTGTTGACCACCTACGGCATGTCTCTCGCGGGGGCCTCCGAGGCGCTGATTGGCCTGGCCATCGGCATCTACGGCATGACCCAGGCGCTGTTTCAGATCCCGTTCGGCCTGCTCTCCGACAAGGTGGGCCGCAAGCCCCTCATCGTCGGTGGCCTGCTGATGTTTGCCCTCGGCAGCGTGATCGCGGCGCTGACTCACTCCATCTGGGGGGTGATCCTCGGCCGCGCCCTGCAGGGCAGCGGTGCCATCTCCGCTGCCGTGATGGCGCTCTTGTCGGATCTCACCCGCGAGCAGAACCGCACCAAGGCGATGGCCTTCATCGGGGTGAGCTTTGGCATCACTTTCGCCATCGCCATGGTGACCGGCCCCCTTATCACCCATGCGCTGGGGCTCTCCGGCCTGTTCTGGCTCATAGCCCTGCTGGCGCTGGCGGGCATCGCCGTCACCCTCTGGCTGGTGCCAACACCAAGTGACCACCTGCTCAATCGCGAGTCCGGCATGGTGAAGGGGGGGATGCGCACCGTGCTGACCAATCCGCGCCTGCTCAAGCTCAACTTCGGCATCCTCTGCGTACACACTCTGCTGATGTCGAGTTTCGTGGCGCTGCCACCGCTGCTGGAGCGTGCCGGCTTGCCTCGTGACAGCCAGTGGCAGGCCTATCTGGTCACCATGCTGATCGCCTTCGTCAGCGTGGTGCCCTTCATCATCTATGCCGAGAAGCGTAGAAAGATGAAGCTTGTGTTCCAGATCTGCGTGCTGGTGATGCTCGTCGCCGAGCTGGTGCTCTGGCAAAGCGGGCTGCAGCTGTGGGGCCTGCTCGCCGGTCTGCAGATTTTCTTTATCGGCTTCAACGTGATGGAAGCGCTGTTGCCATCCCTCATCAGCAAGGAGTCGCCCCCCGGCTACAAGGGCACCGCCATGGGGATCTACTCCACCAGCCAGTTTATCGGGGTGGCCATCGGCGGCAGCCTCGGCGGTCTGCTCTACAGCCTGGGTGGCGCCTCGCTGGTGTTTGGCGGCTGCGCCGCGCTGGCCCTCGTCTGGCTCGGGGTCAGCCTCACTATGGCCGAGCCCCCCTATGTGAGCAGTCTGCGCATCGTGCTGCCGGAAGGGGTGGAGGCCAATACGGCTCTGGAGCAGAAGATCCGCGCCTGCGAAGGGGTGAGCGACGTGCTGCTGGCCGCTTCCGAGCGCTCTGTCTATGTCAAGGTGGACAGCAAGCGCATCAGCCGCCGGGATCTGGAGCTGCTGGTCATCGACGGCTGGCATTGATCGCGCTAAGCTCGGTTCGGATCTGCAACTACTTGTTTTTGAAAACAGTCTGGAGGCGAAATGAACTGGTATATCTCGGTACTCAAGCAATATGCGGTATTCAGCGGGCGGGCCCGTCGCACCGAATACTGGATGTTCGTGCTCTGCAACGTCGTCTTCATGCTGCTGGTGGGGATGGTGGATCGCTTGATTGGCAGCGACAAGGAGATCCTGAGCTCCATCTACTCGCTAGCGGTATTGCTCCCGTCCCTCGCCGTGGCGGTGCGCCGTCTGCATGACACCGACCGCAGCGGCTGGTGGCTGCTGATCGGTCTTATCCCCGTTATCGGCACCCTGGTGCTCATCTACTTTATGGTCTGCAACGGCCAGCAGGGGCCGAACCGCTTCGGCGATGATCCCAAAGCGGGCCCCTCGCAGGGCTTTATCGCCAGCTGACAG
Source organism: Aeromonas sp. SE22 (assembly GCF_038739755.1). Taxonomy (NCBI): domain Bacteria; kingdom Pseudomonadati; phylum Pseudomonadota; class Gammaproteobacteria; order Aeromonadales; family Aeromonadaceae; genus Aeromonas; species Aeromonas sp. SE22. Next base: position 334,072 of record NZ_JBCGFD010000003.1, read on the forward strand.
GTGCGGCGAAACGTACAAACAGAAGAGGGAGGCAAGATGCCTCCCTCTTTCGTTGTTGAGCGTCAAGAGGCGCGCCAGAACGGTTTGTCACCGAGCACGGTTGCCCGGTGCATGATGCGCCGGGCTGGCAGATAGTCGGCGTTGGCATAGTGCTGAGTGACCCGGTTGTCCCAGATGGCGATGTCGTTTTCTTGCCAGCGCCAGCGCACCTGATACTCGGGCTTGCTGACATGCTTGAACAGGAAGGCGAGCAGCGCCTCGCTCTCTTGTCTCGGCAAGTCGGGCAGGCGGGTGGTGAACCCTTCGTTGACAAACAGGGCCTGACGGCCAGTGAGGGGATGGGTGCGGATCACCGGGTGGCGCAAGGGAGGATGGCGGGATACTGCCTCCTGCCAACGTCCGTACTCCTCCGGGCTACCGGTGTGGCGATGAGCCGGGAACGACTTGCTGAAGTCGTGTTCGGCCTCCAGTCCTGCCAGCAGTTGTTGCAGTCTTGGGGATAGCCCCTCGAAGGCGGCGATGCCGCTGGCCCACAGGGTGTCTCCGCCGACCGGTGGCAACTGTTTGGCTGCCAGGATGGCCAGCGCCGGGGGCGTCTCGATAAAGGTCACATCGGTATGCCAGTTGTCGTTGTCCGGTGGATTCCCGTTGTGGGTGTCGAGCACGATGATCTCTTCGGCCTCGGGCGCATGGGGATAGATGGGGTGGATGTGCAGATCGCCGAAGCGGTTGGCCAGCGCCCGTTGAGCCAGAGGGGTGATGGGCTGGTCCCGAAAGAACAGTACCTGATGGCTCAACAGGGCCTGATGGATCTGCCCAAAGTGGCTATCGCTCAAAGGTTCAGCCAGTTGAATGCCGCTGATCTCGGCACCGATGTGGGGGCCGAGGGGGGTGATACGCAGGGTATTGCTCATAGTCCTTCTCCATGCCACGGCGTCAGGCGACGCTGCAGCGCACGTAAACCAAGTTCCAGAATGAAGGCGATCAGGGCGATCACCAGAATGCCCGCCAGCACCACGTCGGTGGCGAGAAACTCGCCGGCGGATTGCACCATAAAGCCCACGCCACGGGTGGCGGCGATGAGTTCGGCTGCGACCAGGGTGGACCAGCCGACCCCGAGCCCGATGCGCAGCCCGGTCAAGATTTCCGGCAGGGCGCCGGGCAGGATGACGTACCACAACACCTGCCAGCGGGAGGCGCCCAGCGCCTGGGCGGCCCGCAGTCGCACCTGCTGGGCGCTCTGCACTCCCGTCAGGGTTGCCATGGCCACCGGCGCGAAGATGGCAAGATAGATGAGCAGCACCTTGGAGGTCTCGCCTATGCCAAACCAGATCACCATGAGTGGCAGGTAGGCGAGCGGGGGGACCGGTCGGTAGAGCTCGATCAGCGGATCCAGCATGCCGCGCACCGTGGTGCTCAGCCCCATGGCAATCCCCACCGTTACCCCGAACAGGGCCGCAGCTATCAGGGCGATCAGGATGCGCTGCAAGCTGGCCGCGAGATGCTGCCACAGGGTGGCATCCATGAATCCCTGCGGCCCGGCAATGGTGATGAACTGGTGCAGTACCTGCTCGGGGGGCGGCAAAAATAGAGGGCTTATCCAGCCAAGGTGAGCCACCAGCCACCAGATAGCCTGCAGGGTGGTCAGGCTAAGCAGGCTCACGCCAAGCCGGCGTGACAGGGGCCAGCGCAGGCGCACAGTGGCAGGGACTGCCGAGGATGAGAGGGCGGCTGTCATGCAAACTCCTCCCGTTCGGCGAAGACCCTGCCGAGCACATATTCACGCTGCTCGATGAAGGCGGGATCCGATTTGATGCTGCGGCACGACTCCCCGGCGGCGAAGCGGCGGCCAAAATCCAGGGTCAGCCGCTCGGTGATCCGGCCCGGGGCAGGGGAGAGCAGCACCAGCTCGGTCGCCATGAATACCGCCTCCTCGATGTCGTGGGTGATGAGCAGCACCTGGCGGCGCTGCTCGTGCCACAGGCGCAGCAGCAGGGTCTGCATCTGCTCGCGGGTAAAGGCGTCGAGGGCGCCGAAGGGTTCGTCGAGCAGCAGCAGTTGCGGCTGGGTGGACAGCGCCCGGGCAATACCGACCCTCTGACGCTGACCGCCGGAGAGCTGCCAGATGGGTTTGGCATGGGCCTCTTCCAGCCCCACCTTGCGCAACATGGCCAGGGCCCTCGCTTCGCGCTCCGGGCGGGGTAGACCGGCCAGCTGTAGCCCGAAAGCCACGTTGTCCAGCACGTTGCGCCAGGGCAGTAGTCCCTCGTGCTGGAACACCACCCCCCGCTCGGCACCGGGGCCAGTCACCGGTTTGCCTTGCAGGCTGATCTCGCCCTGATGGTGGGTGAGAAAGCCTGCGATAAGGTTGAGCAGAGTGGTTTTGCCGCAGCCGGAGGGGCCGAGTACCACCATCAGCTCCCCCGCTTCCAGCGTGAGGTTGATGTTGTCGAGCACCCGTTTGCCGTCGTAGTCGGCACAAAGGTGGGTGAGTTGCAGCATGGCAGCCTCCGGGTTACTTGGGGTCATTCAGCGGGCCTGGGCCTTGACGAAACGGTCGGTGACGTACTGGCTGTAATCGCTGCCGGCGCTCTGTACCTTGCCTTGCTCCTTGAGGAAGCGGGCGGTGTCCACTATGGTCCGGTTCACCAGCGCGGCGAGCTCGTCGCTCTGCTGTCGGGCAGTCAGGTAGGTGTTGCCTTTGACCAGCCCGGGAACCTCTGCGGCGGGTACGCCGCTCAGTGTTGCCAGTTTGGCGAGGTTGTCCGGTTGTGCCAGCCAGCCTGCCGGGTTGTCCAGATAGCCGCGCTGGGCCGCCAGGGTGCTGTTGACGAAGGCCTGCACCACCTCGGGGTGAGCCTTGGCAAACTCCTTGCGAACCACCCACACATCGAGCGTGGGCGCGCCCCATTCACCCACCTGGGCCGAGTCGGTCAGCACCTTGCCCTCCTTGGCCAGTTCATTGAGAGCCGGAGCCCAGACGTAGGCGCCATCTATGTCACCCCGTTGCCAGGCTGCGATGATGGCGGGCGGCTGCAGATTGACTATCTGCAGGTTGGCCGGATCCACGCCCCAGTGTCTGAGGGCGGCCAGCAGGCTGTAGTGGGTAGTGGAGGTAAAGGGCACGGCGATGCGTTTGCCAGCCAGTGCTTTGGGAGAGGCGAGCTCAGGCTTGACGACCAGCGCTTCCGAATTGCCGAGTTTGGAGGCGAGCAGGAACACCTCGATCGGTACCTGCTGGCTGGCGGCCACCGCCAGCGGGCTGGAGCCGATGTTGCCGATCTGCACATCGCCGGAAGCGATCGCCCGCACCACGCTGGCACCACTGTCAAACTTGAGCCACTTCACCTTGGCGCCACTGTCGCGGGCAAAGGTGTTATCGGCTTGGGCCACCTTGGCTGGCTCGGCCGAGGTCTGGTAAGCCACTGTCACGTCGACGGCGTGGGCCTGCAGGCTGAGAAGGGCGAGGGCTGTCAGCCAGAGAGAATATCCTTTTCCTATCATGATGCTATTCCGTTATCCGGGGGGGGGGAATAGCCGTTTTCCCATTTATTGGCCTGACAATGAAATAACGAAAATATTGTTGTGGCGAGCAATGGTTCTTAGAAAAAGAGCGGTAAATCAATGCGTTTATTTATATATCCCAATCATTGCAGTCGATATCTGTCAGGCGAGAAATGTCGTCTGAATATGTTACTCGTCATGAGATTGCCCACCCGATACATGGGGGATGGCCACCTCGCCTTATCAGACAAAAGACGGGGCGAGCAATAGCGATACGGAACGATAAACGATGGCGGCAAAACGAAAGCCGTTGGGGCAATGCTAAAACCCGCCGGGGTGGCGGGCTTTATGGTTTATCACGGATGGTTCAGCGTGAACCAGCTGATCAACGTTCAATCAGCGGGGCCGAGCGGTAGCTCCACATGCCGTAGGTGCGCAGCACGTCGCGGTAGATGCCGAGCAGCTCGCTCTGGCTCACGCTTGCCAGATCCTCGAGTGGCTTGTCGGGGAAGCTGACGCTCACCACCTGCAGCCCGGCCGGGCCGGTCTGGTCGCAGGCGGTTTCAAGCACCGCCTGACCGCGGCGGACATGGCTGGCGGAGCTCACCAGCACCGCGTAGTTGATCTGATGGCGGGCGAGGGCATAGGCGCTGTAGAGACCATTTTCCACCGTACTGGTGGCGTAGTTCTCCTCGATGAGGCGGCTGCGGTCGATGCCGTGATTGGCCAGCCAGTCGGCCATCAGCTTGCCCTCGGTCTGGTGATTTTGCGGCACCCCGCCGGTCAGGATGATGAGCGAATCTGGATCCGCCTTGGCGAGCTTGAGGGTGGCCTGCAGCCTGCCCAGCAGGATCCGGTCCATGGTGCCGTCGGGGTTGAGGGCGTAACCCAAGGTGACGATGGCGCGCTTGCCCTCTTGGCTTGCCTTGAGCTGATCCTCGGTCAGCTCGGTCTGCAGCGCCATGGTGGTGACCCGCTGCACCCTTGCGATGATCTTGTCCAGATCGGCGGCGCGTCCGCCGTTGCGATCTGCCACCTTGGCCAGGGCGGTGCGCGACGCCTCCTTGTTACCCTTCACCAGCTGCCAGATGGCGAGGTAGCTGTTGATGTCGAGGTCATCGGGGGCGACCGCCTGCGCCTGCTCCAGCAGCGAGATGGCGCGGTCAATATTGCCGTTGTAGATCTGGGCGTTGGCCGCCGAGATGAGCAGGTCGGTGCGATAGGGTTCGAGTTTGTAGGCCGCCAGCAGCCGGTTGGTGACCAGCTCCATGTTGCTCGGCATCTTGGCGGTAAAGCCGGCGTGGGAGATCTTGGCCGGCGATTTGTAGATCTGCTGCGCCTCGGCCAGCAGCATGTCCACCACCTGGCGCTTGCTCACCAGGGTATTGAGGTCGCTCTCTATCTGCATCGAGCTTTCGGCCGCCTGCAGGGCGAGGGGGGGGAGAGCCAGCAGGCCGCTCAGCGTCAGGGCGAGAAGGGTCTGTTTCATCGAAGATTCCTCGGTCGGGCTGATTGCCACTGTGCGCCGCCAGTTGGCAGCGCCAAGCAAAGTCGCGTCAATTCAGTCGGTTAGTACCAAAACAGGCGGGCAATATAGCAGTTATCGGGGCGTCAAACTGTGAGTCGGGGCGAGTCGTGGGGGATGAACCGTGTTCCCGGCTGCTCTGCCAGAAGGGCAGGGGGAGCTGTTTTCCCCCTGCTATCGGGAGCATGGCTCCCCCAACCTATCTGTTATTTGGATAGGTTGATTCTCAATCTATCGAGTTTCGAGTTAGTTCCACATCGGGGAGACTCGGGCTTCCAGCGTCTCCTGCTGCTCTTCGGGCATATCGCTGAAGAAGTTGAGGTGAGTCTGCTCCTCCACTTCACGCACCGACACCCGGTAGTCGGCGATCTTGCTAACGGGAATATCCTGTTGCGGCATGATAAAGGCGATGGCCTGCAGTTTGGCCGGATCCATCACGATCTTGTAGTAGGCGCTCGGGATCGTCACACCCTGACCGATGGACTCTTCAGAGCCGGTAAAGATGGGGCCGGTGATGACCTGCACATCCTTGCGGGAGACCGCCCATTTGTTGACCTGTCCCTCCAGCACATTCCAGGCCTTCTGATTGAGCTTGCCAAATTGCGGGGTCATGTTGCTCAGCAGGAAGCTCTGCTGCATGGTCGTCTTGGTGGACTTCATGTCGGCGGCCGGTGCCTGGTGGCCACGGTCATAGCCCGAGCCCTTGTAGTCGGAGAGGGTGGCGCGATAGGCGACCGGGATCTCCTTGTCTTCGGCGAAGGCATCCTTGCGGGGGATCGGGCCCCGTGCACTTTCAGCTGTCATCCGGTAGGAAACCCACTCGGAGACCTTGTGGTCGTAGTTGTAGCCTGCGGCATAGCCTTCGCGGCAGAGCTTTTGATCCGACTCGGAGGGAATACCAAAGCGAACGTGATCGTGGCATTCCCAGTGGGCAGCCAACAAGGGGCTGGCACTGAGGGTAAGGATTATCGCCAGAATCAATTTATTGATTTTTATCATTTTTGTAATGCTCCAGTTTAGTAGGTGGAGCCATTTGACATGAGTCATGACGAGTCATTCAATCGCTGTTTATTTACTCGTTGTTGTTATGTGACGGGTCGCCAAGATTTGTGATATAGCATCATAATGTGTTTTAAATCAGCAGCTTGGTTGGTGCGATAATGTTCGGTTGCGCTGCAAACAACGAAAAGAGGCCCGTGATGGGCCCCTTGTCGTTAGTCGGAACAGATTGGGATCAGGCTGCGTGTGCCTTGCTGCTCTGGATGCGAGCCAGCAGTCCTTCCGGATTGTGGATCGCCTCCTTGGTCTTCACGTCGATGACCTCGATATCGGTGAAGCGCTCGCGGTTCTTGATCGCCACGTCGTGGGCGAAGATGACGCAGCGGGCGTTGGCGACATCCTTGGCGGTGATGCGGTTGATGATGCCGTTGGCGCCCTGGGTTTCGACCTTGATCTTGATCCCCTGTTTGGCGGCGGCCTTCTGCAGGCTCTTGGCTGCGAGGAAGGTGTGGGCTACGCCGGACGGACAGGCGGTGATGGCCAGTACGTCGGCTTCCCCTTCCGCTTCAATCACCTGATAGTCGCTATCTGTGGTGGTGACCTCTTCCTCTTCACTCACCGGTTTTTTCAGAATGTTGACGATGACTGCTGTGGTCAGGGCGCCGAGGATGGTGCCGAGAATGTAACCCATCTTGCCTTCCACCACCGGCAGCACAATCCAGCCACCCCAGGGGGCGTGGTTGATGCTGTGCATCATGAAGCCGGTGATGTTGCCGACGATGCCGCCTGCCACGATGGCCGGGATAACGCGGACGGGGTCAGCTGCGGCGAACGGGATGGCCCCTTCACTGATACCGATCATGCCCATGATGGCGGCCGCTTTGCCGGATTCACGCTCCTCTTTCTTGTAACGCTTCGGAGACATGAAGGTGGCCAGTGCCATACCGAGCGGCGGTACACAGATGGCGATACCGACGCCGCCCATCAGCCAGGGCTGGGTGTTGACCTGAGTCTGGGCAAACAGGGTGGCAACCTTGTTGACCGGGCCGCCCATATCGAAGGCAGTCATACCACCCAGGATGGCGCCCAGCATCACTTTACCTGAGCCCGCCATGCTGGAGAGCCAGTGGTTCATCCCCTCCATCATGGCGGCGATCGGGGCGCCGATCCCCCACATCACGATGCCGCACACCAGGAAGGTACCGATCAGCGGATAGATGAAGATGGAGCCAAGGGAACTCATGGAGTCGGGCAACTTGATCCGTTTGAGCTGATTGACCACAAAACCGGCGATAAAGCCCACCAGAATGGCGCCGAGAAAACCGGTCTGATAGTGCTGCACGGCAATCCAGGAGCCGATCATGCCAGGGGCCAGACCCGGTTTGTCAGCCAGCGAGTAGGCGATATAGCCACCCAGCACGGCGGTAAAGAGGGTCAGGCCGGCGATACCCATGGTCGCCATATCCTTGAGGAAGCCCGCTTCCGGTACCGCGCCTTTCCCGCTCAGCATCACCGACAGCGACAGCAATACCCCGCCCGCCACGATAAAGGGGATCATGTGGGAGGTACCAAACAGCAGATGCTGCTTCATGGTGTTGAGGCGATCCTTGAAGGTGCGCTCGGTGGGTTCAACCGGGGCAGTGGCCGCCGGTTTGGCGGCCGGGGCCGGTTTTGCCACGCTCGGGCCTTGTTTGAGCAGGGCCAGCACCTGTTCTGTGGTAGTGGCGGCCTTCATCTGCTCGATAAAGCCCGGCTCCAGCAGACGGGTCGAGAGCTCGGCCAGCACCTCGATGTGGTGGTTGGCACCGCCATCCGGGGAGGCGATCATGAAGATCAGCTCGGTCGGCTTGCCATCTTCGGCACCGTACTCGATCCCTTGCTTGCTGATCCCGATGGCGATAGCCGGGCGACTGACTGCCGCGCTCTTGGCGTGGGGCAGGGCGACACCCTGCTCGAACCCGGTGCAGTCGAGTTGCTCGCGGGCCCAGACATCTTTGACAAATTGCTCTTGGTCAGAGACGGCGCCATCGCGCGCCAGCATCTGCGCCATCTCGTCAAACAGGGCCTCCTTGCTGGTGGCCTTCAGCTCCAGACAGATAAGTCTGCCGTTGGTTATGGTGGGTAACATTACACTCTCCTGGCTCCGTTCCTGAGCTCGCTGGGTGGGGATTGGGTTGACTGGAATATTGTTCTCCCGTTGCCCCCTCGTCGAAATCGGACAAATGTGCCGTTTACTGGATTTTTGTGTGACATCCTCCGCCCTGTGACCCTGCTCGCAATTTACACAGCCTTGGGTTTAACCATGATTAATCAGTAAAACCATTTATAAACAATGACTTGATTTGCCACTCATTATTAATCTCTGTTTGAGTGATGCCATTCTTGCAATCCTGCAGATGGAGATTTGTGTGAGTGGGACAGCCATAAAAAGTGTGAAGAGGGCGGCAAAAAACAGGATTTGGGTGAGGGTCCCGCTGAGCAATGTAGTGACGAGAGTGAGGAGCAAAGGGAGGAGGAGAGAGTGATGACCAGCCCAAATATTCGATTGGTTCAGCTAAAAGCAATCGTTTATTTGATTGGGCAGTTGGCGGGATCCGGTTGTCGAAACAGGTGATACATTGGCCAAGTGCCGTCAGCCCTGAGTCGCGTTCAACATGTGTGACTCGCTAAAACAAGGAGATATTCTGATGGAAAAACTAGACCAAGAGGTCGACACCATGCGCCAGGAGCTGGAGCGTCAGCTACAGCAGCAAGCCCACAACAAGTGGCAGGCGAGAGTCGATGCACTGCAGCAGGAGCGCTCCGGTGACTATCAGGAAGAAGAGGTAGGGTAACCGCTCCATTTATCGTGTGAGCCGACAAGAGCCACAGTCCGGTTTTGCTATCGGCAACTCTGCGTAATAACGCAACCCCGCAGCGCTTGTACGCTGCGGGGTTGTTTATTTGGGGAACGCGTCAGATTGACTTGCCCTCGGGGAGTGGTCGTCAGATCCGGAACTTGCGCACCACATCCTGCAGCTGGCTTGCCAGCAGGTTGAGGTCGTTGCAAGCCTGAGCCATTTGCTTGGCGCCGGTGGCGACCTCTTCCGAGGCGTTGCTGATATTGACCACGTTGCGGTTGAGCTCCTCGCTGACAGCTCCCTGCTCTTCGGTTGCGGTAGCGATCTGGATGTTCATATGGGAAATGCTATTGACCGAGCTGCTGATCTCGCCAATGGCGGCACCCGCCTCGCGGGCTGTATGAACCGTCTCCGTCATCATATCCTGACTCTGCTGCATGGTGACGCCCGCTTCGTTGGCGCGCAGTTGCAGTTCGGAGATGATGCGATTGATCTGGGAGGTGGAGTCCTGAGTGCGTTTGGCCAGAGTGCGTACTTCATCGGCGACCACGGCGAAACCACGACCCTGTTCACCTGCCCGTGCGGCCTCGATTGCTGCATTCAGTGCCAGCAGGTTGGTCTGCTCGGCAATCCCCTGGATCACCTCAAGCACCATGCCGATATTTCGGCTGTCATCACCCAGCTGGCGGATTACCAGAGCCGTCTCTTCGATGGCGGTAGCCACTTTCTCGATCCTGCCGATGGAGTCATTGACGGTCTCGCTGCCCTGTGCGGCAGTGTCGCTGGCGGAGGTTGCTGCGCTGGCGGCGTCGTTGGTGTTGCGGGCAACCTCCTGTACCGTGGCCTGCATCTCGTTCATGGCGGTTGCCAGTTGGTTGAGCTCATGCTGCTGAGCCCCCATGTTATTGGCCGATTGCAGTGCCACCGCGCTGATCTCTTCGGCTGCCGCTCCCAGCTGCACCACCGAGCCAGAGACCTCGTTGACCAGCATGCGAAGATTGGATTGCATCTCGTTGAATCCCTGGGCCAGTTTGCCCAGCTCGTCATGGGAGAAGCATTGCATATCGAGCTGGCTGGTGAGGTTGCCTGCCGCCACCTGGCGGGTCTGCTCCAGCAGGGTCATCACCGGATTGCGGATCTGCCGGATCAGCAGCCAGGCCACAATAATCACGAACAGCAGGGTTAGCGCACCGATCGTAGTGCTCAGCAGTTTGGCTCGCTCATAGGAAGCCTCACTCTGTTTGGTCAGTTGATTGGCGACCCGATCGTTCTCCTTGCGTAGTTCCAGACCATCCTGTCCGGCCTCTTCAAGTGCTGTACGAGACTCATTTTTGATCAACGACTGCACCCGAACCATGTCGCCCTGTACGATGGCCGTTTGCAGGTTGTCATGGACGGAGAAGTATTTGGCTGCAGCAGCCTGCAGGTCGGCGAAGATATTGCGATCTTGTTCCGAGACAAAAGGCATAGATCCATACCGTTGTTCGGCGGCAGTGAACTGGTTTTTTGCCGCCTCGAAATTCTGTGTGCTGTTGCTGAGGGAGGCGGAATCCTTACCCAGTGCATCGATCACCATGTTCAGCTCGGCACGGCGAGCATCCAGCAAGGCCACGTGCATCTGGCTGGATGCACGGATGGAGGGGACAATATTGTCAGTGACCTCGCTGGCATCACGGTAAATATTGGATAGTTGCGCAGTGGCGAACCAGGCAAACCCCAGCATCAACAATGCGAGAGTGGTAAACGCCATTATCAGCTTTTGCCCTATTGTCATTTTTGTCAGCATATGGCCTCTTGTATCTATTATTTTCCAAGGAAATCGATATGTGAAATTTTTATATCGACCACGGGATGTGATACCTTAAAAATAAATCAAATAAAAGCGAGTTTAATCACAAGGGAAATGAAATGTTCATTTTCTGACATCAACCGTGTTTGGCTGACATGCCAAAAATAAATATCAGATCCATCACTAGTCATTTTTATTATTGATAGAACTATCTAGTTATTTTTGTCGAATCACTTTTTATTTTTAAATCCAGCGTGGTCATGGTTATCAAGGTTTTTTTGATGTTTTTCCTTTTAATTCAATAGCTTTCTTTTTTATGATGCTGATGATCGTTGGCTGGCTATGTCCGTTTGACACTATTATCTGCTAAGTGAAATGACGGCGAGCAGGTTTTGGTAAATCAAAAGAGAACTCTTTCATTTCACTGAGGCTTGCTTCGTGGTTGTACCAGAATGACATATGACGACATCTAGGAAATGGCATGAAAAAAATGCATCGGCGAGCTATCTCTATGGTGATTTTGGTTCTTATTGGAACCTATAAATAAAATAGATAAGGAGTGCACTATTATTTTTCTCTCCTCATATTATCCAGATGATCCGGATATCATTCCTGTTTGAGCGGACGCCGGCGTTGTTGCCCAAATCAACGAGCAAGTCATGACGTCCCCAGCTCCTGGTTACCGCTACATTCGGGGCTTTCTGACAGGTAAACCCAGGGTGTTGAGTTTATTTATGGCGCTGACATATGCCATGACTTCTCCCACTTGGCCGTTGTAGTTACGCAGACTGATTTTTCCCGCCAGTAACTGCTTGCACCGATACATCGCCGTCTCTGCCAGCGAGCGACGGTGATACCCCGATATCTTCTTCCAGTGCGCCAGTCCTTCCTTGCGCATCACCAGCACGGCCTCATTTCTTGGGTGCCCCTTTTTCCAAAGTTCAGCGCTCTTGCGAGGCGGGATACAGGCTGTTGCCCCTTTGCGCAAGATAAGCTGATGACTGGCTTTGCTGTCGTAGGCGCCATCCGCATAAACACGTCCCAGTTTGCGCCGCAGTGGATTGAGCAGAGTCGGCAATACCTCAACATCATGGACATTCTCCAGCGAGACTTCCGCCGCCACGATATCGTGAGTGGCCGGGTCTACTGCCAGATGCAACTTGCGCCAAACTCGCCGTTTCTCGGCGCCGTGTTTTCTGACCTTCCACTCGCCTTCACCAAACACCTTCAGCCCGGTTGAGTCTATGACCAAGTCGGTGATGCGCCCCTTAGCGGGCTGTCGATAGGCCACTTTCACCGTGCGAGCGCGCTTGCTGACGCAACTGTAATCGGGAGCACAAAGCGGTACGTTCATCAACTCGAACAGGGAGTCGAGTAGTCCCTGAGTGGCTCTCAGAGTGAGGTTGAAAATCCCCTTGAGCATAAGGACGGTACAGATGGTCTGGTCGGTGTAAAGCAGGCTGCGGCCCCGGCGCCCATGATTGTCGTGGTGGAACCAGTTATCCATGACGCCAGCATCAACCCAGAAGGTGAGGGAACCACGGTTAATCAGAGACTTGTTGTATTGAGGCCAGTTGGTGATGGGATGAATCGACGTGCCCATGATGCAGACTTGAAGAGGATGGTGGTGATCAGATCACCGAGCCCTCAGTAAGTTCCCTTCAAACTGCATCGATTTAGGCAACAACGCCGCGGACGCCTAATATGTTCCTCCAGCAGAGTGAGCTCTCTGAATCAGGAGTTAATCAAGCACTGACGGCCAGTGGGAAGCACAGCAGGGTTGAGTTTAGTGTTAGGTTCAAGGTGCGATGGCAGAGCCAAGCTGAGCCGCCAAAAGAGAGTAAGCAGAGGAGAGGCATACCGAAAAACTGAGCGGCTTGCCAAATAGTTCATATATGTTGTGTGAGGGATAGGGAATATCAGCCCCTTTTCATTGAGCGCCGGGAGTGCTGGCCTTACCCCGCAGCCCTTCCAAGGTCGTTTATTGCTGCCCGCCATCATTTTGCAGTTGCCACTGCTGCAGCTGCTTTTTCAGGGAGCCTTCGCCCGGGGGGATAAAGTCGTCGAGCAAAAAGCAGCGTTGATCGCCCGATTTTTGCAGCTGGAGGGTGACCTCCTGCGGCTCTTGCCGGGTATCTGTCATCGCCAGACGGTAGCGCATGGTCACGGCCACCGTGCTGTCGCTGCTGCTGGTCGCACTGAAGGTGACGGGTTCGACCACATCGCCATCCTGCGCGTTGGTCCAGGGATCGGCATCAATGGCGCACACCTCCCCGTCGGCATTGCACTCTGCTTCGCGGCTCAGCACGCTGAAAAAGTCCGGGGTCAGCAACTCTTTGATCCTGGCCGGATCGGTGTAATAGAAGTTCCGGTGATGCTCCCAGAACGCCTTGGCATGCTTGATGGCAACGCCGTCGTCGCAAGCGGCATAAACCGGGTTGCCCAGCAGTGCCAGCAGAAGCGGGAGTGCAGTGCCGGCTTTCATGGTGTGGTTCCTGACCTGTGCCGGTTGACGAGGAAGGGTCATGGCGGTCTCCGGAAAAAGGTGGTGGTTAAACGGGCATCATAGTCAACGCTGGGCGCAGCGAAAGAGGAATGTGGTGAATTTATGCCGCACATCAAGAATTTTGGCAGTAAAAGGAGTATCCGAATGGAGTCTGTTTATCGACCTAAAACTGCGCAATGAACTGATTCGCAAGAAAAAGGGCCATCGATGATGGCCCCTTCGTTTATTCGGTAATGGCGTTTGCGCCTTAGCTGCGGTTGCCGGCGCGGGCGACCCGTCCTTCGGCCAGCAGCTGGTAGCTGCCGGTGGCGGCCGGGATAAAGGCTGACTGGCCCTTCTCGAGACGCAGTGTCTCATCGCCGCGCTTGAGGATCACGGTTGCATCGATGGCAAACAGGATCTCGGCGCTGGCGGTGGTGAGCTGGTGCTCGCCCGCCGGATAGACGCTGAAGGTGAAGTCCGGTACCGGTACCTCGAAGTGCTGCACCGATCCTTCAACATGGGGAGCAAGCAGGATCTGGTCGTCCGGCTTGGCCAGGCAGCGGGTACAGTCCAGCAGTTCTGCCACGTCGATGTATTTGGGGGTGAGGCCGGCACGCAGCACGTTGTCCGAGTTGGCCATGATCTCGAGGCCGGTGCCGCGTACATAGGCGTGCGGGGTACAGGCATCGAGGAACGTCGCCTGCCCGGGCTTGAGGGTCACCACGTTCAGCAGCAGCGGCGAGAAGAGGCCGACGTCGCCCGGGTACTGGGCCGCCAGGCTGGTGATGAGGGCAAAGGTCTCCTCATCCTGATGCTCGCTGGCAAAGGCCAGCAGCCCCGCCAGCGCCTCCTCCTTGCGCGCCCCTTCCAGTACCAGCAGCTGGTGGAAGAAGTGCTGCAGGCCCGCTTCATTCTGGCTGGCGGCAAGGGCTGCGGTCAGATCGGCGATGACCGCCAGATTGACCCGCTCGAACAGCGCCAGAATGGCCGGGATGGCGCGAAAGCCGTTCATCGCCTGATAGGGGGTGAGGGCAAACACCAGCTCGGGCTTGTGGTTCGGGTCCTTGTAGTTGCGATTGGCGGCCTTGGCCTTGATGCCGGCGGCCTCCTCTTTGGCAAAGCCCGCTTCGGCCTGTGCCTTGCTCGGGTGCACCTGAATGGAGAGAGCCTTCTCGGCGCACAGCACCTTGAACAGGAACGGCAGGCTGCCAAAACGGGCGAGGGTGGCCTCACCCAGCACGGCGGCGGGGGCGCGCTCGATCAGGGTCGAGAGCTTCTGGGTCTGGCCCGCCACGACTACGTCGGAACAGCCGTTGGGGTGGGCGCCCATCCAGAGCTCGGCCTGGGGTTTGCCCTCGGGATTGGCAATGCCAAACAGGGTAGTGAGGGAGTCATGACTGCCCCAGTCATAGCCTTGAATCGGGTTTTGCATCAACAGAAAGGAGGGCAGATCGCTACTGCTCATAAGGGACGCCTCGTCTAGTTTGAAGAAAATCGGGTACAGAAAAGGGTGGCATTGCTGCTGTGGACCGGACTATAACATGGGCGGTCGTGCGCGCCGCAACCGCTTGCCTCTCTCTTGATCAGGATCACCATGTCTCTCATCTTCAGCCAACTGCTCGACGGAGCCCTGAGCGAACAGGTTCCATTTGACCAAATCTGGTTTGCCAGTGAACAGGGGGTACCCCCGGGTTTCAGCTATCAGGTCAACTTTCCCCGCCTCGAACTGGTGTTCAGCGGCGAGTATCTCAACCAGATCTGGGACAGGGAGGAGGGGGTCAGGGAGATCAGCGTATTGCCGGGACAGGCGCTCTATATTCCCCCCAACGGCTGGAACAAGCCGCTCTGGACCACCGACTGCTCGGTGCTGAGCCTGCTCTTTGGCAAGCGCCAGCTGGGCTTCAGTCTGGTGAGCAAGCGACGGGAAGACCCCGATTTCTTCGATGTGCAAAAGCACAGCATCATGGCGCGAGCGGGCCACGTCATCGAACACATACTGGCGGCGCTCAACGTGCTGGCCGAGGATCCCGGTCGCTCTCCCACCGACGACCACCTGCTGCAGGCGTTGTTGTCGAGTGCTCGGCAACTGCTGATCGCCTCTGCTACCGATCGGCCGCGGGGGGCGGATCTCTTCCACGGGATCTGCATCTATATCCAGGAAAATTTTCACCGCCCCATCACCCGCGACTCCATCGCCCACCGCTTCAACGTTTCGGCCAGCCATCTCTCCCACCTGTTTCGCGAGCAGGGCCATATGCGCCTTGCCGATTACATCAGCTGGGTACGGATCGACCGGGCCAAATTCATGCTGAAAAAGTACCGCTTCCGCCTTGAAGAGGTAGCGAGCCGCTGCGGCTACAGCGACGTGAACTACTTCTGCAGGGTGTTCAAGCAGAAGACGGGATTGACCCCGACCCAGTATCGCTCCCTGAGCCAGCCCCAGAACCAGAGTCATGAGCTGGCGTGATAAAAACGGGGGCAAAACAGGGGCGCGGCCGGGATGCAATCACCACTGTCAAAGAGGCTCTACCTCTTTGGTCTGACATGCGAGCTCGCCATTTTATTATGAAAATGAATGGGCTAAGATGGCCGCGCGCAACAAACAAGTTGATAACAAACGGAAGTTAGGAGATGCCGATGGAAAGCAAAGTAGTTATCCCGACCCAGGGCCAGAAAATCACAGTCGATGCCAGCGGCAAGCTGCAGGTTCCCAACCATCCGATCATTCCGTTTATCGAAGGGGATGGCATCGGTGTTGACGTAACCCCGGCCATGTTGAATGTGGTGAATGCTGCGGTCGAGAAAGCCTACAAGGGCGAGCGCAAGATCGCCTGGATGGAGATCTACACCGGCGAGAAGTCGACTCATGTCTATGGCGAAGGTGCCTGGCTGCCGGCCGAAACCCTCGATTTCATTCGCGAATATTGTGTGGCCATCAAGGGCCCGCTGACCACGCCGGTCGGTGGCGGTATCCGCTCTCTCAACGTGGCTCTGCGTCAGGAGCTGGATCTCTACATCTGCCTGCGGCCGGTGCGTTACTACGACGGCACCCCGAGCCCGGTGAAGCGTCCTGATCTGACCGACATGGTGATCTTCCGCGAAAACGCCGAAGACATCTATGCCGGCATCGAGTGGAAGGCCGACAGTGCCGAAGCGAACAAGGTGATCGCCTTCCTGCAAAACGAGATGGGCGTGAAGAAAATTCGCTTCCCCGAGTCCTGCGGTATCGGCATCAAGCCGATGTCCAAGGCCGGTACCGAGCGTCTGGTGCGTGCCGCCATCGAGTATGCCATCGACAACGATCGCGACTCCGTGACTCTGGTGCACAAGGGCAACATCATGAAGTTCACCGAAGGTGCCTTCAAGGATTGGGGTTATGCTCTGGCTCAGAACGAGTACGGTGCCCAGCTGATCGATGGCGGCCCCTGGTGCTCCTTCAAGAACCCGAAAACCGGCAAGACCATCGTCATCAAGGATGTCATCGCCGATGCCTTCCTGCAGCAGATCCTGCTGCGTCCGGCCGAGTACGACGTCATCGCCTGTATGAACCTCAACGGTGACTACATCTCTGATGCGCTAGCCGCGCAGGTGGGCGGTATCGGTATTGCTCCGGGCGCCAACATTGGTGACGGCGTGGCCCTGTTCGAAGCGACCCACGGTACTGCGCCGAAATATGCCGGTCAGGACAAGGTTAACCCGGGCTCCCTGATCCTCTCCGCCGAGATGATGCTGCGTCACATGGGCTGGGTCGAAGCGGCCGATCTCATCATCAAGGGGATGGAAGCGGCGATCCGCAACAAGACCGTCACCTATGACTTTGAGCGTCTGATGGAAGGTGCCACCCTGCGCTCCTGCTCCCAGTTTGCTCAGGACATGATCGACCAGATGTAATGTCTTCTGCTTGCCAGAAAAGACAAAACCGGCGCCATGAGCGCCGGTTTTTTTTATCTCGAGTGAGTGAAGAGGATCAGATGTTGGCCGCTGCCAGATACTTGGTCATCTCCTCGGCCGGGACCATGCCGCCGCCGGTGGCCCACACCAGATGGGTGGCGCGGGCCATGGTTGCCGCGTCCAGTCCCTGCGCGGTTTGCCATGCCGGATCGGCCGCTACGCGCCACGGGCCAGCCATGCCAGCTAGAGCAGAAGGTTCTAGTTTGATCTGCTCATCGCGCGCCAGCAGTCCCAGCAGGTCATACATCTCCTGATCGCTCAGGGTGTAGAAGCCCGCCAGCAGCCGCTCCATGGCGCGGCCGACGAAACCCGAGGCACGCCCTACCGCGAGGCCATCGGCTGCGGTGAGGTTGTCGATGCCCAGATCCTGCACCGCAATGGCATCGTGCAATCCGGTATGGACCCCCAACAGCATGCAGGGGGAGTGGGTCGGCTCGGCAAACAGGCAGTGGACATGGTCACCAAAGGCGAGCTTGAGACCAAAGGCCACCCCGCCTGGTCCGCCGCCTACGCCGCAGGGCAGGTAGACGAACAGCGGGTGGTCGGCATCTACCTTGATGCCCATCTGGTCGAACTGCTTTTTCACCCGCTCGCCCGCCACCGAGTAGCCGAGGAACAGGGTGCGGGAGTTCTCGTCGTCGATAAAGAAGCAGTTGGGGTCGCGCTCAGCCTCTTTGCGCCCCTGTTCCACCGCAACCCCGTAATCTTCGGCATATTCGACCACGATGGCGCCATGTTCGCGCAATTTTCGCTTCTTCCACTCCCGCGCATCGGCCGACATGTGGACGGTAACGGTAAAGCCCAGCTTGGCGCTCATGATGCCGATGGACATGCCAAGATTGCCGGTGGAGCCCACTGCGATGCTGTACTGGCTGAAGAACTGGCGGAACTCGTCGCTAAAGAGCTTGCGGTAGTCATCTTCTTCTCGCAGCAGACCGGCTTTGATGGCCAGCTGCTCGGCATGGGCCAGCACCTCGTAGATACCGCCGCGCGCCTTGATGGAGCCGGAGATGGGCAGGTGACTGTCTTTTTTCAGCAGCAGTTTGCCGGTCACTTCGACCCCGTAACGCTCATTGAGGGTGCGCTGCATCGCCGGAATAGCGGCGATCTCGGACTCCAGAATACCCTTGCTGGCGCGGGTCTCGGGGAAGGCTTCGCACATGTAGGGGGCGAAGCGGGCCAGCCGAGCGGAAGCGTCCGCCACATTGTTGTTATCGAGCCCCACATAGGGCAGACCGGCAGCCAGAGTGGTGGTATTGGGGTTGAACCAGGTGACTGGCTCAAGCGCGATCAGGGATTGCACCAGTGGAAATTGCGCTGTGAGCTGTTGTACGTCGATGTTTTTCATAGGGTTCTCGGTCTTGTTACACGATAAAGGAGAGCAGGAAGATACCGGCCAGCGCCATCAGGGAGGCGACAAAGGTGGCGGTGGTGTAGTACTTGAGCGTTTCGTTCAGGGTGGCGCCGCAATACTGCTTGACCAGCCAGAACAGAGAGTCAGTCACCATGGTGCAGCCAATGGCACCGGAGCCGATGGCCAGGGTCATGATCTCCGGGCTGATGTTCGGGTAGTGCACCATGATGGGGGAGACGATGGCGGTGGCGCCCATCATGGCGACGGTGGCGGAGCCCACGGCGGCGTGCAGTATGATGGCAACCAGCCAGGCCAGCAGAATGGGGTGCATATCCAACTGGGAGAGGATAGTGGCCAGAGAGTCGCCCAGCCCGCTTGCCTTGAGCACCCCGTTGAAGGCACCACCCGCCCCTATGATGAGCAGAATGTTGGCGATGGAGGAGAAACACTCCTCGGTCTTGTTCAGCAGACCCTCCATCTTCATCTGCTGGCGGATCCCCAGCACGTAGTAGGCGGTGAAGGCAGCGATAAACATGGCGGTGATGGGGTTGCCGATAAACTCCAGCACAGTGTAGAGGTTGCTTGCGTGATCCATGTTGAGCTCGGCGACCGTCTTGGCCAGCATCAGCAGGATGGGCAGCAGCACGCTAAAGAGCGAGGCGCTCAAGGTCGGGAGAGTGATCTCATCGCGCGCCTTGATGTCGGCAAAGGCATCGGGTACCCCCTTGAACGGGAGCCGGTTGCCCAGCAGTTTGAGGAACAGGGGGCCGCCGATAAGAGAGGCAAAGAGGCCGACCGCCAGACCATAGACGATGACGGAACCCACATCGGCGCCCAGCTGATTGGTGACATAGAGGGCAGCAGGGTGCGGCGGTACGATGCAGTGCACGGCCATCAGGGCGGTGCAGAGCGGAATGGCCAGCTTGAGCAGCGAGGTGTTGGTCTTGCGGGCGATGGAGAAGGCCAGCGGGATCAGCAGCACCACGCCGACTTCGACAAACAGGGTGATGCCACATACCAGACCAACCAGCACCATGATGACATCCGGCGAAAGCCAGCGGCATCTCTGCAGGGCGAGGCCGATGCGCTCCGCCGCGCCCGACACCTCCATCATCTTGCCGAGTATGGTGCCAAGGCCGATGACGGCGGCGAGAAAGCCCAGCGTGCCGCCAATCCCCTCTTCCATGGCGCTGACCATCTTGAGGGGCTCCATCCCCATCAGGGTACCCACATAGAAGCTGGCCAACAGCAGGGCCAGAAAGGGGTGGATCTTGCCCTTCACTATGGTGACCACGATAAGAACGATGCTACTTAGCAAGGTAGCGATGACCCATACCTCTGAACTCATACTGCGCCTCGACATCTGTTGTGTGTGATTGTTTATGCGCTATTGAATGAAAATGAGGCGGGGCTGACAAATGATGAAATCGACCACTTGGATGATCTGAGGTGATGCAAAGTGGCCTTATCGGTCACATTTTCTGTAAATACTGTTTATTGGGTCTTTTCATTGCATCTGGAAAGGGGGGCTGCGCGGTATGATGTACGTGAACCGGTGAGAGGAGTTTGAATGTATATTGCGGATCACTACATATCGCGCAACAAGCTGCTGAATGGTTACCAGCTGGCCAAGCTGCATACCTTCGAGGCGGCAGCGCGCCACGGCTCTTTTGCCATGGCTGCTGATGAGCTATCCCTCAGTCCCAGCGCCGTGAGCCACAGGATAAGCGCGCTGGAGGATGAGCTGGGCTTTCAGCTCTTTGAGCGTTTCCATCGCAAGGTGGTGTTGACGGCCGAAGGGCAGCGGGTGTTCTGGGCGCTCAAGTCATCGCTGGAGTTCATCAATCAGGAGATCCTGGAGATCAGAAATCAGGAGCTTTCGGGCACTCTGACCATCTACTCGCGCCCCTCCATCGCCCAGTGCTGGCTGGTGCCAAGGCTTGCCGACTTCTCAAGGCTGCATCCCCAGATCGAGCTGAACATTGTGACCGGCAACGAGAACATCAATCTGCACGGTTATGGCATCGATCTGACCCTCTACTTCGACGAGAAGGTACCGGAGCGGCTCGCCATCCACCATCTGATGGATGAGTACATAGTGCCGGTTTGCAGCCCCGAATATGCCATGCAACACAACCTGCTGGAGAATCCCGGCAACTTGCAGAACTGTCGGCTGCTGCACGATCGGCAGGCCTGGGGGTATGACTCCGATGGTGATGAGTGGGAGAGCTGGGCACGCCACCACGGAGTGAGCCTCGCTGATTGCCGGCTCAATATGGGCTTTGATCGCTCCGATCTCGCCATCATCGCCGCCATGAACCACGGGGGCATCGCCATGGGACGCAAGAATCTGGTGAGCAAGCGGTTGGCGCGCAACGAGCTGGTGACCCCGTTTTCGGGTCGTGAGGTGAAGTGCGAGCAGCGTTACTACATTGCGACCCTGCCCAATCGCCAGTGTCCCAAGATCCAGGCGTTTATCGAGTGGGCGCAGCAGATGGCGCAAGAGACGGCATCAGCCTGATGGGGCCGATTGCTGGAAAAACAAAACAGGAGTTATTGGGGGAGGGGATAAACAAGCGCCTTGCAGCGCGGTGCTGCAAGGCGAATAGTCGAAGGATCAGGTGGTTCTTTCCAGATGGTGCTGGTAAATCTGCTGCCACTTGTCCAGCTCGGTCTCATCCCCTTGCTGCTGCCAGAACTCGCAGATGGAGCTGGCAAGCTCGGATGCCATGGCGTGGTCGCCATCGCGGCGGCTCATCAGATATTGTCCAAGCCAGCTTTGGTACTGTTTCATTGCACGATCTCCTTATCAATTTGACGATTGATACTGCTGCTGCGACGGCTCCACACCCTGAACGGGCCCAGTCGCAGGCACCTTGCGCCTTGTCTGCGGATCTTCCTGTTTTTCGCCGTTATAAGTGTCAATTCAGACCGATAACGGTCGAGAAAGGAGCGAAGGTGTCAAAAATTGGCCACTACCTTATCACAAAAAGATGTGAAGATCAGGTTTTGGGGTCAATTGGGTTATAAATCGGGCGAAAATTGAGCCTGATAGCGACAAAAGGGGCCAGAAAGCTTGCGCCCCTCTCTGGTCTGTTACGGGCTGTATGGCTGGAAAATTATTGAGTGAGGCGGCGTGCCTGCCAGTAGCGGCTGTTCCAGTAGACATTGTCGAGCCGCGAGCGGATCACCCCCTTGCTGGTGGAGGCGTGGATAAACTCCCCGGCACCGGTGTAGACCCCCACGTGATACTGCTGCCAGCCGGTCTTGAAGAAGACCAGATCGCCGTGCTGGAGCCGGTAGCGATCGACGGGTTGGCCGATATTGGCCTGGGATTCGGTGGTTCTTGGCAGGTTGACCCCCAGCACCTGGTTGTAGGCAAGCTGGGTGAAGGCAGAGCAGTCGAGCCCGGCGCGGCTGGTGCCGCCCATCCGGTAGGGCACTCCTCGCCACTGCTGATAGAAGCCGTCGAAGGCGCTGCTCTGGCGCGGAGGCGGCGGCTCAGGCGTACTGGAACAGGCGGCCAGCAGCAGGGTCAGCAGGATGAGCAGCAACGGACGGTACATCGGGGCACATTCTCCAGAACAAACGTGGCAAAACAGGTGCGACAGGACACGTTCGGCACGACAACTTTTCCATCATAAACAAGGTATTGGTCAGATACCTAGCTAGATGTGACAAAAATGGTCGTTTTGTTGCAAAAAAACGCCAGCACGGTGGCTGGCGCTTGGGGTCTGGCGTCACAGGTCAGGAGGTGGGGCTGATTAGCGGCTTGAGCAGCTCGGCCAGCTTGTAGAAGGTCTGCACCCGGGTAGTGCTGGGGCGCCACACCAGCCCGATCTCGCGATAGGGGTGTTCGCCGGGCAGCGGGATGGCAACCAGATCGGAGTTGTCGAGAATACCGGCATCGATGGCCATCTGGGGCAGGAAGGTGGTGCCAAGGCCCGCCTCCACCATCTGCACCAGAGTGTGCAGGCTGGTGGCGGCGAACGGGTTGATCTTGCTCTTGTCCCGCAGCCGGCAGGCGCTCACCGCATGCTCGGTCAGGCAGTGCTCCCGCTCCAGCAGGAAGATGCTCTGGTTGGGCAGCTCCTTGTAGTCGAACGGGGTGTGCAGACCGGCCGCCATGCTGGCGGGCATCACCATGTGGAAGGGATCCTGACCGACCGTCTTGCAGTGAAAGCCGCCAATCTCGATGGGCAGGGCGAGGATCAGCAGATCGAGCTGCCCCTGCTCAAGTTGTTTGAGCAGATTGCTGGTGGTGTCTTCCCGCAGCAGCAATTCGAGGTCAGGATAGGCCTTGCTGCACTCTTTGAGCAGCTTGCTCAGGAGGAAGGGGGCAATGGTGGGGATGCAGCCGAGGCGCACCGTGCCCTGCATCACCCCGCCCTGATTGAGGCCAAGCTCCATCAGATCCCGCGCATCGGAGAGCAAATTGCGAGCTCGCTCGACGATTTCCATGCCGACCGGGGTCATAATGAAGCTCTTGTGGTCACGCTCCACCAGTTGCAGGTTCATCATGTCCTCCAGCGTCTGGATCCCGGTACTCAGGGTCGATTGACTGACATGACAGGCCTTGGCGGCGCGATTGAAGTTTTTGTGCTCGTCGAGAGCAACCAGATATTGCAGCTGTTTGAGGCTGGGCCAACGTTGCATAGAAAAACCCGATTAATGCTATCTATTTAATTTGATTTACTAATCTACCACCGGGTATATAGTTTGTCGCTTGAATTAGACGGACTTGGCTCTAGGTAGCCCAATCCTGACTGGATTGTTCACTTCACATAAAGAGGAATTGAATATGGTATTGGTAGGCCGTCCCGCACCCGATTTTACCGCTGCAGCTGTTCTGGGTAATGGTGAGATTGTTGACACTTTCACCCTGTCATCCCACATCAAAGGCAAAGCTGCCGTTGTCTTCTTCTATCCGCTCGATTTCACCTTCGTTTGCCCGTCCGAGCTGATTGCCTTCGACCACCGCTATGAAGAGTTCCAGAAGCGTGGCGTGGAAGTGATCGGTGTTTCCATCGATTCCCAGTTCTCCCACAATGCATGGCGCAACACCAAGGTGGAAGATGGTGGTATCGGTCAGGTCAAGTACCCGCTGATCGCCGACGTCAAGCACGAAATCTGCAAAGCCTACGACGTTGAGCATCCGGAAGCCGGTGTTGCTTTCCGTGGCTCCTTCCTGATCGACAAGAACGGTGTTGTTCGTCACCAGGTTGTCAACGATCTGCCGCTGGGCCGTAACATCGACGAAATGCTGCGCATGGTCGACGCCCTGCAGTTCCACGAAGAGCACGGCGAAGTGTGCCCGGCTCAGTGGGAAAAAGGCAAAAAAGGTATGCAAGCCTCTCCGGACGGCGTTGCCAAGTACCTGTCCGAGAACGCTGACTCCCTGTAATCGGGTTAGCTCTCAGCTTGAAAAACCGGTGCCAAGGCATCGGTTTTTTTATATCTGCAATTCATTGCTCCGATGTTCATAGCGCAAGGTCATGCGGGTCTTGCTCATTGCCCATGGCAGGGGCCTGGGATGATTGGGTCGGGCAAGAGATCGGGCGCAGTTTGCCAGCAGGTCATGGCGCGTCGGGCCGCTATTTGGCGCTGAAATTGTTTCACCTGCGCAACGGATATCAAAATTTTCCATCTTAATTTGCAACAATATGAGTCCAGGAGGGGGCAGAAGCGTCGCCGGAATAGGCGCTAGTGAAGCGCCGTATTGCCCCTTATCAGTAAGAGGATCGTGGGCAAGCGGCATGGCTGCGAGAGTTGAGCGGTACACAGTGGTTTGCCCGCAGGGAAATGCGAAGGATAAAAAAAGCGCGCCATGGGCGCGCTTTTTTGCGGGTATCAGCGGCTATTCGTCAAAGACGCCGAAGTGCTCCTTGGCGAAGTTGACCCGCTGCTCCACGTTCATCTTCACCTGACCCAGCTTCTCGATAGTCTTGAGGTTGGGCACCAGACCACGGCCGTTGGCGATTTGAATGGCCAGACCCGGGCGGGCGTTGAGCTCCAGCAGCATGGGGCCGCGGAACTTGTCGAGCACCATGTCGGTACCGATATAGCCCAGACCCGACATCTCGTAGCAGGAGGCGGCCAGCGTCAGCAGGGTATCCCAGTGGGGCACCTTGAGCTCATAAAGGTCGAGGCCGGTATCCGGATGGTGGCGCAGCGGATTGCCAAACTGCACCGCCCGCAGGGCACGGCCGGTACGCAGGCAGAGACCCACACCGACAGCCCCCTGGTGCAGGTTTGCCTTGCCATCGGAAGCCGAGGTGGAGAGGCGCATCATCGCCATCACCGGGAAACCCTTGAAGATGATCACCCGGGCATCGGGCACCCCTTCAAACGAGTAGCCGTCGAACACGTCATCGAAGTTGATGAGGCCTTCGACCAGCGCCACGTCGGGCTTGCCGCCGAGCGAATAGAGCCCCGCCAGAATGTTTGAGACATGGCGCTCCAGATCCTGACCGTTACTGGCACTGCCGTTGGGCTTGTAGAAGAGGCCATCTTCCTGACGCAGGATCACCAGGATCCCCTTGCCGCCGGAGCCGCGCGCCGGCTTGATGCAGAAGCCCGGCCAATCCTTGACCAGCTCGGTGATGCGACCCACATCGTGCTGGGCGCGGATGGTGCCGATCAGTTCCGGCACCGTTACGCCCGCATCCAGCGCGATACGCTTGGTCTGCAGCTTGTCATCCACCAGCGGATAGAGGCTGCGCGGATTGTAGCGGCTGATGTAGGAGTGGTTGCGCTTGTTCATGCCGAGGATGCCTGCCTGCGACAGGCTCCACGGGGTGGTGTACTTTTCCCAGAACCACATCTGTTACTTGTCCTTACCCGGGGTGGCACCGGAACGCATCTCGTCTACCAGCGGCTTGAAGCGCTTGAGTTCGCTCAGCTTGTAGCCGGTGTAGTTACCCATCAACAGCACGGTCGCCATCAGCACCAGCTGCAGGCCGAGGAAGTTGAAGGTGAGGTGACGAATGAGCTCGTTATCCATGGCCAGATAGGCGATGACAGCCACCAGCAGGGAGCCGCCACCCTGGCGGAATACCTCTTTCGGGCCCTCTTCTTCCCACAGGATGGACATCCGTTCGATGGTCCAGGAGAGGATGATCATCGGGAAGAAGGTGATCTTCATGCCGTCGGTCAGCCCCAACTTGAAGGCGAACGCCGAGAAGACCCCGATCAACGAGATAACCATGATGATGATGGCCGATATCCGCGCGACCAGCAGCAGGTTGAGTCGCGACAGGTAGGAGCGGATCACCAGACCGGTGCCGACGATAAGCAGGAAGCCCACCAGACCGGTGATCAACTGGGTCTGGATAAAGGCGACCGCGATCAGCACCGGCATAAAGGTACCGGAGGTCTTGATCCCGACGATAACCCGCAGGAACACTACCATCAGCACGCCGATGGGGATCAGCAGCAAGCCCTTGAACAGGGTCTGCTCTTCCAGCGGCAGGCTGTGGATGGAGAAGTTCATCATCTCTGACTTTTCAAACTTCTGGGCCAGCGCCACGCTCACCGGTTGCTCCTGCTCGATCATCGAGAAGCTTACCTTGGAGTTGTGGCCGCCAGTCACATCCAGCAGTGAGCCGGAGTTGTACTCCCACAGCAGCAGGTTGCCAGGACGGCCCTGTTCGCCGGTCTGCGGGTTGAACAGCTTGTAGTCGGTCGGGCTGTTGAACACCTGCAGGTAATCGACCAGCTCCTGACGACGACGACCATCTTCCAGGCTCAGGGCGTGGACGACGCGGGCCGGTACATTAGCATTGTTGAGCAGCTCGGCGATCAGGTTGGCGCGGCTCTTGTGCTTTTTCAGCAGCTCGGCGTTCTGCTCCTGCTTCTCGATCTCCTTGATGATCTCGCGAGTCAGGGTGTAGCCGTCGGCAGAGCGCTCCTGGGCGCGCTCCAGGATCTGCTTCATGGCGGTGGCGTAGGGCTCGCTCTCGATCTGCTTCTCGATGGCGGGCGGCTGCGGGTTGGCAGCCGGCTTGGCGTGGGCATCCGCCATCATGTCGACGCGGTAGTAGAGCTCCTGACGGCCGGAGGCGGTGCGGATCGACCACTCGGCGCGCGCATCGCCATCCTTCTCGACGAAGGAGAGGCCGTAGCCGGGGCTGGCGGCGTTTTCGTTCATCAGGGTAAAGCCGGGCTGGGTACCCGGAATGGCCAGGGAGGCGATCACCGGCTCACCGGTGGCTTCAAACTCCAGCTTGGCTTCGATAGACCAGATCTGGCGCTTTTCACCGGGCGTGAGCGGAACGTCCAACGCGATGTGGTGATAGATCGTCATCCCCAGGCCGACAATGTACAGCAGGGCTACCAGCAAATAGAACGGCTTACGGGAAACCATGGATTATTTCACATCCTTGAGCTTGGGTTTGGGTTGGATATATTCGCGGGCCACATCGACCACAGCGATATCTTTCAGGAATTCACGACCCAGCAGCACGGGGAAGGCCATGTCGCTACGATCTTTCAGGGTAAATTCGGCCTTCTCGGTCATGTCGCCGATGCGCACTGTCAGACGTACCACGGGACGGCGGTCGAGATCGTCGGCAGAGGCCTGACGTACCCGCACGTGGCGTACCAGCGGGGCTTCGATCTGGATCTTGTCGTCGGCATCTTGATGGCTCAGCAGGAAGCGAACCCAGTTTTTGCCGTTGCGCTCGAAAATGGTGATCTCCTGAGCGCTGATGGAGGAGGTGGTCGCACCGGTATCGACCCGGGCCTGGAAGGCGTCATTGGCGGCATCCACCCAGATCCACTCCGCTTCACCCACCATCAGCTTGCCATCAATGGTGTGACCCTGATTGGGCACCGGGCACTTCTCGGCTGGTACAGCCATCGGCTTGGGCGGCTCGGAGGGGAGGGCGGCGATCTTGTGATCTACTTGTTTGACGGACTCTTTCATATTGGTGACATCTGTATTGAGCTGAACCAGCAGGTGCTGTTGCTGCACATACTGCTTCTGTTGCTGCTCCATGGATGTTTGCAGGCGCTGCTCGCTCTGGCTCAGCTCGCTACGCAACTCGGCCAGTGTCAGTGCAGGAACCTGGGGCGCTTTTTCCATATTGACACACCCGCCGAGACTGAGCAGGGAGAGCAGGGTCATTCCTTTTAATTTGCTTTTCATGTCATTCATTTAACTGTGCTTCCTGGAATTGGGTCAGTGTAACTTCCACAGCCGCCATCGGCTAGTCTTTGGCCTTTCTGGCAATCAGTACGGCACGTTTCGGTGCCGGATGTCCTTCTACCGTGAGTGCCGGATTGTCTGGGTCCAGATAATCACTCAGGGATTCATTAATCATCCAGTCGGTACGACGCTGTTCGTCCGTGCTGGTCATATTTTCATCGACAATCCGCACGTCGGTGAAGCCACAGCGCTCGACCCACAGCTTGAGGGCGGCGCTGGATGGAATAAACCAGACGTTGCGCATCTTGCCGTAGCGGTCGGTGGGCATCAGCACATCATTGACACCGCCGTCAATTACCAGCGTCTCCAGCACCAGCTCGCCATCATCCTTGAGCTGGTTGCGCAGCTGCTCGATGTGCTCGATGGGGGATTTGCGGTGATAGAGCACCCCCATGGAGAAGACGGTGTCAAACGCCCGCAGCTCAGGCAGCTCCTGAATCCCGAGCGGCAGCAGGTGGGCGCGCTGGTCGTTGCCGGCGAAGTGGCGAATCGCCTCGAACTGGCAGAGGAACAGCGGGCTCGGATCGATGCCGACCGCGAGCTTGGCCCCTTCACCCACCATGCGCCAGAGGTGATAGCCGCTGCCGCAACCCACATCCAGCACGTAGCGGCCTTCGAGCGGGCTGATATGGGGCAATACCCGATCCCACTTCCAGTCGGAGCGCCACTCGGTGTCGATGTGGATACCGTGCACGGTGAACGGCCCCTTGCGCCAGGGCATGAAGTGGCGCAGCAGGCTCTCCACCTTCTTGCGCTCCCCTTCGCCCAGGCTCTCGGCCGAGCCGATTTCGACCCGGCTTTTCAGCTCGACATGGTCGGGGGCGACGGCCGGCAGCTTGTTGAGGGCGCGGTTCCAGCGCGGCAGATCGCCGTGCTGGTTATCGTGTTGCCAGGCGTGCAGCTGGGCGGGCAGGGTATGCAGCCAGTGGCTCAGCCGGTTCTTGGCGATCAGTTGATAGAAGTTGGCAAAGTCGATCATGGCTGGGCGTCGCTGGATTTGATGGCAATCATGGAGCCGAAGTTGAAGCACTGGAACCAGAGATCCTGATGAACGAAACCGGCGTCGCGCAGGCGCGCCTGATGCACCGGCAAGCTGTCGGTGCGCATCACGTTCTCAAGGGCTGTGCGCTTCTGGCTGATCTCCAGCTCGCTATAACCGTTGGCGCGCTTGAAGTCGAGGTGCAGATCGATGAGCAGCTCGTTGACCGGCTCATCCTCGAAACGGAACTTCTCGCTCAGGATCAGGATCCCGCCCGGGCGCAAACCGTCATGAATGCGCTGGATCAGGGCAGCCCGCTTCTCGGGCTCAACAAACTGCAGGGTGAAGTTGAGCACCACCACCGAGGCGTTCTCAATCTCGATGTCGCAGATATCGGCCTCCACCAGCTCCACCGGCACCTCGGATTTGAAACCGGAGAGGTGGGCACGGGCGCGCTCGATCATGTGGTGGGAGAGATCCACCGCCGTGATGCGGCAACCGGGCTGGCTGATATGGCGGCGCATCGCCTGAGTGGCGGCGCCCAGCGAACAGCCGAGGTCATAGAGTCGGCTCTCGGGTTGGGCGTAGCGGGCGGCCATCATGCCGATGGCAGAGATGATGTTGCTGTAACCCGGCACCGAGCGCTGGATCATGTCGGGAAAGACATCGACGACCTGTTCGTCAAAGCAGAAATCACCCAAACGGGCGATGGGGGCGGCAAATATTTGATCTTTGGTATGCATGCTGGCGCAACCTGACAGCCGGCATATCGGCCGACTGCTTTGTTCAATTGAATCGTTGGGTGGCACCCGTCTGGGGGTGGCTCATCACCTGTTTACGAACGGGGTGGCCGGTCATGAGCTCCTGGTGACCGGTCCTGTTCGTAGGGGTCATCTCCGGACCCTTATCGGGAGCCGAGTCATTTGTTACCACTGATTAACAGTAACGGTGACAGGGCTCCTTGCATGGGGCGCTAGTGTAGAGGATTGACGGCCATTTGTCTTGACGCCGGGCCCCGCCAAACCACAAAAATCGCCCTTTTTTTACTGCGTTTTCGGGGCTCTGCGAGGGTTGCTTGTGTCACTGGTTAAAAGGGCAGCACTCCCTGCCGCGCGCGATCGTTTTCCCCCGACCAGGGAGCCATCTCTTGCCCCAGCAGGCGGCTTACCTGACGGGCCAGTTCGGGGGCTTGGGCGTTGTCGGCGGTGTGGATGTAGAGGTAAAGATCCTTCCTCTCGGCCAGCCATTGGCGCCAATGGGGTATCCAGCTCGGTAAAAAGGGGTGGTTGGCCGCCGGATGCGGCAGGCCAATCAGGCGCACCATGGGGGCGCTGGCGGTGGCAAGCAGATGCACCGGCAGGCGCGGCTTTTTGCCCTGGGCATCAATCAGAGCGGCTGTCGTGGCGGGTACCGAGAAGAGCGGGCGACTGTCGAGCATCACCCGGTTGACCCCTTGTTCCATCAGCAGCCGGTTCAATGCCCGTTCGGCCTCCCCCTTGGCGAAGAAGTCGGGATGGCGCACCTCGAGGGCGTAGCAAAACGCCGGCGGCAGCCGTTCGATAAAGGCCGCAAGCCGGGGCAGCCCTTCCGGGCCGAAGCGGGCAGGCAGTTGCAGGGTGAGCAGCCCCAGCTTGTCGTGTAGCGGCGCAAGCAGGTGGATAAAGTCGGCAACCTGTTTGTCTGCGCTCACCAGATCGCTCTGGTGGCTGATGGTTTGTGGAAACTTGAAGTTGAAGCGAAAGTGATCGGGCACCGCATCGGCCCAGCGCTGCACCGTATCGGGGGTCGGCAGGGCGTAGAAAGTGGTGTTGCCCTCCACCGAGTTGAAGACAGTCGCGTAGTGGGCGAGGTGCTCGGCGGGCTTGGCGCCCAGACCCAGCAGCTGGCCTGGCCAGGCGGGGTGGGACCACTGCGGCAGGCCCAAATAGAGGCTCATGGCGACGTCTCTCTCTGCTCTTGGTGAATTCGGGCCCCTTTTTTTGCCACTTTTTGCCATCCAGAGCAAAAAACTGGTGAAAGGAGGCTGCTGGCCATTTTACCCAAAAGGGGGTTTTCCTCTATAATGCCAGCCCTTTTGTTTTTCAATTTCTTGTGACCCATGCCTATCTACGAATATCGTTGCGACGTCTGTGGCCATGAATTGGCAAAACTGCAAAAGCTTTCCGATGCCCCCCTGACCGACTGTCCGGCCTGTAGCAAGCCGAATCTGGTCAAGCTGATATCGGCGGCAGGCTTCCGGCTCAAGGGAACCGGATGGTACGAGACTGATTTCAAACCGGGTAAGAAAAAGAATCTGGCCAGCTGTGAGACAGACGGTGCTTGCCAGTCGTGCCCGGCGGCCCAAGGTTAACCGTCTCTCTACAATTTCGAAGGAAGAAGTCCATGCGCTCTATCTATTGCGGACAGGTCAATGAGGCCCATGCCGGGCAGACCATTACATTGTGCGGTTGGGTCCATCGTCGTCGTGATCTCGGCGGTCTGATCTTTATCGACATGCGCGATCGTGAAGGGATCGTGCAGGTGTTCTTCGATCCGGACAAACCGGAAGCGTTCGCCCTGGCCTCCGAGCTGCGCGGCGAGTTCTGCATCCAGGTGACAGGTGTAGTGCGCACCCGTCCCGAGTCCCAGCGCAACAGCGACATGGCCACCGGTGCCATCGAAGTGTTCGCTCATGAGCTCAACATCATCAACCGTGCCGAGCCGCTGCCGCTGGACTTCAACCAGGTCAACAGCGAAGAGATCAGCCTCAAGTATCGCTACCTGGATCTGCGTCGCCCCGAGATGGCCAAGTACCTGAAGACCCGTGCCAAGGCCAGTGCCTTTGTGCGCCGCTTCATGGACGAGCACGGCTTCCTCGATATCGAGACCCCGATGCTGACCAAGGCGACCCCGGAAGGTGCCCGTGACTATCTGGTGCCGAGCCGCGTGCACAAGGGCAAGTTCTACGCTCTGCCGCAATCTCCCCAGCTGTTCAAGCAGTTGCTGATGATGTCCGGCTTCGACCGTTACTACCAGATCGTCAAGTGCTTCCGTGATGAAGACCTGCGTGCCGACCGCCAGCCGGAATTCACCCAGATCGACGTGGAGACCTCCTTCATGACCGCACCGCAGGTGCGTGAAGTGATGGAAGAGATGATCCGCAAACTGTGGCTGCACATCCTGAACGTGGATCTGGGCGACTTCCCGATCATGACCTTCGACGAAGCCATGCGTCGCTACGGCTCCGACAAGCCGGACCTGCGTCTGCCGATGGAGCTGGTCGATGTGGCCGATCTGCTGACCGCCGTCGAGTTCGCCGTGTTCGCAGGCCCCGCCAACGATCCGAAAGGCCGCGTGGCTGCCCTGAAAGTGCAGGGCGGCGCCGAGCTCTCTCGCAAGCAGATCGACGAGTACACCAAGTTTGTCGGCATCTACGGTGCCAAGGGCCTGGCCTGGATGAAGGTCAACGAAGCGGCCAATGGTATCGAAGGCGTGCAGTCTCCGGTTGCCAAGTTCCTCTCCGACGCCATCGTGCGCGAGATCCTGACCCGTACCGGCGCGGCCGACGGCGACATCATCTTCTTCGGTGCCGACTCCAAGAAAGTGGTTTGCGATGCCATGGGCGCCCTGCGTCTGAAAGTGGGCCGTGATCTGGGTCTGCTGGAAAACAGCTGGAAGCCGCTGTGGGTTATCGACTTCCCAATGTTCGAGGAAGATGGCGAAGGCGGTCTGGCTGCCATGCACCACCCGTTCACCGCGCCGAGCAACATGAGCCCGGCCGAGCTGAAAGCCAATCCGGTGGGTGCTTACGCCAACGCCTACGACATGGTGATCAACGGTTACGAAGTGGGCGGCGGCTCTGTCCGTATCCACAACAGCGAGATGCAGGCCACCGTGTTCGATATCCTGGGTATCACCCCGGCCGAGCAGCGCCTGAAGTTCGGCTTCCTGCTGGATGCCCTGAAGTACGGTACCCCGCCGCACGCCGGTCTGGCCTTCGGTCTGGACCGTCTCAGCATGCTGCTGACCGGCACTGAAAACATTCGGGACGTCATTGCCTTCCCGAAAACCACTGCGGCCGCCTGTCTGATGACCGACGCCCCCAGCCTTGCCAACGCCGCCCAACTGGGCGAGCTGGCGATTGCAACCACCGTCAAGGGTGATGAGTAAGCCCTTCCGGGCACCGGAGGTCGCGTAGCGGCCTCCCTGTTCCCCTTGCGTTAGCAATGACGTGTGTTACTGAAATTTCAAAAATATAACGGAGAGTCTCTATGGCAGGTCACAGTAAATGGGCCAACATCAAACACCGCAAGGCCGCTCAGGATGCCAAGCGTGGCAAGATCTTCACCAAGCTGATCCGCGAAATCACTACCTCCGCGCGTCTGGGTGATGCCGATCCGGCCAACAACCCGCGTCTGCGTGCTGCGGTGACTGCCGCCCTGACCAACAACATGACCCGCGACACCATCAACCGTGCCATTCAGCGTGGCGCCGGTGGTGGCGATGGCGAGCAGCTCGAGACCATCGTATACGAAGGTTACGGCCCGGCCGGCTCTGCCGTCATGGTTGAGTGTCTGACTGACAACCGCAACCGTACCGTAGCCGAAGTGCGTCACGCCTTCAGCAAGTGCGGTGGCAACCTGGGTACCGACGGCTCCGTAGCTTACCTGTTCACCAAGAAGGGCGTACTGACCTTCGTGGGAGTCGATGAAGATGCCCTGATGGAAGCTGCTCTGGAAGCGGGTGCCGATGACGTGGTGACCGAAGAGGATGGCACCATCGAGGTGTACACCACCCCGAACGACTTCGGTACTGTGCTGGACGGTCTGGAAGCTGCCGGCTTCAAGGCCCAGAGCGCCGAAGTGACCATGATCCCCTCCACCGAAGCGGAGCTGGATGCCGAGACCGCGCCCAAGCTGATGCGCCTCATCGACATGCTGGAAGATCTGGACGACGTGCAGGAGGTGTACCACAACGGCTCCATCTCCGACGAAGTGGCCGCGACCCTGTAATCGCTCCCCGCACTTCTTGCAAATGGCAGCCAGATGGCTGCCATTTTTTTATTGTCGCAAAGGTGAAATAGATGTCGCCTTATTTGTTTCATCAGTGAAACAGCTTGTGGCCAGCATTCATCCCCACGCCCGGCCATCACCCTCCGGCAGGTTCTCCGAATTTCCCCTTTCCTATCCCGATTTCCATTCAGCCACTTATATCCGTGGCTTGCAGATACCTTCGGCTGGACCAGTGTTGTTTACCTGATGGAGAAGAGCGGTAGGGATTGTTCGCGCATTTTGTGCCGGCAGCCCAATCCTGAACCAGGGAAGCCTGTGGTATGGATGACCTGCTAGATGAGAGGGGTAACGGGTTGTCAGGTCGGGGAGCGAGGAGAGTGGGGGAGTGCAGGGTGGCACATATAAAAAAAGCCCGCGCAGTGCGCGGGCTTTCTATTTCTACTCAGGCGAGATTACTTGGACTTCTTCTTGCCTTCGGCTTTGGCTTCAACCGGGGCAGCAGCTACCGGAGCGGCTTCGGTGAAGGGACGGCCGTAGTAGGAGTCCAGCAGAACCTGCTTCAGCTCGCTGATCAGCGGGTAGCGCGGGTTGGCGCCGGTGCACTGGTCATCGAAGGCTTCGATGGACAGCTGGTCAACCTTGGCCAGGAAGTCAGCCTCGGCAACGCCAGCTTCGCGGATGGAGGCCGGGATACCCAGGGTAGCCTTCAGCTCGTCCAGCCAAGTCAGCAGCTTCTCGATCTTGGCTGCGGTGCGGTCACCGGCAGCAGTCAGACCCAGGTGGTCAGCAACTTCGGCGTAACGACGACGAGCCTGCGGACGGTCGTACTGGGAGAACGCAGTCTGCTTGGTCGGGTTGTCGTTCGCGTTGTAGCGGATGACGTTGCTGATCAGCAGGGCGTTGGCCAGACCGTGCGGAATGTGGAACTCGGCACCCAGTTTGTGAGCCATAGAGTGGCACACACCCAGGAAGGCGTTGGCGAACGCGATACCGGCGATGGTGGCAGCATTGTGCACCTTCTCACGAGCAATCGGGTCGTTGGCACCGTTCAGGTAGCTGGACGGCAGGTACTCTTTCAGCATTTTCAGGGCTTGCAGCGCCTGACCGTCGGAGTACTCGTTGGCCAGTACGGAAACATAGGCTTCCATGGCGTGAGTCACGGCATCGATACCACCGAAGGCACACAGGGACTTCGGCATACCCATGACCAGGTTGGCATCAACGATGGCCATGTTCGGGGTCAGCTCGTAGTCAGCCAGCGGATACTTCTGACCAGACACTTCATCGGTTACTACTGCAAACGGAGTGACTTCAGAGCCGGTACCGGAAGTGGTGGTGATACAGACCAGTTCGGCCTTCACGCCCATTTTCGGGAACTTGTAGATACGCTTGCGGATGTCCATGAAGCGCATGGCCAGATCTTCGAACGCAGTGTTCGGGTGCTCGTACATCACCCACATGATCTTGGCAGCATCCATCGGTGAACCACCGCCCAGCGCCAGGATTACGTCCGGTTTGAAGGAGTTGGCCATCTCGGCACCCTTGCGAACCACAGCCAGGGTCGGGTCAGCTTCTACTTCGTAGAACACTTCCACTTCCATATTCTGTGCTTTCAGCAGGCTGACCAGCTCATCGGCGTAGCCGTTGTTGAACAGGAAGCGGTCGGTCACGACCATGGCACGCTTTTTACCTTCCAGGTCGCTCAGAGCGATCGGCAGGGAACCACGACGGAAGTAGATGGATTTCGGAAGTTTGTGCCACAGCATGTTTTCTGCCCGTTTTGCGACTGTCTTCTTGTTGATCAGGTGCTTCGGACCCACGTTTTCGGAGATGGAGTTACCACTCCAGGAGCCGCAACCCAGGGTCAGGGACGGTGCCATTGCGAAGTTGTACAGGTCACCGATACCGCCTTGAGTAGACGGAGTGTTGATCAGGATACGCGCGGTCTTCATCTTGTCGCCGAAGTACTTGATGCGGTCAGCGTTGCGATCCTGGTCGGTGTACAGACCTGAGGTGTGGCCGATACCACCGATGTTGACCATGTCACAGGCCATATCAACGGCGTTTTCGAAGCTGCTTGCACGGAACATACCGAGCAGCGGGGACAATTTCTCGTGAGCAAATTCGTCTTCAGCACACAGCTTGACGCCTTCACCGATCAGGATCTTGGTATCAGCCGGTACAGTCACGCCTGCCATCTCGGCAATCTTGGTCGCCGGCTGGCCAACGATGTTGGCGTTCAGGGCACCGTTGATCAGGATGACTTTACGGACCTTGTCAGCATCTTCTTTGGAGAGCACGTGGCCCTTGTGAGATGCAAAGCGCTCTTTAACCTGGTCGTAGATGGCATCAACAACGATGACTGCCTGCTCGGAAGCACAGACCACGCCGTTATCGAAAGTCTTGGACATCAGGATGGAGGCAACGGCACGCTTCACGTCGGCGGTTTCGTCGATAACGATAGGCACGTTACCGGCACCTACACCGATAGCAGGCTTACCGGAAGAGTAGGCTGCTTTCACCATGCCCGGGCCACCGGTGGCCAGGATCAGGTTGATGTCGTCGTGTTTCATCAGGGCGTTGGAGAGCTCAACGGACGGTTGGTCGATCCAGCCGATGATGTCTTTCGGTGCACCGGCGGCAACAGCTGCATCCAGTACCAGCTTGGCTGCGGTATTGGTGGAGTTCTTGGCACGGGGGTGCGGGGAGAAGATGATGGCGTTGCGGGTCTTGAGCGCGATCATGGATTTGAAGATCGCAGTAGAAGTCGGGTTGGTGGTCGGAACGATACCACAGATGATACCTACCGGCTCGGCGATGGTGATGGTGCCCATCTGAGTGTCTTCGCTCAGAATGCCGCAGGTCTTCTCTTCTTTGTACTTGTTGTAGATGTATTCGGAGGCGAAGTGGTTCTTGATAACCTTGTCTTCGATGATACCCATACCGGATTCTTCCACGGCCATCTGGGCCAGGGGGATACGGGCGTTGTTGGCGGCCAGGGCGGCGGCACGGAAGATCTTGTCTACCTGCTCTTGAGAGAAGCTGGCGAATTCACGCTGTGCTTCCTTAACGCGGGCGACCAGTGCATCCAGTTCAGCCAAATTGGTTACTGCCATGTTTATCTCCTGATTATTTGAAAACTGTTTAGTAAGACGTTGGCAATGCCCGGCAATTATAGTCGCCCTGTCAAGGCGGTATCGTTGCAACAGCTTTTTCACATGCCTTACTAAATCGCTTTCTGAGTCGATTATAGAGCGGGGCTGACTCAGAAAAACTTGATCTAGATCATGTGTAACAAAAGAACAAAAGAAATTTTATTTCATGATCCATGTTTGATGGATGTTATCGGAATGTGCATCCTGAAGGAAGCAAAGAGGATTGTAAATAGACGGTAATAATCGCTTTGTATCAAATGGTTAAATAAGCTTTAGCCAGCTTGCAGGAGGTGAAGCCGGCGCTTCAGGTTATAAAACATGAATGTTGTGGTTACGAAGTCACCATTCAACCTCTCCTAAAATCCCATTTGTTACGAAATTGCATGTTGTTTTAATCCATGACTAATCCAATTGATGGCGGTGACAGCGATCTTTGGGGCGTGGCTGCTGGCCGTTCTATGCCATCTTTGCCATCGCAGCAAAGACGATAAGCCAGGATATGGGCATATAGACAAGTATTGGGTGGCAATCGAGCCCTTTTGCGCAAGTTGGCACAGGTTTATGCCACGTTGCGACCATGCATTAGCGAAACTAACTAAAAAACCCTGTAAATGGTGAGATTATTTGATTGGTGCCCGCTCTGGGGATGATGTAAATTTACGCGCGAAATTAATGGACTGGCCCGATGGGCCCTGCACACGTTTGGAAGGCGCCTATGGCAGCAATTGACGTCTCTTTGTATCTGAAGTTTTTTGTCGGTTTGTTCGCAATCATCAACCCCCTGGGTCTGCTGCCGGTTTTTGTCAGCCTGACCAGCCACTACACCCAGGCTGAACGGATGAAGACCAACACCACCGCCAATATCGCGGTGATGATCATCCTGCTGGTCTCCATGTATATGGGGCAGCTGATCCTCGACGGTTTCGGCATCTCGCTGGCATCGTTCCGTATTGCCGGTGGCTCGCTGATTACCCTGATCGCCTGGTCGATGCTGCAGGGTAAGCTGGGCGAGGTGAAGCACAACAAACAGGAGAAGGGCGAACTGGCGGTGCGGGAATCGATCGCCGTGGTACCGCTGGCACTGCCATTGATGGCAGGTCCGGGCGCCATCTCCTCGGTCATCGTCTATGCCAGCCAGAGCCACTGGCAGCAGCTGCTCGGCATGTCGGTTGTTGTCGTGGTCTTCTCCTTCTGCTCCTGGCTAATCTTCCGCGCCGCCCCGCTGCTGTTCAAAATCATGGGTAATACCGGTATCAACGTGGTGACCCGTATTATGGGTCTTATCATGATGTCGCTCGGTATCGAGATCATGGTGGCGGGTATCAAGGGTGTCTTCCCCAGCCTGATGTGAGCCAGGTCTGTTTTATGAAAGCCGGTCCTCGTGACCGGCTTTTTATTGGTTGCTTTTTGGTCACCGTTTTTTAGAATCGGACGCTTGTTTAAAAAATGAACATGTCGTTGGCATTTTCATTCTGAAAAACAGGCTGGCAGCTGGTTTTTTGACCGGAAAGTAATGATTGTCCTGACAATATCTATTGCAATATCGGAATTGGCAGGGAATTATGCTGGGAGCGGGGTCAATGCCCGCCACTTAAATGAACGCATGGAATGTTCTTGTTGGAGTATGGAAATGACTCATAAAAAAACAATTATTAACACATTGCTGATGGCTGCACTGTTTGGTGGCATCAATATGGCACAAGCTGCCGATGTCCCGGCGGGAACCAAGCTGGCTGATGTTCAGCAGCTGGTAAAAGGCAACGGCTCCGAGCCCGCGACCCTTGACCCGCACAAGACCGAAGGAACGGTCGAATCCAATATCCTGCGCGACCTGTTTGAAGGTCTCGTTGCCTCCGGTCCCAAAGGCGAGATCCTGCCTGCGGTAGCCGAATCCTGGGAAACCAAGGACAACAAACACTACATCTTCCATCTGCGTAAAGATGCCAAGTGGTCCAACGGTGATCCGGTCACTGCCCACGACTTCGAATTTGCCTTCAAACGCGCAGTCGATCCGAAAACCGCCTCTCCTTACTCCTGGTATCTGGAGATCCCGACCATCATCAACGCCTCCGAGATCATTGCCGGCAAGAAACCTGCCGACACTCTGGGCGTGAAAGCGGTGGATGACTACACCTTCGAGGTGCAGCTTGAGAAAGCCATTCCTTACTTTGTCAGCATGCTCTCCCACACCACCACCTACCCGGTACCCAAGAAGGTGATCGAGAAGTTTGGTGACAAGTGGACCCAGCCCGGCAACATGGTATCCAACGGTGCCTATCAGCTGAAGGATTGGGTCGTGAACGAGCGGGTTGATGTGGTGCGCAACCCCAACTACTGGAACAACGCCAAGACTGTTATCGAGAAGGTGACTTACCTGCCGATCCAGTCCACCAACTCCGATCTGAACCGCTATCTGGCCGGCGAAGTAGACATGACTTACCAGATGCCCATCGAGCGCTTCAAGCAGATGAAGAAAGAGAAGCCGGATGAGCTGAAGGTGACTGGCTACGTTGGTACCTACTACTACCAGTACAACTTCAAGAAGAAGCCGTTTGATGACGTACGTGTGCGTACTGCGCTCTCCTATGCCATCGATCGTAACGTGATCGCCGACAAGGTGATGGGTCAGGGTCAGACTCCGGGTTACACCCTGGTGCCGGATTTTGTGGATGGCTTCAAGCCGGTGGCTCCGGAATGGTCGAAGATGACCCAGGCCGAGCGCGATACCAAGGCGAAAGAGCTGCTGAAAGAGGCCGGTTTTGATGCCAGCAAGCCGCTGAAGTTCGAGCTGCTCTACAACACCGATGACAACCACAAGAAAGTAGCGGTCGCCGTTGCCTCCATGTGGAAGAAGCTGGGTGTTCAGGTGAGCCTGGTCAACCAGGAGTGGAAAACCTATCTGGAGACCAAGAAGCAGGGTCAGTTTGATGTGGGTCGTGCCGGCTGGATTGCCGACTACAACGAAGCCTCTTCCATGCTGGATCTGATGCAGACCACCCACGGCAACAACGACGGCAAGTACTCCAATCCGGAGTTTGACAAGCTGATGGACTCCTCTCGCGATCAGGTTGATGTGGCTGCCCGCAACAAGCTCTACGTCCAGGCTGAAGAGATCCTGGCCAAGGACATGCCGATTGCTCCCATCTACCAATACGTGACTGCCCGTATGGTGAAACCCTATGTAGGCGGCTATCCGGCCAACCCGCTGGATAACCTCTACAGCAAAGACATGTACATCATCGCTCACTGATTTTCGTTACAAGTCGCATAACAAGCAGGCCCGCCAGACGGCGGGCCTTTATTACAACCGCGACCCTTTGGAAGCAGTACAGGACAGGAATTGTCTATGTTGAAATTCATTTTTAAACGTCTACTGGAAGCGATCCCGACTCTGCTGGTCTTGATCACAGTCTCCTTCTTCATGATGCGTTTCGCCCCGGGTAACCCCTTTAGCAGCGAGCGCTCGCTCCCCCCCGAAGTAATGGCCAACATCGAAGCCAAATATGGCCTCGACAAGCCGATCGGGATGCAATATCTCACCTATCTGGGCAACCTTGTGCAGGGCGATCTCGGTCCCTCCTTCAAGTACAAGGACTTTACCGTCAATGATCTGGTGAGCCAGGCGCTGCCGGTTTCCGCCAAGATCGGTACCTTCGCCTTTATTTTTGCCGTAACGCTGGGGGTTACTTTCGGCACCATAGCGGCGCTGAAACAGAACTCGATCATCGACTATTTGTTGATGTCGTCGGCCATGGCCGGGGTGGTGATCCCGGGCTTTGTGCTGGCGCCCTTGCTGGTGCTTATCTTCAGTATCCATCTTGGCTGGTTGCCGGCCGGTGGCTGGCAGGGTGGTGGCGTGCAGTTTATGGTGCTGCCGGTCTTTGGCATGATGATGTACTACATCTCCGCCATCTCGCGGATCATGCGTGGCAGCATGATCGAGACCATGAACTCCAACTTCATCCGTACCGCCCGTGCCAAGGGGCTGCCGCTGCGCCATATCATCCTGAAGCACGCACTGCGCCCGGCCATGCTGCCGGTGGTCTCCTATCTTGGCCCGGCCTTTGTCGGCATCATCACTGGCTCCGTGGTGATCGAAACCATCTTCGGTCTGCCGGGGATCGGTCAGCTGTTCGTCAACGGTGCCCTTAACCGTGATTACTCCATGGTGCTCGGCCTGACCATTCTGGTCGGCGCCCTCACCATCACCTTTAACGCTGTGGTCGATATTCTCTACGCCTTTATCGATCCCAAGATCCGTTACTAATTCGGGAGTGCATCATGGTTGTTTCAACAGAAAAACGCGAAGCCGTCGAGGCGTTCGCGCAGAAAGTGGAAGTGGTGGAGGGGCGCTCCCTGTGGAAGGATGCCCGTCGCCGTTTCCTGCGCAACAAGGCGGCGCTCACCAGCCTGATCATCCTGACCATCATCGGTCTGGCGGTCATTGTCGGGCCGCACCTCTCCCAGTACACCTTTGACGATCCCGACTGGGGGGCCATGCAGAGTGCGCCGGACATCGAAGCGGGTCACTACTTCGGTACCGACAGTCTGGGCCGCGATCTCTTTGTGCGCACCCTCTTGGGTGGCCGCATCTCCCTGATGGTCGGCATCATGGGGGCCATGGTGGCCGTTATTATCGGCACCCTCTATGGCGCCGCCTCCGGTTTTATCGGCGGTCGGGTCGACAGCCTGATGATGCGGGTACTGGAGATCCTCAACGCCTTCCCCTTCATGTTCTTCGTCATCATGCTGGTCACCTTCTTTGGCCGAAATCTGGCGCTCATCTTTATCGCCATCGGGGCGGTGAGCTGGCTCGACATGGCGCGGATCGTGCGTGGCCAGACCCTGAGCCTCAAGAGCAAGGAGTTCATTGAGGCGGCCCACGTCTGCGGTGTCTCCAAGTGGAAGATCATCACCCGTCACATCGTACCCAACGTGCTGGGGATTGTGGCGGTCTACGCCACCCTGCTGGTGCCCGGGATGATCATGTTCGAATCCTTCCTGAGCTTCCTTGGCCTGGGCGTGCAAGAGCCCATGACCAGCTGGGGAGCTCTGCTGGATGAAGGCTCCAAGTCGATGGAAGTGGCCATCTGGCAACTCCTGTTCCCCGCCGGTTTTATGGTGGTGACCCTGTTCTGTTTCAACTTCCTCGGGGATGGTCTGCGTGACGCCCTCGATCCGAAGGATCGCTAATCAAGGCGGCAAGTGGCTGCCTGCAAGAGTGCGGCCACCCATCGCTGACAGCGAATCGGATCGACAGGAAAACGTCACGAAAGATCGATAAGGAGTTTTTATGAAATTACTGGATGTAAAAGATCTGCGGGTCGAGTTCAAGACCCCGGATGGCAATGTGGTGGCGGTCAACGACCTCAACTTTTCTCTCTCTGCCGGTGAAACCCTGGGGATCGTCGGCGAGTCCGGCTCCGGCAAATCCCAGACCGCGTTTGCCATCATGGGCTTGCTGGCCAAGAACGGCGTGATCACCGGTTCCGCCAAATTTCAGGGTGAAGAGATCCTCAATCTCCCCGAATCCAAGCTCAACAAGATCCGCTCCGAGAAGATCGCCATGATCTTCCAGGACCCCATGACCTCGCTTAACCCCTACATGAAGGTGCAGGATCAGCTGATGGAAGTGCTGATGCTGCACAAGGGGATGAACAAGGCTGCGGCGTTCGAGGAGTCGGTGCGGATGCTCGATGCGGTGAAGATCCCTGAAGCGCGCAAGCGGATGGGGATGTATCCTCACGAGTTCTCCGGCGGCATGCGCCAGCGGGTGATGATCGCCATGGCACTGCTCTGCCGCCCGCAACTGCTGATCGCCGACGAGCCGACTACCGCGCTCGACGTGACCGTGCAGGCCCAGATCATGACCCTGATGAATGAGCTCAAGCGCGAGTTCAACACCGCCATCATCATGATTACCCATGACCTTGGCGTGGTCGCCGGCATCTGCAACAAGGTGCTGGTGATGTATGCCGGTCGTACCATGGAGTACGGCAAGGTGGACGATATCTTCTATCGCCCGAGCCACCCCTATACCGAAGGTTTGCTGCGCGCCATTCCCCGTCTCGATACCGAAGGGGAAGTGCTGCCCACCATTCCGGGCAATCCGCCCAACCTGCTGCGTCTGCCCACCGGCTGCCCCTTCCAGGAGCGTTGCCACCGGGTGAGCGAGATTTGCGGCCAGCAGTCGCCAATCCTGACGCCGTTCAATGACGGCCGGGAGCGCGCCTGCCACTGGGTATCGGATGCCATGAACAAGGGGGCCAACTAAATGGGTGCCGAGAAGAAATTGCTGTTGGAAGTGTCTGACCTCAAGGTGCACTTCAGTATCAAGAGTGGCAAGGCGTGGCCATGGGCCAAGCCATCCGATTTGAAGGCGGTCGATGGTGTTACCCTGCGCCTCTACGAAGGGGAAACCCTCGGGGTGGTGGGTGAGTCCGGTTGCGGCAAGTCCACCTTCGCCCGCGCCATCATCGGTCTGGTGCCGGCGACGGCGGGCAAGGTGGTGTGGCTGGGTGATGATCTTACCAAGCTCGACCAGAATGCCCTGCGCGAGAAGCGTAAAGAGATCCAGATGATTTTCCAGGATCCACTGGCCTCCCTCAACCCGCGCATGACCATCGGCGACATCATTGCCGAGCCGCTCATCACCTTCTATCCCAACCTGCCACGGGAAGAGGTGAAGGAGAAGGTGCGGGCCATGATGAGCAAGGTGGGGCTCTTGCCCAACCTGGTCAACCGCTACCCGCACGAGTTTTCTGGCGGCCAGTGCCAGCGGATCGGTATCGCCCGGGCGCTGATCCTCGAGCCCAAGATGATCATCTGCGATGAGCCGGTGTCGGCGCTCGACGTCTCTATCCAGGCGCAGGTGGTCAACCTGCTCAAGTCGCTGCAAAAGGAGATGGGGCTGTCGCTTATCTTCATCGCCCACGACCTGTCGGTGGTCAAACACATCTCCGATCGGGTGCTGGTGATGTATCTGGGCAACGCCGTTGAGCTGGGGACCCGCAAGGAGATCTTCGCCAATCCGCTGCACCCCTACACCAAGGCGCTGATGTCGGCGGTGCCGATCCCGGATCCGGAGCTGGAGCGCAACAAGGTAATCCAGATCCTGGAAGGGGATTTGCCATCGCCGATGAATCCGCCGTCAGGCTGCGTGTTCCGCACTCGCTGCCCGGTGGCTGGCCCCGAGTGTGCCAAGACCCGCCCTGTGCTGGAGGGGAACTTCGATCACGCGGTCTCCTGCCTCAAAGTGGATCCGCTCTGATTGCGCTGGTCGCAACGGAAAAGCGGGGCGCTCATACAGCGCCCCGTTTTTTTGCGTTAAGGGTGAAGATGCCTCTTGGCGTTATCTTTTACCGCTGTTAATATCCGCGCAACAAGGGGAGTAACTTCTCGCCGGTTTGTCGTCATTACGGTGCACCCATTTCCTGCAGTGCACCCGGCAGCCGGGCAGTCGATGAAAATGGGCTGTAAGTGAGACCTTGCCGAGAGGCAAGGTGTATCTGCTCCAAATGCAAACCCACGCCTCTCGGTCGTGGGTTTTGTCGTTTTTGGGAGAAGTGAATATGGGTGAATGGTGGATGTGGACCGGTTTCTTCAGCATAGTGCTGGTCCTGTTATGGATAGACATACGCTTTGTCGGTGGTGGCAAATCCCACAAGGTGTCGCTTAAAGAGGCTGGCATCTGGTCCCTTATCTGGGTCAGCGTGGCGCTGCTCTTCAATCTGGCCATCTGGC
The DNA here is from genome assembly GCF_038739755.1 of Aeromonas sp. SE22. Classification (NCBI taxonomy): domain Bacteria; kingdom Pseudomonadati; phylum Pseudomonadota; class Gammaproteobacteria; order Aeromonadales; family Aeromonadaceae; genus Aeromonas; species Aeromonas sp. SE22. The sequence goes on from NZ_JBCGFD010000003.1 coordinate 378,598, forward strand.
TCTGGCTGGATCACAGCGCAGGCCGTGAAATTGCCAACCAGAAGGGGCTGGAGTTCCTCACCGGCTATCTCATCGAGAAGGCGCTGGCGGTGGACAACGTCTTTGTCTGGCTAATGCTGTTCGGTTACTTTGCCATTCCGGCCGAGCTGCAGCGCCGGGTGCTGCTCTACGGGGTACTGGGTGCCATCGTGATGCGGGCCGGTATGGTGTTTGCGGGGAGCTGGCTTATCGAGCAGTTCCACTGGATCCTCTACCTGTTCGGCGCCTTCCTGCTGCTAACCGGTGCCAAGATGCTGTGGGCGGCTGACAAGGAGCCGGATCTGGCCAACAACCCGCTGCTGGGCTGGATGCGCCGTCGCTTCAAGGTGACGGAGACGCTGGAGGGGGAGAACTTCTTCGTCTGGCGTGACGGTGTGCGCTATGCCACCCCGTTGCTGCTGATCCTGGTGCTGGTAGAGGTGAGCGACCTTATCTTTGCGGTAGACAGCATCCCGGCCATCTTCGCGGTGACCACGGATCCCTTTATCGTGCTGACCTCCAACATCTTCGCCATCATGGGTCTGCGTGCCATGTACTTCCTGCTGGCGGGCGTGGCTGAGCGTTTTGCCCTGCTCAAATACGGCCTGGCACTGATCCTGATGTTTATCGGGGTCAAGATGCTGCTGCTGGATATCTTCAAGATCCCGACCGGCATCGCATTGGGTGTGGTCGCGCTGATCCTGCTGGCCTCCATGGGGTTGAGCCTCTGGGTGACCCGCAAGAAAACGGCATAATAGGCAAACAAGCAAAAGGGCTCCCACGGGAGCCCTTTTTCATGGCAGAGATTAGCTTAACGCTTGATCTTCTTGGGGTTGGTGTAGCCCCAGATGGTGTACATGTCCGCCAGAAGGGCGCCGTTGTACTCCTCCAGATCCGCCTGTTTCACTTCGGCGTCACCCTGACGGCCAAACAGCACCACCTCGTCACCGGGTTTCACCCCTTTCAGGTCGGTCACATCCACCATGATGGTGTTCATGGAGGTCTTGCCGACCACCGGCACCTTCTGGCCCTGGATCAGCACATAGGCCTTGTTGCTCAGGGAGCGGCGATAGCCATCGGAGTAGCCCAGCGGCAGGTTGGCAAGCCAGGAGTCGCGCTTGAGGGTAAAGGTGCGGTCATAACCGACGGTGTTGCCGGCCGGGTAGTGGTTGACGGAGGCAACCTGGGTCTTGAACGCCATTACCCGTTTGTACTCGGTGTAGGAGGGGATGGAGTCACCGTAGAGCAGGCCACCCGGGCGCACCATGTCAAAGTAGGCATCCGGTACTTCAAGTGTTGCGAAGGAGTTGGCGGCGTGGATAGTGATCTTGCTGCGATCCAGCTTGCCCGCTTCCAGCAGCCACTGGGAGTCCAGTTTGAACTGGGCCAGCCCCATCTTGACGTCCTCTTTCTCCTCCACCGGGAAGTGGGTCATGATGCCGACCGGGGTGATCCCCTTGAGCTTGAGCATGGCCAGCGCATCCTGCTTGGAGTCGGCCAGCCGCAGATCGATGCCGTTGCGGCTCATGCCGGCGGAGTTGAGGGCGATATGCACCGGAATGGTGGTGTGGTGGCGCTGGGCAATATCGGCGATGCCCTGGGCACTCACCAGACTGCCGATGAGCTCCTCCATCTTGTAGGGCAGGGCCTGCTCCACTTCATCCGGGGTGGCAGCACGTACCCGCATCAGACGACCGGTGAAGCCCTTCTCGCGGGCGACACGAGCTTCTTCATTGCTGGCGATGCCGATGCAGGGGATACCCGCTTTCACCACCGAGGGAACCAGCAGATCGATACCGTGGCCGTAAGCATCCGCCTTCATGATGGCGCAGATCTTCGGCCCCTTGTCACCGAGACGATCCTTGAGGGTCTGGATATTGTGCTCGAAGGCGCCGAGATCGACTTCCAGCCAGGCATTGCTGGCGGTCTGGACTTCGCCGTTGCGGTGATCGCTGGCCAGCGGCAGGTAGGGGGCTGCAACCGCTTGCCCGGCCAGCAGGCCGAGGATCAGGGTGGCCAGCAGTGTTTTCTTGTGCATGGTGGTTCCTTTTTGTTGTTCGCGTGAGGATAGTGTGGGTCGAGTTGGTCACATTGGCTGTAGCTCAACGTCAACTTGTTGTTATTATTATGATCTTTGTCACTCTCGGCAGACTTGGACAAGCGATTGAGTCTACCGCAGGCATGGTTGTTCCGACACTTTTCAGGGGAAAAAAATGGTCAATCTGGAGTTGCGCCTGCCACCGCCACTGGTGTTTGTCTGTTGTGCCGCCGCCATGTGGTGGGTCAGGGGAGAGACACACCCCGGCATGGGGATGTGGGGCTTCATCGCCCTCCTGTTTGTAGTGGGGGCCATCATGGGCTTTGGCGCCCTGTTTCGCTTCAGGCATCATAAGACCACCGTCAGTCCCACCCGGCCGCATGAAACCCGTCATCTGGTTACCGGTGGCGTCTATCGCATCAGCCGCAACCCCATGTATCTGGGGCTATTCTGCTGGCTGGCCGCCTGGGGCTGCTATCTCGGGGGCGTCTGGGTCTGGGCTGGGCCGGCACTGCTGGCGCTCTGGTTGACCCGTTTCCAGATCATGCCGGAGGAGCGGCTGCTCAGTGCCCGGTTCGGCGAAGAGTATGCTCGCTATTGCCAGCAGGTGCGGCGCTGGTGTTAAGGCGGTGAGTAGATCGGGGAGGGATTGCCGGCGCAGCGGAAGCGTTGCCGGCAGATAAACGGGGTTAGAAATGGTCGCCTTTCTCGTCCTTGGTCGGCTCCAGACTCCAGCCGGTGGCATCGCTGCTGCTGGCGATCTGGCCCTTCTCCTTCCATAGCTTGATCTTGAGGCGCAGGTTGTTGGCCGAGTCGGCGTTCTTCACCGCCTCCTCCTCATAGATCACTCCCTCCACCACCAGATCGAACAGGGCGCTGTCGAAGGTGACCATGCCGAGGGCCTTGGATTTCTCCATCACCTCCTTGAGGCCGCCAAACTCGCCGCGCTTGATCATGTCGCGGATGGTGTGGGTGCCCAGCATGATCTCCACTGCGGCCCGGCGCCCGCCATCGGTGGTCTTCACCAGCCGCTGGGAGACAAACGCCTTGAGGTTGTTGCCAAGGTCGTTGAGCAGCTGGGGGCGGCGCTCTTCCGGGAAGAAGTTGATGATGCGGTCCAGCGCCTGGTTGGCGTTGTTGGCGTGCAGTGTGGAGATGGCGAGGTGGCCGGTTTCGGAGAAGGCCAGCGCATGCTCCATGGTCTCGCGGTCGCGAATTTCCCCGATGAGGATGACGTCGGGTGCCTGACGCAGGGTGTTTTTCAGCGCGGCGTGGAAGCTGCGGGTATCCACCCCCACTTCCCGCTGATTGATGATGCTCTTGCGGTGGCGATGAACGAACTCCACCGGATCTTCGATGGTGATGATGTGGCCGCCGCTGTTGCGGTTGCGATGGTCGATAAGCGCCGCCAGCGAGGTCGATTTACCCGAGCCGGTACCGCCAACGAATAGCACCAGTCCGCGCTTCTCCATGATGGTGTCGAGCAGCACGGGGGGCAGTTTCAGATCTTCGAAGCGGGGGATCTCGGTCTTGATGTTGCGCGCTACCAGTGACACTTCGTTGCGCTGCTTGAAGATGTTGATCCGGAAACGGCCGATCTGCGGCAGCGAGATGGCGAGGTTCATCTCCAGCTCCCGCTCGAACTGCTCCTTCTGCTCCTTGTCCATGATGGCCTCGGCAATGGCCGCCACATCGCCCGGGTTGAGCGGCGTCTCATTCAGGGGGCGCAGTACCCCGTTGAATTTGGCGCAGGGAGGCGCGCCGGTCGACAGATAGAGGTCGGAGCCATCCTGTTTGGCCAGGGTCTGTAACATGTCTCGCAATTCCATGGTTTTGCCTCGTCTATCAAGCAGATGCCATTACTTCGAATGTCCTTGAGTGTACAGCCTCAGGCGCCGGTCAGTTTCTCGCGGAAGACAAAAAAGACGGCGCCCAGAATACAGAGCCCGGCCCACAGGTAGTCCCATTTCAGATCTTCTTTCAGATAGAAGATGGAGAAGGGGACGAACACGGTGAGGGTGATCACCTCCTGCAGGATCTTGAGCTGTCCCACGGAGAGCACGGTATGGCCGATGCGGTTGGCGGGCACCTGCAGCAGGTATTCGAACAGGGCGATGCCCCAGCTCACCAGGGCGGCGATGATCCAGGGTTTGTGATTCATGCTCTTGAGGTGGGCGTACCAGGCGAAGGTCATGAAGACGTTGCTGCACAGCAGCAGACCGATACTGGTGAAAATCGGGTTCATTGGGTTCTCCTCGCAAATTCGGCGCATTTTATCCCTGAACCGATAGTTTTCATACGCGGTGGGGCAGGGTATTTTTAAGCAATCAGGATGAGCCGTGCGAGGTTGGTGCGGAATGGGCAAGTTATACAGGATTGTGCTGTTACTGTTGTTTGCCGCGGGGTGGGTTAATGCGATGCCGACGCTGACGGTCGCGACCGATGTCTGGCCCCCCTTTCGCATTTTGCAGCCAGATGGTCAGCTGCAGGGGATCGATATCGAGATCCTGCACCGGCTGGAGCAGGAGAGCGGCATCCGGCTGCAGGTGAAACGGGTGCCCTGGGGGCGGGCGCTCAAGCAGATGCAGACCGGACAGGTCGATCTGATGATTGGGCTGGCCCATACCCCGGAGCGGGCACAATTTATCGATTACCTGCAACCGGCCTACTACCAGTGCTGGCCCGCCTTCTATGGCAAGCGCGAGCAGGTGGCCCGGCTCGATCAATACAGTCACCTGCTGGGCGTCAAGGTGGGATTCGTGCTCAACTCCGCCTACTTTGAACCGTTCGACAGCGACATCCGGCTCGACAAGCACGGGGTCGCTACCGAAGATCAGCTGCTGCGGATGGTGCAGCGCGGCCACCTGCCGCTGATGATTGGCACCGACTGTCAGGTCGATTACGCCCTGAGCCGCGAACCGGCCCTTGCCCTGGCCAAAGCCACTTACCGGCCAGCCCGTCCCATCACCCTGTATCTGGGGATGAGCAAACGCTCGCCCTATCAGGATCTCAAGTTGCCGCTGGCGCAGGCGCTGCAAACGCTGGTGGTAAATGGCGAGATCCAGCAAATCGCCAGACCCTATCAGCCTTGACCTCGGGTAGCACGGCGCTGTTATTATTCCCCCTCTCGATTCTCCTCCGCGGCCAGAGTGGCCAGCCGGGGGAGAAACCCTCTTTCGTTGTGGGGAACCTGCTTGTATCTCTCACTTGTTGCACGTCAGCAGCGCTGGCAGCGGCGCTGGCTGCTTGGCCTCTTGCTGCTGACCCTGCTGCTTTTTCTCTTCTCCCTTGCCTGGGGTGAATTTGTGCTGCTGCCCTGGCAGCCGCTGGGGGAGCTTGAGCAGCGCATTTTGCTGGAGCTGCGTCTGCCGCGCGCCCTGCTGGCCTTGCTGGCAGGGGCGGCGTTGGCCTGTGGTGGCGCCGTGCTGCAGGTGATGCTGCACAACCCGGTGGCCGAACCCGGTCTGCTTGGCGTCTCGAGCGGAGCTGGGCTGGCCGCCATGGTGGCGATGGCGGTGGCCAAGGCGCTCGGCGTCTATCTGCCCGGCTGGGGGCTGTCGCTGGCGGCCTTTGGTGGCGCCCTGCTGGTGACCATGCTGCTCCTTCGGCTGGCGCGGCGCGCCCGGCTCGGCCATGCGCGGTTGCTGCTGTTTGGCGTGGCGATCGGTATTCTCACCAATGCCGCCATGACCTGGCTGCTCTATTTTGCCGACGACAGCTCGCTGCGCGAGTTCATGTTCTGGATGATGGGCAGCCTCTCCTATGGCAGCCAGCAGCTTGGCTGGTGGTGGCTGCTGTTGCCGCTCACCCTGCTCTGGCTCTGCCGCCAGGGCAAGGTGCTGCAACAGTTGCTGCTGGGGGAGACCCAGGCCCGCCTGATGGGGCTGGATGTGGACAGGATGCGGGTGCGGCTGGTGCTGGCGGTCTGCCTGCTCACCGGACTGGCGGTATCCCTGTGCGGCGTCATCGGTTTTGTCGGGCTGGTGGTGCCCCATCTGCTGCGGCTCTGCGGCGGCAGTGATCAGCTCTTCCTGCTGCCCGCCTCGGCGCTCGGCGGCGGGGCCCTGCTGCTGGCCGCCGATCTGGTGGCCCGTTCCGCCTTGAATGCCGGCGAGCTGCCTATCGGCGTCATCACCGCCTCAGTCGGCGCGCCGCTCTTTATCTACCTGTTGCTGAGACAAGATGCCCATGCCACCTCGTGATGCTCTGCGGCCAAGCCTTCCCCTGCTGGCTGCGCAGGGGCTCACCGTCGCCAACCGGCTCGCCCCCCTCGACATCGTCTGGCAGGGCGGCCAGCTGGTGGCGTTGCTCGGTCCCAATGGCAGCGGCAAATCGACCCTGCTTGGCGCTCTTGCCGGCATATTGCCGGCTGGCGGGAGTGTGCAGATCGGCGGCGAGCCGGTCGCGGATCTGAGCTGGCCGGAGCTGGCGCAGCGGCGCGCCATGTTGCCCCAGCGCCAGCCGCAGCTGTTTCATATTCCGGTGTTTCAGGTGCTGAGTCTGGGGCTGGCCGAGACCACTTCGGCCAGCAGGCAGAACGAGGCGATCACCGCCTTGTGTCAGGCGCTGGAGCTGGATGGCTTGCTGGCACGGGATTTCAGCCGGTTGTCGGGAGGCGAGCAGCAGCGGGTGCTGATTGCTCGCACTCTGTTGCAGGTGTGGCCGAGCCTCAATCCGGCAGGCAAGGTGCTGCTGCTGGACGAGCCGCTGGCAGGGCTCGACCTGCATCATCAGCTGGCGCTACTGCGGCTGCTGAAAACCCTGGCCGGGCAGGGGTTGCTGGTGGTACTCGCCATCCACGATATCAATCTGGCCATCGACTGGGCCGACCGCATTCTCTGTCTGCAACAGGGCACCGTGGTGCGCGAGGGGGGCGTCGAGCTGGTGGATGAGGCGCTGCTGGAGCAGGTATTCCAGATCCGCACCGACCGTATTGAAGCGGCGGGGCGGGTCTGGTTTATGCCGACGCTGTGAGTGACGGAGGCGCCGAAAAGGGGGCCTCTTGAACTCTCTGTTTGCCGTATTACCACCCCTGTTTCATGGTCACTCTGCTTCACGATTTCCCACCTTGTGCCGGTTGCTAATTTATCCCCTTGATCGGAGGTTGCTCTCTACCGGGTCGCAGCGACCAATCGGGAGCAACCTGCGTGGTCAATCGCTCTGTATAAGTAAAAGTTTGGTCATGTAGGGAAAATCCATAAATTAAATTTATACCCATCGTGTTGGCAGTGAGTCGGCCTTTTGCAGGGGGGGCGGCCCCTGTGAGCGGGTTGCCCGATCTGACGAGTGGGATTGCGCGAACGGATAAGGGTGGCAAGGCAAAAAAGAAGGGCCGGATATCACTGATATCCGGCCCTTTGTGTATCTCGGGTAACGCGGGTTAGCGCGCCAGCTTGCTCAGACGTACCTGCGCGGCTTCTGCCAGCATGGTCAGCAGGGTTTCGGTGTCGTTCCATGCAAGATAGACAGGCATCGGTGATGCTTTGGCCAAAGCGTGATACCGCAGCTGTTACCGCAGTTTTGCTTTGTTCAACCGAACCTGCGCTGCCTCGGCCAGCATGGTCAGCAGGGTTTCGGTGTCGTTCCATGACAGGCAGGCATCGGTGATGCTCTGGCCAAAGGTGGCCGCGCAGCCGTTCTCCACATCCTGCCGCCCTTCCACCAGGAAGCTCTCGGCCATGATACCGGCGATGCCGGTGCGGCCGCGGCGCAGCTGATCGCAGATGTCTTGCGCCACCAGCAGCTGGCGACGGTGATCCTTCATGCTGTTGCCGTGGCTGAAATCGACTACCAGCCGCTCCGGCAGGCCCACATCGGCCAGCGCTTCGCACGCTTCGTCGATGCTAGCGGTGTCGTAGTTGGGGCGGTGGCCGCCACGCAGGATCACATGACCAAAGGGGTTGCCGGCGGTGCGGTAGATGGTCATCTTGCCGTCCTTGTCCGGGGAGTAAAAGATGTGGCTGTGGCGGGCGGCGCGTACCGCATCGATGGCGATGCGGGTGTTGCCGTCGGTGCCGTTTTTGAAGCCGACCGGGCAGGAGAGGGCGGAGGCCATCTCGCGGTGTACCTGGGATTCGGTGGTACGCGCGCCGATGGCGCCCCAGGTGATGAGGTCGGCAATGTACTGGCCGGTCACCATGTCGAGGAACTCGGTGGCGGTGGGCATGCCGAGCTCATTGATATCGACCAGCAGCTTGCGTGCCAGTTTCAGCCCTTCGTTGACATCGAAGCTGCCATCGAGGCGCGGATCGTTGATGAGCCCTTTCCAGCCGACGATGGTGCGCGGCTTCTCGAAATAGGTACGCATCACGATGCAGAGGCTCTCTTTATACTGCTCGCGCAGGGCGTTGAGGCGCTGGGCATATTCGCGGGCGGCCGCAGGATCGTGGATGGAGCAGGGGCCGACAATGACCAGCAGGCGCTGATCTTCTCCGGCCAGAATGGCCTCCACTTCGCGACGGGCATCCAGCAGATTCTGGGCAACGGTGTCGGTGATCGGAAACGCGTGGGCAAGCTCGCTCGGAGTGATCAGTGACTCCAGGCGACGGGTGCGCAATTCATCTGTGTGAATGGACATACAACTCAAGTCTCGAGTGGGTGGTGTCAGCCGCAGGGGGCGAAAATGCAAAGGGATAAAATAAAGCAAAAGTCCACCGATTGAAACCTTGGGGGGCTCTGATAGGATGTGAAGCCAAAATCGATTCCAAATGAGGTAGATAGCGTGGCAAAGCCAGGGGCAACCGGGGTCACCCGCATCATCAATGCAGCCGGTTACAGCATGAAAGGACTCAGGTCAGCCTGGATCAACGAGGCGGCGTTTCGGCAGGAGCTGATGCTGATCCTGCTGTTGATGCCGCTGGCGTTCTGGATTGGCGACTCCCTCAACCAGATCCTGCTGCTTATCATCATCAGCTGGCTGGTGGTGATCGTCGAGGTGCTCAACTCCGCCGTCGAGGCGGTGGTCGATCGCATCGGCCCCGAGCATCACGAGCTCTCCGGCCGCGCCAAGGATTTGGGCTCTGCCGCCGTCTTTATCGCGCTGGCCCTCAATGCGCTGGTGTGGGGGGCGCTGGTTGGGCGCAATCTGTTGGGATTGTGGTAGAGCACCTATCTTGCCCCCTTCTCCCGCGAGGGGAAAAGGGGGAAAGGAGCAACGGCTCGGACGTGCGTTGAGCATCGGATCATAAAAAAGCCCGTCATCACGACGGGCTTTTTCTGCGCAGATAAGGGTCTATCAGTGGAGGATCCGGGCACGGATAGTGCCGTTGATCTCCTTGAGCTTGGCGAGCGCCTTCTCGCTGTGCTCGGTCTCCACGTCGATCACCACGTAGCCGATATGGCTGCTGGTCTGCAGGTATTGACCGGCGATGTTGATCCCCTCTTCGGCGAAGATCTGGTTGATCTGGTTCATCACGCCCGGCTGGTTGCGGTGAATGTGCAGCAGGCGGCTGGATCCCTTGTGGCCCGGCAGCGACACTTCCGGGAAGTTGACGGCAGAGAGGGTGGAGCCGTTGTCGGAGTATTTGACCAGCTTGTTGGCCACTTCCAGCCCGATGTTCTCCTGCGCCTCATGGGTGGTGCCACCGATGTGCGGGGTCAGGATGACGTTCTCCAGGCCACGCAGCGGGCTTTGGAATTCCTCGTCATTGGACTTGGGCTCGACCGGGAAGACGTCGATGGCGGCGCCGGCAATATGGCCGCTCTTGATGACGTCAGCCAGCGCGTCGATATCCACCACGGTACCGCGGGCGGCGTTGATGAAGATGGCGCCCGGTTTCATCATCCGCAGCTGCTCGGCACCGATCATGTTCTTGGTGGAGGCGGTTTCCGGCACGTGCAGGCTGATGACGTCAGACATATTGAGCAGCTCGACCATGCTCGGCACCTGAATGGCGTTGCCCAGCGAGAGCTTGTTCTCGATGTCGTAGTAGTAGACCTTCATGCCGATGCTCTCAGCGATGATGCCAAGCTGGGTGCCGATATGGCCGTAGCCGATGATGCCGAGCTTCTTGCCGCGCGCTTCCACCGAGCGGTTGGCCAGCTTTTCCCACACCCCGCGATGGCACTTGGCGTTCTTCTCGGGGATGCCGCGCAGCAGCAGCAGGATCTCGCCCAGAACCAGCTCGGCGACCGAGCGGGTGTTGGAGAAGGGGGCGTTGAAAACCGGAATGCCGCGGATCTGGGCTGCTTCCAGCTCGACCTGGTTGGTACCGATACAGAAGCAGCCGATGGCAACCAGCTTGCTGGCGGCGTCGAGCACCTTCTCGGTGATCTGGGTGCGCGAGCGCAGCCCGATGAAATGCACGTCACGGATCTGCTCGATCAGCTCCTCTTCGGAGAGCGAGGTCTTGAGATACTCCACACTGGTGTAACCTGCGGCACGAAAGGTCTCTACGGTGTTGGGGTGAACCCCCTCCAGCAGCAGTACCTTGATTTTATCCTTGTCCAATGAAAACTTGGCGGTCATGACGATCCCTCTGTATGTGCAAACGTAAGTGCAGATTTGGTGTGCGAAGAAAACCGTAAAGTAGCAAAAACGTTTGGGAGAGGGAATATTTGTGACGAAAGTCAAATTCTTTGAAGTTATCAACGATTGTTGTAAACAGGGCTTTGCAACTTGTTGAGGAATAAATAAAAACGGCGCCATGAGGCGCCGTCTTGCATCCACAGGGGGATTACTGGATAACCACGCCTTCCGGGGTGCCGATCACCACCACGTCTGCGCCGCGGTGGGCGAACAGGCCGTTGGTGACCACGCCAACGATGGCGTTGAGCTGCACTTCCAGCCCTTTGGCGTCGGTAATGGCCATATCCTTCACATCCAGGATGTGGTTGCCGTTGTCGGTGACCACACCTTCACGCCACACCGGATTGCCGCCCAGCTTCTTGATCTCGCGGGCCACGTATTCGCGGGCCATGGGGATCACTTCGACCGGCAGCGGGAACTTGCCCAGCACGTCGACGGTTTTGGTGTTGTCGATGATGCAGATGAACTTGTCGGCCACGGCGGCGACAATCTTCTCGCGGGTCAGGGCTGCGCCGCCGCCCTTGATCATGTCGCGGGTGCCGTTGATCTCGTCGGCGCCATCCACGTAGACGGAGAGGGCGTCGATCTCGTTGAGATCATACACGGTGATGCCGAAGCCCTTGAGGCGTTCGGTAGAGGCCACGGAGCTGGATACCGCTCCCTTGATCTCGTCCTTCATGGTCGCCAGCGCGTCGATAAAGTGGTTGACGGTAGAGCCGGTGCCCACCCCGACGATGGTGCCGGGAACCACATACTTGAGCGCAGCCCAACCGGCCGCCTTCTTCATTTCATCTTGAGTCATGATCGTTCCTTAAGAAAAAAGCGGGCGCATTATATCCAACCCCATCGCCCGTCGCGACCATGTTGCTCACGTTCCGGGGCAAAAAGGAGAAGGAAGTAAATCGTTTGCCTGTTTATTCTGCGTTTGCGCGCACAGAAGGGGAGTCAGCCCCCCAGTTGGTGGCCTGCAACCGCTTATTCAAAGCGCCAGCAACGGCTCGGGGTGATGATCTGCGGCAGCGGCACATCCCACACTTCCTGCGGTACCGCATCCACCTGTTGACAGTCGTGGGCAATCCCCAACGGCTTGGGGCCCATCCTGTGCTCATGCCAGATGGCGAGGGTGCGATCGTAGTAGCCGCCCCCCATACCGAGGCGATTGCCATCGCCATCGAAAGCGACCAGCGGGGTGCAGATGAGATCGAGCGTGCTGTGGGGCACCACCTGCTGCATATCCAGCTCGGGCTCTTCGATGCCATAGCGATTACGCACCATGGGACTGGTGGCGGTGTAGCGCAAGAAGAGCAGGTGACCGGGGGTAAAGGGGTGGAGCACCGGCAGATAGACCTCTTTCTGCTGGGCCCACAGCCAGTGGATGGCGGGCAGGGGATTGATCTCCCCGTCATTGGCCAGATAGAGGGCAATGCGCTTGGCGGCGAGGATCTCGGGGTGCTGTTTGAACTGGGCCAGCAGCTGTTGGGCTGCCTGTTGCTGTTCGAGCGGGCTAAGGCTCTTTCTGCGTTGACGTACCAGTTGGCGAAGAGATTGACGTTCGGGCTGGGACTCTTGCATGGGGAACCTCCGGGCTGACTGCAATGGACGGCAGGGCGTACATGGCCCTTACCTTAACATATTCTCTCGTGGGGACGGGGTGAAAAGCGGGTACCGGCGAGGGCCGGTACCCGCAGGATTAACGCTGGCGCATCTGGTGTTTGACAAAGACGGCGACCAGCGCGGCCAGTGCCAGCGCCATCGGGTAGAAGCTCATGCTCACTACCGCCAGCGGCGACAGGGCGAAGATGGAGCCCAGCAGCAGCGCCTGAGCCCCCCAGGGGATGAGACCCTGGATCACGCAGGAGAAGATATCCAGCATGGAGGCGGCGCGGCGCGGGGTGACGCCGTGATGCTCGGCCAGATCGCGGGCGACCTTGCTCGCAACGACAATGGCGACGGTATTGTTGGCGGTGCAGAGGTTGGTGAGGCTCACCACCCCGGCGATGCCGAGCTCGGCCGCTTTCTCGTTCTGCTCGCCATGGTGGCTGCGGGTAAAGCGGGCAATCAGGGCGCCGATGCGATCGCTGATCCAGGCCAGTCCACCCTGACGCTCCATCAGGGCGCCGAGGCCGCCGATGAGCATGGAGAGCAGGAAGATCTCCTGCATGCCGGTAAAGCCCTGATAGATATCCTTGCTGAACTGGCCGATGGCGTAGCCATTGATCATGCCGACGGCGCCAGCGGCGACAATGCCGATCCCCAGCACCACGAACACGTTCATGCCAGAGAGCGCCAGACCGAGGATCAGCAGGTAGGGCATCACCTTGAGCAGGTCAACTGCCCCGGCCTTGGCGGGCGCCGCGCCGACGGAGCCGAGCGCCAGATAGAGCAGGATCACCGCAATGGCGGCAGGGGCGGCAATCTTGAAGTTCTCGCGGAACTTGTCCTTCATCTCGCATCCCTGACTGCGGGTGGCCGCGATGGTGGTGTCGGAGATGATGGAGAGGTTGTCGCCAAACATGGCGCCGGAGAGGATGGTGCCTGCCATCAGCACAGGATCGATACCGGCAGCCTGCGCCACGCCGAGGGCCACCGGCGCCACGGCACCTATGGTGCCCATGGAGGTACCCATGGCAGTGGCAATAAAGGCGGAGATGAGGAACAGCCCGGGCAGCAGGGCCCAGCCGGGGATAAGCGACAGACCGAGCGCCACGGTGGCGTCAACGCCGCCAGTGGCCTTGGCCACGCTGGCAAAGGCGCCCGCCAGCAGATAGATGAGGCACATCGCCATGATGTTGCTATGGCCGACCCCTTTGAAGAAGGTCTCCAGATTGCTGTTGAAGCCCTCTTTGCCAAGCAGCAGCGCCAGCATCACGGCTGGCAGGGCGGCAACAGGGGCGGGCAGTTGATAGAAGGCGAACTCGACCCCTTGCAGGGTCAGCCAGGTACCGGTACCGATAAAGAGTGCGAGAAAGACCAGTAGCGGCAGCAAGGCCCTGGCACTGGGTTGGGTCTGGATCATGTGTTCCTCTGAAATTGAACAATGACCTCCTGTCGTGAACTGCTTTGTGCCTTTATCGGATCGGGATAGGGGGAAAACAGCGCGGGCATCCTGCCGCATCGGGGGGCCCACAGTAGTGAGTCAACCCCGCCCGGTCAAGATAGACGTCCAGATGGATAAGGTTTTTTGTCAGTCGATTTGGCTGTTCTGATTAAATCCGTTAAATATTCGGATTTAAAAGAAAAGTCTGTCTATTTGTCGGAGTGGTCTGCTGGCGCACGGCGGGCTTTTCAAAGCAGACGCAGGCTGGTAAAACGGTCTCTTTCCATAATTAAAAGAGATGAGAGGGTGGAGATGGACAATCCGATCCGTGTGGCCGTGATGGGCTGTAATGGTCGTATGGGCAAGGTGCTGCTGGAGGCGGTCACCAACACCGAAGGGGTGGTGGTTGGCGCTGCGCTGGAGCGGCCGGGGTCGGCGGTGATCGGTCTGGATGCGGGCGATCTCAACGGGCTGGGTCATCTGGGTGTGGCGATTAGCGACAGCCTCGACAAGGTGCGTGACCAGTTCGACCTTATCATCGACTTCACCCGTCCCGAGGTGACCCTGGCCAATCTGGCCTTTGCGCAGGCCCACAACAAGCAGATGGTGATTGGTACCACCGGCTTTGACGAGGCAGGTAAGGCAGCCCTTAAAGAGGCAGGCAAGCAGATCGGTATCGTGTTCGCCTCCAACTACTCGGTCGGGGTCAATCTGGTGTTCAAACTGCTGGAGCAGGCCGCCAAGGTGATGGGTGACTATACCGACATCGAGATCATCGAAGGCCACCATCGCCACAAGGTGGATGCGCCGTCCGGTACCGCCCTCTCCATGGGCGAGGTGGTTGCCAAGACGCTGGGCCGGGATCTGAAAGAGTGCGCCGTCTATGGCCGCGAGGGGATCACCGGCGAGAGGGACCGCAATACTATCGGCTTTGCCACCATCCGCGCCGGCGATCTGGTGGGTGAGCACACCGTCATGTTTGCTGACATCGGCGAGCGGGTGGAGATCAGCCACAAGGCCTCCAGCCGCCTTACCTTTGCCAACGGTGCAGTGCGCGCCGGCAAGTGGCTGCGCCAGCAGGGCGCCGGTCTTTATGATATGCAGGATGTGCTCAATCTGAAGTGATTCTTCCGCTTTCTTCTGTCTGATTATCCTGTCTGACCAAACCCCGGCTTGCCGGGGTTTTTGCTGTTTGCTGAGCAAAAAGTTACATAAATGCTGGTTAGCATGCTTCTTTTGATTCAGTCAGGCAAAAATAGTCATTTCATTTTTCCCACTCCTTTTGTTGCCTTGAAATGTCATCACAAGGTAACAATCTTTGATGCGTTTACGGCGTCCGCAGCCATTTTTTCACATCACTTCAAATAGACTAAAAATTCAAACACAGAAAAACGTTTGCTGTTTTTTGTGTCAACAAAACTACACGCAAAAGGCACAAATTTGCACTTTGGTTGTTCTTGTGGTGTTTTTAGTTCTTTGTTTTTAAAGGGATTAAAATTCAGTCTCGTCTGTTTTGTCGTGGTTTGTGAGGGTTTTTGGTCTGGTTTCAAATTTTCTTTTGCTGCAGGGGCTTGAAAAGCAATTGAGTGCATAGATAATGGGTAATGTTGCTTTTTTATTGAATTTAGATGCATTCCGTCTGAGAAAAGACGTTGAAATGCCACTTTTTTTAAGTAGAATGCGCCCAATTTGCCAGAAATCTGCCGGGTTCGAGTCCTGTCCATGGCCGGAACCGAGCCCGCAACACCCAGGTAAATTGCTGAATTTAAAGCTAAATAACTGGAGGTTGTCTTGAATCACACTGCATTGCTAGTGCTGGAAGATGGAACTGTATTCAAAGGCGTGTCGATAGGCGCCGAGGGATGTTCCGTTGGTGAAGTGGTTTTCAATACGTCGATGACGGGCTATCAGGAAATCCTCACCGATCCCTCTTATTCCCGTCAGATAGTCACCCTCACTTACCCCCATATAGGCAACACCGGCACCAACAGCGAAGATGAAGAGTCCAGTCAAATCCATGCTCAGGGATTGATCATCCGGGACCTTCCGATACTTGCCTCCAATTTCCGCAATCAGCAATCCCTCTCCGAATACCTCAAGTCTCACAACATCGTTGGCATCGCCGACATCGACACCCGCAAACTGACCCGCATCCTGCGCGAGAAAGGCGCCCAGGCTGGCTGCATTCTGGCCGGCAAACAGGTTGATGAGGCCTATGCCCTCGAACAGGCCCGCGCCTTCCCCGGTCTGAAGGGGATGGATCTGGCCAAAGAGGTGACGGTTGGTGAGGCGTACAACTGGACCGAAGGCAGCTGGCAGCTTGGCAAGGGGCACGTCACCCCGGCTGCCGACCAGCTTAAATACCACGTGGTGGCCTACGACTTCGGCGTCAAGCGCAACATCCTGCGGATGCTGGTTGACCGTGGCTGCCGCCTGACCGTAGTGCCGGCCAAGACTCCGGCTGCCGAGGTACTGGCGCTGAATCCGGATGGCATCTTCCTCTCCAACGGCCCCGGCGACCCCGAGCCGTGCGACTACGCCATCGAAGCCATCAAGACCTTCCTTAATACCAACACGCCGGTGTTCGGTATCTGTCTGGGCCACCAGCTGCTGGGTCTGGCCTCCGGCGCCAAGACCGTCAAGATGAAGTTTGGCCACCACGGTGCCAACCACCCGGTCAAGAGCCTCGATGACAACACAGTGATGATCACCGCCCAGAACCACGGTTTTGCGGTAGATGAGAACAGCCTGCCGGATTGCCTGCGCGCCACCCACGTTTCACTGTTCGACGGGTCGCTGCAAGGCATCCATCGCACCGACCGTCCGGCCTTCAGCTTCCAGGGTCACCCCGAGGCGAGCCCGGGCCCGCACGATTGTGCCGGTCTCTTTGACCACTTTATTGAATTGATTAAGCAGTATCGCGCCTAAGGAATAGAGGAAAGAGTTTCATGCCAAAACGTAACGACCTTCAGAGCATCCTGATCCTCGGCGCCGGCCCCATCGTCATCGGCCAGGCCTGCGAATTTGACTACTCCGGCGCCCAGGCGTGCAAAGCCCTGCGCGAGGAGGGTTACCGCGTCATTCTGGTCAACTCCAACCCGGCCACCATCATGACCGACCCGGAGATGGCGGACGCCACCTACATCGAGCCCATCACCTGGGAAGTGGTACGCGAAATCATCAAGAAAGAGCGCCCGGACGCCATCCTGCCCACCATGGGCGGCCAGACTGCGCTCAACTGCGCACTGGCGCTGGAGAAGCATGGCGTGCTGGCCGAGTTCGGTGTCGAGATGATCGGTGCCACCGCTGATGCCATCGACAAGGCTGAAGACCGCTCCCGCTTTGACAAGGCAATGCGCAGCATTGGCCTCGAGTGCCCGCGTGCCGGCATCGCCCACAACATGGAAGAGGCGTGGGGCGTGCAGCAGATGGTCGGCTTCCCCTGCATCATCCGCCCCTCCTTCACCATGGGCGGCTCCGGCGGCGGCATCGCCTACAACACCGAAGAGTTCGTCGAGATCTGCGAGCGCGGTCTGGATCTCTCTCCGACCAAAGAGCTGCTCATCGACGAGTCGCTGATTGGCTGGAAAGAGTACGAGATGGAGGTGGTGCGGGATCGCAACGACAACTGCATCATCGTCTGCGCCATCGAAAACTTCGACCCCATGGGTATCCACACCGGTGATTCCATCACGGTCGCGCCAGCCCAGACGCTGACCGACAAGGAGTACCAGCTGATGCGCAACGCCTCCATGGCGGTGCTGCGCGAGATCGGCGTCGAGACCGGCGGCTCCAACGTCCAGTTCGGTATCAACCCGAAAGATGGCCGCATGGTCATCATCGAGATGAACCCGCGGGTGTCGCGCTCCTCCGCGCTGGCCTCCAAGGCGACCGGTTTCCCCATCGCCAAAATTGCCGCCAAGCTCGCCATCGGTTACACCCTGGACGAGCTGATGAACGACATCACCGGCGGTCGTACTCCGGCCTCCTTCGAGCCGGCCATCGACTACGTGGTGACCAAGGTGCCACGCTTCAACTTCGAGAAGTTCGCCGGTGCCAACGACCGTCTGACGACCCAGATGAAGTCGGTTGGTGAAGTGATGGCCATCGGCCGCAACTTCCAGGAGTCCCTGCACAAGGCTCTGCGCGGTCTCGAGACCGGCAAGGCGGGCTTCGACCCCATGGTGGATCTGAACGCCCCGGACTCCCTGACCCGCATCCGTCACGAGCTGCAGGATGCCGGTGCCGAGCGTATCTTCTACATCGCCGACGCCTTCCGCGCAGGCCTCTCCATGGACGGCATCTTCAAGCTGACCAAGATTGACCCCTGGTTCCTGGTGCAGATTGAAGAGCTGGTGAAGCTGGAAGAAGAGGTGAAAGAGCGCGGCATGGCGGGTCTCGATGCCGACTTCCTGCGCGCCCTCAAGCGCAAGGGTTTTGCCGATGCCCGTCTGGCCAAGATCCTCGGTGTGGCCGAAGGGGAAGTGCGCAAGCTGCGTGCCCGCCACAACATCTTCCCGGTCTACAAGCGGGTCGATACCTGCGCCGCCGAGTTTGCCACCAACACCGCCTACATGTACTCCAGCTATGACGAGGAGTGCGAGGCCAACCCCACCGACCGCGACAAGATCATGGTCATCGGTGGCGGCCCGAACCGTATCGGTCAGGGCATCGAGTTTGACTACTGCTGTGTACACGCGGCGCTGGCCCTGCGCGAAGACGGTTACGAGACCATCATGGTCAACTGCAACCCGGAGACCGTCTCCACCGATTACGACACCTCGGATCGCCTCTACTTCGAGCCGGTGACCCTGGAAGATGTGCTGGAAATCGTGCGCATCGAGAAACCCAAGGGCGTGATTGTCCAGTACGGTGGCCAGACCCCGCTGAAACTGGCCCGCGCACTGGAAGCCAACGGCGTGCCGATTATCGGTACCAGCCCGGATGCCATCGACCGCGCCGAAGACCGCGAGCGCTTCCAGTCTGCCGTCGAGCGCCTCGGTCTCAAGCAGCCGGAAAACGGCACCGTCACCGCGCTGGAGCAGGCGGTCGTGGTGGCCGAGCGCATCACCTACCCGCTGGTGGTTCGCCCCTCCTACGTGCTGGGTGGCCGCGCCATGGAGATCGTCTACGACGAGACCGACCTGCGTCGCTACTTCGCCGAGGCGGTGAGCGTCTCCAACGAATCGCCGGTACTGCTGGATCGCTTCCTGGACGATGCGACCGAGCTGGACGTGGATGCCATCTGCGACGGCACCGATGTGGTCATCGGCGGCATCATGGAGCACATCGAGCAGGCCGGTATTCACTCCGGTGACTCCGGTTGCTCCCTGCCGCCCTACACCCTGTCCAAAAAGATTCAGGACGAGATCCGCGAGCAGGTGCGCAAGCTGGCGCTGGAGCTCGGCGTTATCGGCCTGATGAACGTACAGTTCGCGGTCAAGGGCAATGACATCTACCTCATCGAGGTGAACCCGCGTGCCGCCCGTACCGTGCCGTTCGTCTCCAAGGCGACCGGTGCGCCTCTGGCCAAGATTGCCGCCCGCGTGATGGCCGGTCAGAGCCTGAAAGAGCAGGGCTTTACCAAAGAGATCATCCCGCCCTACTACTCGGTGAAAGAGGTGGTGCTGCCGTTCGCCAAGTTCCCGGGGGTTGACCCGCTGCTGGGGCCGGAGATGCGCTCCACCGGTGAGGTAATGGGGGTGGGCAGCAGCTTTGCCGAGGCCTATGCCAAGGCGCAGCTGGGTGCCAACCACGCCGTACCGAAAGAGGGTCGTGCCCTGCTGTCTGTTCGTCACAGCGACAAGGCACAGGTGGTCGATTTGGCCGCCAAGCTGCTGGAGCTGGGTTACGAGCTCGACGCCACCCACGGCACTGCTGTCGCGCTGGGCGAGGCGAGCATCAACCCGCGTCTGGTCAACAAGGTGCACGAAGGTCGCCCGCACATTCTCGACCGCATCAAGAATGGCGAGTACACCTACATCGTCAACACCGCCGAAGGGCGGGTGGCCATCGAGGACTCCAAGCAGCTGCGCCGCGCCGCCCTGCAGAACAAGGTGGCGTATACCACCACCATGAACGAGGCATTCGCGACCTGCATGGCCATCAGCGTGGATGCCACTGCCAGCGTCAACTCGGTGCAGGAGTTGCACGAGCGGGTGAACAACCGCTAACACTCTGCGAGCGAGCCACACTCGCATCGCCTATGTGACAAGCCCCCGCCAGCAATGGCGGGGGCTTTTTTATAACGACGGGTTGGGTGCTGCGAAGCGCGGACTTATCGGGCGAAGAGCGTAACTACCGTAAATCAGGCTGCGGCTTACGGCTGCGAGGACGGGGCAGGGCATGCCACAGCTTGCGGGCCGTGACCAGAAAGGGGCGCAGGATCAGCGCGCCCAGGCGGCTGTAGCGCACATTGTCTTTCGGGCCGACCCCGAAGGTGAGGGGCTCTGGCTGGTGGCTGGTGACGTAAAGAGTGCCGAACCACCAGTCCCACAGTGACAGGTTGATACCGAAGTTGTGGTTGAAGTGGCGGGGATCCCGGCTGTGGTGGATCTGGTGCTGGGCCGGGCTGTTGAAGATATGCTCCAGCCGCGGGCCAAACGACAGCCAGATATGGCTATGGCGCAAATTGGCGGCCAGCGAGTTGAAGATCAGCACCAGATAGCCCACCCCAAACAGGGTATAGGGGCGCACGGAGCCGCCGCACAGCCAGTAGAAAGCACCGGAGTAGAGGGCGAGCGCGCTCCCCTTGAGCAGGATTTCTGAGAGCTTTTCCACCAGATGAATGCGGCTGGCAGTCGGTGGCACCAGCACGGTGGCACTGTGGTGCACCTTGTGAAACTCCCACAGCCAGCGGCTGTGAAAGAGACGGTGCAGCCAGTAGTGGACGAAATCGCTGACCAGAAATACCCCGAGACCATAAAGCATCATCAGCCAGCTCGCCTCGGCCAGACAGGGGCGCTCACCCCACAGACGGGTGAGCGCGGAGGTAATATCCGTTGCCTGAAAAAGCCAGGGGTTGAGCAGAGTCAGGATCGGCACGATCAGGGCCACATGGAGCAGGGCGCGCACCAGATAATACTGATAATCGAGCAGGGCTGAGGGATGCAGCCAGATAGCACGGCCACCGAGAAACCGGGCGAAACTGCCCGCTGCGGGGCCTTGCTGGCGCCGGCGCATACGGTAGAGGAGGTAGGCAATGAGACCGGATATCAGCAGAAAGGGGAGTCCAAGCCGCCCGTTGAAGTCAAACAGTCCGGTCAGGCAGTGCCAGATCGGAGTGAGCAGCCACTGCTGCACGTAAGCAAAGAGATGGGCGAGCGTATCCATAGGGTCCATACCGTGAGCATCCTGGCGGCGGCATTCTAAATGTAAACAACTCTCGATAAAAGCCCATACCTGTTATCGGGTCATACCTGTTATCGGGTCATATATGGGGGCGCTCCTGTTGCGGCAACCCCTGTCTGGTCAGGGAGAGGGGGGAGGCGATGGGACTTTAGCCTTGTGGATCAATTCTCTACAATGAGCCATCATGTGTGCGCCCGCCGCCGGGCGGGTTTGCCTCCAGCCTCAGTACCGGATATCCGATGACGCTCTCTCTCTTTTCTGTTTCCCCCGCCATGCGTACGCTGGCGCTGCTGCTCCCCTTGCTGCTGGCCGGTTGTGCCAGCGATCCCGCTTCTGTCCCGGCGCCTGGCGACACAACTGGCGCGACAGTGCCCGCCAAAAAGGCGACCCCGCCAGCCATGCAGCCGCGCAAGCCGGCGGATATGAAGAGCCGCATCGTGAGGTTTTTGCCCCGCCATGTGGTCGACAAGCAGGGGTGGGCCAACGATGTGGTGACGGCGCTCACTACCCAGGGGGTGACAGTCAACGATCACAACGTCTGTACGGTGCTGGCGGTAGCGGAGCAGGAGGCGACCTATCAGGCCGACCCCGTGGTGCCGGGCCTTGGCAAGATCGCCTGGAAGGAGATCAACTCGCGGGCGGCCAAGCTGCTGATCCCCGAGTTTATGGTGCGGGCCGCGCTCTCCATCAACTCGCCGACCGGCAAGAGCTATGCCGAGCGCATCGATGCGCTTCGCACCGAGCGGGAGATGAGCGAAATTTTCGAGGACATGATCAGCATGCTGCCGATGGGCAAGACCCTGTTTGGCAACATGAACCCGGTCCATACCGGCGGCCCGATGCAGGTGAGCATCGCCTTTGCCGAGGCCAATACCCGTGGTTATCCCTATCCGGTCAAGGAGTCCATCCGCCACGAAGTCTTTACCCGTCGCGGTGGTATCTGGTTTGGTACCAAACATATCTTCGGCTATGAAGCGGAGTATCCCGATACCCTCTACCGTTTCGCCGACTTCAACGCCGGCTGGTATGCCAGTCGCAACGCCGCCTTTCAGGCCGCTGTCAGCCGTTTGAGCGGTACCACGTTGGCTTTGGATGGCGATCTGATCCGCTATGACTCCGACCTGCCGGGCAAGACGGAACTCGCGGTCTATACCATCGCCAGCCGGATCAACATGAGTCAGCAGGCGATCCATCAGAGCCTCAAACTCGGCGATACTGCCGAATTTGGCCAGAGCGACCTCTATCATCGCGTGTTCACGCTGGCAGACCAGAAAGCGGGCAAGCGGTTGCCCCGCGCCATCCTGCCGGGCATTCAGCTGAAAAGCCCCAAGATCACCCGCAACCTCACCACCGCCTGGTTTGCCAAGCGGGTGGATGACAGGGAGCAGCGCTGCGTGCGGCAGATGGCGACCATTCGCTAAGAAACACAACAAGGGCGGCCAATTGGCCGCCCTTGTTGTTTTCGCTGTTTACCGCTCTTCAGCTTGCCGCGTGATGATCTATTGGCATTTCGGACCACTCTGCTGAGCATGGCCACCTCATGAGGTACGGGACGCCTCACAGGTGTGAAGTCCATTTCAACGCTGTCGGCTGGTGTGTAATGGCCACATGTTAACAGTGGGTTCAACAAGCTTGTGTGATCTATGACGCTACTACTCTGCCCGCGCCTGCATTGTTCTGTTTGTTACCCGGTGACGAGATAGTTCAATCGTAAAACCAGATTGAATTGAACTTTTTTATTCGGTTTTTTAAGTGGGTGGTGGGGGGTAGGCTAGTCTCAACTGCGAAGCGAAGGGTTTCGCCGTCATTATGACCACAATGAGGATCTGAAGATGGACAAACACGCTAGCGGGGCCGGTCAGTGCCCCTTTGCCCACGGTGCCAATACCTCTGCCAGCCAGGAGCATCAAGTCTGGTGGCCCAATGCCCTCAACCTCGATATCCTGCATCAGCATGACCGCAAGACCAATCCGATGGATGAGACTTTCGATTATGCCGACGCCTTCAACAGCCTCGATTACGATGCCCTCAAGGCCGATCTGCATGCCCTGATGACCGACAGCCAGCCCTGGTGGCCGGCCGACTGGGGCCACTACGGCGGCCTGATGATCCGCATGGCCTGGCACTCCGCCGGCAGCTATCGCGCTACCGACGGCCGCGGCGGTGCCAACACCGGCAACCAGCGCTTCGCCCCCCTCAACAGCTGGCCAGACAACGGCAACCTCGACAAGGCCCGCCGTCTGCTGTGGCCGATCAAACAGAAGTACGGCAACAAGATCTCCTGGGCTGACCTGATGATCCTGGCGGGCAACGTCGCCTATGAATCCATGGGGCTCAAGACCTTCGGCTTTGCCGGTGGCCGCGAGGACATCTGGCATCCGGAAAAAGATGTCTATTGGGGTTCCGAGAAGGAGTGGCTGGCACCGAGCGGCAGTGAAGGGAGCCGTTACAGTGGCGAACGGGATCTGGAGAACCCGCTGGCGGCGGTGATGATGGGGCTGATTTACGTCAACCCGGAAGGGGTGGATGGCAACCCGGATCCCCTGAAAACCGCCCACGACATGCGCGTCACCTTTGCCCGCATGGGGATGAATGACGAAGAGACCGTCGCCCTGACCGCCGGTGGTCACACCGTCGGCAAGGCTCACGGCAACGGTAGCGCAGCCAAACTGGGGCCAGCCCCGGAAGGGGCCGATGTGCACGAGCAGGGACTGGGCTGGATCAACCACGAGAGCCGCGGTATCGGCCGCGATACGGTGACCAGCGGCCTTGAAGGGGCCTGGACCAGCAACCCGACCCGCTGGGACAACGGCTACTTCAAGATGCTGCTGGGCCACGACTGGTGGCTCAAGAAGAGCCCGGCCGGTGCCTGGCAGTGGGAGCCCGTCGCCATCAAGGAGGAAGATCGCCCGGTGGACGTGGAAGACCCCTCCATCCGCTGCAATCCCATCATGACCGATGCGGACATGGCGCTGCGTTTTGACCCCGTCTATCGGGAGATCTCCGAGCGCTTTGCCGCGGATCAAGCGCTCTTCTCCGACGCCTTTGCCCGCGCCTGGTTCAAGCTGACCCACCGCGACATGGGGCCGCGCAGCCGCTATCTGGGGCCGGAAGTGCCAGGCGAAGTCATGGTATGGCAGGATCCGGTTCCGGCGGTGGATTACCAGCTCTCCGACAAGGAAGTGAGCGAGCTCAAGGCCAAGCTGCTGACCTGCGGCGTGGCGCCAGCCGATTTGATCGCTACCGCGTGGGACAGCGCCCGCACCTTCCGCGGCTCCGATTATCGTGGCGGTGCCAACGGTGCCCGCATTCGCCTCGCGCCGATGAAAGAGTGGGAAGGCAACGAACCGGCTCGCCTCGAGAAGGTGCTCAACGCCCTGATCGCCCTGCAGGCCACCCTGAGCAAGCCGGTCAGCATTGCCGACCTGATTGTGCTGGGCGGCAGCGCGGCGGTGGAGCAGGCGGCCAAGCTGGCCGGCGTTGATATCGTCGTCCCCTTTGCGCCGGGCCGCGGCGATGCCAGCGCCGAGCAGACCGATGCCGAGTCGTTCGCCTTCCTCGAGCCAGTGCACGATGGTTTCCGCAACTGGCAGAAGGGGCACTACAAGGTGCAGCCGGAGGAGATGCTGCTCGACCGTGCCCAGTTGCTGGGGCTTACCGCCCGCGAGATGACAGTGCTGGTCGGCGGGTTGCGGGTGCTTGGCACCAACCACGGCGGGTCGGCCCACGGTGTCTTTACCGACCGGGTCGGGGTGCTCAGCAACGACTTCTTCGTCAACCTGACCGACATGGCCTATAGCTGGCAGCCGACTGGCCGCAACAGCTACCAGATCGTAGATCGTCAGAGCGGCGCGGTGAAGTGGACTGCCACCCGGGTTGATCTGGTGTTTGGCTCCAACTCGGTACTGCGTGCCTACGCCGAGGTCTATGCCCAGCAAGATGGCAAGGAGAAGTTCGTCCGCGACTTCGTCAAGGCCTGGGTCAAGGTGATGAACAACGACCGTTTCGATCTGAAATAAGTCGCTTCAACCTGCATGAGAACGCCAGCCGCAAGGCTGGCGTTTTTATTGGCGGCAACAGAGAGAGTGAAAAGGGGCATTTTGTGGCCCGATCACCCTTTGTCATCAGATCGGAGGGGAGGTTTGTCAGCCCTTTCGAGCGGATGAAGGCCGCTTTGCTCTTTGGGTCGCTCCCTTGCAGGCTGAATAGCGCGGAATTAATAAACACTTTACTTTATTAATTCGGCGTCATCCGGGTGGTTGCCACATCCCAAATAGCGCCACTGGCGGTACATATGGCCGGGAACCCGCCCGGAAAAGGCTGCCCGATCTCTCTTTTATCCCACGCATATCCCGCTCAGCTCAGAAGCTCATGGCCAGTCCGACCGAATAACCGCGGGTGTTGTTGCTGAACATATAGCGGGCGACCAGTCGGGTGCGGCTGACGATGATGTGGTACTTGCTGCTGTCTATCTCAAGGCCGAGCCCCAGCGAGTTGAGGGCATTGAAGCCGAGCAGGCCACGCTGCTCGCCGAGGTATTCGGTGCGCGCCCCCTCCATCACATAGCGCAGCGGGCGATCGAGCAGGGTCCAGTCAAACAGCGGCGCCCGGCGGCGCAGATAGAGGCCGAGGTTCTCCGCCTCGGCGCTGCCACGCACACTCTCCGAGGTATTGCCGAAGCTCTGCAGGTGCTGGTAGGAGTAACGCAGCTCGGCATCGATATCCTGAGTTTTGGAGAAGAGCTCGTAATCGACCATCAGCGAGCCACCCAGCCCGTACATATTGAGCTGGCCGTTCTCGAGAAAGTCGAGGGAGTAGCCTTTGGTACGATCGAGCAGCCAGTTGCCGATGCGAATATCGCTGGCCATGGTGCCCAGCGAGACATTGGCGATGGGGCGCAGTACCCAGTGGCCGCCCTGTTTATCCCTGTGCAGGGAGATATCCCAGCCAACGCCGCCCGAGGCGGTGGCACTGTTCCAGTGGGTGGGGATGGTGCGGCTCTCGCTGCCGTTGCTCATGACAAACTGGGGATCGTAGCGGCTAAAGCCGAGGGCTCCTTCCAGATAGATAGGGAACGATTCGCTCATGGTCGCGCCACCGCCCAGCTGGGCCATGCTGAGGGCGGCCGACTGGCCACTGCCGCTGCCGAGGGAGAGATCGCTGGCGGTGATATCCGGCACCACGGTAAAGCTCATCAGGGAGAGCACGGCATTGGCGCGCTCTTGCGCCCACTCTTCATCCTGGGTTGCGCTCTGGGCGGCGTTGCCGAGCATGGCCAGCATAAGGGGCCACAAGGTCGGGAAGGGTCTGAACATGCGTCTTGCTCCTGCACGGCGACATCCTGTCACTCTGGCTCTACTGTAGCGAGATCCGCCGCCGTTGGCGCGCATCAGATGCTGCGATTGCCACTGCTATCCCGATTTTTTTCAACAGAGGCAAGGGGTTGCCGCCAGCGGCAGCCCTTTGCAGTTTTGCCGCTAAAGGTTGCCTGTCCGCGGCCGATACTCCATATGAGATCGTGTGGAGGACAAGCCGTTGGACGCTTGGAAGTTGGGGTTGATCAGCATATCGGTGAGTATGCAGGTACAGGCTGGGGTGACCGAATTCGGTGCCGGTCTGGATCAATCCGTCTGGCGTTTGACCTCCGATACCCAGATAGAGTGCCGCCTCGAGCACCCGATCCCGAACTGGGGCTCGGGGGCCTTTGTCAGCCGCGCCGGGCGCAAGATCAATCTCGATTTCGAGCTCAAGGGCAAACGGCCACAGGCCAGAACCGAGACGGTGAGCCTTGGCATCATGCCGCCGGTATGGCGTCCCGGCATCGCCGGACGGGAAGTGAGCCAGCTCCACTTCTATCAGCAGTTTGATGGACTGGTTGAGGGACAGACCGCCTGGACCATGCTCGACGAGCTGGAGGGGGGCAACATGCCCACTTTCCAGTACCGGGACTGGTATCGCCAGAACCGGCCGGTGCGGGTGTCGCTCTCGTCGGTCAACTTCCGGGTTAAATATCAGGCGTTCCTTGACTGTCAGAGCGGGCTGCTGCCCTACAGCTTCAACGATATCGCCTTTAGCGTGCTCACCTACGACAAGAACAGCGATCAGCTATCCATCTCATCCAAACGACGGCTGGCGATGATCGGCGAATATATCAAGGCGGACAAGAGCATCGATGTGGTGGTGATCGACGCTTACAGCGACAGCTACGGTGGGCGCTGGACCAACCAGAAACTCTCGGAAAAGCGGGCTGATGCCATCAAAAAGGTGTTCGTCGATCTGGGGCTCGATCCCGGCAAGATCTCGGTGGAGGGGCATGGCGAGAAGCAGCACGTTGCCTCCAACGAAACCGAGCAGGGGCGTGCCAAGAACCGGCGGGTGGTTATCAGCATGGGGCGCAACGGCGAGATCTAGCCCGGCAGCCCAAGCAGACAAGCATAAAAAAGAGCGCCAGCGCGCTCTTTTTTGATCCTGCCATCGGGCGTTTTTACCCGGGCCGCTTAGAAGCTGTCGCCAAGGCCGGTGCCGGCATCTTTCTTGGCGATCAGTTCAATCTTGTAACCGTCCGGATCTTCGACGAAGGCGATCACGGTGGTGCCGCCCTTGACCGGGCCCGGCTCGCGGGTGATCTTGGCACCGGCGGCGCGCAGCGCTTCGCAGGTGGCGTAGATGTCGTCCGCTTCCAGCGCGATATGGCCGTAGGCGGAGCCCAGTTCGTACTCGCTCACCCCCCAGTTGTAGGTCAGCTCAATCACCGCTTCATCTTTCTCGTCACCGTAGCCGACGAAGGCCAGGGTGTACTTGTACTCGCTGTTCTCGCTCTTGCGCAGCAGCTTCATGCCAAGGACGCGGGTGTAGAAGTCGATGGAGCGTTGCAGATCGCCGACACGCAGCATGGTATGCAGAATTCTCATTGCTCAGTTCTCCGGGTTGGTGATGTGTACTGCTTTCAATCTCGGTTGCGAGGCTATCAGCTTTCGGGATAGACCTTCTCTTTGTACTCGCACAAGTCCTCGATGATACAGGAACCACAGCGGGGCTTGCGAGCCAGACAGGTGTAACGCCCGTGCAGGATGAGCCAGTGGTGGACATCCAGCTTGAATTCGGCGGGCACCACTTTGAGCAGCTTCTCCTCCACCTGATCCACATTCTTGCCTACCGCAAAACCGGTGCGGTTCGATACCCGGAAGATATGGGTATCGACGGCGATGGTGGGCCAGCCAAAGGCGGTGTTGAGCACCACGTTGGCGGTCTTGCGGCCGACGCCCGGCAGGGCTTCCAGCGCTTCGCGATTCTCCGGCACCTCGCCGCCATGGCGCTCCAGCAGGATGGCGCAGGTCTTGATGACGTTCTCGGCCTTGGTGTTGAAGAGGCCAATGGTCTTGATGTACTCCTTGAGCCCCTCCACCCCGAGATCCAGCATCGCCTGCGGGGTGTTGGCCACCGGATAGAGCTTGTCGGTCGCCTTGTTGACGCTGACATCGGTTGCCTGCGCCGAGAGCAGCACGGCGATCAAGAGCTCGAACGGCGAGTTGAAGTTGAGCTCGGTGGTGGGGTGGGGATTGTGCTCCCGCAGTCGCTCCAGTATCTCTCTGCGTTTCTGGTTGTTCATGCAGCCTCGCGTGGTGTCATAGCTGGGTCGCCCGGGCACGGACGGGGGGCACATTGCAGTGAGCCACTGTGGTCGCCTGCTTGCGGTCACGCCACTCGTTGATGGCGTTCTTGGCGGCGATCAGCAGCCCCAGCCCGATAAAGCCGCCCGGTGGCAGAATGGCCAGCAGCAGGCTGGCATCGGCGTGGAACAGCTCGATGCGCAGGGACTTGGCCCACTCGCCCAGCAGCAGATCGGCGCCATCAAACAGGGTGCCCATGCCGATGATTTCGCGCATGGTGCCAAGCACCAGCAGCACCAGAGTAAAGCCCAGCCCCATCATCAGACCGTCGAGGGCCGCCAGCAGCGGCGGGTTCTTGGAGGCATACGCCTCGGCGCGGCCGATGATGATGCAGTTGGTGACGATGAGGGCGATAAAGATGCCGAGCGCCTGATAGAGGCCATAGGTGTAGGCGTTCATCAGCAACTGCACGCTGGTCACCAGCGAGGCGATGATCATCACGTAGACCGGAATGCGGATGTCCTTCGGCACCCAGTTGCGCACCAGCGAGATGGCGAGGTTGGAGCAGACCAGCACCGCCATGGTGGCAAGGCCGAGCCCCAGCGCATTGGTAAAGGTGGAGGAGACGGCGAGGGTAGGGCACAGACCCAGCACCTGTACCAGCGAGGGGTTGTTCTTCCACAGCCCCTGTACCATCAGCTCCTTGAGCTCGCCCTTGCGGCTTTCCAGCTCGGCGATCGGGGCGCTGCCCGTTTCAATCTGTTCCATCTGTGTCATGACGGGGTCGACTCCGGTTTATTGTGCGGCCGGACAAGCCGGGGCGTTGCTGAGCAGTTCCGGGTGCTCGTGCTGCAGTTTCAGCAGGTTTTTCACCGCCTTGACCACGGCACGGGGAGTGATGGTGGCACCGGTAAAGGCATCGAACTCGCCGCCATCCTTCTTCACTGCCCACTCCGATTCATTGTCGGCGGTCAGGGATTTGCCGGTAAAGCTGTTGATCCAGTTAGATTTTTTCAGCTCAATCTTGTCACCAAGACCGGGGGTCTCTTTGTGAGCGAGCACTCGCACCGCGCTGACGGTGCCCTTAGCATCAAAGCCCGCCACGATGCGGATGGCACCGCTGTAGCCGTCCGGCGCGATGGCCTCCAGTGCATAGCCGGTCACCACGCCATTCTTGCTGGCGGTGTAGAGGGCCTGCGGCTGATCGCTGCCCAGATACTTCCTGCTGGTCACCAGCTTGCAGCTGGTCACCAGATCGTTGTCATAGCTGCCGGCAGGCAGCAGTGCTTCCAGCGTCTGCAACTTCTCCAGCTGCTGCTGGTGGGCGATCTTGTCCTTGGTCAACTCGTTGGTCAGCACCACCAGTGCGGTGCAGCCCAGCGCGAACATGGCCAGGATCAGGCCATTCTTGCGCATGCTCTTTAACATGTCCGGGCTCCGTCAGCTGTGATGGGGAAAGAGGGCAGAAACATCATTGGCGACGGGCTCCATACACTTTCGGGCGAGTCAAGCTGTCGATAAACGGCACACAAAGGTTGGCCAGCAGCACGGCAAAGGCGAAGGCATCCGGGTAGCCGCCAAAGCGGCGAATGATGTAGACCAGCACCCCGATCAGCATGCCATAGACCAGCCGACCGCGCGGTGTGGTGCAGGCACTGACCGGGTCGGTGGCGATAAAGAAGGCCCCCAGCATGGTGGCGCCGCTAAAGAGATGGAACATCGGCGTGGCGGTGGCATCCGGGCTCATCAGGTAGCCGAGGGTCGCTGCCGCCAGCAGGGAGCCCAGAATGGCGGTCGGAATGCGCCAGTTGATCACCTTCTGTTGCAGCAGGAACAGGCCGCCCAGCAGATAGCCGAGGTTGACCCAACTCCAGCCGATGCCGCCCCAACCCTCAAACAGCGGGCCGCTCAGGATCTCGCCGGTGGTGAGCCCCTGAGTCAGGCCGGTTTTCAGGGTATCGAGCGGGGTCGCCATGGTCAGCCCATCCACCCCCTGCTTGAGCTGGGCCATGCTGTAGCCGTCGAGGCTAAAGCCGGTGAAGATGACTGACGCCGCATCGCCAAAGCCGAGGCTGTAGGCGCGCACGCTCTCCGGCGGCAGCCAGCTGGTCATCTGCACCGGGAAGGAGACCAGCAGCAGCACGTAGGCCACCATGGCCGGGTTGAACAGATTCTGGCCCAGCCCACCGTAGAGCTGCTTGGCGATGATGATGGCGAAGGCAGTGCCCACTACCATCATCCACCACGGCAACAGCGGCGGCAGGGAGAGGCCGATCAGCACGGCGGTGAGGGCGGCGCTGCCATCCATCAGGGCCGGTTTGACGGGGCGGCCCCGCAGCTTGAGCACCAGCGCTTCACTCACCAGCGCGGTTACCAGCGCAATCAGGATCTGGATAAAGGAGCCCCAGCCGAAGAACCAGGTCTGGGCCAGCAAGCCCGGCACACAGGCCAGGATCACCAGCAGCATCAGGGTTCGGGTCTGTTTGCGGTTATGGGCAAACGGCGCAGTCGCGATATTGAACATGGATTAGTGCATTACCTCGTTGTTTAACGATGGGCCAGCGAGCATCAGCGCGGCTCGGCGTCGGATGATGATCCCTCATCCGGGGTGGCCCCACTGGCCCTGGCCGCTTCAGCAGCCAGTTTTTTCGCCTTGGCGCGGGCGACGGCAGCGGCGATGGCTGCCTTCTTCGGGTCAACGCTCGCCTCGGCAACTGCCGGTTCGGCCACGGCCTCGCTCACCGGCTCGGCGAGTGCTTGCTCACCGCGAGCCCCTTCTGCTGCCTGCATTGGCTCACCCTGTTCCGCTGCCTGCTGGGCCGCCTTCTTGGCTTTGGCGCGGGCAATGGCAGCAGCAATAGCGGCCTTCTTGGGATCGACCACTTCGCTGCCCGCAGATGGTGCATCGCTTTGGGTTGCAGCCGTTTCGTGGGTGCCTGCGGTGGCAGTCAGATCGCCCTCAGCGCTGTCACCCAGCTGGGCGGCCTTCTTGGCCTTGGCCCGGGCAATGGCCGCGGCGATAGCGGCTTTCTTGGGGTCAACTGCTTCGCTGGCCGCAGATGGCGCATCGCTTTGGGTTGCAGCCGTTTCTCTGGTGCCTGCGGTTGCAGTCAGATCGCCCTCAGCGCTGTTGCCCTGCTGGGCTGCCTTTTTGGCCTTGGCCCGGGCAATGGCAGCAGCAATAGCAGCTTTTTTGGGATCGACCGCTTCGTTGGCAGCAGATGGCGCATCGCCTTGTGTGCCTGCGTCAGCTGCCGCGCTGTGATCTGCGCTTGCCGGTTCGCCATTCGCCTCAGCCTTTTTGGCTTTGGCACGGGCAATGGCGGCGGCAATCGCCGCCTTTTTCGGATCGGACTCTGCCTTTTTCGGGTCGGCGTCTGCTGCAGGCTGGCTCTCGGCCGCGCTATCTGTAGCAGGAGCATCGCCAGCCTGAGCCGCCTTTTTGGCTTTGGCACGAGCAAGAGCCGCGGCGATGGCCGCTTTTTTGGGATCGCTGGCGGGGTCAACTGTCTCGGCGGATTGCGGCGCAGCAGCTGTTTCGCTGTTTGCGCTCTCCGCCAGCTTGGCAGCGCGGCGCGCTTCCGCTTCCCGTTTGCGCGCTTCGCGGGCAGCGATCACCGCGCTGTTGTCGGGCACGCCCTCTGAGGTGGCTGCAATAGCGGTGATGGGCGCATCCTGCTTGGCCTTGATACGGGCCAGCGCGGCGGCAACGGGATCTTCCCCGCCAGCGGCAGTCATCGCCTGCCGGCGCTGGGCGGCGGCTTCGGCGTGGCGCGCTTCGCGGGCCGCTTTCTCCCGCTCGAAGCGGGCCTGCTTGGCCTCGAAACGCTGCTTGGCGCGCTCGGCTTTCTCGGCCTCGGCGCGGGCCTCGCGAATGTCATCCTTGGCGATCTTGTAGTACTGCACCAGCGGGATCTCGCTCGGGCAGACCCAGGCGCAGGCGCCGCACTCGATGCAGTCCATCAGGTTGAGCTTCTCGGCCTTGTCATACTCCTTGGCCTTGCTGTACCAGTAGAGCTCTTGCGGCAGCAGGCTGGCCGGGCAGGCATCGGCGCAGGCGCTGCAACGGATGCAGGCCTGCTCCGGGCCGGGAGCGGGTAGTTCGGCTTGCGTCGGCGCCAGCAGGCAGTTGGTCGCCTTGACCACCGGCACCATGGCGTGGGGCAGGGTAAAGCCCATCATGGGGCCCCCCATGATCACCCGCTGATCCGCTTCCGGTTGCAGCTCGAAACGCTGCAGCAGCCAGCGCACTGGTGTACCGAGGCGCACCCAGGCGTTGCCGGGTTTCTTGAAGCTGTCGCCGGTGAGGGTAACGATCCGCTCGATCAGCGGCTCGCCGTCGATAATGGCGCGCTTGATGGCAAACACGGTGGCGACGTTGAGCACCATGATGCCGATATCGACCGCGCGGCCGCCTTTGGGCACCTGACGGCCGGTCAGCAGCTCGATGGTTTGCTTGGCACCGCCCGAGGGGTACTTGGTCGGCACTGTCTTGACCAGCACATCTTCGTCGGTGGCGTGACGGGTCAGCTCGGTGATCGCCTCGGGCTTGTTATCTTCCACCCCGATCAGGGTGAGTTTCGGTTTGAGCAGGTGCTTGAGCACCCGAATGCCATCCATGATCTCGTCGGCGTATTGCTGCATCAGCCGATCGTCGGTGGTGATATAGGGTTCGCACTCCAGCCCGTTGACGATCAGGATCTCGGTGAGCTGGCCGCGGCCGTCGAGCTTGCTATGGGTGGGGAAGACGGCGCCGCCAAGACCGGCAATGCCCGCCTGCTGGATGCGCTCGAGCAGCTCGCCCCGCTCCAGATTCCAGTAATCGGGTTTGCCATCGAGCTCGCCCCACTCATCCTCGCCATCGGGGGTGAGGATGACGCAGAGATCGTCAAGCCCCGAAGGGTGAGCGACCGTGTGGTTGGCAATCTCGGTGATGGTGCCCGAGGTGGAGGCGTGCACCGGCACCACCCGCCCTCTGGCATAACGGGTCAGCGGCTGACCCTTCTTGACCTTGTCACCCACCTGCACCAGCAGGTCGCCAGCAGCGCCTGCGTGCTGGCGCACCGGAATGATCAGGCGTGGCGGCAGACCGGCTTGCTCGACCGGGCTCTGGCTCGATTGCAGTTTGTTGTCGGCGGGGTGAATACCACCGTGAAAGTCCCAGATATTCCCGGCTTTGATGCGTTCAAGTAAAGACTGCATGGTTACTCCACCAACCTGACCGGAATCTTGCCCGGAACCTGCACGTTATTGAGATCCCACTTCCAGTTATCGACCGTGGTGGGCACCGGGATCATCTCGATGCAGTCGGTCGGGCAGGGATCGACACAGAGATCGCAACCGGTGCACTCGCTGGCAATCACGGTATGCATCGCCTTGGTGGCGCCGACGATGGCGTCCACCGGGCAGGCCTGAATGCACTTGGTGCAGCCGATGCACTGATCTTCGTGGATAAAGGCGACCTTCTTGACCGGCACTGCGGCCTCGTCGCTGCCGCCCAGCGGCTGGGGTTCGACCCCCATCAGGTCGGCAATCTTGCGCATGGTGGCTTCGCCACCGGGTACGCACTTGTTGATCTGATCGCCGTTGGCAACCGCCTCGGCGTAGGGTTTGCAGCCGGGATAGCCGCACTGGCCACACTGGGTCTGGGGCAGCAGGGCATCGAGTTGATCGACGATGGGGTCTGCTTCCACATGAAACTTGACGGCGGCAAAGCCCAGGATAATCCCGAACGCCAGCGCCAGCAGGGTCAGCACCAGAATGGCAAAAAGAATATGGATCATGGTTATATCTTGATGAGGCCGGTAAAGCCCATAAAGGCCAGAGACATCAGACCGGCAGTGATCATGGCAATGGAGACCCCGCGAAACGGCGCGGGCACATCGGCGGCGACCAGACGCTCGCGCATGGCGGCAAACAGGATCAGCACCAGCGAGAAGCCGGTGGCGGCACCAAAGCCGTAGATCACGCTCTGCACGAAGTCATGACGCTCGTTGATGCTCAGCAGCGCCACCCCGAGCACCGCGCAGTTGGTGGTGATGAGGGGCAGGAAGATCCCCAGCAGGCGGTAGAGGGTCGGGCTGCTCTTGCGCACCACCATCTCGGTAAACTGCACCACCACGGCGATCACCAGAATAAAGGCGAGGGTGCGCAGATAGGCGATCTCCAGCGGCACCAGAATGTAGTGCTCCACCAGATAGGAGCAGGCACTGGCCAGGGTCATCACGAAGGTGGTGGCGAGCCCCATGCCGATAGCGGTTTCCAGCTTGCCCGAGACCCCCATAAAGGGGCAGAGGCCGAGGAATTTCACCAGCACGAAGTTGTTAACCAGCACTGTGCCGATCAATAAAAGCAGGTATTCAGTCATCGAAGGTCGGGTATCCGGTTTGAAGGCCGCAACATTATCTGATGTTAGGGCACGTTAAACAACCGCAAGGCCGCATGGTTATTATGCAACTGGATAATTTAGCCGGGGTTTTGGGGTCAGATCGCGGCACTTTTACTCATGGTCATGCGAGGCTGTAATCCCGGTCTGGCCAACAGCGCAATGGCCAGGCCGGGATAGCCGTAAGGTGTTCAGGCTGGATGCATGCGCAATAATTCCCCGTAATAATCCGGCAGTGCCGCAAACCCGGTCAATTCACTTTGCAATTCTGCCAGTCTGGTCAGTCTCATGGCTGCTCTGAAACTTGCCGCATCCAGCTGTGTCAGAGGGTGGAGCAATGAAATAGAGGGCCCCAGCTCCAGCAACCAGTAAGGATTCACATTCCCCTCGGCCAGCGGTGTACCTGTCTGCTCTTCGGTCAGTTGTTCCCTTCGCAGCTTCCGGCATGTCAGCACAGGCCAGACACGGGTTACCTCACGCGTCAGGCCATCGGCCGCAAGGGTCGCTACGGCCAGATAGCTGATTTCGTTCATCAGCTGATCATCGTAACGAGTGGCAATGGTTTCGGCAGGGGTGTGATACCAGCGGGCAGAGCCATCACGAAATGCATCGAAGTAGCTCGCTGGGCGGCTGTTTTCCAGTGCGGTCGGAATGACCAGGGTGAGATCATGGTGGCGGACCTGCTGCATCCCCAGGGTGGCAATCCGGCTGGGCTCTTCCAGATAGAAGTGGCCCGAGTGGATGGCAGGATAGCGGAACTCTTCCCCCGATTTACCCAGCTTTTGCTCAAGGAAGGTTTGCAGCCAGCAAGAGCCGCTGTGATCCTCTGCTGGCAACAGGGCAAAGGCACCGATACCAATCCGGTCGATCTCCTCCTGATAGGGATTTTTCGTTCCGGGTTGCTGGCTCATAAAGCCCGGATAGAGCGCAAAAGCGCCAAAGGTGGGGCGGCTTGGTATCGGGTCATCCTGTTGCTGATAGAGCAGAGCATCGCGATAACGGTGCATCTGGTTGATAGCATCATCGGGCACCCTGTCTCTCGGATCATCTTGAGTGCCATTATCGACCCGGTACTTGGCATCAAACAGCCAGATAAAGGTGTCGCCACTGCCAGTGGTGGCTTCGATCAGAATGTCCGGCTTTTGGGGAACCAGCAGGGAGTGAACCGGCTTGTTGGTCTTGTGAAATCTGGGTTCATGGGCCAGCTTGAGCCTTACACCGTCTGCTGCACGAAGGTACTCCCAGCAGTATTTCATCCCCTCGGCCAGCCGGGTATCCCAACCATCGCGGGTGAAGTTAAAGGCTGGTGTTTTCACCTCGGTAAATCCCAGCGTCAGGATAATCCGGCGCACCTCGATCACGCACCAGAGCTCGTAGAGCTGATCCATGCTGCGCACGCCGGCCACGGCATCATTTCCCAACGCATCGAGATAGAGGCGCAGTTGCTGCCAGACCCGGTAAACCGTGCTATAGCCGCTCTTTTGCTGCAGTACCAGAGACTCGCGTTGTAGCACCGTCGCCGGACCTATCTCCTGCATCAGGGGGTGAGCCAGCGCCTGATCCAGCGGTTTGCTCCACGCCTTCAGACGGTCAAAAAAGGCTCTGGACAAGAGGGTGCGATCGCCCTGTTGTGTCAGCTGTTGCAGCATCCTTCCGGCGCGCTCCAGCACAAACTTGATAAAGCGGTTTTCCGGGGTATCCGTGGTCAGTTGTTTACGTTCCACCCGGTATCTGCGCTCGATACCGTTATCCAGATCCTGGCGGATCTGTTCGGCCTGCTTCGGGCGTGGCGGGCGCTTCATTCTGGCGGCCAGCAGATATTCGGTCTTGCTTTGCAGCCTGCTGTGGGGCGCATTGATGATCTGGCGGATCCCCCGCTCAAGGTCCTTGTGCAGGGCTTCGAAATGGGCAAGCCAGAGCAGGGGGAACGGTTCGGCCTTGCGCTGGCTGCGCCCCCCTTGCTGACTGGTCGCGCTGTTCAGGGTAAAACGCCAGTAGGGGTACTGCTCATCCAGCACCCGATGGATCAGCGGCACATCCCGGCGGATATCCAGCTTGACCGGGTAGACCTCGAACCAGAGCGTCAGCTGAACGCGAGCGGCTTTTCCTGCAGCCGATTTCGGCTGATAAGAGAAGGGAAGTGCAAGTGTGCCTACTTCGTTGCCGGTATTGAATCCCCCCAGCAGCTCCTGCGATCCACGCCTGCTTTTGAAGCGAAACGACTCGCAGATCCGTTGCAGATGATGCTCCAGCCGCGGCGCATCACTTTCCTCGCTAACACAGTGAAGAAACTCCCATTCGAATTCGTAAAAGCAGTTTTCAAACAGCAAAGGCGCGGGCAGAACCAAAGAGGTGAATACCTTGCCAACGGCCAGATCATGTGGTTTGCCTGCAACTTCAGCGCGGGTAATCGACAGAGGTTGTGAGAAACGCACAATAGGAGGCTCATTGCTGCCAGCGCTCGCCAGCAGGCCCGATTTATCACGCTCTTGTTGATGATGGGCGCGGGTGGCTTGTAACTGCTGACAACGTTCTCGAACCGTCTTCTCATTTGCGTAGATCCGTAAAATCCAGTCACGGCTCTGCAGAGTAAACAGGCACTCCATCACAACCCCCTTACGGCCAGAAGCTGGTAAAGCACTGCCGTGCCAGCCGCTCTTTCATCCAGGCCAGTTTCTTCTTGCTGCGGCAGGGGACGTGCGGAGTTTCTGCGGGGACGGAATTTTCACCGGCGGCAGCCTCCTTGCAGTTAAACAGGTCAGGGCGTGTGCCATCCCAGTGACTACCAAATTGTGCTGCCAAAGCCTTTTCCAGATCTGTCAACAGATTGGGCTCTGTCTGGCTGCTCTCAGTCGACTTGTCGCTATCAGCAGTCTGATGGCTGCGCAACTTGTTGCTATCTCCCTCAATGCGCGGCAATACCTTGCACATCATAAAGTCATCCCAGATGGCGACCAGTTCTGCGGTATTGGCGGGGTGATGGGCCAGCAGGGCCAGCATCAGCTCGTTCAGGGCGCGATAGGCCAGTTCGAACGGGCTCTGTTGCAGCACCTCGTTGACTGCCTTCAGGAAGGTGACGCTCTCTTTACTGTATTGCTCCAGCTCGGGAACTTCAGTGATGGCCCGCCCGTCTGACCAGGTCGGATAACCCAGCCGTTTTGGCTGCAATGCCGATGCAAAGTAGGCATCGAAATCGTTGGGGAAGAACTCGTTAAAGTCGAAGGTGAGGGCCCTGTCGATCACCTTGCGGGAAAAGCCGTGGGTGGTCTCGTCCATATTGACGGTACCGGCCACCATCAGGTTGAAGGGGATAGCGATACCGTGCTGGCAGAAGCTGGCCCAGATCTGCTGATGTAGGGCAATATTCAGGTCCAGTCCCAGTTTTTCCGCCAGTTCGGTACGAGCGTTCTGATCCAGTTGCTGGCTAAGCGTATCTGCTTTGAGCAGGGGATCGCACTGGTAGACATAGCCGTAGTCCACCCCTTCATTGTCGTTAAATGCAGTCAGTTCGGGTGAGGTATACCAGTGGCGGGTCTCCAGTACCGATAGATAGTCGGCGAAATATTGTTCAACCGGCGCCAGGTTCATCTCGTCGAGGCAGAGCCAGAAGGGGGGGATATGGTCCAGTTGTTCCTGGCTCAGACCAATCTTGCCATCGGCTCTCACTTCGCCAATACGCTCGTAAATATGGATCCAGGCTTTGGTAATAAAATGCAGCACCGGCGTTGATACATACTCCTTTTTACCACTGATCCTGGAGATATAGCCCAGCAGATCGGAGGGTTCGTGCCAGTCTGGCCGTACAGGTACCAGGCAGTAATTTTTCTGGCCTGGATAGTCCTTGACCTGCTCACGAATAAAGCGGGTTTTCCCTGTGCCTGAAATACCTGCTAACAAGAGAAATGGTTTATATGAACTCAGGTTTAAAGCCTCGTTAGTGGCAAAATCATCATTATCTGATTTGAATTCTTCGCCACTAACATCGCATATTTTTCCAGTGTCATGAATCCATTTGTTAAAATATTGTATGACTTTATTTTTCCCTTTGTTTCTTCCCGTCTTTGCTTTCATGTAACCAATATGTGATGTATGGCAAAGTATAGTTTCTATAATTGTCCTGTCATTTCCACTACTATTGAAAACAGTATCGATATGGATGGGCTTATTCTGTATTAGCGCATCTATAGCAAGTTTGAATCTATCGAACGAGATATTTACAACATCAGGGCCGCGAGTAGCAGAAATTATTTTATCATTCTGGTTGATATCAATGATTTTTGTCGTTTTCTCGCTCGAAATATATTTCAGATTATTGCCTTTTAAGGCAATAATCTCATCTAAAATTTCGTCAAAGATGATGTCACTACTCATTAATTCACTCCATGAAATCAGCGATAGTTTTTGCTATACCATATGAGAATTTATATGGAACCCCATTACCAATTGTTTTGAACATTGCCGAAAGAGTCATTGTTGGAGGCAATTCAAACTCTTTTGGCAGTGACTGAATAGCCAGAGCCTCTGCTGCAGAAATCCGCCGAGGTAACCATGGGTGTAAATGCACTTCGTTATTGCCATAGGCCGCAGTAGGTGAATATCTCCAGCGATGTAGTCTTTTGTATGACTTTTTGGTGGTATCACCCTCTTCTATCACCATGAACTTGGCCAGACCTGCTCTGGGAGTAAAATAATGCTGACTATTAGGATGTTCATCCACATTATTCTCTTTAAACCACCAGCTTACGGTTAATTCCTCTGGTACTTCAGCTTTGCTGGGGGTTGAGTTGAATGGGGTTTGGGTTGGCCAAGGATAATTAAATGCCATCTTGTTAGGGTATGGCATATATCTCTCCCAAGAAAAGCTACTCATTGCTTCATCTACATGGTTTAAGGAACCAAACATGATGATGCGGTCTCTATCTTGGGGGGCGCCAAACTCAATTGAGTTTATTAGCCTCTCAGTAATAGCGTAACCAGTATCTTGAAGCTGTTTTTTTATTGATTCATAAAACTCACGGTGTTTTTTTGTGCGCCACAAGCCTTTGACATTTTCGAAAACAAACCAATCTGGCTTGTTTTTAATAATCAAATCTACATATGACTTGGAAAGACGGCCATTCTCACCATCGTGACCTTTATTCTTTCCTGCAACCGAAAAGTCTGGGCATGGTGGACCACCAATAAAGCCAACAGTCTCTGACTTGCTTCTTGCACTACTTACCATTGTCTTAAGCTCTGAGCTTAAAGGACCATCGAGAAAGTCATCTATGGAGTTCAAAAAATGACCAAACTCAGGTTCCGGGATACCCATTTTCTTTCTGCTGTATTTGTATGCATTGAGAAAATCTTTGTTCAGTTCATTAACGAAAACGACATTAAATCCTGCTTTTTCAAAGCCGAGATCCAGAAAACCGGAGCCTGAAAAAAAAGAAAAAACAGAGTGGTTCATTGATTGATTCTCTTGGTAATGAATTTTTGAGCTGGATAGTCAGTAGTTATGAAGCTCTTTGAATGCATCGAAACTGTGTGATGTATATCCAATGACAGTACTAAAATCTCGTTGATTAACTGTGCGTTTATACAGTAAATGGTGCTGATTCACAAGCGAGGCGACATTGTGACAGATATCGTGAAGCCCCAAAAGCGTAGCGAGATGATGGCCGGTATTTGTAGCCGGGATACCCGTCCCGAGAAGCGGGTGCGCGCCATGTTGCATCATGCCGGGTTTCGCTATCGCTTGCACAATACCGCCTTGCCAGGCAAGCCGGATCTCTGGCTGGCGCGCTACCGTGCCGTGATCGAGGTGAATGGTTGTTTCTGGCATGGTCATGATTGTCATCTCTTCAAGCTGCCATCGAGCAGAACCGACTTCTGGCAAGCCAAGATCGCCAGTAATCGTGCGCGTGATGCCCGTCATCTGGCCGAGCTGGACAAATTGGGTATCCGCCGTCTGATCATCTGGGAGTGTGCCCTGAAAGGGCGTCTGCGCCATGATCCGGAACGACTGCTTCTGGTTATTAGCTGGTGGCTGACCAGCGGCATCAGTCATGGCGAGATTGCTGGTGGCCGTGAACTGCAGATCGCCATGGATCATTCCCGTCCATATAACTGACCGGATAGCACTCTCGACCCAGCTTCCACCGCGTGTGAAAAGTAATTATTTTTTGTTGCCAAATCAGTAAGCTGTTGTCGCCTGTTACTCGTTTGAAAATCGCCCCGGTTTTCGGTAATAAAGCCCGGCAGTGACAACCACAGGGAGGTGGTGATGGATCCGGTTTCCTATCTTTTTTCGGCTTATCTCAATCTGGTTCAGCAGCAGATTTCAGATATCTATGGCACTGAGCTTAAAACGGTTGCGGTGCAGTATGAGGGGGAATCAGTACCCTTCTCGTTTCAGCTCTGGCAGATCCAGCAGCCGAGCGTTTGTCGTCCCTACGAGCAGGATGTGCGGCGCTTTAGCCAGTGCACGGTCAAGGCTTCGGCTCTATTTCACAAGCTGTGTGATGACTTGACCCGGCAGGATGACAGCAGTTGGCAACTGCCCAAATATCGCGGCATGTATTGTTCGGCCGCCGTCAGCTACAGGCCCATGATTGCCGAGATTGGGAATGCCAAACAGAGTCCGGCCAAGCTGGCAGAGCGGGCCTGCAATCAGGCGATTCTGGCAGCGATGGATAGCGAAGATGAAACCCTGCTGGCCCAGCGGGACAAGGCATGTGCCGCAGTGCGCTGATGGAGATTTATCGCGCCCGCCAAGTCGTCGGAGCATCTTTGCGCGCCATACCACAGTCGCGGGTGGTTTGGCCCGGTATGATGGAGGAGCTAGCGGGGCGTTCCTGTATCTGTGATGTCTATGGCAAACGAGCGGGGATGCGCTGGCAAGGCGGACAGCCGGGTTGGCTGCCTGCATGTTTATCACCACCGGCCGCGTTGCCGGCATCAGCACCAGGAGGGAATCATGATCAGCCATATCGACCATCTGGTATTGACGGTAAGTGATATCGAGCGCGCCGTGGCGTTTTACAGCTCGGTGCTCAATATGGAGGCCATCACCTTCGGTGCGGGGCGCCGGGCGGTGGGGTTTGGCAACCAGAAGATCAATCTGCAACTGCTTGGGCAGGAGCCGCGCAACCGGGCGCAGGTGGGGTCGGGGGATGTCTGCCTTATCACCCGCTGGCCGCTGGAGCAGGTGATGACTCAGCTTGCCTGCCACGGGGTGGAGATTGTCGAGGGGCCGGTGACCAAAAGCGGGGCTTGCGGGCCCATCGAGTCCATCTACTTCCTCGACCCGGATCAGAACCTGATCGAGATAAGTCGCTACCCCTGAGTCCGCCGCGACAGAGGGAGTTGGGTTGGCGTATCAACCGCTGGCCCCGGCCGCTGGTCGGGGCGCTATCATTCCCTCGTTTGTCTCTCTTGGCGCGCCCCGCGCTCGCCATTGCCGGCGCCTTTGCTGGCCGTGAAATCGGTTAACCCCGTTTGCCCCATAACCCCTGATGCGGGGCTTGGTGCTGTGAGCTGGCCCGCAATTGTGTCGCCGGTGC
This sequence comes from Aeromonas sp. SE22, assembly GCF_038739755.1. Lineage (NCBI taxonomy): Bacteria > Pseudomonadati > Pseudomonadota > Gammaproteobacteria > Aeromonadales > Aeromonadaceae > Aeromonas > Aeromonas sp. SE22. The sequence continues at coordinate 421,107 of NZ_JBCGFD010000003.1, forward strand.
GCTGGAGTTGGCGATAATCCGGCGTGCTGTGGCGGGCGATGTGGTAATGTGTCGCACTTTTTTGCCGGATGGGCCGGCATTGGCCTCGTTGAAATTGGAGCCGTATGCAAAAAAACGACGTAGTGGAGAGGGTGATGCCGCAGATCATGTGTCCGGCATGGCCGACGCACGCAACCGTACAACAGGATGGGGTTCAGCCCCTCTGGCAGGTGACTCATGCTGGCTAACGAATCCATGCGCCTGAACAAATACATCAGTGAGAGCGGCATCTGCTCGCGCCGCGAGGCTGACCGCTTTATCGAGCAGGGCCACGTCTTTATCAACGGCAAGCGCGCCGGGATTGGCGATCAGGTGCAGGTTGGCGATCTGGTCAAGGTGAACGGTCAGGTGATCGAGCCGCGCGAGGCTGACAGTCTGGTGCTGATCGCCCTCAACAAGCCGGTGGGCATCGTCAGTACCACAGAGGCGGGCGAGAAGGACAACATCGTCGATTTCGTCAACCACAGCACCCGGGTCTTCCCCATCGGGCGGCTCGACAAGGATTCGCAGGGGCTGATTTTTCTCACCAACCACGGCGATCTGGTCAACAAGATCCTGCGGGCGGGCAACGATCACGAGAAAGAGTATCTGGTGACCGTCGACAAGCCGGTGACCGACGAGTTTGTGCGCGGCATGGCGGCCGGGGTGCCTATCCTCGGTACTGTGACCAAGAAGTGCAAGGTGAAGAAAGAGGCGCCGTTCGTCTTTCGCATCACCCTGGTGCAGGGGCTTAACCGCCAGATCCGCCGCATGTGCGAGCACTTCGGTTTTGAAGTGACCAAGCTGGAGCGCATTCGCATCATGAACGTCAGCCTCAAGGGGCTGCCGGTGGGCGAGTGGCGCGATCTGACCGACGATGAGCTGATCGATCTGTTCAAGCTGATTGAGGACTCCTCCTCCGAGGTGAAACCGGCCAAAGGCGACAAACCGAAGGCGGCCAAGGCCCCTGCGGCGCAAACCGCCAAACCGGGGCAGGGCAAGAAGCCGCGCCGCGATGACGATCACGAGATTGGCGGTCGCCCGAATGTGCCGGGCCCGGAAGCTTTCGAGAAGAAGCTGCCGGTGGGCAAAGGTGCCGCCAACAAGGGCGGCGCTGGCAAGGGCAGTGCAGGCAAAGGGGCTCCCGGCAAGGGGGGTAAACCGGCCGCAGGCAAGCCGCGCACCGCTAACACCGGACGGCAGAAGAAGGGGCGCTGAGTTGCCCCTCTGAGCGGCGTCAGCCTCGTCTTGTCACCCCAACACTGTTATCCCCAACACACCGGCCTCAGGCCGGTGTGTTGCTTTGGGCCGCAGCGCTGGTTGGGAGGGGCGCGGAAAGGGGCGGCTCGCTGGCGGTCGGTAACTTCATTACGCGAGGGTAGTGGCGCGGGTCGAGGCGCAGCACCAGCAGGCTCATCAGCAGCAAGCCCCCCAGCTGCCACTGCCAGGCGGCCGCGAAGTCGCCGAACAGGTGATAGAGGCGGGCGGCGACCCAGGGGCCGGTGGCCGCCAGCATAAAGCCGAAGCCCTGCATCAGGGCGCTCAGGGTGCCGGCGCGGCGCGGATCGGGCAGGTGATCGAGCGCAATCACCATGATCAGCGAAAAGCTGCCGCCAAGACCGGCGCCGCACAGCATGCACCAGAGGATCGGGGCACTGGCTGGTGCCAGCCAGAGGCCGCCAAATCCCGCCAGCTGCATGGCGATGGCAAGCCCCATCCACGGCCGCCGATCCAGATTGCGGGCGGCCAGCAGCGGCAGGCCGAGGCCGCAGGCGGTCTGCGCCAGCGCCAGCCAAGCGACCAGCTCGCCTGCCTGCGCAGCGTTCCACCCCTGCGCCATATAGGCAGGGGCCAGCCAGGCCACCACTATGCCGTAGCCGCTGTTGATGATGCCAAAGCAGACGATCAGCAACCAGCTGCGGGGCAGGGTGAGCAGCCGCTGCTCGCCGTGGGGGATCGCGACCGCCGCGGTGCTTGGCAGACGCACTTTCCACCCTAGCCAGCCGAGGGCCAGCAGCAGCGGCAGGCTCCAGAGCGCCAGTGCCTGCGACCAGTCGAGGCTGGCCGCCAGCCTTGGGGTGAGACTGGCCCCCAGCGCGCCGCCCCCCATCATGCAGGCAGAGAAGATCCCCATCACTTGCGGCACCTTGCTGGCAAAGTGCTGCTTGATAAGGGCGGGCAGCACCCCCTGTACCAGCGCCGAACCCAGGCCGCAGAGGGCGGCGGTGGTGATCAGCAGGGCGCCGCTCTGGGCATCAAAACGCAGGGCACTGCCCGCCGTGAGCAGTAGCAGGGCCAGCCCCAGCAGGGGGGTGGCGCTGGCAAGGCTGCGCAGGCGCGGGGTGAGCAGCACGCCGACCCCGATCAGCCACAGCGGCAGCAGGGTGAGCCAGGCCAGGGTATCCATCCCGAGCGACAGGGCGCGGCCAATCTCGCCGCTCAACGGGCCGATGGCGGTAAGAAAGGGGCGCAGGTTAAGGCCAGTCAGGATCACCAGCACCAGCAGGGCAAACTGCTGGCGGCGCGCCTCTGCCGGGCGTTCGCTTGTCCCCTTACTCATGGTCAGGCGCTGCTTGTGTGGCTTGTTGTAACTGGGAGCCGTAGAGATCTGCCGCCGTCAGGGTCACGGCCAGTTTGACTAGCGGCAGAGGTGGCGGTGCCAGCGGCAGCCCCAGCTTTTGATAGGCGGCGGTGCTGTCAAAGCCGAACGGCGCTGCATCGGCGTTATCAAAGGCGTAGTAGACGGCGGCGATGCCGTTCATCACCAGCGCGCCGAGGCACATGGGGCAGGGGTGGCCGCTGGCATAGACGGTGGCGCCCGCGAGCGGCCCGCTCTGGCTTGCCTTGCGCAGCGCCTCCAGCTCGGCGTGACGGGTCGGATCCCCATCCAGATGGATGCCGTTGACCGCGCTCGCCACCAGTTGCTCATCGCGTACCAGCAGGGCGGCGAAGGGACGGCCCCCCTGCCGGTGATTAGCTCTGGCCAGTTGCACCGCCTGCTCCAGCCAGCGCTGATGAGTCGGGAGGGTGGTTGATGAGGGGATCGGGCGGGCGTTGGCAGAGGCAACAAGGGGCGCAGACATGATGAAAAACCCTGATTTGACTAAACAAATGCCAGCCTAGCGGCGAAACAAGCCATTTGGAAATTAAATGATAAAATGAGTTTCAGTGGTTTTATAAATGGAGAAACCCATGCTGGATCCCCTGTTACTGCGCAGTTTTGTCGCCATTATCGACACCGGCAGCTTCACCCGGGCCGGTGAACGGGTCCATCTGACCCAATCCACCATCAGCCAGCAGATGCGCAGGCTCGAACAGCAGATCGGCTGCCCGCTGCTGGACCGCTCCGGTCGGCAGGTGGTGGCGACGGCCGAGGGGGAGCAGCTGTTGGGGCTGGCCCGCCGCATTCTGGCGCTGCTGGCACAGGCCGAGGAGCAGGTGAGCGAGGGGAGCATATCGCTCAGCCTCGGGGTGCCGGAGGATTTCGCCGCCGGTGCCATTACCCCGGTGCTGGCCGCCTTTGCCCGCGACTACCCCGAGGTGCGGCTGGAGGTGGAGAGCGGCCTGAGCCACCACATCTGGCAGCGCTTCGTGGCGGGGGAGCTGGATCTGGCGCTGGTCAAGCAGGTGCGCGGACAGGGCTCGCCGCTCGCCAGCTGGAGTGAGCCGCTGGTGTGGGTAGATAGCCGCGACTGGCCAGCGAAGGGGCGTGATCCGCTGCCGCTGGTCGCCTTCCCGAGCGAAGGGCTATATCGCCAGCAGATGACCGAGGCGCTCGATGGTCTGGGTCGGCGTTGGCGTATCGCCTATGTCAGCGCCAGTCTCGCCAGTTTGCAGGGGGCGGTGAGCGCAGGCATTGGCGTGAGCTTGCTGCCCAAGCGGCTGATGCCCGCCGATCAGCTGTCCCTGACCCAGTGGCCCAAGGTGGCATCGGTGGAGCTGGCGCTCCATGCGGCAAAGGATGGGGGTGAACCGCTCAGCCGCCTGAGTTCGGCCCTGATCGCCCTGTGCGACGAGGTGATGGGGCCGCAGTGAGTGGCTATGTGGGGAAAAACTTCTGTGGGGAAAAACTGAAGTCGGAAAGATAAGGCGGAAAAAGTGCGGGGAGGGATCAGTGATCCTTCCCCTCCGCCAGCTTGCGCTCGTAGTCATTTTTTACGATGACCAGCGCCGCCAGCACCAGCTCGGGGGCCAGCTCATTGGTTTCCAGCAGTTCAATCAGATCCACCGCGAGTTTTACCTCGGGCGGGGCAGTTTCCAGTGACATGGGCAGCGTTCCGGTTGCGGGAAGAGGGGGGATTATACAGGGGCGCCGCCGTTGGCCGAAAGCGCCCGCTCTGTCGGGTTGTGAGCCACGAAGGTCAGAGGTGCTGGCGCATCTCCTTGTCGATCTCCTCGCGCAGGGCGATGAGCTTTTTGGCGTACTGCTGCAACTGCAGATCGCTCTCGCTCACCGGCTGCCACTGGGGGACCGGGGTCGGTTTGCCCTGCTCATCCATCGCCACGAAGATGATGATGCAGTGGGTGGTCTTGTGGCGCTCGGTCTCGGTGGGGTGGCGGCTGTAGACATCTACCGCCAGATGCATGCTGGTGGTGCCGGTGTGGATCACCTGGGCGTGCACCTCCACCAGCTGGCCAATCTGGATGGGGCGCAAAAAGCGGATCCCCCCCACATAGACGGTCACCGCATAGCCGCCGCACCAGCCGGCGGCGCAGGCATAGCCCGCCTGATCGATCCACTTCATCACCATGCCGCCATGCACCTTGCCGCCGAAGTTGACGTCGGAGGGTTCGGCCAGAAATTGCAGGGTCAGTTCGCGATTGGGCACAGTCACATCCTTATTGCCTGAAGGGTTTCCCTGAGCTTTGCCCCATCGGCCTGCCCGGTCAAGGGTTCATCCCCGATTCAGGGGGGCGGGGTCACTATCTGGCTCTATTCATCCCGATTTCACTTTTTTGACCCGCAGGAGTGACACCATGAAACAGATGCTGGAACAGTTGCTGGGGGCTGGCAAAGGCTGGCTCAACGAAGGCGGAGACAAACGCAAGGGGCAGATGCAGGGGGCGCTGGCCGGCGGTGCGCTCGGTCTGCTGCTGGGCAACAAGAAGATGCGCAAATATGGCGGCAAGGCCGCTTCCGTGGGTGGCGCTGCGGCCCTCGGCGGGCTGGCCTACAAGCTCTATCAGGATTGGCAAGCCCAGCAGGCGGCGCCCGCCCAGCCGACCCATCCTGTCAGCACTCTGGAAGGCAATGCGCTGGATGCCCGCTCGGCTCTCTTGGTGCGCGCCATGGTGGCGGCAGCCCGGGCCGACGGCCATATCGACGGCGCCGAGCGCCAGAAAATTCAGGAGTACCTGACCGAACAGGGCCAGAGCGATGCCGCCCGCTGGATTGACGCCGAGCTGGCCCGCCCCCTCGACCCCCACGCGCTGGCGCGGGAAGTGACCGACATGGAGCTGGCCACCGAGATCTATCTCGCCTCCCTGCTCGCCATCGAGGTGGATCACTTTATGGAGCGCGGTTATCTCGACGAGCTGGCGCGCGCCCTCAAACTCGATGACAACCTCAAGGGCAGCATCGAGCGGCAGGTGGCCCAACTTAACGCCCCCGCCTGATACCCTCACCGCCATGGATTGCCGATAACGCCCCGTTCAAGGGGCGTTGTTGTTTCTGCGCTTTGGCGATCACCCCTCTGTTGCCAGCTGCCGGTTTATCAGGCCCGCAAGCTGGTGGAGCGCGTGCTCCAGCTGATCGCTCCAGGGATGGGAGCTGTTGAGGCGCAGGCAGTGGTTGTGCTGCCCCTGACTGGAGAAGAGGGCGCCGGGGGCGATGGAGAAGCCGCAGTCGAGCGCCATGGCGTGGAGGGCACGACTGTCGAGGCGGGGCGCAAACTCCAGCCAGAGAAAGTAGCCGCCATCGGGGGAGGAGATCCGCACCTCGCCCGGCAACAGTCGCTGCAGCGCGGCCCGCATCTGCTGTTGGCGCTGGGCCAGAGTGTGGCGCAGGCGGCGAAAGTGGGCATCGACCCCGCCCTGGCGCAGCATTTCGGCCAGCGCCAGCTGGCTAGGCACATTGGTGGAGAGGGTGGACATCAGTTGCAGCCGCTGGATCCGCTCGGCATGGGGCCCCGCCACCACCCAGCCGACCCGAAAGCCCGGCGCCAGACACTTGGAGAAGGAGCTGCAGAGCAGGCTGTCACCGCGCTGATCCCAGTGCTTGATGGGTTTGGGGCGCTCGCGGCCAAAGTAGACCTCGGCATAAACGTCATCCTCCACCAGCGGCACCTTGTGGGCGTTGAGCAGCGCCATCAGCCCCTGTTTGTGCGCATCGGGCATGGTGTGACCCAGCGGGTGCTGCACATTGCCCATCAGCCAGCACGCCTTGATCGGCATCTGGCTGAGGGCATCTTGCAATAGCGCCAGATCGATACCTACCCCGGGGATCACCGGGATCTCCACCGCCTTGAGCTTCAGCCGCTCGATAGCCTGCAGGGCGCCATAGAAGGTAGGGGACTCCACCACCACCCAGTCACCGGGCTCGGTCAGCACCTGCAGGCTGAGGGAGAGCGCCTCCATGGCGCCGGTGGTGATGATGATCTCCTGCGGGTTGATGGCGACCCCGTCGCTGGCGTAGCGCTGGGCGATGGCGCGGCGCAGCGCCTCGTTGCCGGGGGGCAGGTCGGCCACCGTGCTGAAGGGGTCGAGCTTGCGCATACAGCTGGCCAGCGCCCGCCCGAGTTGGGGATGGGGGAACAGGGTCGGGTCGGCCACCGACATGCCAAGGGGCACCAGTGCCCGCGATTTGCTCGCCTGCAATACCTCGAACACCAGATCGTTGATATCCACCGAACCGCTGTAGTGGGTCTGGCTCGGGGTGTGGCGCGCCACCTTTGGCGAGGCGGCCTTGACGTAGTAACCGGACTGGGGACGGGCGAGGATCCGCCCCTGACTCTCCAGCAACTGATAGGCCTGCAGCACCGTCATCGGGCTCAGGTTGTGGGTCTTGCAGCTCTGGCGGATGGAGGGGATGCGCTCCCCCGGTTGCCAGATGCCGTCATCGATCTCGCGGCTCAGGCGTTCGGCCAGTTGTTGGTAAAGAGGCATGATCTGGATCAACTGTTATAGGTGCTATTCACTATAACTGCATCTGTTATAGGTGTCATGACCCGTGGTGTACTTGTCCCGCATGAAACGTGCAAGGCAAATACAACAAAAGAGAGTGACGCATGATCAATCCGGATGACGTGGTCAGCCTGTCGCGCCTGCAATTTGGCGCCACGGCCCTGTTCCACTTCCTGTTTGTCCCCCTCACCCTGGGGCTGTCCTGGATCCTGGTGATCGCCGAGTCGGCCTATGTGATGACCGGCAAGGTGATCTATCAGGACATCACCCGCTTCTGGGGCAAACTGTTTGGCATCAACTTCGTCATGGGGGTCACCACGGGGATCACCATGGAGTTCCAGTTCGGCACCAACTGGGCTTACTACTCCCACTATGTGGGGGACATCTTCGGTACCCCGCTGGCCATCGAGGGGCTGATGGCCTTCTTCCTCGAATCGACCCTGGTGGGGCTCTTCTTCTTCGGCTGGGACAAGCTCTCTCGCGGCAAGCACCTGCTGGTGACCATGCTGGTGGCGCTCGGCTCCAACCTCTCGGCGCTCTGGATCCTGATCGGCAACGGCTGGATGCAAAACCCGGTGGGGGCCGAGTTCAACCTGCTGACCCAGCGCATGGAGCTGGTGGATATCGCCGCCGTGCTGCTCAATCCGGTGGCGCAGGTGAAGTTCGTTCACACGGTGGCGGCGGGCTATGTGGCCGCCTCCATGTTTGTGATGGGGGTGAGCAGCTGGTATCTGCTGCGCAAGACGGAAGTGCAGTTCGCCCTGCGCTCTTTCGCCATCGCCTCCGGCTTCGGGCTGGCCGCCATCCTCTCGGTCATCGTGCTCGGGGATGAGTCTGGCTATCGCACCGGTGAGGTGCAGAAAGTGAAGCTTGCCGCCATCGAGGCGGAGTGGCACACCGAGCCAGCGCCTGCCTCCTTCACCCTGTTCGGCTTCCCGGATCAGCAGGGGGAGACCACTCACGCCGCCATCAAGATCCCGTATCTGATGGGGATCATCGCCACTCGCTCCCTCGATGAGGCGGTGACCGGCATCAAGGATCTCAAGGTGCAGCACGAGGCGCGCATTCGCAGCGGCATGGTGGCGTCCGGTGCGCTCGAACAGATCCGCGCCGGCAACGACTCGGCCGAAAATCGGGCGCTGTTTGCCAAGCACGGCAAGGATCTCGGCTACGGTCTGCTGCTCACCCCCTATGCCAGCAATATCGCCAAGGCGGGGGAGGCGGAGATCGCCAAGGCGGTAGAGGACTCCATCCCGCAGGTGGCGCCGCTCTTCTTCGGTTTCCGTCTGATGGTGGGGCTGGGTGTCGCGATGCTGGGGCTGATGGTGGTGAGCTTTATCCAGCTCTGCCGCAACCGGCTGCAGAGCTCGCCACGCCTGCTCAAGACCCTGCTCTGGAGCATTCCGCTGCCCTGGATCGCCATTGAGGCGGGCTGGTTTGTGGCCGAGTTCGGTCGCCAACCCTGGACCATCAGCGACGTGCTGCCGGTCTCGGCCTCGGTCTCCCTGCTTACCCCGGGCCAGCTCTGGTTCAGTCTCATCGCCATCTGTTCCATCTACACCCTGTTGCTGGTGGTGGAGCTCTTCCTGCTGCGCCGGGTGATCCGCAAGGGGCCCGCCATTCTCCATACCGGCCGCTACAGCGGTGAACAACCCGAACTTGCGAGGATCGCCTGATGGATTACGCAACCCTGAAACTCATCTGGTGGGCGCTGCTGCTCTTCATGATGGTCGGCTTTATCGTGATGGATGGCTTCGATCTCGGCATCGCCATGCTGCTGCCGGTGGTCTCGCAGGATGACGACGACCGACGGCTGGTGATCAACAGCGTGGGGCCGGTGTGGGAGGGCAATCAGGTGTGGCTGATTGCCGGTGCCGGCGCCCTGTTCGCCGCCTGGCCGCTGGTCTATGCCGCCGCCTTTTCGGTGCTCTATATCCCCATGGTGGTGCTGCTGCTCGGCCTCTTTCTGCGCCCGGTCGGCTTTGACTACCGCAGCAAGCTGACCGACCCGCTCTGGCGCCGCTGGTGGGATCGGGCGCTGGTGGCGGGCGGCCTGATACCGACCCTGATCCTCGGCGCCGCCATCGGTCTGGTGATGCAGGGCTTGCCGTTTCGCTTCGACACGGCGCTGCGCCTGCACTACGGCGCATTCGACTTCCACTGGGGCTGGCTGCTCTCGGTGCTGGCCACCGCCATCACCTTGCTGCTGCTGCACGGCGCCAGCTTTTTGCAAGCCAAGGTCACGGGGACGCCCGCGCTGCGCGCACGGGGTATCGCCATCCTGCTGACCCCGCTGGTGACCTTTTTCTACCTGCTGGCCGGTTGGCATCTGGTGGATCTGCAGGGCTATCAGCTGACCGGTCTGGCGGGTCAGCCCTTTGACGGCAATGCGGTGCTGAGCCCGCTGATGAAGGGGGTCACCCCCCATGTCGCCGGTTGGCTGCGCAACTACCACGAGCAGCCGCTGCTCTGGCTGGTGCCGCTGATTGGCGCGCTGGCGCCGCTGGCGAGCGGGATCGCAGCCTGGCTGGAGCGCGGACGGCTGGCTCTGGTGGCAAGCGCCGCAGCCTGCATCGCCATGCTTTGCTCGGTGGCCATCTCGCTCTTCCCCTTCGTGCTCCCTTCAACCCTTGATGCCGCGAGCAGCCTGACCCTGTGGGATGGCACCTCCAGCTACAAGACGTTGGCCATCATGTTCGGCATCGTGCTGGTGCTGATGCCGGTCAACCTCGGCTACACCGGCTGGGTCTATCGGGTGGTGCGCGGCAAGCTCGACCGCGCCCGCATCAAGCGCGACGGCTATCAACTCTACTGACCATAAGGAGGACGCCATGTGGTACTTCACCTGGATACTGGGGCTCGGCTTTGCCCTGCTGCTGGGGCTGTGCAATCTGCTCTGGCTGGAAGCGCGCTGGGAAGCGGCTGACCGCGACCAGATCTGATCTGCGGGGTTGACCCGCATGCCCGGTCGGGCTGCCAGTGGCGCAGCCCGATCACCCACCCTGCCACTTCACTGACAGTCGCGAACTGTCACTCAACCGACAGGTAATCAATATGAAACAGACATTGAAAGCGGTGGCGCTGGCCATCGGCTGCGCCCTTGCCGCCGCGCCGGCGGGGGCCGCCAGCCAGGGCGTACAACTGACGCCACTGGACAAGAACTTCACCCTGCAGGTGCTCGGTAGCGGCGGCCCCATCTCCGACGATCAGCGTGCCTCCTCCAGCGAGGTGATCTGGTGGAAGGGGAAATCCCGCATCCTGATCGATGCCGGTGGCGGCGTCTACCTGCGCTTCGGTCAGGCGGGGGCCAAGCTTGAAGAGGTCGATTTTATCGGCATCACCCACTTTCACACCGACCATGTGACCGACCTGCCCGCCCTGCTCAAGGGAGCCTACTTCTTCGAGCGCAGCGATCCGCTGGATCTGGCGGGGCCCGAGGCGGGCTCGGCCTTCCCCAGCATGAGCGGCTACTTTGATGCCCTCTTCAACAAGGAGAAGGGCGCTTATGCCTACCTGAGCGGCTTCAAGGATGGCACCGATGGCCTCTTCCCCATCACCTTGCACGATGTGCCCTACCAGAGCCCGCAGCCTCACACCGTCTATCAGCAGGATGGGCTGACCATCACGGCGCTCGGCATCCCCCACGGTGACGTGCCCTGTCTGGCCTATCGCATCGAGAGCACCGAGGGGACCATCGTTATCTCGGCAGATCAGAACGGCAGCAATCCGGCCTTTGTGCCGTTTGCCAAGGGGGCCGACATTCTGGTGATGCCGCTCGCCATCCACGAAGGGGCCGACCCGGTCTCCGCCTCGCTCCATGCCAAGCCATCGGTGGTAGCCAAGATTGCCGCCGAGGTGAACCCCAAGCTGCTGGTGCTCAACCACTGGATGGGGTTGGGGCTGAGCCGCAAGAGCGAGGCGCTCGACATCGTCAAGTCGCAGTTCCGCGGTCAGGTGATTGCCGCCCGCGATCTTTCCAGCTACCCCGTTTCATCCGTGAAGGAGTCCACCCATGAGTAACCCAAGCAGCAACAAGACCAACAAACTGACCCTCTCCATCGCCATGACCAGCCTGATTGCCCTGACCCCGGGGCTGGCGCTGGCGGCCACCCCGAGCGATGCACCGGTCAAGGCCGCCCCCAGCGAACAGCACGGTGGCAAGTGTGCGGCGGGCAAGTGCGGCACCGAGAAGCGCTTTGAAAAGCAAGCCCTCGACAGTGACCCACAGGGGCGGCTGGTGCGCGCTCGCGACGGCAAGTGTGGCGTGGCGGGAGAGGGGATTGATAGCGACAGATCCGGTACCAACAGCGGCAGCAAGATGACGGAGGGGGTATGTGGCCAATAAGCTCCCGCAGTCGGGGGATCGGGCTGCGTCAGGAGCATCTGGATGCGCTCTGCTCCGGCCCCGTCCGCCCAGGCATCGACTTTCTCGAGCTGGCGCCGGAGAACTGGATGGCCATCGGCGGCGCCAGGCGCGAGCAGCTGCATCAGCTGGCCGAGCGTTACCCGCTGGTGGCCCATGGCCTCAGCCTCTCCCTCGGCGATTGCCAGCCCCTCAATCGCACTTTGCTCAGCCAGATCCGTACCTTTCTGGATGAGTTCGGTATCGGGATCTATAGCGAGCACCTGAGCTTTTCCCGCGACCAGCAGGGCTATCTCTACGAGCTCTTACCAGTGCCGCGCCAGTGGGAGAATATCCCCTATCTGGCCGAGCGGATTGAGCAGGTGCAGGAGGCGCTGACCCGCCCGCTGGTGCTGGAAAATATCTCCTACTACCACGGCTATGACCACGAGATGCCGGAGGAGGATTTTCTCGCCGAGCTGGTGGCGCGCAGCGGCTGCGAGCTGCTGCTCGATATCAATAACGTTTTTGTGAACAGCCGCAACCACGGTTATTGCCCCAAGCGGATGATCGCCGGGCTGCCGGGCAGTGCGATCCGCTATTTCCATATCGCCGGTCATCTGGAAGAGGCGGATGGCACCTTGCTGGATACCCATGGTCGTCCGATATGTGAGGAGGTGGTGGCGCTGGCCCGTTATACGGTGCAGACCCACGGCCTGCGCCCCCTGCTGCTGGAGCGGGATCACCATCTGCCGCCGCTGGCAGAGCTGGAGGCCGAGCTGGCGCGGGTGCACGGCGCCTGTTACGAGGCGATCGACCATCAGGTGCGGGAGGTGCGCTATGGATAGACGGTTATCTCTTATCAGCACGTCCAAAACGGCGCCGCAGCGGATGCAGCAGCAGACCGCCTGGCTGGCGAGCCGGGTACGGCTGCCGCAGGATGGCATCGCCAGCCACTATGCCCGCAGCGTGCGCGCCAATGTGGAGTCGGTGCTGGAGAGCGCTTTTCCGCTCACCCACGCTCACTGGGTGCCGGTGGACAGAGGGCAGCTGGTGGAGGGCTTTGTCATCGCACACGGCGCCGAGGCCCCCGAGTTTCACCATATCGCCACCGAGTTTGTCCGCTATGTGCAACATCGCCACGGCGAGGGCTCTCTCAACTGGCCCAGGCAGCGGCTGGCGCTGCTGGAGTACGAGTGGGCCTGCCTCTGTGTCGAGATTGATGAAGGGGTAGTGCCGCAAGTTATATCGGGGGTTGAGGTGACGGCGGAGAGTCCGCTTGTGCTCAATCCCACCCTGCAACTGCTTGAACTCCCCTTTGCCATTCGTCGCAGCGGGGTGGTGCCGACCCGGCAGGGCAACCACTTCTATGGCCTGTTTCGCAGCCCGGATCATCAGGTGGTGACCCAGCGCTTGCGCGAATGGGACGTGGCGCTGATCCAGTTGCTGCAACAGCAGCAGGGGATCACCCAAGCCGCATTCCAGCAACAGGTGCAACAGGTTCGCAGCGACTTTGATCTGATCGAGTGGGCGCGCCATTTTCACCGGCTGGGTCTGCTGATCCTGCCCGTCGGCGAGCGCCAGTCCGGCGCCCCTGTGCCCTGACTTAGGTCCTCATTTAGCAAACACCAAGGAGAATTCCCATGAACAACACCCTGATCCAGTGGTACGAGCGGGCGGTGGCCCAGTGCAAGCGGCTCGATTTTTTGGCCCTGCTGGCTATTCGCCTCTATCTCATTCCGGTCATCTATGTGGGGGCCCACTCCAAGGTGATGGGCTTTGCCGGCACGGTTGCCTGGTTTGGTGCCCCAGTCTCGGAAGGGGGGCTCAACCTGCCGTTCCCGACTCTGCTCGCCTTTCTGGCAGCGGGCACCGAGGTGCTGGGCTGCATCTGCATCGCCCTTGGCCTCTTTACCCGCATCATGGCCATTCCCACCATCTTCCTGATGAGCGTGGCGAGTGCCATGGTGCACTGGAAGCACGGCTGGGACGCCATCGCCACCGGCAGCATGGAGGCCACTGTGCGCCTCAACGGCTTTATTGAGTGGCTGGCCGCCAACTTCCCCGGTCGCTACAACTACATCACCGAGCTTGGGGATCCCGTGATGCTCAACAACGGGATGGAGTTTGCCGCCACCTACTTCGTGATGCTGTTGGTGCTGCTGGTTTACGGCGGGGGTCGCTACGTCAGCCTCGACTACTGGCTCAAGCGTGCCGTGACCGGCAAAGCAGGCGTGCAACAGGCGGCATAAGGCTTGTCCACGGATAACAAAAACCATAACGACAGAGCGTGAAAAACAGCGAGCGGCCGGGGGCCGCTCGCTGTTTTTGTGCTGTGTGGGGGGGAGTGTCAGCTGCGTCAGCCGTTACTGGTAGCGGCCAACCGCGATGGGGGACTCCTGCTCAATCTGGCCAAGGCGCTCGGCCCACTGGGCGAGCCAGGCTTCCCGCTCTTCTTGCGAGACCCGCACCGGGGCATAGCAGATATGGGGGCGCAGCACGTCAAAGCCGACAAATTGCAGGATCCCGCGCTGGATGGGGCGCAGCACCCCGTCGATATCGCCGTTGAAGCCGTCGGGCAGATAGGTCTCGGCAGGGCCGCCGGTGGTCAGGCTCAGCAACGCCCGCTTGCCGCGAAACTTGCCGCTCTCGTAGATATGGCCCTGACCATAAACCCGCCCCATGGCAAAGACCCGATCCACCCACCCCTTGAGAATGGCGGGCAGGCCAAACCACCAGAGCGGGAACTGGAAGATCAGCAGGTCGGCCGCCTCCAGCTTTTGCATCTCCTGCTCCAGCTGCGGGGCAAAGCTGCCCTGCTCGGTGGCAGCCAGCTCTTCAAGCTGCAGCTTGAGAAAATCGGGATCGCTGGCGGCGGTGAAGTTGCGCCGATCCGAGACGGGATCAAAGCCCATGGCATAGAGATCGCTGGTCATCACTGTGTGGCCCGACTGCTCCAGCGCCCTGATGGCGTGGCAGAAGAGGGCACCGTTGAAACTTTTGGGTTCGGGATGGGCATAGACGATAAGCACCTTCATAACAGACTCCGTGGCAAATGATGCGAGGGTGACAGGCTTGGTTGCTGAAACAGTTGCTGAAATGGTTGCCGGGTTAACGCTGTGTCACAGCATAGAAGCCTGCCGCGCCGATTGCAGCAGGCGCCACGCTCTTGCGTGACGCCTGCTGGCGCAGCTTATGCCTGACAGGCGGCGAGCCGGAGGGTTTCGCGGCGCTCACTGACATGGGTCAGCCCGTAGGCCAGCAGCACGATAAGGGCGCCGATCCAGGGGGTGTGCATCAACCCTATGTGTTCCACCACCAGGCCACCGACTACGGAGCCGAGCGCAATGCCGACGTTGAAGGCGGCGATATTGAGGCCCGATGCCACATCCACCGCCTTGGGGGTGTGCAGTTCGGCCTGTTTGACCACCAGTACTTGCAGACCCGGCACATTGCCGAAGGCAAAGGCGCCCCACACCAGCACGGTGAGCACAGCCAGCACCGGATGGGGGGCGGTGAAGGTGAGGGCCAGCAGCACCAGCGCCAGACCGGCAAACAGCAGCTTGAGCGCCGGCAGGGGGCCCATCTTGTCGGCCAGCTTGCCGCCCCAGATATTGCCGACGGCAACCGATACCCCGTACACCAGCAGGATCAGGCTCACCGCACCGGCGCTAAAGCCGCTCACCTGCTGCAGGATGGGGGCGAGGAAGGTAAAAGCCGTGAAGGCGCCGCCGTAACCGAGGGCGGTTTTGGCGTAGACCAGCAGCAGCGGCTTTTTGGTCAGTACCGAAAGTTGTTCGCGGATGGTTGAGGCCGCCCCCTTGGGCAAGTTGTTCGGGATCAGCAGCAGGCTGCCCACCATGGCGACGAGGCCGAGCAGGCTCACCACCAGAAAGGTTTCACGCCAGCCAAAGACCTGACCAATCCAGGTGCCGAGCGGTACGCCGGTCACCAGCGCCACAGTCAGGCCGCTGAACATGATGGCGATGGCGCTCGCAGCCTTCTCTTTGGCGACCAAGCCGGTGGCAATGGTGCTGCCCACCGAGAAGAAGACCCCGTGGGCCAATCCGGTCAGGATGCGGGCCACGATCAGGCTCTCGTAACCCGGGGCCTGCCAGGCGAGCAGGTTGCCGGCGGTAAAGAGTGCCATCAGTCCCACCAGCAGCCACTTGCGCGGCACCTTGCCGGTGAGCGCCGTGAGCACGGGGGCACCGATGGCTACGCCAAGGGCATAGAGGCTGACCAACAGGCCCGCCGAGGGGAGCGAGACATTGAGCTGCTCGGCGATGGTGGGGATAAGCCCCACGATAACAAATTCGGTGGTGCCGATCGCAAAGGCACTCAGGGTAAGGGCAAATAACGCCAGTGGCATAACAACTCCTTGGTTAGGGACTCCCGACGGGAGAATGGCGCCAGTATGCCGATGGGTTTTGTTGGCAAAAATGATGGTGACATCAAATTACTTTTGCCAAATAAGCAGCAATGGTGATGGGGAATGGGAGAGACAAACGTTGCCGCAAAGGGGGGAAGAGAGTGGGGTGCGAAGTGACAGGAGAGCAGAGACAAAGCGTGCTGAGCGAGTAGGGCACAAATAGGGAATGGTGACTGAGCAATGGAAGGCGACAGGGTTCGCTGAACCTGCTGTGCGTGCGGGAGTGAGTAAAGAGTGAGATTAAAGGGCAAAAAAACGGGAGGCATGATGCCTCCCGTTTTTGCTGAAAAATGTCATTGAGCGTTATTTGCTCCCTTCTCCCCTTGCGGGAGAAGGGTTGGGGATGAGGGGGAGGTCGCTTGCCCTCGCCCTGACCCTCTCCCGTAGGGAGAGGGGATAGCTTGTGGCTGCAATAGGCTCGTGAGGGTTGCCGGTACCCGCCGTCGAAGCAAGAGAGCCTATGTATCTTTTTCTGTTTAATCCCAATCCGGCGCAAAGTCCGGGTTGGCGCAGCGCTCGCCCCGCTCCAGGGTAGCGATGGCGGCCATCTCTTCGGCAGTGGGCGTGACCTTGAGGGCTGCAAGGTTCGCGGCGAGATTCTCCCGCTTGGTGGAGCTCGGGATCACCGTCATCTCCTGCGCCAGCAGCCAGGCCAGCGACACTTGGGCCGCCGAGACGCCGTGGCGCTGGCCGATCTCCATCAGCAGCGGCTCGGCGAGCACCTTGCCATAGGCGAGCGGCATATAGGCGGTGATGGCGATACCGTGGGCTTTGCAGAACTCCACCACCTTGCGGTTTTGCAGCAGGGGGTGGATCTCCACCTGCTGGTGGGCGATGGCACCCGGCCCCAAAATCTCGATGGCCTGTTTGAGTTGGGCCACGGTGAAGTTGGAGACCCCGATCTCGCGGGTCAGGCCCCGGGCTTTAGCCTCGGCCAGCTGCTCCAGATAGACAGCCATCGGCACCTCATCCTTGGGGGAGGGCCAGTGGATCAGCGCCAGATCCAGATAGTCGGTACCCAGTTTTTCGAGGCTCACCTCAAGACTCGGGATCACCTTGCCCGGCCCGAATTCGCTGGTCCACACCTTGGTGGTCAGATAGATATCCTGGCGAGGCACGCCGCTCTCGCTCATCAGCTGGCCCACTTCGGCTTCGTTGGCGTAGATCTGGGCGGTGTCGATATGGCGGTAGCCAAGTTCCAGCCCCTGCAACAGCGAGTCGCGCAGGGGTTGGCCGGTCAGGCGAAAGGTTCCAAGACCCAGGTTGGGCATCTTCATCATGCTACTCCTCAAACGGGTTGCAAAGGGCGCTCAGTGGCGCGGCGGATCAGGCGTCCAGCGGCTGATAGCGGCGAATGGTGCTGCCGGCAAACCAAGGCTCGGTCTTGGCGACAAATTCCGTAAAGTGGGGCTGGCCCTGATGGGCGGTGAGGGCCGCTTCGCTCTCCCACACTTCGTAGAGCATCCAGCTGTTTGGATTGTCCAGATCCTGATGTAGCTGGTAGCGCTGGCAGCCAGCCTCCTGCAAGGTGGCCGCAATCAGCGGCTCAAGGGCGGCACGAAACTGGGCGGCGAATTTGGGTCTGGCTTCAAGCTGGGCAATCACAATCACGGGCGATGACATCTGAACCTCCTTGGCAAAAACGAAGAGTCAGTATGCCTGCCGTGACTTGCCGGAAACAGGGTTAATGGCGCAGCAGTGAATTGAGAGAGGCACAGCAATCGGGGGCCGTGGCTCCCTATTATCAGGAGCTGGCTTATCAGGCGCCGGCGGGTTCCGACCAGACCGCAAATTCATTGCCGCTGGGCTCGACAAAGTGAAAGCGGCGGCCACCGGGGAAGTCGAATAGTGGGCGACTGATTGTGCCACCGTGTTGGCTCACCTTGGCTTGAGTCGCTTCAATATCCGCGCTGTAGAACACCAGCAGGGCGCCGCCCTGAGCTGTCTGACTGCACTGATCCGCCCGATAGAAGCCGCCATCCAGCCCCTCATCGGCAAAGGCGCAGTAGTCGGGGCCGTAATCGACAAATTGCCAGCCAAATACGGCCTGAAAGAAGGCCTTGGTCGCGGCAAGATCTCGCGCAGCAAACTCCACATAGTTCAGTTTTTCATGGGATTTCATTCAGCTCTTATTCCTCATCATCAGCATCGGCGGGGTTAGCCAGTTGCTCCCAAGGGGTCAGTTTCAGCTGCTTGCGTCGTAGCCAGAGCCAAGATGCCATGGTCAGGCCGAAGAATCCCGCAAACAGGGCTGTTTGGCGCAGGGCAAATAGCAGATCCATTGCCATGGGTTGCCAGCTAAAAAACCACATCATCGTGCCCCATACCAGACCAACGCCGACCCCGAATACCAGCAAGTTGGTTAGCCAACCTTCATACTGAGGCGGTTTGACGGGATAGCCAAATCTGCGCAGCAGCCTGCACAAAGGGGGATTGTAGTTGGCATGCCATACCCCTTTGTTTGCCAGCTCCTGATGGGCAGCTGCCAGCCGCTTTTCAAATGTCATCGTATTCGTCCTTGTGTTTATTCGGTTTCATACGAACCAATATGGTTCCATTCTACCGGCAAACACCGAACAGAGTTTGAGCGGGCCATCACGTTATCTCTTTGCTGTGATGGTGAAGCCATATCAGGCAATGCTTGCCAATACAGAGCGGCTACGCCTATAAAAGCCCATTACTCTTGTCCGGATAACAGCAATGAAGACCCATTCTGATGAACTGACCCTGTTTGTGGCGGTGGTGGAGGCGGGCAGTTTTCGCCAGGCGGCGGAGAACCTTGGCATGGACAACTCGGTGGTGAGCCGCGGCATCAAACGGTTGGAGGAGAAGCTCGCCACCGTTTTGCTCAATCGCACCACGAGGCGGGTCAGCCTTACCGAGGAGGGGAGCTGGTTCTATCAGCGGGCGGTGAAGATCCTGACCGAGATGAGCGAGGCGGAGGGGCTGCTGCTGATGCGCCGCGAACAGCCGGAGGGGATATTGCGGGTCGATGCGGCCACGCCTTTTATCCTCCATCGGCTGGTGCCCATTATCGGCGAGTTTCGACGTCGTTATCCTGCCATCGAGCTGCAACTGCACAGCTCGGAGGGCTTTATCAATCTGATGGAGCGGCGGGTAGACATGGCCATCCGTATCGGCGAGCTGAGCGACTCCTCTTTGCGCGCGCTGCCCCTGGGCCGCTCTCGGCTGCGCTTGCTGGCCTCTCCCGGCTATTTGAGCGAGCGCGGTACGCCGCGCCAGCCGGCAGATCTGCTGAACGGCCACGAGTTGCTCGGCTTTTTGCATCCCGATCACCTCAACCACTGGCCGCTATTGAGTGCCGAGCAGGGGGATCGCTTTCCCATCACTCCCAGCCTGCGTGCAAGCAGTGGGGAAACCTTGCGTCAGCTGGCGCTGGCGGGACAGGGCATCGTCTGTCTGTCGGACTTTATGACCGGGCCGGATCGGGCGAGCGGGGCGCTGGTGGAGGTGCTGGCACGCAGCAACAGCGGCGCCTCGCGTCCCATCAATGCGGTCTTCTATTCCGATGCCCAGCGCGATATCCGGCTGCGGGTCTGGCTCGATTTTCTCAAGGAGCAGCTGGGCAGCCATACCCTCTAGCCGATGAATGGCATTTATGGCCGGATAGACAAACGGCCGACATAGGGTCGGCCGTTTTGCGGGAAGGTGGGTGTGCCGGTTTAGCGCGGCAGCTTGCCAAAGACCCGGCTAAGCAGGGCGCCGCCGATGACGGGGGGAACGGCCAGCAGCAGGGTCCACTGCCATGAGAGCCCGCCCAGCGTAGCGGCCAGAACGATGGTGGTCAGGACCACCAGTTGGGCGACCATCATCAGAAAGGTGCCTTCGCGGGGGGTCAGTGCATTCTCTTCTTGGGAGGTGCGGGTGCTGGTCGGTTTCATGATCTCATTCCTCTTATTGAGCCTGATATCACTAAGCAACCGCCGTTCCATCTTTTTTCATGTTAATAATCAATAGGTTGTGGTTTTTATCGTTATTCCTGTTATGAGAGCGCTAGCAAAATGATTCGCAAAATGAAAACGCCACCTTGCGGTGGCGTTTTCATTTGCATGAGAGGCTGGCAGGTCAACGAATGCGGTATTGACGGATCTGCTCATCGATCGCTTTTGCCAGCTCGAACAGCTCGCGACTGGCGGCATTGCTCTCCTCTGCATGCTCGCGCTGATGCTCCGCCACCATGGCCAGTTCGTCGAGGGCTGCCTTGGCCTGCCCCATCTGCTGATGCTGGGATTGGGCCAACGTACTTATCTCGTTGATCTCGAGTGCCGCCTGATTGATCTGGCTGGTGGCATCGATCAGTACCTCCTTGGCCTGACTCATCCGGTTGTATCCCTCTTCGCTCAAGGTGCGCGAGTCGGTCATCGAGTTGCTGGCCTGGCGGGTACCCTCCTGCAGGCGCAGGATCAGATCCTGTACATCCTTGGTTGCGGTCTGGGTGCGCACTGCCAGCTGGCGCACTTCGTCGGCCACTACGGCGAAACCGCGTCCCATGTCGCCCGCTCGGGCCGCTTCGATGGCAGCGTTGAGGGCCAGCAGGTTGGTCTGGTTCGAGACGTCGCGAATAAGGTTCATGATCTGGGTAATGTCGTTGCTGTCTTTCACCACTTCATCGAGCAGGGTAGAGGAGGTGCTGATGCTGCTGCGCAGCGTCTCAAGCCGGTTGGCACTCTGGGTGACATCCTGCTCGATGGTGCGCATATGGCCGGCGATATGGTGGGTCACCTCGTTGACCCCCATGGAGCGGCTGGCTATCTGCTCGGCATTATCCCCGATGATGGCGACCACGTTGGTCAGCTCCTGAATGCTCTGTGCCTGCTGGCACGCCTCACCCGCCACCGCCAGCGTCTTGCCTTCGGCCGTGACAGCCGTATTGATATAGAGCGAGGCGCGCTTGTCAAAGTCCGAGATATCGAGGTTCAGCTCGTAGGGGTGCTTACGTTTGAGAAAGCCGTAGAACCAGTCATCTTTCAGATCTGAGTCGTGCAGCTGTTTCTGGGCGGTGGGGCCGCCGCTGAAGTTGATCAGAGTATTGGTCTGGAGCGGGGCGATAAAGACATTGCCGCCAATGCGCTGCTGCAGTGCCTGAAAGTAGTGCTCCATCTTGGGCCACTCTGCTGCCGGCATGCCCTGAGCCAGCCAGTCGATGACGAAGCTGTTGCTGGCCAGTGCCTGTGCTTCGGTCAAGTGGTGGGTCAGCTCGGCAGTGAGCTGGTTGGCGATACGATCTACGCTGCTTGGCAGCTCATAGCGCTCGACCCGCTGCTGCGCCTGAGTGTGGGAGATCTGTTCCAGGATCAGGGTGATACAACTGATGGCGATGACCATCAGTATGGCGACACCGGAGAGGATCCGGGTTCTGATCCCGAGTCCTGACCAGAGGAAGTTAAGTGAAAATCGGTTTATCGCTCTGTCCATAATCCCTAGCTCCTGTAAAAAACAGGTCGCAGATGCGACCCAGAAGCAAATTATAGATAAACAACTCAATTCAGTTGTGCCGAGTGCATAAGTGAATATCGACAGGGGATGGAGAGGGGAGATAGAGGTAAAAAGAGAGGCCGACATTGCTGTCGGCCTCTCACGTTTTTCATCTCAAGGCTGTGTCGGTGACCCGATCACTCCTCTTCTGCCCAGCGGCGTGAACGCTCGACCGCTTTCTTCCAACCGCTGTAGCGTTTGGCACGATCGTCGCGGTCCATCTGCGGGATGAACTCGCGGTCCACGCTGAACTTGTCTTCCAGCTCGTCCGAGCTTTTCCAGAAGCCGACGGCCAGACCTGCCAGGAAGGCGGCACCCATGGCGGTGGTCTCGATACGGGTCGGACGCACCACCGGGGTATGCATCATGTCGGACTGGAACTGCATCAGGAAGTCGTTGGCCACAGCGCCACCGTCTACTTTCAGGGCTGCCAGCTTGATGCCGGAGTCCTGCTGCATCGCATCCAGCACATCGCGGCTCTGATAGGCGATGGATTCCAGCGCGGCACGGATGATGTGGTTGCGGTTGGCACCGCGGGTCAGGCCGACCATGGTGCCGCGAGCATACGGATCCCAGTAGGGGGCACCCAGACCGACGAAGGCCGGTACCAGATAGACGCCGTTGGTATCGCCAACCTTGGAAGCGAAGTAGTCGGTGTCGCGGGCATCGTGAATGATCTTGAGCTCGTCACGCAGCCACTGGATGGTAGCGCCGCCCATAAACACCGCACCTTCCAGCGCGTAGTTCACTTCCCCTTTCGGGCCGATGGCGACCGTGGTCAGCAGGCCATTACTGGAGCGAACCGGCTCGGTACCTGTGTTCATCAGCATGAAGCAGCCGGTGCCGTAGGTGTTCTTGGCCATCCCTTTTTCAAAGCAGAGCTGGCCGAACAGGGCAGACTGCTGGTCACCGGCAATACCGGCGATGGGGATGCGGGAGCCGCCGCCACGGGTGGTGTAGCCATACACCTCGGAGGAGGGTTTCACTTCCGGCAGCATGGACATGGGGATGCCCAGCTCGTCCAGCATGCGCTGATCCCACTTCAGGTCGCGGATGTTGTAGAGCATGGTACGGGAGGCGTTGGTCGGGTCGGTGACGTGCACTTCACCGTTGGTCATCTTCCATACCAGCCAGGTGTCGATGGTGCCGAACAGCAGCTCGCCGTTCATCGCCTTCTCGCGGGCACCTTCCACGTTGTCGAGGATCCACTTCACTTTGGTACCGGAGAAGTAGGCATCCAGCACCAGACCGGTGTTCTCGCGAACGTACTCTTCCAGACCGCGCGCTTTCAGCTCTTCACAGATGGCTGCGGTGCGGCGGCACTGCCAGACGATGGCGTTGTAGATGGGTTTGCCGGTGGCCTTTTCCCACACGACTGTGGTTTCACGCTGGTTGGTGATACCGATGGCGGCGATCTCTTCGCTGCGCAGGCCAGTCTTGGCCAGCACTTCGGTGAAGACGGAGGATTGGGTTGCCCAGATCTCCATCGGGTCGTGCTCTACCCAGCCCGCTTTCGGGTAGTGCTGGGTGAATTCGCGCTGGGAGGTGCCAACGATATTGGCATCCTGATCAAAGACGATGGCGCGGGAAGAGGTAGTACCCTGGTCCAGAGCGACGACATATTTCTTTTCAGCAGACATGATGTTCTCCACGTTTTTATTTTCCACGTTTTTACACGTTGGGGAGGGGCGCTCTTAGGCGGCGGCCTCTTCTTTGGCGGTTTGGGCAGCTTGCTCGGTGGCGGCAACACGGTTGCCCGGTACACAGGGAGCCAGCACTTTGACATAGAGGGCAGTACCAATCTGGGCACCGACGATAGGGCCAAGGATGGGGACCCAGAAGTAGGGGTTGTCACGGCCACCGGTCATGGCCACATCACCCCAGCCGGCCAGGAAGGCGAACAGTTTGGGGCCAAAATCACGAGCCGGGTTCATGGCAAAACCGGTTAACGGGCCGAGGGAGGCACCGATCACGGCGATGAGGATACCGATCAACAATGCGGCGGCAAAGCCTTTGGGGGCGCCGTTGTTGTTGTCACCCAGCGCCATGATGCCCAGCATCAGCACGGCGGTGATCACCAGCTCGACGGTGAAGGCTTGCAGGTTGGAGATGGCGCCATTGGGATAGGTAGAGAAGATCCCGGCGGTGCCGAGGCTCTCGACGCTGCCGCGCACCACGTTGTGGGTCACTTCCCACTGGGTGAACAGGTTGCTATAGAGGAAGTAGACCAGCGCGGCGAAGCAGAAGGCGCCAGCGATCTGGGCGATGATGTAGGGCACGACTTTGCGCTTGTCAAAACCGGCGAAGGTCATCAACGCCAGGGTGACGGCCGGGTTGAGGTGGGCACCCGAAATACCGCCGGTCACATAGATGGCGATGGCAACGCCCAGACCCCAGGTAATGGAAATTTCCCACTGCCCGAAGTTGGCTCCCGCCAGTACCAGTGCGGCGACACATCCGACGCCGAAGAAGATCAGCAGGCCGGTTCCGATAAACTCGGCGATGCACTCGCCAAGCAGGGTATTGGGTCTTTGTATGCTCATAAGTATTCCTTAGGTATCCACCCGTAGAGGTTTGATGTTCCGTTTTATCTTTATTGTGGCTATCCATTGCGACCGAAAACGTTTCCTTGTTCTTTATTCTTCTTGCGCAAACGTTATGTTCGTTTTCGCTCGTTCTCGGACGTGAGAGAAAATAAACCTTCCCATAAATTTCACCATCCCCCCGCCATGGGAAATGTGGGCAAGATCCCACTCATTGCTAAGAAAATGTGACGTAAAGCAATATGTAATCTCCATAATACCCCCTATGAGGTAGTCGATAACCCTTGCTGTACAAGGGATGACGCTTGATGAGTGTTTTCTCATTTGGAGCTTTTTTTTGTAATAAAACTGCAATATTTGAGCATGCATCACAGAACTTATGAGCGCATATGAGCACAATTGGCTCGCTTACGAATCAATGGACTCACCTGATTCGTCTGACTGTTCAAGGGCACCCTCAACAGCCCATAACAACAATAAGGAAGCAGAACATGCTTAGTCTCTTCAGGCCTGCGGCGCACATCGACAGGCTCCCGGCCGACAAGGTCGACCCCTTCTACAAACGCATGCGTTGGCAAGTGTTCTTCGGGATCTTCTTCGGTTACGCCGGCTACTATCTGGTGCGGAAAAACTTCAGTCTGGCCATGCCTTACCTGGTCGAGCAGGGTTTTTCCCGCGGGGATCTCGGCTTTGCCCTCTCCGGGGTGTCCATCGCCTATGGTCTCTCCAAGTTCCTGATGGGGAACGTCTCTGACCGCTCCAACGCCCGTTACTTCCTCTCTGCCGGCCTGCTGCTGTCAGCTGCGCTGATGTTCATGATGGGTACCATGCACTGGGCCACCTCGAGCATCGGCATCATGTTCGTGCTCTTGTTCCTGAACGGCTGGGCACAGGGCATGGGCTGGCCGCCCTGCGGTCGCACCATGGTGCACTGGTGGTCACAGAAAGAGCGGGGCGAGGTGGTCTCGGTCTGGAACGTGGCCCACAACGTGGGTGGCGGCATGATTGGCCCGCTGTTTATTCTGGGGATGGGTTGGTTCAACGACTGGCGCAGTGCCTTCTATGTTCCGGCAGCCGCTGCTGCGGCCATCGCGGTGATCGCCTTCTTCGTAATGCGCGATACCCCGCAATCGGTCGGTCTGCCGCCCATCGAAGAGTACAAGAACGATTTTCCCAAGGATTACAACGAGAGCCACGAGCAGGAGTTTTCCGCCAAGGATATCTTCGTCAAGTACGTGCTGCACAACAAACTGCTGTGGTACATCGCCATTGCCAACGCCTTCGTTTACCTCATTCGTTACGGTGTGCTGGACTGGGCGCCGACCTACCTGAAAGAGGCCAAGGATTTCAGCGTCGACAAATCCTCTTGGGCTTACTTCCTCTATGAGTGGGCGGGTATTCCGGGCACCCTGCTGTGCGGCTGGATCTCTGACAAGATGTTCCAGGGCCGCCGTGCGCCGGCCGGTATCCTGTTCATGGTGCTGGTAACCCTGTTCGTGCTGGTCTACTGGCTTAACCCGGCTGGCAACCCGACCGTCGACATGCTGGCACTGGTGGCCATCGGCTTCCTCATCTACGGCCCTGTCATGCTGATTGGCCTCTATGCCCTTGAGCTGGCACCGAAGAAGGCGGCCGGTACTGCGGCTGGTTTCACCGGTCTGTTTGGTTATCTGGGTGGCGCCGTGGCGGCCAACGCCATGCTGGGCTACACCGTTGACCACTTCGGTTGGGACGGCGGCTTTATGGTGCTGACCGTATCTTGCGTCCTCTCCATCATCCTGCTGGCGATGACTCTCAAGCACGAGAACCTTGCCGTGGCAGCCAGAGCCGAGGCTCATAAGGCATAAAACGTGATCCTCAGCTTATTGATCCCCAAGGGGATCGGGTAAACTGCCAAAGGCCCCGCACCTGCCGGGGCCTTTTTTCGTCTCATCATCGGAGTGCAAGCGTGAAGCAAACCCAACGACATCTGGAGATCCTGGACGTCCTGACGCGGCAGGGATTTGTCTCGACCGACGATCTGGTGACCCATTTTGATGTCAGTCCCCAGACCATTCGCCGGGATCTGAACGATCTCGCCGAGCAGAACAAGATCCGGCGGCATCATGGCGGTGCCTCCCTGCATTCGAGTACCGTCAATACCGCCTACAGTGCCCGCAAAGTGATGCAGCTCAAGGAGAAAGAGCGTATCGCCCGCGAGGTAGCCGCCAATATTCCCGATGGCTCGTCCCTCTTTATCGATATCGGCACCACTACCGAAGCCATTGCCCGCGCCCTGCTCGATCATCGCGAGCTGCGCATCGTCACCAACAACCTCAACGTGGCCAGCATTCTGACGGCCAAGGATGACTTCACCGTCATCATCGCCGGTGGCGAGATCCGCAACCGGGATGGCGGCATCGTGGGGGAGGCAACCCGCGACTTTATCGGTCAGTTTCGCATGGACTATGGCGTCATCGGCATTTCGGGTATCGACAACGACGGCTCCCTGCTCGATTTCGACTATCACGAGGTGAAGATTGCCCAGGCCATCATCGCCCACTCCCGCCAGGTCTTTCTGGCCGCTGACCACACCAAGTTTGGTCGCAACGCCATGGTCAACCTCGGCAACATCAATCAGGTTCACGCGCTCTTTACCGATCAGGAGCCGCCCGAGAAATTGACAAGGTTGATGGCCCAGCATCAGGTCGCCTGCCATATCTGCTGATATAGCGCCTGTGTTGTGGAGTTCAGGTCGCCCTGTTGGGCGGCCTCCCTTTCGTTATTATCCCCTTTTGGGGTATTGCCTTCCGATTCTTCCTCCCTTCGTTTTTTGAATGTCATTGCCATGGTATTGGCAACACCTCCTTTCATTGCCCAACGCGAAGCGCCAAGCCTGTTTGGCTGCACATTGTGATCACACTTTTACAACTAAATGTTCGTTTGATGTTTTTTTATGTTCTAAAATGAGCGAAATCAAACATTGCTGTTATAGCAATCATAAAAATGAAAGTAGGTGAACATGAGCGAACATTATGATCTGGTCGTCGTTGGTGGCGGCATCAACGGGGTAGGCATTGCAGCTGATGCGGCAGGACGGGGTTTGAAAGTTGCCCTGTTCGAGGCGCAGGATCTCGCCTCAGCCACCTCTTCCAACTCCAGCAAGCTGATCCACGGTGGTCTGCGCTATCTCGAACATTACGAATTCCGGTTGGTGAAAGAGGCGCTGGCGGAGCGGGAGGTGCTGCTCGGCATGGCGCCCCATATCGCTCGGCCGATGCGTTTCCGTCTGCCGCACCGCCCGCATCTGCGTCCGGCCTGGATGATCCGCGCCGGCCTCTTCCTTTATGACAATCTGGCCAAGCGCGACAAGCTCAAGGGGAGCTGTGGCGTGCGCTTCCTGCCGCAAGATGGCCTCACCTCCGGTATCAACAAGGGGTTCGAGTATTCGGACGCCTGGGTCGACGACGCCCGGCTGGTGGTGCTCAATGCCATGATGGCGCGCGACAAGGGGGCCGACGTGCAGACACGTACCCGCTGCGTCAAGGCGGAGCGCGGATCAAAGCACTGGACCTTGACTCTGGAGCGGGAAGGGGGCGAACAGTTCAATGTCACCTGCCGCGGTCTGGTCAATGCGGCCGGCCCCTGGGTCAAGACCTTCTATGACGAGAGTCTGCACGAGAAATCCCCGCGCGGCATTCGCCTCATCAAGGGCAGCCACATGATAGTGCCGCGCATCCATGAGCGCGAAGAGGCCTACATTCTGCAAAACGAGGACAACCGCATCGTCTTCGTTATCCCTTATCAGCGGGACTACTCCCTCATCGGCACCACCGATGTGGAGCACAAGGGTAGTCCGCGCGAGGCGAAGATCAGCGACGCCGAGATCAACTACCTGTGCAAGGTGGTCAACGCCCACTTCACCCGCCAGATCGCCCCGAAAGATGTGATCTGGACTTACGCCGGGGTGCGTCCGCTGTGCGATGACGAATCCGACTCGCCGCAGGCGGTGACCCGCGACTATACCCTCGAACTTTCCGGTGAATCCGACGGTGCGCCGCTGTTGTCGGTATTTGGTGGCAAGCTTACCACCTATCGCAAGTTGGCGCAGGCTGCCTGCAACAAGCTCAAGCCCTGGTTCAGCCAGATGGGGGATGACTGGACTGCCAGCAGCCGGCTGCCCGGTGGCGAGTTCGACTGCTCGGTACGCGAGCTGGCCCGCGCCTTTGCGCTGGAGTTTGACTGGCTAGATGATCGCAGCGCCCTGCGCATTGCCGAGGCCTATGGCGCCCATGCCCGGCTCTGGCTCAAGGAGCCCCGTGGCCAGCACTTTGGTGCCGGACTGTACGAATCTGAGGTGCGTTACCTTATCGAGCGGGAGTGGGCCTGCACTCTGGAAGATATCCTCTGGCGTCGCAGCAAGCTGGGGCTGCGCCTGTCCGATTCCGAGCAACAGCAACTGGGTGAGTGGCTGGCACACCATCACCACGGCCTGCGCAAAGCAAGCTGAATCCTCTGAAGGGCGGCCCTGCGTCGCCCTTCCCATAACTGCAATAAACCTCTGATATAACAACTGCCTACACACAATAATAAAGAGTGTCACATATGAAAAAACTCACCGTCTCCCTCATTGCGCTAAGCCTTGGGGCATCCCTCTCATTACCTGTTCTGGCCGTAGATGAAGGCAAGATAGTGATTGCTCACCGGGGCGCTTCCGGCTACCTGCCCGAGCACACCCTGGAGTCCAAGGCATTGGCCTACGGCATGGGTGCCGATTATCTGGAGCAGGATCTGGTGATGACCAAGGATGACCAGCTGGTGGTGATGCACGATCACTTCCTCGATGGCATCACCGATGTGGCCGAGCGCTTCCCCGGCCGGGCTCGCCCGGATGGGCGCTACTATGTGGTGGATTTCACCCTGGATGAAGTGCGCTCCCTGCGCATGACCGAGCCTTTCCAGCTGGTGGACGGCAAGCAGGTGCCTGTCTATCCGGCGCGCTTCCCGCTGTGGAAGTCCAGCTTCAAGATCCACACCTTCCAGGAAGAGATCGAGATGATCCAGGGGCTCAACAAGAGCACCGGCAAGAACATCGGTATCTACCCGGAGATAAAAGCGCCCTGGCTGTTCCGCCACGAGGGCAAGGACATCTCCAAGGCGGTGCTGAAGGTGCTCAAGGAGTACGGCTACACCAGCAAGGATGACAAGGTCTATCTGCAGTGTTTCGATACCAACGAGCTCAAGCGCATCAACAGTGAGCTGATGCCGGCCATGGGCATGGATCTCAAACTGGTGCAGCTGATGGCCGAGACCGACTGGAACGAGACCATGGTCTATGACGCCAAGGGCAAGGCAACCCCCTACAGCTATGACTGGATGTTCAAGCCGGGCGCCATGAAGGAGATCGCCAGCTACGCCGAGGGGATCGGCCCGTGGAAGCCGATGATAGTGCCGGAGCCGGGCACCCTGGGCAAACCGACCTTTACCGGCATGGTGAAAGAAGCCCACGCGGCGGGTCTCAAGGTGCATCCTTATACCTTCCGTCAGGATGAGGGACAGATCCCGGCCTATGCCAAGGACTTTACCGATCTGCTTAACATCTTCCTCTATCAGGCCGATGTGGACGGGGTGTTCAGCGACTTCCCCGACAAGGCGGTTGCCGTTATCCAAGCCCATGAAGGGACACGGAAATAGTTGGCAAAGTGCCATTTGAATTCAGAGCGGGGCCAGATGGCTTCGCTTTTTATTTAGCGGGAGCAGCAAGGGAGTGTGCGCGGTGTCAGAAAATAGCCAAATCACGTCATCGGGTGCCGGATCTGCATCATTTTACGTGCTTTTTACGTTGCAGAGCGCTGGCATGAAATCGGCAGAGCGGTTAGTCTAGCGGCGTTGAACCAACCCCAAGAGGTACAGATGAAAACCGTATTGCGTTTTAGCCTGCTGGGCGCCTTGTTGCTGGGTGGCCATGCCTTCGCCGCCGAGCCGAAAAAATTTGATATCAGCATGTTCCCAGCCGCTGACGTGAATCAGGAACGTGTGGTGATCCGCCTGCCTGAAGTCGAGAACGAAGCCGACATGATGGTCGAGCTGCAGGTCGGCAAGAAGATGATGGTTGACTGCAACGTGCCGCGTTTTGCGGGCAACCTGGAACAGCACAGCGTCAAGGGCTGGGGCTACAACTATCTGCAACTGGGTCAGGTCTCCGACCCCATCAGCACCCTGATGGCTTGCCCGGATGGTCAGAAGAAAGAGACCTTCGTCCAAATCTATGGTCAGGGTTTCTTTGTGAACTACAACTCCAAGCTGCCGTTCGTGATCTATGTGCCGCAGGAGTACGAAGTACGCTACCGTTTGTGGCGTGCCGACAACCTGGCACAGCCGGCCATGATCGAGTAACGATCTTTGCACCAAAAGTTCAGCTGGTTCACCTGACGAAACAAATAAAGCGCCGTATGGCGCTTTATTTTTTGCCCGATTTATCTGAGAACAGCCCGGCAATGTTTACGAAATTTTACATAAGCCTGTTATTTATCAACGATTTTTGTGTGCTTACCCGCAAAATTGGTCCTGTCTGACGGATAATGCAGCTTCGATGAAAGATATTTATTAACATAGTAAGAAAATTGATTTTGCACTCGGCGATGGCCTGATGATACTTGCCCGCAAAGGTCAAACTAACCAGAAAAAAGAGCATTATGAGCTTCGAATCAGACAAGCGTTTCAACGACTTCAAACATTTTCCCCGTGGCCTGCGTCGCAGTGGCGAATTCACTGTGGCCGAAGCGGATAGTCTGGAAAAATACGGCACCGCCATGCTGTCACTCTATCAGGGCACCCTTGCCCCCCGTGACGATGTAGAGGCAGCCTTCATCGAGCAGGTTAAATCCGGTGCTGCCGGTGCCAACCCCCACGCCAAGGTATGGTTCAAGTACCTCAAGGTGATCGGGCCCAAGCGTGTTCACCGTCTCTGCACCGTTGTTGGCGGCGCCAGCGAGGAGAGCAGCGGTGGCGGCAGCTTTGATGTCGGCGGTGGCAGTGGTGGTGGCAGTGACGAGTCCATCGATTAATGGATACCGAGCTGCTTCGGACCTTTATCGAGGTGAGCAAGACCCGGCACTTTGGCCGGGCTGCTGAAAATCTCTATCTGACCCAGTCGGCGGTGAGTTTCAGGATCCGCCAGCTTGAACAGCAACTCGGGGTCAGTCTGTTTGCCCGTCATCGCAACAACATCCGTTTGACCGCCTCCGGTGAGCGTCTGCTGCCCTATGCAGACGCCATCCTCCATACCCTCGGTCGTGCCAAACAGGATGTGGCGCTCTCGCCCGGTTTCAGCCAGCAGCTGGCCATCGGTGCTCCCGCCGTCTTCTGGGAGCTCGATTTCAATGACTGGCTCAACCACATCTATGCACTGGCGCCCGGCTTGGCAGTGCGGCTGGAAACGGCTTCCCGCGAGCATCTCTGCCGTCAGTTGCTGGAACGCTCCCTCGATCTGGCCCTGCTCTCCGAGCCGACCAAGATCGACGAGATCGCTCTGCATCCCATCGGCGAGCTGGTGTTCGAGCTGGTGAGCCGGGATCCGGCGGCCAATGCCGACAACCTGATGCAGATGCCCCACATCCATCTCGACTGGGGTACTAGCTTCGAGCCGCAGCCGAGCCGGTTGCAGAGCCTGCAAAAGACCCCGGTGCTGCACTCCAGCTCTGCCAGCATGGCGCTGCAATTCGTGCTGGCCAACGGCGGCGCTGCCTATCTGCCGCGGCGTATGGTCAGCCCCTTCCTCGAGAAAGGGGCGTTGCATCTGGTAGAAGGGGGGCAGCCGCTGAGCCGTCCACTCTATCTCGCCTATCTGGAGAAATCAGATCGCCGTGAACTGATCGATCAGCTGCTGACGCTGCCGCTCGGTTGGCACGATGCCGAACTGCGGCTCGCCGCCGAATAGCTTCTGCTTTATCTTCCGTTACAGCCCACCTCCCGGTGGGCTGTCTATTTCTGGCGCAAAGGCGGGGGAGAGGTCACGTAATTGACGCAGAAGGGTTGGCGTCATCTGCCGGTAATTGTACCTTTTCAGGCTCTTTGTCTGTCAGCCAGTTACAGGGATGCGATTTACAGGGATGAAGTGCACATGATCGACTTTAGTCACCCCGAATGGCGGGCGTTGGCGCAACAGCTGCTCGAGTGTTCGCCAGCGGTGATCCGGGGCCGGCAATGGCAACCGCTGATAGGCCTGCTCAAGGATAACCTGCTGCTGCTTGCCCACGGCAACCACAGCTATGAATTGACCCCGGCCGGGCGCCGCTATCTGACTCGCGAGCTGATGCTGGCGGAGATCGCCACGGCGCCGCCTGCGCCGGAGGAGTGGCTGCACGGGCAGGGGTGGCAGCTGGGAGAGCTGGTCAACGAACGGGTGCTTGCCGCGCTCTATCGCAAGAGCGAGGTGAACTTCACCCCCAACGAGCAGATCGACTTCGAGGACAAGGGGATCCGGCTCTGCGCCGATCAGGTGTTGCGCCTGCGCGCAGCCCAGCCGTTCAGCCTCTTTTTCAGCGGTGGCACCCTGCTCGATGCCGCTCCCTGGCTGCAGGCCCTCGGTGAGATAGCGCTCCCCGAGCGTACCCTGGCCAGCCTTGGCAAGATCCTGTGGGGGGAGGGGGAGCTGTTGCGGGTGATCACCACCGACAGCGTTGGTGCCTTTGCCGAGCTACAACTGCCTGCTGGTACTCTGCTGGTGTGGGCGCCGGCGACAGCCCAGCTGGCGCTGCAGCAGGTGATCGCTGCCCTGCCGCCCAATGTGCAGTGGAGCCACCTGACCTCGCTCGATCCCGCCGGGGTCGACAGGGTGGTGGCGCTGGCCCAGCGCTTGAGCCGTCCGCCGAGCTGGTGGCTGCCCAGAACACTTGCTCCCATCATCACCACCTACGCTACCCCGCTCGGGGAATCTCGCCGCTGGGAACCGAGCCGGATCCCCAAATCCTTGTTGGCAATTTGTAACGGTTTGGTTGAGTCCAATGGTGCCTTGTCGGCCGAGGTGTGTGCCCTTGCACCCGAGTGGCATGCCGTTGGTTGAAATCCCCGCCAGAGCGGGCCAAAAAGCGGTTTTCCCCCACGGAGCGCGGTGATATAAAGAGTTGACGAAGCGCTCGCGGATGAGCGCTTTTGTTTACCACGCCGCTTTGCCACCCAATGAACTCAACGGAATACAGGGAATACCATGTTTGAAAAGGTTGTTGCCGCCCCAGCGGATCCGATCCTGGGCCTGACCGAAGCCTTCCGCGCCGACTCTCGCAGCCACAAAATCAATCTGGGGGTCGGGATCTACAAGGATGAGACCGGTGCTACCCCCATTCTTCACTGCGTCAAGCAAGCCGAGCAGAAGCTGCTGACCGACGAGAAGACCAAGAATTACCTCGGTATTGAAGGCAATATCGAATATGGCCGCATCGTGCAGCAGCTGCTGTTCGGGCAGAACTCCGCGCTGGTCGCCAGCGGCCGCGCCAAGACCGCGCAAGCGCCGGGCGGTACCGGTGCCCTGCGTATCGCTGCCGAATTTGTGGTGCGCAACGGTCTGGCCAAGACCATCTGGATCTCCGATCCCACCTGGGCCAACCACGTCAGCGTGTTCCAAGCCGCCGGTCTGACCGTCAAGTGGTACAAGTACTACGACGCCGCCACCAAGGGGCTCGACTTTGCCGCCATGCAGGCCTCGCTGGCTGAAGTGCAGGCTGGCGATCTGGTGCTGCTGCATGGCTGCTGCCACAACCCGACCGGTATCGACCCCACTAGCGATCAGTGGCGCGCGCTGGCCAAGCAGAGTGCTGCCGCCGGCTGGCTGCCGCTGTTTGACTTCGCCTATCAGGGCTTTGCCCGTGGTATCGAAGAGGATGCCGAAGGTCTGCGCATCTTCGCCGAGTGCCACGACGAGCTGCTGGTGGCGAGCTCCTTCTCCAAGAACTTTGGCCTCTACAACGAGCGGGTCGGCGCCTTCACTCTGGTCAGCGCGACCAAGGAGATCGCCGACGTGGCCTTCACCCAGGTCAAGACCGTCATTCGTGCCAACTACTCCAACCCGCCGTCACACGGCGCCGCCGTCGTCACCGCCGTGGTGAGCGATCCGGCCCTCTATGCCGAGTGGGTGGAAGAGGTCGCAGCCATGCGGGTGCGCATTCGCGAGATGCGCGAGCTGCTGGTGGAGAAACTGGCTGCGCGCGGTGTGAACCAGGATTTCAGCTTTATCCGCGAGCAGAACGGCATGTTCTCCTTCTCCGGTCTCTCCAAGGATCAGGTTGAGCGCCTCAAGAGCGAGTTTGCCATCTATATCGTTGGCTCCGGCCGGATCAGCGTGGCCGGTATCACCCGCGCCAACATAGATCCGCTTTGCGATGCCATCGCCAAGGTGCTGTAACGCCAGCCGTTAACTGCACTACTGAAAAAGCCCGTCACGCCAGTGACGGGCTTTTTTGATCCAGCCGGGTGAGCTGCTCAGCAAGCGCCTTGCAACCAGCGGCGCAGCTGAAGCACCAGCCAGGTGAGGGCGCCACCCAGCAGTGCGGTGAGCACCGCCAGCAGCATGCTGCCGAGCAGGAAGGGTGGAACAAGAGTCGCCGCTTCCTGCTCCAGCCAGTGGAGCGTCCAGGTGAGGTGGAAGGGCTCCGGCGTCTTGTGCAGCACCAGACAGCCGGTGCGATAGGCATAGAGGTACATGAAGGGGAGGGTGAGCGGGTTGTTGAACCAGACCGCCAGCAGCGCCAGCGGCAGGTTGAGGCTGAACGCCAGCGCCAGCCCGACCGCGATCAGTGAATGCATCGGGATGGGGAACCAGCAGGCGAAGATGCCGGCCGCCACGGCGCCGCTCAGGGCGCGAGAGCCCCCTTGCCAGAGGGCGGGAGCGAGCAGTCGCTCACCAAACAGGGCAAACCACTTCTGCTTGCGCAGGGTATCGGGATCGATTTTGAAACGGGAGAACCAGCGACTCAGCATGGGCGTGCCACCTTGCGTTTTTGCCACTGACGCACAGTGCTGATGCGCCAGAAGGTGCGGATCACGGTGTAACCGATGAGCGAGCTCAGCAGGGCCAGCACCAGCGAGCCCAGCAGGAGCGGCGGCGCGACGGTTTCAAATACCGATACCAGCCAGGCCCAGGTGAACTGGATGTCGACATGTTGCGAGGTCTGCCCCAGCAACTGGCAACCGACCAGATAGGCGCCATAGAACATGGGGGGAATGGTCAGTGGATTGGAGAGCCAGACCAGCGCCACTGCGAGGGGCAGATTGACCCGACAGGCGATGGCGAGCCCGGCGGCCAGCAACATCTGGCAGGGGAGTGGCACCCAGGCCATGAACAGCCCCACGGCGAAGGCGCCCGCAGCCGAGCGCCGGTTGAGATGCCAGAGATTGGCATCGAGCAACAGGCGACCAAAAAGGCGCAAGTGCTTGTGTTCTTTCAGGGTTTGCGGGTCGGGCATCCAGCGTTTGATGAGTCGTTTGGGCATATTGAAACCTTGCTAAATACTTGCACCATGGATCTGCGTCTGTTGTCGTTTGCCCTCGGGGCAAGCTCCTCACTGCTCTGGCCATGGTTACCTTCACTTGCATGGGGGAGCCTGTTGCTGTCCCTGCTGGTTCCCCTTGCCTGTTGCCGCGCGTGGCGGCTGCTGTTTCTGCTGCTGGGCATCCTCTGGATGCAGGCCACTCTCTCGTATCATCTGGCCTGGCTGGAGCTGCTTGACAAAAAAACGAGCCATATCATAACCGCACAGCTGCAAAGTGCAGAGTCCGAAGGGGAGAAATTTGTCCGGCTGACCCTCAGCGTCCATGAACTGGATGGTCGGCAGCTCCGTCCGTCCCCCCTGATCCGGGTCAACGCCTATCAGTCGTTACCGCCCCTGACGGCGGGGAGTGAACTGACGCTGGTGACCACTCTCAAGCCGGCCCACGGCCTTGCCAACGAGGCGGGGATGGATGGTCGTCGCCTGCTGCTCGGCAAGGGCATTACGGCTACCGGCAACCTGCGCCGGGTGATCCATATCGCGCCGGTGGCACCCGGACTGCGCGAGCGCTGGCTGGCGGCGGCCAACGAGAGCTGGCGCACTCTCCCGCAGGGACCCTTGCTGGCGGCGCTCACCTTCGGCGAACAGAGTGGCATCACAGATGAGCAGTGGAGCCT
This sequence comes from Aeromonas sp. SE22, assembly GCF_038739755.1. NCBI lineage: Bacteria > Pseudomonadati > Pseudomonadota > Gammaproteobacteria > Aeromonadales > Aeromonadaceae > Aeromonas > Aeromonas sp. SE22. The sequence goes on from NZ_JBCGFD010000003.1 coordinate 457,199, forward strand.
GTTTCGCGGCAGCGGGCTGACCCACATCATCGCCATCTCTGGCCAGCACATCGCGCTGGTGGCGGTGCTCGGCTGGTGGCTGGGCAGGTTGTTTGGCCTGCGTGGCGCCATCATCACTTCCCTGCTGTTTGCCGCCACTTATAGCTGGCTGGCGGGGTTTGCTGTGGCGACCGAGCGAGCCCTCATCATGGTTCTGGTCTGGAGTGTGCTGCGCTGGCGACGGCGGGAGTGGCCGGCCTACCGCATCTGGCTCTGGGCTTTTGTGGTGCTGACCCTCTGGGATCCCTTTGCCCTCTACTCGGCCGGCTTCTGGCTCTCGTTTCTGGCGGTCGCGATCTTGCTGCTGGTCGGTTACTGCCATGAAAAGCCAACCCTCTGGCAGATCCAGCTCTGGATGCTGCTCGGTTTGCTGCCGCTGCAGTTGGCGCTGTTCGAGGGGATTGCGCCGCTCGCCATGGTGATCAACCTGCTGGCGGTGCCGCTCTTTTGCATCGTCATTATTCCGCTGGCGCTGATCGGCGTGCTGCTGGCGCCGCTCTCTGGCACGCTCGCCTACGGGTTGTTCTGGCTGGCCAATCTTGGTCTGGAATGGGTGCTCACCCTGCTCGATATGCTCGCCTCCCGAGTCCAGCTCTGGTGGCCACTGCCGGGCTGGTGGCTGCCGGTGAGCACGCTCTTGCTGTTGCTCTGGTTCTGCTGGCAGTGGCGGGCGGCCCGCTGGCTCTCGCTGCCGGGGCTGCTGGCCCTGACGCTCTTTCTCTGGCCGGCGCCGCCGCGCTGGCAGGTGCGGGTGCTCGATGTGGGGCAGGGGTTGGCAGTGCTCATCAGCAAGGGGGATCGCGCCATCCTCTATGACACCGGCGATCGCTATCCCGGCGGCTACAACATGGCGGATGCGGTGATCCTGCCCACCTTGAGCCACCTCGGTATCAGGGTCATCGATCGTCTCATCATCAGCCACAAGGATCGGGATCATGCGGGCAACCGCAAGCGGCTGCTCAGCGCCCTGACGGTGCGCAGCGAGCTATCCTCTTACCCTTTCACCCCGTCAACAACCCTCTGCCAGCGCGGTCAGGCATGGTCATGGCAAGGGCTGCAGTTTCGCGTGCTCTGGCCAGAACAGCCCGGGGCAGGGCACAACAACGATGGCTGCGTGGTACGCATCAGCGATGGCGAGCGCAGCGTACTGCTGAGCGCCGATATCGAGCGGCAGGCGGAGCTGCGGCTGGTGGCGCTCGAGGGGGGCGGGCTTGCCAGCACCCTGCTGGTGAGCCCGCACCACGGCAGTCGCACCTCCTCCACCCCGTCTTTTGTCGCCGCCGTGGCGCCTCGTTATGTGGTGCACAGCGCCGGCTTCATGAACCAGTGGGGCTTTCCCCGTCCCGAGGTAGTCGCTCGTTATCAGGGGGCGATCCAGTGGGTGACCGGTCTGGGCGGGGAGGTGGTGATCGAGCCGGTCGCAGGTGGCCTGCAGGTCAAAGCCGAGCGGGATCATGGCCCCTGGTACCGGCAAGCCGGCAACTGGTGGCAGCCAAGAGTATGGGGAGAACGGCCAGATCCATCACCTTGAGCGGAACTGTTTCTGCCACTCGTGTTTCCCGCTGGCGCCCTCTTGCATCGCCCATATTGTTGCAAATTTCTACGTTTAAGATGGGATTCAGTTTTACTGGTGAAACAATCAAGGGGCGGCAAGTCGAGCCTTGTGGGTCAGAGTGACCAATCACTGGGTGGCCGAATAGCCCCGCAGTGATGTTGCCGGTCGGCCGCGGCCTGTATGGAGTCGGGATGCAGAGACTATGAGTGGGCCGGGTTGGTGCAAGGGGAGCCCGCGTGCTCCGTGGCACGGCCGGCCGTCATATGAAAGGGCGAATATGCGGGATAATCGGGGCGTGATGAAGGCATCTCATCCCTGATTTGGGGGGCGAATCCCTGCTATCTGTATGGTGGCGCTTGGTGGATGTCTACTGTTTGGCTAGAATACCCCGTCATTTCCATTACCAACGGCTATTCATGCAACAAGAAACTTCACAAGGTAGCTGGCCAGTATTCAAGCGCCTGCTCGGTTATGTCCGTGACCGCAAGCTTGGCCTGATCGGCGGCATCATCGGCATGCTGGGTTATGCCGCTGTCGACACCACCTTCGTCTACTCCATCAAGCCGCTGATCGACCAGGGGATCAACGGCAACGATCCGACCGTGCTCAAGTGGATGCCCTTCTTCGTCCTCGGCATCGTGGCCCTGCGCGGTGTCGCCAACTTCCTCTCCAACTACTGCATGGCCTGGGTCGGCAACCACGTGGTGATGCGTCTGCAACAGCAGGTGTTCAATCACATGGTGGCGATGCCGATGAGCTTCTTCGACCGCCAGAATACCGGCCACCTGCTCTCCAAGGTGACCTATGACGCGAGTCAGGTCTCCTCGGCGGCGAGCACCACCCTGGTGACCCTGGTACGGGAAGGGGCGACCGTGGTCGGCCTGCTCGGCCTGATGTTCTGGCACTCCTGGCAGTTGTCGGTGATCTTCCTGGTGGTGGGTCCGCTGGTGGGCATTATCATCGGCCTGATCAGCCGTCGCTTCCGCCAGATTAGCCGTCACATCCAGCAGGCGGTGGGTGATATCACCACTTCCACCGAGCAGATGCTCAAGGGGCACAAAGAGGTGCTGATGTTTGGTGGCCAGAAAGTGGAAGAGAAACGCTTCTTCCAGGTCAGCAACAACATGCGCCAGCAAACCATGAAGATGGTCGCGGCTGATGCCATCGGCAGCCCGGTGGTACAGATGGTGGCCTCCATCGCACTGGCCGCCTTCCTCTATGTGGCTACTGTCGACAGCGTGCGCAGCACCCTGACTGCCGGTACCTTCACCGTCATGATCACCTCCATGATGATGCTGCTCAAGCCGCTGAAAAGCCTGACCGACGTCAACAACCAGTTCCAGCGTGCCATCACCGCCTGCCACAGCCTGTTTGGCCTGCTCGACACCGAGCCGGAGCAGGATACCGGTACCCGTACTTTGGAGCGCGCCCGTGGCGAGATCGAATTTCGCAATGTCACCTTCACCTACCCGACCAAAGACACCCCGGCGCTGCACAACGTCAGCTTCAAGGTGGAAGCGGGCAAGTCGGTGGCACTGGTGGGCCGTTCCGGCTCAGGCAAGAGTACCATTGCCAGCCTGTTGACCCGCTTCTACGACATCGATCAGGGGGAGATCCTGCTCGATGGCGTCAACATCCGCGAATACAAGTTGAGCGAGCTGCGCAAGCAGTACGCGCTGGTCTCCCAGCATGTTCACCTGTTCAACGACTCGGTGGCCAACAACATCGCCTACGCCGCGGAAGAGAAATACAGCCTCGACGAGATCAAGCAGGCCGCCCGTATCGCCCATGCCGACGAGTTCGTCAGCAAGATGAGCCACGGTTACGACACTGTGGTTGGCGAGAACGGTGCATCCCTCTCTGGCGGTCAGCGCCAGCGTGTGGCCATCGCCCGCGCCTTGCTGCGCGATGCGCCGGTGTTGCTGCTGGATGAGGCTACCTCGGCGCTGGATACCGAGTCCGAGCGCCACATTCAGGCGGCTATCGACGAGCTTTGCAAGGCGCGTACCTCGCTGGTGATCGCCCACCGCCTCTCCACCATCGAGAAGGCGGACGAGATCCTGGTGATCGACGAAGGCCATATCGTCGAGCGTGGCAACCACGCAGCACTGATGGAGCAGCGTGGCACCTATGCCCAGCTGCGCGCCATTCAGTTTGGCAATGCAGGAAACAAGGCCTGATGCTGGAACGGCTCTGGTATCGCAAAAGTGGCTGGCGCTGGTTGCTGGCCCCTTTTGCCCTGCTGTTTGCCATCATCAGCGGCACCCGCCGCTACGCCTATCGCCACGGCTGGCGCAAGGGGTATCGCTCCTCCTTGCCGGTGATCGTGGTGGGCAATATCTCGGTGGGCGGCAACGGCAAGACCCCGGTAGTGGTCTGGCTGGTGGAGCAGTTGCAGGCGCGCGGCTATCGCCCCGGGGTGGTGAGCCGTGGTTATGGCGGCAAGGCGCCCCATTATCCCTATCGGCTCGATGCCGCCAGCACCACGGCGCAGGCCGGTGATGAACCGGTACTGATTGCCCGGCGCTGTGGCTGTCCCGTGGTGGTCGCCCCGAAACGGGCCGATGCGGTACGACTGCTGGAGCAGAGCGGTGAGGTGGATATCATCATCACCGACGACGGTCTGCAGCACTATGCGCTGGCCCGCGACATCGAGCTGGTGGTGGTGGACGGTGCGCGCCGTTTTGGCAACGCCTGCCTGTTGCCGATGGGGCCGCTGCGCGAGCCGGTCACCCGCCTCAAGCGGGTGGACGCCATCATCTGCAACGGCGGCGAGCCGGGCAAGGGGGAGTACCCCATGCAACTGGTCGCCGACGCGCCGCATCGGGTACGCGATGATGCACCGCTGGCAGCCCCTCTCGCAGGCCCGGTTGATGCGCTGGCGGGGATTGGTCATCCGCCCCGCTTCTTTGCCACCCTAGAAGGGCTCGGCTACCAGCTGGATCAGCAGGCAGCCTACGGCGATCATCACCCCTTTGATCGGGATGAGCTGGTGGGCCGCTTTGCCAGCAAGCCGCTGCTGATGACCGAGAAGGATGCGGTCAAATGCCGCCCGTTTGCCCTCGATAACTGGTGGTATCTGCCGGTCAGCGCCGAGTTGCCCGCCTCCCTGCTCGATGCCCTGCTGCACAAGCTGGGGACGAAGGGGAAGGGCGCGGCCAGGGCGCAAGATTAAGCTCTTTCGCCTCGGCGGGGGAGCAGGGGGTTGATATGCCCCGCATGGAATATCTGGTTGCTCGACATCCATCGCTGGCGTGATGAAGCCGCCAGCGCGACATCGTTGAAGGAGTATCGTTTTGGCTTTGGACATCAAGTTGCTCGACATCATCGCCTGCCCGGTCTGCAAGGGTAAGCTGCACTACAACAAGGCCGTGCATGAGCTGGTCTGCCGCTTTGACAAGCTGGCCTATCCGCTGGAGGAGGGGATCCCGGTGCTGCTGGAGAACCGCGCCCGTCCGCTCAATAGCGACGAGCTGCCGTCATGAGTTTCGTCGTCGTCATTCCGGCCCGCTACGCCTCCACCCGGCTGCCGGGCAAGCCGCTGGCCGATATCCATGGCAAGCCCATGGTGCAGCACGTGGTGGAAAAGGCCCTGCAATCCGGTGCCGATCGGGTGATCGTCGCCACCGATGACGATCGGGTGCAGCAGGCACTGCTGAGCACCGGCGTCGAGGTGTGCATGACCTCACCGGATCACCAGTCCGGCACCGAGCGTCTGGCCGAGGTGTGCCGTCACTACGGTTTTGCTGCCGATACCATCATCGTCAATGTGCAGGGGGATGAGCCGCTCATTCCGCCTGCCATCATTCGTCAGGTGGCGGACAATCTGGCCGCTGCCACGGCGCCGATGGCGACCTTGTCGGTACCGATCAGGGATGCCGAAGAGGCGTTCAATCCCAATGCGGTCAAGGTGGTTACTGACAAGGATGGCTATGCCCTCTACTTCAGTCGCGCCACCATCCCGTGGGATCGGGATCGCTTTGCCAAGGGTCACGAGCAGATTGGCGACCACTACCAGCGCCATATCGGCATCTATGCCTATCGCGCCGGCTTTATCCAGCGTTATGTGGACTGGGCGCCTAGCGTGCTGGAGCAGGTCGAGGCGCTGGAGCAACTGCGGGTGCTCTGGTACGGGGAGAAGATCCACGTGGCTCAGGCGCTCGAGGCGCCACCGGTTGGCGTGGATACCCAGGCCGATCTGGAGAAGGTGCGAGCCTTTCTTGCGGGCTGATCCGGTAGGCTGAAGATAAGAAAAACGGTGTCGCAAGACGCCGTTTTTTGTTTTGAGTATCTCGATAATTATCTGATTACAAACACTATAAATGCGCTTTATCAAACTTTTGGCGTGCATGGTTTGCCAAAGCGGCGAGTTTGGTTATGATGCAAGACGCCCTGTTAACCCTAACCGGGCGGCCAAAACGAGATAAAAAACGGGGTGTTTGGGTGATAAATGTATTCCTGGTCGATGACCATGAGCTGGTGCGTACAGGGATAAGACGCATTCTGGAAGATGTTCGCGGGATCAAGGTGGTAGGCGAAGCACAGAGTGGCGAAAATGCAGTTGCTTTCTGTCGTCAGCACCATCCGGACGTGATCCTGATGGACATGAACATGCCGGGTATTGGTGGTCTGGAAGCGACCCGCAAAATTCTGCGGATCCGTCCCGATGTGCGCATCATAGTGCTGACCATCCACTCAGAAAATCCCTTCCCCACCAAGGTGATGCAGGCCGGCGCCGCCGGTTACCTGACCAAGGGGGCCGGGCCGGACGAGATGATTCAGGCGATCCGGTTGGTGCATTCCGGTCAACGCTACATCTCCCCGGAGATTGCCCAGCAGATGGCCTTGAGCCAGTTTGCCTCGGCGGACGAGAACCCCTTCAAGTCCCTCTCAGAGCGGGAGCTGCAGATCATGATGATGATCACCAAGGGGCAGAAGGTGACCGATATCTCCGAGCAGCTCAACCTGAGCCCGAAAACGGTCAACAGCTACCGCTATCGCCTGTTCAGCAAGCTGGGGATCAACGGTGACGTGGAGCTGACCCATCTGGCCATTCGCTACGGCATGCTGGATGCCGACACCCTGTAACCAGGGTTGTGTGGTCACCAAGGCGGCATCTGCCGCCTTTTGCTTTTTAGCCCCCTTTTGCATTTTCATGAGTGGGCGCAGTATGCTCTCCCCGTCTTTTTGCCTTCATCCGTTGAGTCGAGTTGCCGATGACCCTCTCTCCCGAGCCCCCTTTTGACAGCAAAGCCTTTCTCGCCGCCGTGACGCACCAGAGCGGTGTCTACCGCATGTATGACAGCGGCGGCACCGTCATCTACGTGGGCAAGGCCAAGGATCTGAAAAAACGGCTCGCCTCCTACTTTCGGGCCAATGTCGACAGCATCAAGACCCGCACCCTGGTACGCCAGATCGCCGATATCCAGGTCACCGTCACCCACACGGAGACCGAGGCGCTGATCCTCGAGCACAACCTGATCAAGCAGTACCAGCCCCGCTACAACGTGCTGCTACGGGACGACAAATCCTACCCCTGGATCATCATTACCGCGCACCAGCATCCGCGCATCGGCGTCCATCGCGGTGCCCGCAAGATCAAGGGGGAGTACTTTGGCCCGTATCCTTCCGGTGGCGCAGTGCGCGAGAGCCTGCACCTGATGCAGAAGATCTTTCCGGTACGCCAGTGCGAGGATGCGGTCTACGCCAACCGCACCCGTCCCTGCCTGCTCTACCAGCTCAAGCGCTGCGCCGGTCCTTGCGTGCCCGGACTGGTGAGCGAGGCCGAATATGCCCAGCAGGTAGAGTTGGCCAAGCTTTTTCTGGCGGGCAAGAACCAGCAGGTGATTGGCGAGCTGGTGGGCAAGATGGAGTCCGCCAGCGGTGATCTGCGCTTTGAAGAGGCGGCCCGCTACCGGGATCAGATCCTGGCGCTGCGCCGGGTCACCGAGCAGCAGTCGGTGAGCGGCAACGTACTGGACGAGCTCGATGTGGTGGGGGTGGCCTTCGAACAGGGGGCGGCCTGCATCCATGTGCTCTTTATCCGTCAGGGCAAGGTGCTCGGCTCGCGCAGCTACTTCCCGAAAGTGCCGGCCGATACCCAGCTCGACGAGGTGGTGCAATCCTTCCTGCTGCAGTTCTATCTGTCGGGGCAGGGGGGACGGCAGATCCCGAGCGAGGTGCTGCTCGACGTGGCGTTGGAAGATGAGAACGTCATCGCCGAGACCCTGAGTCAGACCGCCGGTTACAAGGTGCGGGTGGTGAGCCGGACCCGTGCCGAGCGGGCCCGTTTCATCAAGCTCGCCTCCATCAATGCTGAGACGGCGCTGCGCTCGCGGCTTGCTCACAAGAGTACCATCACCGCCCGCTACGATCAGCTGGAAGAGCTTCTGGAGCTGGAGCGTCCTATCACCCGCATGGAGTGTTTCGATATCTCCCACACCATGGGGGAGCGCACGGTGGCCTCCTGCGTGGTATTCAATCGGGAGGGGCCGCTTTCCTTCGAATATCGCCGCTTCAATATCGATGGCATCACCGGCGGCGATGACTACGCGGCCATGGAGCAGGCGCTGGAGCGCCGTTTTGGCAAACAGCAGGAGCCGGACAAGGTGCCGGACGTGCTCTTTATCGACGGCGGCCTCGGCCAGCTGCGCCGCGCCGAAGAGATCCTGGCGCGCCAGCTGGAGTTCCTCGGTGGCAAATATCCGCTGCTGGTGGGCATTGCCAAGGGGGTCACCCGTAAGGCGGGGTTGGAAACGCTCATCATGGGGGAGAGCCACGAAGAGTTGCATTTGCCGGCAGATATGCCCGCTTTGCACCTTATTCAACATATTCGCGATGAATCCCACCGTTTTGCCATTACCGGCCACCGGGCACGGCGAGCCAAAGCCCGCACCAGCAGCACGCTGGAGGATATTCCGGGAGTGGGGCCGAAGCGGCGTCAGGCTCTGCTTAAATATCTTGGCGGCCTGCAGGAGGTGAAAAAGGCGAGTGTGGATGAATTGGCCAAGGTGCCCGGCATCAGTCAGGAGCTGGCCCAAGCCATCCACGATGGCCTGCATTCAGCCTGAGTGTTGAATGACACTGTTTTTTTCATGTGATGATTAACCGGGAACATTCGCTAACTCCTTGATGCACAAGAGCCGTGACGCAGGGGGGCCGTAAATGCCATAATGGCGCGGTATTGCGAAAGGGTTGATGGATTAAAAAAGACCAAGACGGGCGTCAGTGCGGTTGCATCGCAAATCGGCTTTGGCGCACTATGTAGCGACGTACAAGAAGTGGCTGAAAATAATGACAAACATACCTAACATGCTGACGTTTTTCCGGATTTTGCTCATTCCCGTCTTCGTCATCCTGTTCTATCTGCCTTACCAGTGGTCCTATCTGGCCGCTGCCATCGTCTTTATTCTGGCCGCTGCCACCGACTGGTTTGATGGCTATCTTGCCCGCAAGCTCAATCAATCCACCGCTTTTGGTGCCTTCCTCGACCCGGTCGCCGACAAGATCATGGTGGCCACTGCACTGGTCATCATCGTCGAACACTACAACACCATCTGGGTCACCATTCCCGCCATGACCATGATTGGTCGTGAGATCATCATCTCCGCCCTGCGCGAGTGGATGGCTGAGCTCGGCAAGCGCTCCTCGGTAGCGGTGAGCTGGATTGGCAAGTGGAAGACCATGATCCAGATGGTGTCGCTGACCGGTCTTATCTGGCAGTACAACGTCTGGATGGTGTGGCTGGCCTACGTGCTGCTCTATGTCGCTACCGTGCTCACCTTCTGGTCCATGTTCCAGTACATGAAGGCGGCGTGGAGCGATCTGACCCATCACTCCAGCTTCTGAGTTATCTGGCAGTAACAGGCCGTTTCTCGCAATTTCAGACAAGAAACGGCCAAAGGTGCTAAAAGTGTGCAAAAAGGGCAAAAAACGCCCGAACGATCAGTTAATTAAATATTTCTGGTTGACTGGGCGGGGAACATCGCTAGAATGCGTCCTCGTAGTCAGGCAGTCAGCCAGACCGATGCGGGAATAGCTCAGTTGGTAGAGCACGACCTTGCCAAGGTCGGGGTCGCGAGTTCGAGTCTCGTTTCCCGCTCCAAATTCAGACAATAGAGAGCCAACTCTCTTTTGCATGGCGCGTTAGCAAAGCGGTTATGCAGCGGATTGCAAATCCGTTTAGTCCGGTTCGACTCCGGAACGTGCCTCCATATTGACAAGCCCGCGGCGCGAGCTTGATACCGATTACGGTGCCCGAGTGGTGAAATCGGTAGACACAAGGGATTTAAAATCCCTCGACGTTCGCGTCGTGCCGGTTCGATTCCGGCCTCGGGCACCATCTAACATGTTGATTTTAAAGGTAAAGCTACAAACTTAGTCAGTGTGAGTTGACATCTTCTAGGCGCAATCAGGCGGAGAGATGTCGAATGGCTAAAGTTCAAGAGCGAAAAGGTGTAAAAGGAAAAACCTACCGTGTGGAGTTCATGCGGGAGGGTTCTCGCGTATATAAAACATTTAGAATTAAAAAAGAAGCGGAAAAATTCGCTGCTTTGATTACCCTCAATGCTGATTTGGCCGGAACATTGGCTAACGTCACGCTCAATACGTTATCTCTCCAAGACGCTATAGCTGAGTATCTCGACCAGCACACCGGCAAAGACCCTAACGTGAAAGGGCGTCTCAACTGGTGGGCCTGTGCGATTGGTGCCGACAAGCTAATCGGCAGAATCACAAAACAAGACGTTAAAAAGTGCCTTCAGTCGATGTTGGATGAAGGCATCGCTGCTGCTACCCACAATCGGTACAAGTCCGCGCTGTCCTCCGTGTTCGAGTTCATAAATGACCGTTATGATTGTCAGCACAATCCTGCCCGTCAGATAAAGCAAATCAAAGAGGCCCGCCAGCGTGAGCGTTTTGCATCTCGTGAGGAACTGGATCGGCTATTAGCAGCTTGTAAAGTGAGCCAGTGGGAGCGTCTTCACTTGCTTGTACTGATGGCTGTAAGCACTGGGGCTCGGCGCTCCGAGCTCCTGGGATTACGCTGGAGCTCGATCAACTTCCAAGATCAGACCGCATACCTAAGTGACACTAAGAACGGCACAGACCGAGTTTTACCGCTTACTGGAGCTTGCCTGACTGAACTAGCAGAGTTTCGAGAGGTCGGGAATGGCTGGTTGTTTCCTCACCCTGATGATCCCCTTTTCCCATTCAAACACTTTGATAAGCATTGGTATGCCGCTTTGACGCAGGCTGAGATCACCGGACTTGTATTCCACAGTCTAAGGCATACAACAGGCTCTTATCTTGCGATGAGTGGTCAACCGCTGTCGGTTATCAAAGAGGTCTTGGGGCACAAGACAATCGTCACAACACAGCGGTATGTGCACCATTCAACAGAGAATAAAAAACAAGCTATCACAGCGGTGTTTGGAGACATTCTTAATACTTAACAATATTATTCTTCCCTCTGAAGAGTATTAATATTACAGAGAGTTAAAGTTAACAAATATGAGCCAAAATATAATTTCTTAGTAATTAAAGAAAGTAAAAATATTGCTTGATATATTCTGAATCTTGCTGATAGGCTGTATGTGTCAACTCACATTGATTAACTCAATTCATTATTAACACTATTTTGGAGATTGCTTTATGAGTAATATGATTCAAGAGCTCGCTATGAATATTGATAATTGGGTGCCAGTTAGAGAAGCAAGTATAGACGGTATGAATTATCAGATATTATTGCGCTGCTTAAGTAAAAGAAGTACAGATGCTGCACTTGGAAAATGTTGTCGCAAGATTGGCAATCGCTTATTTATTAACACTAAGCTCTTCGGTCTATGGATGGCCGGAGAGTTATAATTACATATCCGAAAGTTTAATTTTCATTTTGTAATCTTTGTTCTATACAGAACTTTTATTAAATATTTTAGCGCTACATACGGTGGTATTATAATTACGAGGAAATTAATATGTCTGAAAAATACGGTAGGGTTGATGAGCGCCGACAAAGTGAGGCTACGATTATAGATCTAAAGTCAACCAATCAACAGGCAAGGATTTTGAGCGAGCATTTGGGGTCAGTAAAAGTAGATCTGTTATCTTCATATGTGTATCGCTATACAGGGAGTTTTTGGGAGTATATGAGCGATGCTAGGTTACGCAGGGAGTTAGCGGGGATATTTGAAAGAAACCATCTGAGCTTTAGTAGTTCAAAGTTGGAGATGGTTGTTCATACTATGAAAGATATTATTCCTGAGATTCCTGTATCCGATGATGAGTTGATAGGTTTTTCTAATGGTGTCTATGATATGGCAACTAACCAGTTTCGTACTCATGATCCGGATGATGGGCTGCTCGCTCATAATGGAATAATCTATACAGCAGCTAACTCAGCGGAATCAATTCAGGTTCATGCTCCTAATTTTTTCAAATGGCTGAGTTATGCTGCTGAAGGATGTATGGATAAGATGGATCGGATTACAGCAGCATTATTTATGGTATTGACCCATCGTTATGATTGGCAATTATTTCTTGAGGTGACAGGCTCGGGCGGAAGTGGTAAATCAATCATGGCAAACCTTTGTGCGTTGCTTGTCGGTAGCCGAAATATTGGTAGTAGCTCAATGAGGCTTTTGGATAGTGATTTCGGATTGGAAGGTTTATGGGATAAGCGACTAATATTGTTACCCGATCAGCCTAAATACATAGGCGATGGTGCTATTCTGAAAGCAATCACTGGCGGAGATGCTGTAGCTATCAACAGAAAGGGTAAGCCAATGTTTAGTGCCAAGGTGCGTGCTGTTGTACTGGTAACAAATAATGCTCCTATGGAAATGACTGAAAGAAATGGTGGGATAGCAAGACGTAGGGTTATATTCATCGTTACTGATGAGGATTCGCAAATTGAAAGTAAAATTTCTAATGAACTTCCGGTCATTATCCGATACCTCTTATCTCAGTATCCAGAGCCCATGAAAGCCAAAAGGCAGCTGCTGGCACAGAGGGGTTCAATGGATGCGATTGTAGTTAAGCGGGAGGCGGACCCACTTTTTGATTTGTGTACTATGGTGGAATTTATGCCAAAAGCCAACGGGTTGCGAATGGGTGGTAAGACGGATATCAAAAGAGAGCCACACAAATTCTTTTACCATCTTTATTTGTCTTACATGCATTACCATGGGATTGATAATACACTTTCAGTTAATGCGGTCAGTCGGGCATTGAAACAGATAGCAAAGGAACTAGGCAGTGAGTATCGAGTCAGGAGCAGCAACGGTACTGTCACTAATATTGTGCTGACCAAGAGGGTTGATGAATTTTTGCTTGGAGCTACTGACTATATGGAGAGTGAGTAGGCTAATTTACCGGCGCTGATGTTCCATATGCGATATGATGTTACAACAATAAAAGCTTCCAATACTTCCGGTTTTTTGAAAAGCCTATAGTGCAAGGCTTAGACATATATAGATATTAACTACAATGCATCCAAAATGGAAGTAATATTAAAAGGTTTAATAATAGTATTGTTGGTCGGTTGTTTTATGATAATCGTCATTGAGTGAAATGGAAGTTTTTTCAGTAGGTATTCTGTAGTTTTTATATGTTGAGTGGAAATATTTGAATTTATAGTGTCCCAGAAATTTTACTACTTGCAACCGAAACAAGGAGTATGAATGAAATTTATAAATATCTTTACTGTATTCCTTTTTATTTGTGGTCTGGTTATATTTTAATGGTAAATGTTATGGCTCAGATATACATCATCAAAATTCATGTTTTATTTTTTGCCCCGCAGGGCCGACGCTTATGTTGATTGATGCCGAAGGTCTCAATCACATAAGCATAGTCGGTCGCTTGGTGTATGTATTTTGATGTGATGGAATATCTCAACTAATACGAGTACGAGTGTCACGTTACTTTGGGGGTTGTATGGCAGGATATCAATTCGCGCATTTGGATGGCTATGGCAGAAGGGGAGGGAAATCGAAAGCTGGGCGTGTTATGTCAGCACAAGATATTGCTGATGAAGCTGAAAGAAAACCTGGTGCACATGACCATGTTAGTGAGCCTAGGATGCCCGTGCAACACCTTGGAGTAACACCATCTGAAGCAGTAAAGCTTGCCCACGAGTGGGCTGCTAAGGCAAAAGATCCAAAGGGAAGAAAGGTTAGAATTGATGGGCTATGTCTAGCCGCGGGCGTGGTTAGTGTGCCTGATAATTTTCCGCATGATAAGTGGCCGGAATATCGGGATGAAATGATTAAACATCTGCAAAAAAAGTATGGTGAAAGATTAAAATCTGTAGTTGAACATCTTGATGAAAAATACCCACACATACACTTTTATCTTGTCCCCCTATCAGATGAGTCTTTCGGTTCAGTACATCCAGGGGTTGCTGCAGCACACGCGTCAGCTGCTCGTGGGGAGCGAAAGGGAATGCAAAATAGTGCTTATAAGAAAGCGATGATTGCATGGCAAGAGGATATCTATAGGGTCTCACAGAGTTTTGGCTTGGCTCGTATTGGACCACGCCGTCGTAGGTTGTCTAGAGATGAGTGGAAGGCTGAACAGCGAGCCCTGTCTGCCCATGCAGCACTCAATATATCTGATAAACCAATAGGGTTGAGTATGGGAAGGATCAAACAGATTATTGCCAAGCAAGTCGTGGAACACCGAGCTGGATTGTTGGGTAAGGGACGGGCACTTTACACTGAAGAACAGTTAATTAAGGTAGCCAGAGAAGCAGCATTATATGGTGCTCAACATGTTAAAATGCAGAGACTTGATGTATTAGGTGCCGTGATCCTGCACTCGTCCAAGATCGAGGCGGCAGAAGCAAGACTTATTAAGTTAGCAGAAGAGGAGGTGACATTAGGGATTCGAATTGCAGAAGCGAATGATAAAGTCAAAGCTGTTGATAAAGAGGCTCTAGAGCGCATGCGTATGGCACTATTAAAAGCTGAGCAGGCTGAGGATATGGCACAACAAGCTGAAAGCTGGACCAAACTGACAGTTATTGAGATGGAAAAAAGGATGAAAATGGTGCTATCTCCCATTCTGGCTACGCTAGCAGCTATTATCCGTGATCCTAATGTAGTAGAAGCCCAGCTGGAAGCTGATGCTGCAATTAGTGCTTTGGAGGAGCTAAGGCCGCTTGCTTTCGAGATTCAAAGGGCGTTGCACCCTGTGGCGAAAGCAGCTAATAAAACAAATAAAGTTAAGCATGCCTTAGGACTTGAGCCTGACTAGTAGGGTGAAGCCTTTTTTGTTGACGTTTCTTATCTTTTGTGGATTTGTAGTGGTCTAATCATCCCGTACACCATTTTAGGTGGTACAGTCGCCACCATGACCTGAGGTGTTCAATGTCCATTTTAGTTGGCCACTACAATTGCAGCAATAGCCAACAGAATTAATGATTCCATACGGCGCTAATTTGGTCATCGCCTTCTTCTCTCTATTCTCCAGCTTTGGTAAGCTTATGTGCAGTAACATGATGTTAAAATCATGATTTAGGCACTCCCTTTTCTTACCTAAACTCGAATCCAAGCACCTAGGTTCGCGGGATATGTCTGATCATCTTGGGTCAACAACCCCCTTCGTCTTGGTGCTTTTAGTTTGAGGAAAGAACTCGTGAATAAAGCGGTTTTAATGGGCATAGTGGTTGTGAGTCTACTGACTGGCTGTTCGACACAAGGAAGTGGCGTCCTACCCATAATCGGCCCTCTAGCCAGTCTGGGTACCTATGAAACTTTGTGGACGTTTCCGACCACCGTGGGTGGTTACTATGATTCCAAAGTTCGCCGCAATCGTATGGACGATACCTACGACATGACCTTTTATGGTTCCCTGATTGGTATTCCCATCCATGGCATGACAGGATTTACCTCCCTCGACAGCTGGCCAACTTCTCGCCAGGGCGGGATCGTCATTGTGCGAGGGGCTTCGGTCTCCTGTAAAACCGCACAATGGCTTATCAGTTACCAGCCGGACGGTATGTCCATCAAACACTTTCCTGAGTGTGAACCTTATACCGCCAATAGGCAATCGGGGGACGGTAAGTACATCATGTTCGAAGATCCAACCCATAAGAGTGACTCGCTGTTTGCTTACGATATTCACAAAGACCAATTAGGTCAGTACGAATACGAACAGCCGCCAGTGAAGAAGACTTCGACACAGACCTCCACCTCACCGCAGAGTCGCGTTGCCGCTGGCAAGTCCAGCGCATCGAAAGCCAAAGTGGCGATCCCATCCCCACCCAAGATCACCAGCGTTAAGAAGTATAAGACCGGTTCAATCCAGATCCAGCAGGTGCCAGCCGATAAGGGACAAAAGGCTGTCACATGGGAGAAGTAAAACTACGATTTGCACATCTGGTATCCACGAAACTATTTTGGATGACGGTGATCTACCTTGTCTGCGAGCTTGCCTTTAGTGCTGATTTGCTAGCCCTGTGCAGTCGTGAAGCCACGATCGAAGAGATCGATGCGCTAGAAGATATTGGAAGATTGCTGACTGGTACCGCCATCTCACTGCTGTTTATCGGTCTGTTCATCGACAAGCAGAGTATTCACCCCCTGCTTCGCGCTGTCTATTCGTTGATGCTGATCGCAGGCTTTACTTGGCTCAACCATCAGGCGCAAGACGCCTTTATCGACCACCGCATCGCCTCTGAATTTGACAGTGCCGAAGCACGAAAGGGGGCTTTTCTGCTAACCATGGCAGGCCGTAGCCTCTCTAATGGTACCTTGAACATCCGTAGTATTCACACACCCGATGTTCTCGAACACAAACCATCATTGATGGCGTTCGTGGCCATATTCCCGTCCTTGGCATTCAGCTACCCCAACGTTCAGTCCGAGATGAATAGTCTGCTGAAAAAGGCTATCGCCATTAACGTGATGAAACCCTGTGAGGACATGAAGCATCGAGATGGGTGCATGGGTTCACCGGCACAGTTCAATAATGAGATCTGGCCAGAGGTTATAAAAGAAGTAGAACGTCGGTATGCCGACTACACCAATGGATTTAATGAAACAGTTAAACGTACTAGTCCAAGCAGCTTACAGTCTACTGCGGACAATGCTTGGGTACGTTATGTCAAAAAGCTGCGTGGCAAAGGGGTCACCCCTGATCGTGTTCCTCCACGCCGGTTTGGCATGGTCAGGATTGAGGTTCGCAAAATGGGGGTGCCGGTTCCGGATGACTGGCACCCTGCAGATCGCCAAACCTTCAACGCCATCGTGCGTCAGAAAACCTATAGCAATACTTGGAAAGCCTTAGGTAACAAAGTTGGCACCAGCAATCCGACCAAATACATGAGTATTCAGGCCTTTATGCTGACAGCGAAAGTTCAGCAGTCCGTGCAGAAAAAATTGGGCGCACCAAAGGGTCGCCAGATCCCTCTTGTCACCCGTTTTGATGACATCAAGCGCCTTGTTTACCTACCTATTGCTAACCAGGCCATTAGCAAGCTTCATGCGGAGGTCGACTCTGCAGCAACGCGTTTTGTCGGAGATGGGCCGCTTGTTGAAAAGGCCGACTCCGCCGTCAAAACACTGGTCGTTGTACCATTGGCCTTGCTAATGTCGCTACTCGGTGGTTTTGGCCATATGATCAAGATTACCACCCTGCTCCTACGCTGCCTCCTGCGTAAAGAAAGTTCTGCCAGGACATTCAAGGCTGTGCTGGGTGCAATCGTCTTCGTCGGCGGAGGTATATTCTTCCTATACCAGGTTGCCAACCCGCTTGTCGAGACAAAGGCATATCAAACGTTCTCTCTGGCGACCGCCATTTACAGTGGCAACACCTTTGCCATGGGGCTGGAGTTCATCATCAGGTTGCAGGAGTTTGCCTACCCCATCAATGCGATAATCTTGACATACAAAAACGTGATCGTACCGACTTTGTGTTTCTTGGCGCTCTTCTGTTTTTGTTACTTCAACGATAATCGACAACTGATGATGCGCTCTGATGCGAAAACCAGAGCGATAGAAAAAAAACGTGCTCGTGTGGCACGGCAACAAAGGCGGACTGATGGAGGGAGCGATTTGCCCATGACACAGCGTTGAAGGGATGTGGATGAACAGGTTATCACTGTTTCAGTTAGTTTAATTGAACTACATCCAGACTCTCAATAACTACGTGAGTCGTTGGCAGAAATGGATGGCAAAATTTCACTGAGTGGGCACTGCTTACTTGGAAAACTACTTGGCTTGGTTTCGGGTCGTAAGTTGTGGCTACTTAATAAAGCATAATATTAATGAAAGAGGGGTAAGCATGAACATGAAGTTGCATCAATCTTACCTCTCCATGAGTCCACTTTATTAACGATGTTTACTTAATATAACGCCTAGATAGCCTGACTTGAGATCGTCTTCACCCATTAGGAATATAGTTATATCTCTATGCCCATCAGTAAATGTTGCAGAGTATGAGCCACAGTTAACATCAGCCACACATTCAAAAAATGAATTATTGCGAGTAGCTGTTTCAGCCAGTTCTGGTTTTATACCTAGATTGCTATAAACTTTGTTTTTTAATACATCATAGTCGGCTATGGCTTTTTTTAACGATGCAGGAGAGCTATCTAAGTATGGATTCATACGAATGTGAATCGAATTCAGTTGGTTTTTGTGGAAAACGTACTGATATCTTTTTTTATAATCTAAAAAGGAAAGTGCACTCGTTTTTGGTATGCCATTGTAGTATCTCGTATCAAAAACTGATGGTCCTTCTGGTTTGAAGTTATAATTTTTATTTTGAACTGATTCCAGACTTTCACCAATGTGAAATCCGATAATGTCTTTTTCACTAGCAATAGCTTGACTTACAAATTGAATGAATAAAATAAAAGGTAAGAAATATCTATTTAAGGTCATATACTGTTAATCTTGATTTTTTGGTGCAGTCCGCATGGATTTTGATGTTCAACTAAGCTCGCTGCACAGTTATTTAATTTTATTTGAATGCCATACTAACACTGGAATTAATAGATCTTTGTATTAGTGGTGTTGACGAATATAGTCACTAACAAATTCATCCAATGCATGGCAATGTGATGTCATGTCATCAGTTTCAGCAGATGACTCGCTATAGGCGCAATAGTAAAGGCTAAAGAATGCAGGCAGAACAAGCCACCAATGTAGGCCTGGGCCATAAAAAAGCACTTTAAAGAAGCTCTCATTTATAAACCAGCTTGCTGTTGACGTAGAGTAATCTCCCACCATTTTCCCAAGATCATCCCCAGTCTCCACAATTTTCCGCCATACTTGAAGCCAAGCACTACACATATAGGTGGCTGAAATAAACCCAATAATGGATGTTTGTAAATGGCAATCGCGAGTTCGGAAAATTAAATTCCATAATGTTATAAAAAATAATACCAGACAAAAAATAGGCAGAATAAACATAATGCTATATATAACATCGTTTTTTGATTTTTCACCAATGGTATTTTTAATTGAAGTCTCGTTATATTCTCCATTAGCGTCACTGATCTCACCTGTATTAATATTAACGATGCGCTCTATATTATTTGTGTTGTGGTTTTTAAAAAATACAAGTGAGTGACCAGGGAGCACACCCAAAGTATAATTTTCGCATGTGAACTTAGTTTCTTTTTGTGTTTCTTGATCACGAAGCCATATGTCCTGAGATATATGATGAGTTACAGTAGATGATATGTTTTGTTGGCCTGCCGTGCCCCCGCTACTTTCGACTTTTGTGGAGCTGTATTTGTGAGTGTTTTCATTCAATACAATAAACTCTTCAATCTCATAGGTATCAGATATGTTCATATAAAAATTACCAATTTTTTGACGAATGAAAGGCATCATGTATCAGATGCTGGGCACTGACATTTCAGAGTTCTTGATGGACTCTTGGGCATCTTCGATATCTTTTGGCTCGGTCTTCATTTCAAAGTCAGCTTGGCCCCAGATCAGACCGAAGCGGGTATAATGGCGAACATAGTAGATCTTTCCATTTTCAGTTTCGATATCTATTTTATTGTTTCCAAACTCGCTGTTGGTTTCCAGATGCACAGTCTTTCCAGCATCAACCTTGAGCAGGTAAAAGTGCAGATTTTCGGATTCACCCAAAGGATTTCCATCGAGAAACAAATCGATGTTAATACGGCGACCAAGCCAGCCATCTCGGTAAATATAGACGTGGGCTTTTCCTTCAGCAGGAGGTGAGAAACTTTTGGCTTCATTGACGACAGCCTCATCGGTGACGGTTGGCACTGAGGAACAGCCACCAAGCATCATGGCGCAGAGAGCCAAGAAGATCATTACAAACGTATTACGCATTTGTTTACCCATTGTGCTGAAAGTTTATTGATGTTTTTGATTATTATTTTGTTGAACATCTGATACTGATGTTTCTTTTGCTACATGATTGTCTGTGAGCGCGATGACGTTTTCAATAGGGTCTTTGAGTTTTTTTATAACTATTCGATGGTTAATTGTTTTGCACCTAATAATTATAAAAAGTCCTTTTATATTAATTTCTTACGTATCCGTATTTTATCATGGAGGTAATGTGATTTTGTCACATTATATGTTTGTCAAGACATGTGACTGGCGAAAGATGGAGAGAGCTTGATGCTCTCGTGCGTTGTCAGATGGGCTTTAAAATCCGATCTATCAGGCGTAAACTAGGGAAAGTGCGAACAAGTCCCTGATGTGAGATCATGAGCCCCACTTGGCATCAGGGATAAGGTTCAGCATGAATCATCAGCTCACCTTCGCGGATAGCGAGTTCAATGGCAAACGCCGCAAAACCCATAAGGAGTTATTCCTGGCTCGTATGGAGGCGTTGCTCGTATGGAGGCGTTGCTCCCATGGGCAATGATGCTGGAGGTCATCGAGCCCGTCTATCCCAAGGCAGGTAATGGCCGTCGTCCCTACTCACTCGATACCATGCTGCGCATTCACTGCATGCAACAGTGGTATAGCCTTAGCGACGGCGCCATGGAGGATGCGCTCTACGAGATTACTTCAATGCGTCTGTTTGCCAAGCTCTCACTGGACCAGGCCATCCCCGACCGCACCACCATCATGAACTTCCGCCATCTGCTGGAGCAGCACCGGCTGGCCCGGCAGCTCTTCGACACCGTCAACCTGTGGCTTTCTGACGCCGGCATCATGATGAAGCAAGGCACGCTGGTCGATGCCACTCTCATTGAAGCCCCTTGCTCGACCAAGAACAAGCGTGGCGAGCGTGACGGCGAGATGCATCAGACCAAGAAAGGCAATCAATGGTACTTCGGCATGAAGGCTCATATCGGTGTCGATGCCAAGAGTGGCCTGACGCACAGTCTGGAGACCACGGCAGCCAATGAGCACGACCTCAATCAAGTGGGAAATCTGCTCCATGGCGAGGAGGCATTTGTGTTCGCTGACGCAGGATATCAGGGTGCGGAAAATCGTGAAGAGCTGGCGGATGTAAAGGCACAATGGGCGATTGCGATGCGACCTGGCAGGCTCAAGGAGCTCAAAAAGCATCCGCGCAAAAACAAGGCTGTGATTGCCTTTGAGAGGCTCAAATCCAGCATCCGCGCCAAAGTGGAGCACCCGTTTCGGATCATCAAACGTCAGTTTGGCTTTGTGAAGGCGCGGTTCAAGGGGCTGCGCAAGAACGACAACCAACTGGCGATGTTGTTTACGCTGGCGAATCTGTTTCGCGTGGACCAGATGATACGGGCATGGGATAGCTGTGCCCAAAAATCGAGATAAGCCTCGAAAATGAGGCTAAATGGCGCTTAATAGCCGAATACTTGCGGAAAAAAGTCAGGTTTTTGGAGTGATGTGCATTTCAAATGCGGACAAAGAGTTCGTGGTAAAGGTGCGATCCACTTGTTCGCACCTTCCTTAGGTGCTGCATGAATGTTTTTTAGATGAACGAATATGTAGCTGGTGATGTATGTTGTTTAAGCTGCTTTTCTGTCCAGATAATACCTGGTGGCTTTTAAAGTAACGGGAACCTTTGCCGATATTGGTGAAGGCTCCCGTACAATTTACATCGCAGAGAATACATTCATAATCACACCGCCTGAAATAATCAAAATCATAGCTGCTATTGCGGGTAAATCAGGCTTCTGCTTATACAGAATCATAGAGCAAATTGTAACGCCAACGATACCAAATCCACACCAAAGTGAATAGGCAACGCCTACGGGAATTGTACTCATTGCACGTGTCAGAGCAAAGTAACAAAGGCTGTAGGCACAAACGACTAATGCTGATGGAGCTAGCTTGCTAAATCCATTAGTTTTTTTAATCATTGAGGTGCCAGTTATTTCAGAGCTGATGGACAGTGCTAGCCATAAAAAACCTATGTTAAACATGGTGTATATTCCTTAATTTTAATTATCAGATTGTTAGTGTTGTTATTTTGAAGCTTCGCCTGATGAGGCGTCATCTTCTTCACTACCCATTTTTGAAAATACGTTCATTATAACTATGCCACTTGCAATAACTGCCATCCCGATAATGGCTGCGGTGTCTGGATGTTGGCCATAAAAAGCCATACCTAATGTAGATACGACTAAAATTCCAGTGCCAGACCAAGTAGCGTAGGCAAGTCCAACTGGAATATCTTTTACCGCACGAGAGAGTGAGTAGTAGCAGGTACAATAGAGCAGTACGAGCAAGCTGAGCAGTAGCATCTTAGTGACGCCCTCACTGCTACCGAACATTTTTAAGGTGGAGGTTGCCGATGTTTCGGACACAATCACCAACAGCATCCATAACCAACATTTTGCTTTTGAAGACATAACTTAAACTCCGGGGTTGTTATTTAAGGTAAGGTTCTCTTTCTTTTTTACTGTTTTTCAAAAAATCAATCGCTGCATCGGTTAGCTGTGCCGTGGGGGCACGGGCCAGAATCGGGTTCATCTCCACATCGCTGACGGTGAGATAGCGTCGTGGGGGGCTCGCCGTATTCACTGGTTTCAAGTCTGCAAAGTGGTCCGATGCCAATTTATCTAGCAGCTCATTCATGGTGCATAAGGTAACGCCAATCTCGTTCAGACCTGTTAGTGCAGCCTGCATATGCCCGGCATACGCCGTGTTCGTTTGCGCACCCAAAAGTTGATTTAGTTCACTCGTGGGATCGCAGTGATAGCGCAGTGCAAGTACCGGCAAGCCGCTCAGCAGGGCATCGTGCAGCCGCCGGGCCACGGGGCTTTGCAGCGAGCCGTTCAGCAGGTCCATCGCCAGCGGGTAGTCGAGAAAGGGCAGCACCAGCGCGCGATAGGGGGCGAGCGGTAGAGCCTGTTGCCAGACGTTGGCCGGCACTGTCTCCCCCAGCGGTTGCCACAGCGCGCCATCCTCGATCTCTTCTGCCAGTGCAAGCTGCAGGGGTTGCCCACAGCTGGCCAGCCGGTTTCGAATGGCCTGCCGATAGCCCTGGGCCGCGGTCACCATCACCAGCAGTGGCGGCTGTAGGCGCCTGAGCATCTGTTCGACCAAGCGTTCAATCTGTTCGTCGGTCATGGGGATCTCCGTTAGCCGAGCAGCCTGACCTGCGCGCCGTTTTTCAGTCCGGCGGCGTTGGCCTCTTCGGTATCGATGTGAAATTCCAGGGCGAAATCCTCGCGCACCCGCACCACCACCTCATCGAAGGTCAACTGGCGCTCGCCGTCGCTGCGCACGCTCACCTTCTGGCCATTGGTCACGTTCAGCTGGCGGGCGTCTTGTGGCGAGAGGTGGATATGCCGCCAGGCGCAGATCACCTGGGATCGCAACTCCACGTGGCCGGCGGGGCCGATGAGCAGCGCGCTGCCGGTATTTTCCAGCTGGCCGGACTCACGGACCGGTGCCTTGATGCCGAGGGTGAAGCAGTCGGCGCGGGAGATCTCCAGCTGTGAAACCGGCCGGGTCGGGCCGAGCACCCTCACCCGGTTTAGCGAGCCTTTGGGGCCGACCACGGTGACGCACTCTTCGGCGGCAAATTGGCCCGGTTGGCGCAGCGGTTTGAGCGGTGTCAGGGTGTAGCCCTTGCCGAACAAGGCCTCCACATCCTGTTGTGCCAGGTGAACGTGGCGATTCGAGATGCCGACCGGGATCGCCGGGCTGACCAGGCTCAGACGGGCGGCGATCTTTTGATGCAACTGGGGATCGATCATGCTTTCCTCCCTTTTCTTGCCGCGGCCTGTCTGTCTTCCGCCTGATCCCCAGCAGGCTGGCTGGCCGGTGGAGTGGCCGGTTCGGTATCGGCACCGCTTGGCAGTGGCAGGACCGGAGCTGCACCTGTTGCGGCCGTTAGCTCAGTGCTGGTGCTGGCCGGTGCGCGCGGCGGGTAGCCCTTGAGGTTGCTAAGCGCCGCTACCGCGCTTGGCTCCGGGCGTGCAATCACCAGTGAATGGACCTGCTGGTCGATAGTGGCAGCCACTGCTACACCACGCTCGATGGCAGTATGGATGGCGCTGATCTCCCCTTGGAAGCAGACACTCACTAGCCCAGAACCCACCTTGCGATAGCCGATGCAGGTGACGCTTGCGGCTTTGCAGGCAGCGTCCACGGCCTGAATGGCGGCGATCAATCCTCGCGTTTCAATTACGCCCAAACTTTTCATCGTCGACTCCTGTTAGTGGCGGACCAAGCGAATATCGAAATCAAATTGTGCAAAGAAGGTCTCCAGCCGTTCTAATTCATCCGGCGTGTAAGACGGGTCTTGCGTAATCGGGTAGGGCATATCCAGCCGCTCATATTTCTTGCGTCCCAGCTGGTGGTACGGCAGCATGTCGATCCGTAGGATATTTCCCCGCTTTGCCAGTTTCTGTACATATTCGATAGCGCCGGTGATGGCATCCCATGAATCGTTATATCCACGTATAAGGGGCATGCGCACAATGATCTTAGCACCATAATCGACTAGCCATTCCAGATTGCGGCGAATACTTTCATTGTCGATACCCAGCATTGCCTTATGTTGTTCGCTGTTTATTTGCTTAATATCGAACAGAAAGGTATCGGTGACGGGAGCAAGCTGCTGGTAATTAGCCAGCGAGGTGGTGCCCTGGGTCTCTATTGCGGTATTGATCATCATCTTTTTACATTCGCGAAACAGCGCGACGGCAAAGTCAGTCTGTAGGCTCATCTCGCCACCACCGATAGTGACACCACCGCCAGAGGAGATGTAAAAGTCATAGTCCTGCATGATGATGTCCATCAGCTCGCTGACGGTGACATCCTTGCCAATAATGTCCAAGGCATGCTGGGTGCAAACTTCTTCACATTTACGACAGCCGATGCAATCCTTATTGCGATTAATGAAGTGTTTCATACTGCCGTTCTCTTCGGCTCGGTAATGGATTCCGGCCGGACAGATATTTACGCAGTCACCACAGTTAATGCATTTATCGTGCGAGAACATCACCTGAAATTGGCTGCTCAGCCCTTCAGGGTTGGCGCACCAAGGGCAGCGAAGGTTACAGCCCTTGAAAAAAATCAGCGTGCGAATGCCATCTCCGTCGTATATTGAATATTTTTGGATATTGAATATGCGGCCGGTTAATTCATTGTTCACGTTCACGCTTGCCTCCTCTCCGTATGTAGCAGGCCGCGGTTGCATTATTTGCGACCTGCCATTACGGAGTACTTCCGGTTATTTTTACGATTAAGAAATATCTGTTATCAATATGTCGGTCAGAACTTCTCAATCACGGTACGGCTGATGATTTCATCCTGTACTTCTTTGCACAGCTCGACGAAATAGGCACTGTAGCCCGCGACGCGTACGATGAGGTCGCGGTACTTTTCCGGTTCCAGTTGTGCTTTTTTCAGTACTTCGTTGTCGACGTAGCTGAACTGCATCTGGCCGTTGCCGAGGATTGAGGCTGTACGCAGCAAGGTGATGAGACCATGCCGACCTTCCTGGGTATCCAGCAATCCCTTGAGGAACTTGAAGTTATGCACCATTCCGATGTTCATGGTCTCCACGTTCATTTTGCTCACAGACTTGATAACAGCGGTAGGACCGTGTTTATCTGCCCCTTGGGTAGGACTAATGCCGTCAGAAAGCGGCATCCATGCCAAGCGGCCGTTTGGCGTAGCGTTGGTCAACTGACCAATTGGCGTGTTGTTGGAGATGGATAGGGTGCCGTGACTCATTCTGGAGTAGAGCATTTTGTACTTGCGACACTCCTTCTCCGTCCACTCGGTAATATCCAGCGCATACTGGTCGACGTAGTTGTCGTCATTGCCGTACTTGGGAGCATTGAGACAGTCGCGGAGCAATGCTTCATACCCTTCGAAGTTGGCTAGCAACGCATCGCGGATTTGTTCCAGAGTGTATTTCTTCTCCTCGAATACCAGCTTTCTGATGGCAGCCATGGAGTCGACATAAGTTGCAAGGCCAGAAAAGATGAGTCCGGGGCCATAGTTGACCACTGCACCACCAGCAGAGACATCTTTTCCGCTCTCCATACACCCCTCCACCATCAATGACATCAATGGTTTCGGCGCCACATCGCGGTGAACACGCTGACTTATCACAGTCCCGATCGCTGACATACGTACGATATGGGCAATCTGCTGTTTTACCGCAGCATCGAACTGCTCAAATGTCCGCAAATTACGCAGATCGCCAGTATCCAGCCCTTGTTCACTGTTGAACAACACCATACGTCCACGGTTGAGTACGAACTCGATGGCGATCGGCCATTGGGTGTAACCTGTGGAGGTCCACTGGTAGATCCGGCCTGACTTTTGCGGTTCGACACAACCCATCAGGCAGTAATCGCGAGCATCCTCAAAATCGAAACCCTTATGTAACATCATCTTGATGTGGGAGTCATCGAAGTGGCAGGCAGGGAAACCCATCCCTGCTTTCACGACATCGACGATTTTCTCCATATATTTCTGTGGTGACTGGTTGTGAATGCGGCATGCCAGCGACGGTTGGTATACCTTCACGAACCGCACGGCATCCATGATGAGGTAGGTCAGATCGTTGCAAGCATCGCCACCGATGCGTTTCTGGCCACCTACGGTCAGGTTGATGAAGGGCTGATAGCCAGCGAAGTATTTCGCCCCTAGCTCGCTCGACATCCACATCAGCTCGGCACACTTGATGATGAAGGCTTGTATCATCTCGAGCGCGCTTTCATGTGTTAGGCGCCCCTCGTGGATATCAGCTTCGAACATGGGGTAGCAGTACTGGTCGACCCGACCGAGCGACAGGCCTGTCTGGTTTTCTTCGATCTCGAACAGTGACTCCACCGTCCAGATGCTCTGCAGCGCTTCTTGCAGGGTCTTCGGTGGATTGGCTGGTACATTCTCGTTAACCTCGGCGATAGTCAGCAACTCTGCGCGGCGCTGGGCATTCTGCTCTTTGGCAGCCAGTTCACGAGCGTGAGCCGCGATGCGGCGGGCGTAGTTGATAACCCCTTCACAGGTTTCGACTGCTGCCTTGTAGAAATAGATGCGGTCGATATCTTCCGGGTTTTCCATGCTCAGCTGATCAAGATGAGCCAGTGCGTCAGCCTTGATGCCGTTCATCCCCTTGGTGAACAGCAGCACGTCGTAGCCAGGGCAGGTATCGCCACCACCGTTGATCTGGTGGTAGGAGAGGTCGCTGACATAGGTTTCGCCACTAAATGCCCAGACGCCAGCCTCACGGTATTGGGCTTCCATGACCTCATCCAATGAGCGCCCCTGCCAGAACGGCACAATCTCTTCGCGGATAGTTTTCTTGTCCGCTTCACTGATTTCAAAGGGATCTTGCGGGCGTGTGCTCATTGTATCGAGTTCGTCATGAACCCAGCGCCAGGCAATGTCCGGTGAAAAGGCGCCAGCACGTGGCTTACCACACGGGTGGCCGACGATCAGCTCGTCGTTCTGGATAAGGATGGGGGCGGTTTCACAGGCATGACGGAATGCCTTAGCACGCAGCAAGATGGTCGGCATCCCCGGGTTTGCTTTGACAACTTCGGTAACGGCGAGTGCACGGTAGATGGAGACGCTAGGACGCATCGTGAGATAGTTATTCCGTAGACGTTGCATTCGCGGCGTCAGCCCCTCCATCACCGGCGTATCGGCACCGGCGGCGAACGGGACGGCAGAGACGTGCTGCACTCCGCGAAAGAGGCGAACCGGCAGCTTGAGGGCGCTCAGGTTTTGCTGGGCGCAGAGGAACATCTCGGAGAGCGGGTTGATGCTCGCCTGCTCCAGGCTGGCGCCGTGCAGCAGGGCATCAAACATGGGGTAGCCGTCGATGGCGCAGGTGGCGCGCACTTCGCTCAGCTCTGCCAGCTTGAACCACAGGCACTCGACGATTTCGTACGCCTGTTGTTCGGTGAGAGCGCCGTTGGTGATATCGCGCTGGAAGTATGGCAGCAGCGCCTTGTCGGCACCTTCCGGGTTAACCGCATAGCTGCCGTTATCGAGCTGGAGCGCCAGCTGGAACAGGTAGAACGACTGGCAGGCCTCTTTGAAGTTGCGTGCCGGGTGTGCCGGTACATGGTGCAAAATGGCGGCGCTGTCGCGCAGCTCGGCCTGGCGGAACGGGTTGGTTTCTGCGGCGGCCAAGGTTTCGGCGCTGTTGGCCAGGTTCTGTGCCAGTGCCATCAGGGCATCGCAGGCGTAGATGGCTGCTCGGCAGCCGTTGACTTCGTCCATGCCGCTGCGGCTGACGGCGCTGCCCAGCACGCGGGTTTTTTCTTCCAGCTGCAGCTTGATGGCGAGCACGCCCTTCTCCACTACCAGCTTATAGTCGGGGGAGTCGATGGCGTTGTTTAGATTCAGGAACTGAAATGTAGACGGGCGCTGCCCAGCACTTTCATCGTGAAATATGGCGCCGTGGGGGGTACGGGTCTGGTTGCCGACAATCAGTTCGTCGGCACTGATGGTCAGCGGCAGCTGGCGCATCAGTTCGTAAAAACGGCGTGCCGGTTTGACTGCGGCGGGAATGCCCGCGATGTCGCCGTCCAGCCTGCTCAGAATCGTTGCGTGCTCGGTGCACAAGGTGCTGCTGTGCGCTAATAAACGTTCAGCCAGCACGTTTACGCGCGGTGTTAAGCTGTAGTGTGCCATGAGGTAAGTTCTCCTGTTCTTGTTCTTAGTGGCTGGGGGCTGTGTTGCCACGCCATGCCTTACGATAGAGTTCGGTTAATGCCCACTCATCCGGTGTGCGCGGGTTGGTTGGGGTACAGTTGTCGCGCAGCGCCTGACTGACCATCTCCGACAGCCGCAAGTCGAAATCGGTAGCGAGGAGGCCAGTATCGCCAATGCTGGCCGGCATCTTCATCTCGTCTTTGAGTGCCTGGATGGCCACCAGCAGGCTGTTGACCCCCTCGCGCGGCGTATTGGCTGGCAGGTCCAGCAGGTGGGCCAGGCGAGCATATTTGTGGGCTGCCTGGGTATCACACTGCCCGTCTTGGTCGGCGTTCCATGCCACGACCTGCGTCATCAGGAGCGCGTTGGCACGTCCGTGCGGGACGCGGAACACGCCGCCGAGGGCATGGGCCAGGCTGTGGGTGATGCCGAGCGAGGCGTTGGTGAAGGCCATGCCTGCCATGCAGGAGGCGTTGTGCATCTTCTCCCGTGCCAGCAGATCGTGACCGTTGCGCCAGCAAGCGGGCAGGTAGCGAAAGACCTGTTGCACCACCTTCTCCGCCAATGCGTCGGAAAAATCGCTGGCCGCCCGGGAGACATAGGCCTCCAGCGCATGGCACAGCACGTCCATCCCGGTGTCGGCGGTGATGGCTGGCGGTACCGATGCCACCAGCGAGGGATCGAGAATGGCGATATCCGGCAGCAATGACGGGTCGACCAGCACCAGCTTCTCGCTGCGGGCCTTGACCACCGAGAAGCTGGTCACTTCCGAACCGGTGCCGCTGGTAGTCGGGATGGCCACGAAGCAGGGGCGCTCGCGCCCCTGATTCGGGCGAGTTTGCGCCAGAGCGAACATGACCGCTTTGGCTGCATCAATCACCGAACCGCCACCCAAGGCGATCACCAGATCCGGATAGCAGCTGTCCATGAGTTTCATGCCGCGCACTACCGTTGTTATGTCCGGATCAGCCACAACATCGTCCCAGAGCTGGAATGCGATGCCGCGTTGGCGCAGGATCTGCGTCACCCGGTCGGCCAGGCCAACTTGCACCATCACCTGATCGGTGACCAGCAGCGCCTGGCGGGCCGGCTGTTCGGCTAGGGCGGACAATGCGTCCTGACCGAAGCGGATCCGGGGTTTCAGCAAAAATTCACTCATTGGGTCATTTACTCCTCAAGCGTCCCGAAACACCTTCTCGACAATGGCGACCACCGACATGGCCTTGTAGCGGTCTCTGTTGAGCGCGAGGTACTCCTCGGCCAGAATGATGTCGTGCATGCCTGCGCCGACACTATCGATGGCGACCCAAGAGCGGTCCTTCATCGGTTGTTGCTGATCGTCCAGCTGGGTGATCAACAGCAGGTTGCTGCCGCGCAGCTCATCGCACTTCTGCGTGGCGACGACATGTCCGGTTACCTTTGCGAGAATCATGGTTTTTATCGCCTTATCTCAATGGGTTACTTGCCAAGACGCTCAAGCACCTGACGGATGACCCGTTCCACGTTCTGCTCGCTGATCTCGCCGCCGACCTCGGCGGTAGCGCCGGCAAAGCGGTCGTCGGCGCTGTGGCAGGTTGGCGTCTGGGCACTGAAGCGAGCATCGTCCAGGATGCTGCAGTGCTGGGGCGTTGCCGGGGCGGAGCTGGCAGGCTGCACCGCAACCGGCTGGATGGGGGCTCGCAGCTCTTCGATGGTGCGTACGCCGTAACCCACCTTGCGGATGTTGAGCAGGTTCATCGGGCCGACGTTGTCGGAGCTGGAGCCTCCGCCAACGGCTCCGCAGCCGAGGGTCAGTGCTGGCGTTAGGTTGGTAGTGGCCCCAATGCCACCGAGGGCGGCTGGGGTGTTGATCAGGATTCGGTGGACCGGTTTTTCCAGGCTGAACTGGCGGATCACATCCTGGTTGCGGGTATGGATCACCAGGGTGTGGCCAAGGCCTTCGTTGGTCAGCAGCTCAACCACCCGATGACAGGCGGCTCTCCACTCCTCTTCCACGTAGAGGCCGAGCACCGGGCACAGCTTTTCACGGGAGTAGGGGTTACTGTGGGAGACGGTGGTCTGCTCGGCCACCAGCACGCGGGTGCTGGGGGGGACGCTGAAACCGGCCAACTGGCTGAGATGAAATGCGGTCTTGCCCACAACTTTCGGGTTGATGGTGCCGTTCGGGCGCAGCAGCAGGGCGGCCATCTTGGCGGCTTCGTCTTCGTTCATGAAGTAGGCGCCCTGGGCTGCCAGCTCGCGATGAACCTCGTCGTAGATGCAGCGTTCGACGATGATCGACTGTTCGGAGGCGCAAATCACGCCGTTGTCGAAGGTCTTGCTGGTGATGATGTCCTTCACCGCCTGGTGAATGTCGGCGCTGCGCTCGATAAAGGCCGGGCCGTTGCCCGGGCCGCCGCTGATGGTCGGGGTGCCGGAGGCATAGGCTGCGCGCACCATGCCTTCGCCACCGGTTGCAAGGATCAGTGATACGTCCTTGCTATGCATCAGCTCGGAGGTCGCCTCCAGGGTCAGCTGGGTGACGCCGTCCACGATACCTGCCGGGGCCCCGGCGGCTTCGGCGGCACGCTTGACGATTTCAATGGCTTTCCAGCTGCACTGGCGTGCGCCCGGATGCGGCGAAAAGATGATGGCATTGCCGGCCTTGAGGGCGATCAGAGTTTTGTAGAAGATGGTGGAGGTCGGGTTGGTGGAGGGTACCAGCGCACATATCACGCCCAGCGGCACGCCCACGTCCATCACTTTATTCGCCTGATCGTCATGAATGATCCCGACGGTCTTCATCTCTTTGATGGCATCGTAAACGTGTAGCGAAGCGAACCGGTTTTTCAACACCTTGTCCTGCCAGTTGCCAAAGCCTGTTTCTTCTGCGGCCATTTTTGCCAGCGTTTCGGCATGGCGCGCGGCTTCTTCGGCCACGTTCTTCACGATGGCGTCGATTTTCTGCTGCGAAAAGGTGGCCATAATCACCTGTGCCTGCTTGGCGTTGCGCACCAGTTCTCTCGCGTTCTGGCGGGAGAGCAAATCGGTATCGAGTTCAATCATGAATCTATCCTTCATCAGACTAAAAAAGTGCGGGCGGGGCGTGCCCTCTCAGGTTATGCCTTGTGCTGCGCCGCTATTTTTTCGATGTCGTTGTGCGGGCGGGCGATGACGCGAGAGGTGACCACTTCGCCAATGCGTTTCGCCGCTTCCACACCGGAATCCACCGCCGCGTTGACCGCGCCGACGTCGCCTTTCACCATGGCTGTGACCAGGCCTGAGCCGACGTTCTCATAGCCGATCAGCTCGACGTTGGCGGCCTTGCACATGGCATCCGCCGCTTCAATGCAGGCCACCAGACCTTTGGTCTCAATCAGACCAAGTGCTTCTTTCATCATGTTCTCTCCCGTTATTCGGAAATTTTGTAGTGGGCGACAATCTTGCTAATGTCACTGTGCGGACGGGCGATAACCAAGGAAGTCACCACTTCACCAATGCGTTGTGCTGACTCCACACCCGAGTCCACAGCGGCTTTGACTGCCCCCACGTCGCCTTTCACCATCGCGGTGACCAGGCCAGAGCCGACGTTCTCATAGCCGATCAGCTCGACGTTGGCTGCTTTGCACATGGCATCAGCCGCTTCAATGCAGGCCACTAGGCCTTTTGTTTCAATCAAACCCAATGCATCACCCATTTGAACTCTCCTAGCCTTAAGCCTTGTGTTTAATGACGATTTTGTTGATGTCGTTGTGCGGCCGAGCGATAACCAGCGAGGTCACCACTTCACCGATGCGCTGTGCCGACTCCACGCCAGAATCCACCGCCGCCTTCACTGCGCCGACATCCCCCTTCACCATGACAGTGACCAGGCCGGAGCCGATGTTTTCATAGCTGATCAGTTCGACATTGGCGGATTTACACATGGCATCCGCAGCTTCAATGCAGGCCACCAGACCTTTAGTTTCGATAAGCCCCAATGCATCACCCATGGTGATCTCCTCAGAACAGGTTGTGTTGTGTGGTTAAGGAACACCGTCCGTATCACGACATTGATGCACGGTTGCGGCGTTCAACCGCCACTATAGGTACTGGTACCGTTTGTGGAATTTGAATCTGATAAAATTCGATATTTAGTTTTTTATTCTTTATTTATGGTTTTTATACGCGAAATTTATGTATTCATGCTGCAGTCGAGAGGGGGTTTTCGCCTTGCATAAGGCCTGATTCAGGCTCAGGGAAATATCGTCGCTATATGTTAATGGCTTGTTGCTTAATAGGGGCGGAGAGGTAATTGAGCCAGTTGTTAACTGTGGCGGAGCTCATATTTTGCCGGTGACGCTAAAAGTGGAAAGTGAGTGGGATGTAGCAAGAGGGAGTGATAAGGCGGTGACTGCGGGCCAAAAAAAGAGGCAGGTATTGTGTGCAGGCTGAGAGAGCATATGGGTGGGCTGGAAAAGTGGAAGGGGCCGACCCTGTTGTGTGATACGAAAGAGGCGTGTGTCGCTATAGGAGTAGAATCAGGAGAAAGAGCAGGGAGACAATTACTACATGGCTGTCTTTACGAAAAATGGGGTGACATGCCGCATGAGTGGGGAGCCATCAAGGATATTTGAGTCCGCCACGTTGTTGGGGGAGGGCGATATGTGTCAGCGTCATCGACGCTTGGGTCGGAGCATCCATAGTATTGACGGGACTAGTTCAGTTTGCTGCCAGATTTGAGGGTGCAGATCCAGAGTGGCGAGTTGATGGAGCTCAGTAGTATCGCCTGCTGATTGAGCCGCTGTGCACTCAGGAACAACCCATCGTGACTATCGGACATCTCACGCATGAAGTAGTCGAAGACCACATCCGGTGACTGATCGATGGAGGAGGCGCTCGCCTCCCATTTGTTGATGTGGTACTGGCGTTCGGTGGTTGAGACACGGCTGCTGTTGTAAGTGAACGTGACATAGCGCTGGAGGTAGAGCCAGCCGGCGGCCGAGTCGGTATAGCCTTCAACTACCATTGAGCCCTTTCCCTGGTGGCCAAAGTTGAAGTGGATATTACCGTTCACGTTCTCTTTGTTCATGTCTTCAAAACGCATAATGCCTTTAGTGGCGCAGCTCATGACTCCATCATTTTCGGTAGGTAGCTGATAACAGGCATAGACTGCCGCAGCTAGGAATACTGAGCAGGACAAAAGAAAGAAGGGACGCGGCGCAAGTTTCATCACGGCTTCCAAGAGTAGTAAAAATAGTTATCGCAATAGCTGAACGGGTTGTCTTCGTGCATGGCGCAGTGGGCAAGAAATACCCTGCCCAAACCGTTGGTCTCCAGTCTATCTCCGTAGAAAAACAGAAAACGTTCGCCGGGTTTGCAGTTGATGTTTAAACGCTGCCGCACCTGGTCGAAATGCTCACCGTAGGCAGTGGCGCTGACCGATCGCAGCATCTCGTCGCTGGCCAGCAATTCGCACTGGTTATTGGGGATCTGTGTCATTGAAAGGGGGCGGGGCTCACGGTCATTCAACAGACTGAATGCCACCAGTAGTAGGGCAAAAACGAGCATGCAGCTACCAGCGATATACCAGCATATTCCTCGTGAGTGTGGAGTGAGGGGAAGTTGCCACTCTGCAGGCTCAATTACTGGTTCGGCGGTTGCCACCATGGCCGGTGGGGTCGCTATTTCATTGGGTGGCGCGGGAGCATCATCGATAGGTTCAATTATGACGTCTGGATTCAGCTGTAAATAACCGCGCGATACCGTGATGATGATATTGTCTATATCGTACTGGCGAAAAGCCTTGCGCAATATGCTCAGGTATTGGTTGAGATTGCTGTTCGATGAAGTTAATCCGTTATCATCCCAGACTTTTTTAAGCACCTCATCTCGGCTCACGATCCCTGTATTTCGCAAGAAAAAATAAAAAAGCGAATTGGCGGTAATGGATAATTGACTGTCCGGCTCAACACTTTCCCGATGAGTCAAGGATCCATCTGTCGCATCATAAATGAAGCGGGCATTGATGAAGTAGCGCATCTCGGCCTCAATCCATGTGCTTTATATGGGGAGCGTCATATTATGCAAAGTTTCAACCAGCGCCTGACGGTGCTTTGCAATCATGGTGCGCCCTTCGGTTAACTCCGATAGCCAAATACCGTCCGCGGCATAACGTACCAGCGTACCAGTATGGCTATTGTCCAACTCATCTCCTTGCTCTAGATGTGCCAGCATCCAGTCACGCCAACATTTGCGCAACACTGGTTCATCTGGCATGGCCAATGAAAGTACCATTAACTGGCGACTCTCCTGGGTGTCCGTCAATTCAGGGGCAGAAAGATAGTGCAGGTAAGCACGAGTAAAACGGCCATATTCAGTCTTGTCAGCAGCCATCAGTGCTGAAATAGCCTCTTCCATAATTGCCAGTAGACGAGCAAAGAGAGCAAAGATCAGTGCTTGCTTATTAGGGAAATGGTGTAGTAATCCACCTTTGCTCACACCTGCTTCCGTGGCTACGGCATTCAAAGACAGAGCTGCGATGCCGTCTCGAGCCGCGATTGTGGCTGCTGACTCCAGCAGTTGTTCCTGCAAACGGACAGGATCTTTTTTACGGTGTGCTGTTTCCATGTTCATTACTGAATCATACCGACCAGACGGTATGATTTTGCTTGATCGTTATCAACTCAGAAGATGTGTTCCAAGACGAGATGGCATTCTTGTGTATTAGGTCACATTTACCCATGTGCCTTGAGGCCGGCTATCAACTCACAAGTCAAGAAAAGGATTAGCGACTGCGATACTGCGGTTGCTAGGTAAGGGGAAGGCGATGAGGGCCCTATGTGCTGGATGAACGAGTATTGGGTGATAAAGGAGATGATGAATAACACCAAGCAGGGAGTGTAGCGACCGAGTAAGAGGCGTGTAGCCACCTGTGGCCACCACTTTTTGTGGGGATGGCTACACGACAAACCCTAGAATGACGTGGCCTATAGGGGAGCTGTAGCCACCATTTTTTTTCATATATACAATGCAATCAGTCGATCGAGGTCACACGTTTGTCTGGAAGGCATTTTGCCGGGGGCTGAATATAAGAGAAGCAAAGTGTAATTTGTTCTTTATCGAGAACCCTTCCCTCAGGTTGTGTGTAAGGTGATCCAAAATTAGACAGATTGCCTATGCCAGGCGTGAAAGAAAATATCGACCAACTAGCCTCTAAATGGGTCTCTATTCGGGCTGTAACATCTATGCGTAAACACTGGCTTATAGCCCTATTACTCTTTGCTCAAGGCTGCTGGGCACAAACATGGTTACTCCAGCAGCAAGATGAGGGGGTCACCCTGTGGGTTCGCCCCCATCGGCCGGGCTCGTTTGTGGAGATGAGGCTGGAGATGCTGGTGACTGCCTCACCATTGACCTTACTCGATGTGTTACGGGATACCGAAAACCATCAAGTCTGGTTGCCAGAAAGCCGTGAAGTGAGGCTGCTCGCACGACCATCCGCCAATGAGGATATTGTCTACACCTTGCTTTCTGCTCCTTGGCCGTTAGAAGACCGGGAGTTGATCACTCGCTCTCTGCTGACCAGAGCCGTGGATTGCACACTGAGTTTAAAGGTTTGGGCTGTTCCCGATGTGCTGGTGCCTCATGTGGGATTAAAGCGGATTCGCATCAGTAAAGGGGCATGGGAAGCGATACCACAGCCAAATGGCTCAACTCTGATCCGTCTTCAGAGCTATACAAATCCCGGTGATAATCTGCCTGGTTGGCTGGTTAATCCTGTCGCCACCAAGGCTGCAGTACGGAGCTTTAAAGCAATTCGTCAGTTGATGGAAGCCAAACCAGCTCACCCGTGCTCTTAAACCCAGAAGGGGATATTTTACCCACCACCAGGTGAAGATGATCAGCTCTAGGAACAGCAAGATAAGGTATGAATTTGACTGTTCATGGGCGTTGTTGCCCAAATCGAAACAGCTTGAGTGGAACTAACTGAGAACTTGGTGATTTTATCACCACCATCCTCTTCAAGTCCGTATTATGGGCGCGTCGCTTCACCCCATCACCAACTGGCCTTAATACAACAAGTCTTTGATTAGCCGTGGTTCCCTCACCTTCTGGGTTGATGCAGGCGCCATGGATAACTGGTTCCACCACGACCATCATGGGCGCCGGGGCCGTAGTCAGCTCTACACCGACCAGACCATCTGTACCTTCCTGATGCTCAAGGGGATTTTTAACCTCACTCTGCGGGCCACTCAGGGACTACTCGACTCCCTGTTCGAGTTGATGAACATACCGCTTTGTGCCCCCGATTACAGTTGTGTCAGCAAGCGAGCACGCTCGGTGACGGTGGCTTATCGACAGCCCCCAAAGGAACGCATTACCGACTTGGTTATCGACTCAACCGGGCTGAAGGTGTTTGGTGAAGGTGAGTGGAAGGTCAGAAAACACGGCGCCGAGAAACGGCGAGTCTGGCGCATGTTGCATCTCGCAGTAGACCCGGCCACTCACGATATCGTGGCAGCGGAAATCTCGCTAGAGAATGTCCATGATGTCGAGGTGTTGCCGACTCTGCTCAATCCACTGCGGCGCAAGCTGGGACGTGTTTATGCGGATGGCGCGTATGACAGCAAAGCCAGCCATCAGCTGATCTCGTGCAAAGGGGCGACAGCCTGTATCCCGCCTCGCAAGAACGCTGGACTCTGGAAAAAGGGACATCCAAGAAATGAGGCTGTGCTGGTAATGCGCAAGGAAGGGCTGGGGCACTGGAAGAAGATATCGGGGTATCACCATCGCTCGCTGGCAGAGACGACAATGTATCGGTTCAAGCAGTTGCTGGCGGGGAAAATCAGTCTGCGTAACTACAACGGCCAAGTGGGAGAAGTCATGACGTATGTTAGCGCCATAAACAAGCTGAATACCTTGGGCTTGCCTGTCAGAAAGCCCCGAGTGTAGTGGTAACCAGGAGCTGGGGAAGTCATGACTTGCTCGTTGATTTGGGCAACAACGCCCTTCGGTGGTATCGAGATGAAGGTGTGGGGGCGTTAGAAGCCTTACCGGCTGGCCGTGCCCCGGTCCTACCTGTCGCCAAGATTGTCACCTTACTGGTGCTGCTCATGCAGTTCTCTCCGCAAGATTTTGGTTATCAGCGCAGCCGCTGGTGTACCGAACTATTGGCTATCAAAATCAATCGGTTAACAGGTCTCAATGTGGCCGCCTCCACACTTCGTCGATGGTTACCTCGTATGGGTATTGTCTGGCGCAGGCCCGTGCCGACCTTGCGGATAAAAGACCCAGCCTATCAGGAGAAAATGGCGAATATCGACGAGGCACTGGCCCGCTGTGATGCCGATAATCCGGTGTTTTATGAGGATGAAGTCGATATAGACCTCAATCCCAAATTAGGGGCCGACTAGATGTTCAGAGCGCAGCAAAAGCGGGTTGTCACACCGGGACAGAACGCGAAACATTACCTGGCAGGCGCTCTCCATGCAGGCAACGGAAGAGTGCTTTACGTCAGTGGGATAAAGAAAAACTCATCCCTGTTTATCGCCATGCTGGAAAAGCTGCGTCACCATTACCGACGAGCCAAAACTATCACGCTGATCCTCGATAACTACATCATTCACAAAAGCAAATAGACCGAGCGATGTTTAAGAAGAACCCCAAGTTCTGCCTGGTGTTCCAGCCAGTTTACAGCCCTTGGGTTAATCACATAGAACGGCTGTGGCACAAGTTACATGAAACCATCACGCGCAATCATCAATGTAGAGGAATGGCCAGCCTGCTGGCCCGAGTGAAACACTTCATGGATACAGTGTCTCCTTTCCCAGGGAATAGCTATGGTACAGCAAAGATGTAGCACTATTGGGATCAGTTATTTAGCAATAGCGGCCTTTTTGTTTTGTCCGAATGTCGCCAATGTGTCCACACAGCCTTTCGGTTCGGCTGCTCTATTTTTGCCAACAGCAATCTGTGCATCCTTTTGCGTGACATCGTCCAGCCTGTTGACGGGCTTTATCTGGTAGCTTTCTTTGGTCATGACCTCTGGCACAACTTTGTGCTGTTAGATGAAATGAGAAGGGCCCCACATGGTGGGGCCCTTCTTGCATTTGTGTGCAGAACACTCCGGTTGTCAGGAGCTTTGCTCTGCGCTGGCATCTGTGGCGGCCACGACTGGGTTGCGGCGGCCCAGCAGGCGAACCAGCGGGGGGAGGGTGATCACTGCAATGGCCAGCACCAGCAGAGTCTGGCTGATGCTGCTGCTCCACAGGATGGCGGTATCGCCATTGCTGATGGAGAGGGCGCGGCGCAGGTTCTGCTCCAGCATTTCACCCAGCACGAAGCCCAGAATGAGCGGTGACATGGGGAAGTGCATTTTGCGCAGCAGGTAGCCAAAGACTCCGAGGCCCACCATCAGCAGCAGGTCAAAGGTGGTGCTGTGCACCGCATAGACCCCCACCGCCGAGACGCTGGCGATGGCGGGCACCAGAAACCAGAGCGGGATGGAGAGCATGCGGGTGAAAATACCCACCATGGGGATGTTCATCACCAGCAGCATGACGTTGGCCAGCAAGAGGGCGGCGATCAATCCCCACACCACATCGGGTTGTTCGGTGAACATGGTGGGGCCCGGGGTGATGTTGTAGAGGGTCAGCGCCCCCATCATCACCGCCGTGGTGCCCGACCCCGGCACCCCCAGGGTGAGCATGGGGATAAAGGAGCCGCAGGCTGACGCGTTGTTGGCCGCCTCTGGCGCTGCCACGCCGCGAATATCCCCTTCGCCGAATTTGGCATTGGGCCCCGCCAGCCGCTTCTCGCTCATGTAGGTGATGGCGCTGGCGATGGTGGCGCCGGCGCCCGGCAGAATGCCGACGAAAAAGCCGATGGTGGAGGAGCGCAGCATGGTGCCGGTGCAATAGACCAGCTCCTTGAAGTTGAACAGCATCCGCCCGGTGGTGCGCACCAGCTTGCCGCCACCGCTGGTGTGCTCCAGCATCAGCAGGATCTCGCTCACCGAGAAGAGACCGATCACCACCACGATAAACTGCACCCCGTCCGAGAGGTGCACGCTGTCGAAGGTGAAGCGATAGATACCGGTGTTGGCATCCACCCCGACGGTAGCGAGCCCCAGCCCGATCAGCGCAGCCATAAAGGATTTGAGCGGGTTCTGGCTCATCATGCTGCCAAGGCAGGCGATGGCGAACACCATCAGGGCGAAATACTCCGCCGGCCCGAAGGCGAGCGACCAGCGTGCCAGTGCCGGGGCGAACAGAATGATCCCGCCGATGGCGAGCATGGAGCCGACAAAGGAGCTGACCGCCGAGATGGAGAGGGCCACTCCCGCCTTGCCCTGCTGGGCCATGGGGTAGCCATCCAGCGCAGTCATGATGGCTGCGGCATCTCCCGGTACGTTGAGCAGGATCGAGGAGATCCGCCCGCCATATTCGCAACCGATATAGACGGTGGCGAGCAGGATCAGCGCCGATTCGGGGGGCAGTTTCAGGGCAAAGGCCAGCGGCAACAGGATGGCGACGCCGTTGATGGGGCCAAGGCCCGGCAGCAGGCCGACCACGGTGCCGACAAAGCAGCCGATGAGGGCAATCACCAGATTCTCCGGGGTGAGTGCCACCGCAAAGCCCTGGGATAGGTACATCCAGGTATCCATATTGACTCCTTAAGAGAACCAGACGCCGAGGGGCAGGGTGACATCCAGCAGCCTGTCAAAGGCGAAATAGAGCACCAGCCCGCCGACGATGCCGGAGAGCAGGGCGGCTTTGGCCGAGGCACCAAACAGGCTCCCTAGCACAAAGGTGAGCAGGGCGGTAGCCAGCGGAAAGCCCAGCCACTCGAAGCTGGCGCCGTAACCGGCCAGCGCTGCCACCATGATGGCGAGGTGGCGCAGGGTACGCAGCGGCGGCCAGCTGACGGTGTCCGGCTGGCGGCGTAGCAGGAGCAGGGCACAGAGTGCCATCAGGCCGAGGATCCCGAGCGGAAAGGGACGTGGCCCCAGCGGCTCATAGCTGTATTCGCTCTGGTACTGCCAGGCGAGGGAGGCCCCCGCCAGACAGAGCAGCAGCCAGATGGCGGCAAAGATGCGATCGCTCATGGCTGCGGCTCCTACTTGGCCAGACCGAAGGCCTTGGCCTGCTCGCGATATTGCGCCACCTGGGTCTTGACGTAGCTGTCGAGCGCATCCCCGGTCAGATCAAACTCGAACAGGCCGCGCAGATCTCGCTGCGCCTTGAAGGTGTCGGTTTTCACCAGCTGATCGAAGGTCTCTTTCCACCACTGGTATTCGCTGTCGCTCACCTTGGGACCGACATAGAAGCCGCGGATCACCGGCCACTCCAGGTCATAACCCTGCTCCCTGGCGGTGGGAATGGTGGCCAGCTTGCCGGGCAGCCGCTCTTTGGCGAACACCGCCAGCACCCGCAGCTTGTCGCCACCGATATAGGGCACCATCTCGCTCAGATCGCCGGAGACCGCCTGCACATGGTTGCCCAGCAGCGCGGTGACCGGCTCGCCGCCCCCTTCAAAGGCGACGTAGCGCATCTTGTGCGGATCAACGCCCGCCTGTTTGGCCAGCAGCGCCGTCTTCATCCAGTCCTGACTGCCGATGGAAGCTCCCGCCCCGATGACCACGCTGTTGGGGTCGTTTGCCATGGCATTCACCAGATCCTTGAGGTTCTGATAGGGGGCATCATGGCGCACCGCGATCATGCCGTAATCGGTCCCTACCGCCGCCAGCCAGCGCACATCATCCACCCCGTAACGGCCAAATTTCCCCTGAGAGAGGTTGAGCAGAGAGCCACCGGAGAAGGCGACCACAGTCCCCGCTTCGGCAGGGCGCTGTGCCACGATGGCGTTGTAGGCCACGGCACCGACCCCGCCCGGCATATAGGTGACCCGCATCGGTTTGTCGATGGTGCCGGTCTCCTGCAGGCTCACCTGCAACAGCTTGCAGGTGAGATCGAAACCACCGCCCGGTTTGGCCGGTGCGATGCATTCGGTACGGCTCGGGGCGGTGGCACTCTCGGCCGCCTGCAGCGGCAGGGCGCCGAGCAGGGTCAGCAGGGCGAGGGCATGACGTTTACGTTGCTTCATGGTTGTGTGCTCCATCTTGTCGTTGTTTTTTCTCGGTGTGACTCCGTCGATGGACGAAGTGATGCGAAATTGTTAAAACAACAACCTTTCATTCACCTTTCAATCGCTGACCAATTGGCGGGAGTGTGACCGTGATCGCACCTTGTTCCGCTCAGGCAGAGTGAATGGATGCAGTTGCAGCACTGTGGTTGCACGCCGTCGTTAAGAACAAGGGGATAGGGATGCGCTTGCTGTTGGCAGAAGACAATCACGAACTGGCCCACTGGTTGTCGCGGGCGCTCACCAGCGCCGGTTTCGCGGTGGATTGGGTGGCTGACGGCGCCCGGGCCGATCACCTGCTGCGCCACGAAAAATACGCGCTGGCGGTGCTCGATATCGAGATGCCCAAGCTCGACGGGCTGGCGGTACTCGGCCGGTTGCGCAGCCGGGGGCAGGGATTGCCGGTGCTGCTGCTCACCGCCCGCGGCGCGGTGGAGGAGCGGATCTGCGGTCTCAATGCCGGTGCCGATGACTATCTGGCCAAGCCATTCGATCTGGGGGAGCTGGATGCCCGGCTGCGGGCCCTGCTGCGGCGCAGCGAAAGTGGCGGCGCCGAGCTGCGGCTGGGGCGCCTGACCCTGCATCCCGACGGCTATTTTCTGCTGGCCGATGCCCGGCTGGCCCTGACTCCGCGCGAGCAGGCGCTGCTGACGGCGTTGATGTACCGCCACGGGCGCCCCGTCGCCAAAGGGCAGCTGTTCGAGCAGGTGTTCAACCTCGATGACGAGGCGGGGCTCGACAGCATCGACCTCTATATCCACCGGCTGCGCAAAAAGCTGGTGGGCAGCGGGGTGGTGATCACCACCCTGCGCGGGCTGGGCTATCTGCTGGAAGCGGCGCCGGAGGCCTCCCATTAGTCGCTCCCTGCTCAATCAACTGCTGCTGTTTCTGGGCGGCCCCTTGCTGATCCTCTGGGCTGCCTCGGCCTGGTACAGCTACTACGGCGCGCTGGCGGCGGCCACATCGGCCTATGATCGCACCCTGCTCGCCTCGGCCCGCACCGTCGCCGAGCGGCTGACGGCAAGCGATGGCATCCTCGAGGTGGATGTGCCCTATGTGGTGCTCGACAGCTTCGAGCGCAACATGCGCGATCGCCTCTTCTATCAGGTGCGCGGCATCGACGATAGGGTCATCTCCGGCTTTGACGACTTGCCCCGCATGCCGGACGGTACGCCCCTGACCGACCGCTATCCGGCGCTCGCTTACTTCTATGACGAAATTTATCAGGAGGCGCCAATTCGCGCCGTTATGCTGCTGCAACCGGTAGGCGAGGGGGGCGTCACCGGCATGGCCCGCATCACGGTGGCGGAAACCCTGCTCGGCCGCCAGCAACTGGCACAGCAGCTGCTCTGGTCGGCCGTGCTGACCCAGGGGGCGCTGGTGGTGCTCACCCTGCTGCTCGCTTATCTGTTGCTCAAGCGGCTGCTCACCCCGATGCGCCGTTTGTCGCGGGAGATCCTGCGCCGCGATGCCGCCACGCTCGCTCCCTTGCCGGATCTGCTCCCCTGGCAGGAGACCCGGCCGTTGGTGCAGGCGTTCAATCGCCAGCTGGCCCGCTTGCGTCAGCTGGTGGCCCGGCAGGAACGTTTCAGCGCTGATGCCGCCCATCAGCTGCGCACCCCGCTCACCATCCTGAAAACCCAGGTTGAGGTAGCGCGCGGTAGTGGCGATCCCGCCCTGATGAGCGAAAGTCTCGATGCCATGGCAGTGCGGCTCGATCACACCATCGCCCTGACCGAGCGGCTCCTGCTGCTGGCCCGGCTCAAATCGGACGAGTGCTCCGGGCTGCGCCTGCGGGATCCCATCGAATTGACGGCGCTGGTGCAGCAGGCCTGTCTGTCGCGGTTGGCGCAGGCCCGCAGCAAGGGGATAGATCTCGGTTACGAAGGGGAGGAGTCCGCCATCATGGTGGTAGGGGAGCCGCTGCTGCTCGGGGAGCTCTGTGCCAATCTGCTCGACAACGCCATCAAATACACCCCGCCCCACGGCACGGTGACGGCGCGGGTGGTGCGAAGCAACGGGCAGATCTGGCTGGAGGTGGAGGATAGCGGTCCCGGCATTGCCCCCGAGCTGGCAGAGCGGGTCTGGCAGCCGTTCCAGCGCCTCGAGCAGGGGAGCGAACAGCCGGGGGCAGGGCTTGGTCTGGCACTGGTGCGCGACATCGCCCACTACCATCACGGCGAGGTGGTGCTGCTGCCTGCCCCGCAGCTGGGGGGCTTGTTGGTCAGGCTGATCTTGCCGCAGGCAAAATCGTGAAGGTGATACAAAAAGAGAGGGCACCTCGCGGTGCCCTGTTTATCTACACATAAGATGGCGTTGGGTTGTCAGCTGCGGATCTTGTTGAAGACAAACAGGACGATAAGGGCTCCCACGGTGGCGATGGCGATGCTCGAAATATTGAAGCCGGTCACCGAGCCCAGACCCAGCAAGGTGCCCACATAGCCGCCGACCATGGCGCCGACAATCCCCAGCAGGGCGGTCATGAAGAAGCCACCACCGTCGCGGCCCGGCATGATCCACTTGGCCAGCATGCCAACCAGCAATCCCAAAATAATCCAGGTGATGAAACCCATGAGTCACTCCTCTCTGTTTATGTGAGGGGCACATTATAGGGATGCGGCTGGCGATGCGAAGGGCTCCACCCCCTTGGCTGGTCACAAGCTGTCGGACTTGTTATGACGCAGGAGGTATGTCACTGAGCTTGCCCTCAGTTGGCAAAGCACTGACGCCGCTTTTGCAAATTGCATTGCATCTTGCTGGATTGATCTGGATCAAGAATCTGTTTTTCCCATTTTGAAAACAGAGTGATGCAATAAACCGGTTTTTTTGTTGGCACAGCTTATGCGTTGTTGAGATGCCAGCTTGGCATCGTGTAGTTGGATCCCTTGCTGGAATGGTTTTTCCGTCCTGCAACGGGTCTATGAGG
Source organism: Aeromonas sp. SE22 (assembly GCF_038739755.1). Taxonomy (NCBI): domain Bacteria; kingdom Pseudomonadati; phylum Pseudomonadota; class Gammaproteobacteria; order Aeromonadales; family Aeromonadaceae; genus Aeromonas; species Aeromonas sp. SE22. Next base: position 501,891 of record NZ_JBCGFD010000003.1, read on the forward strand.
TGATGCCATGGCTACAGCACAAGGACTCTTGCACAACAACACCTTCGAGCTGAAAGAGGCTGCTATCGCCTCGCACAAACCGGTGAGAGGGAGCTCCGTCAAGTGGATGATGATCAAGGGTGGCATACTGGTGGCGGTGCCGCTGCTGGTGGCCTCTGTGGTCTCCATCTGGAGTAGTCAAACCCAGCTGCGAGCCCAGGAGAAGGTTGACCTCCTGGAGCGTGCTCAATCGACCTTCCAGGCAACCCGATTCGATCTGGTGCAGATCCAGCAGTTTCTGACCGATGCCTCGGTGACCGGCGATACCGAAGAGGGGATCGCCGAGGCGGCTACCTACCGTGATGATGCGTTGAAAAATCTCGATACATTGGCTCGCACCCTGCCGGATCTCACCGACGAGATCCTGCCAATGCAGGACGTGGCCAGGCAGCTGCAGGAGAGAGGGATCGTCATGGTCAACGCCTATGTCCAGAAGGGGCGGGAGGCCGGCAACGCCATCATGACCAGCCCGGACGGGTTTGATGCCATGGTCGAGAATGGCGCCGGGAAGCTCGATCGCATCTCCCACGAGCTCGACAACCGTATTGCCAGCGCCATCGCCAGTCGGGACGAGGCCAAGGCCCTGTCACTCTGGATAAGCCTCGGGGCCGGGCTGGTCTCCCTGCTCTTTGTAGCAATGGCCTATCTGATCCAGTATCGCCATCTGATGCGCACTCTGGGGGGCGAGCCGGACTATGCCGCCCGGGTCGCTGCCGAGATCGCAGCCGGCAACCTGACCGTCAGGATCGAGACCCGCTTTGGTGGCAACAGCGTGCTGGGCACCATGCGCATGATGGCCGAGCAGCTTAGCGGTCATATGCGCCAGATTGACCTGCGTACCCGCCAGCTGGCCCAATCCTCCTATCAGATCTCCGATATCTCCAGAACCATCACGGATGCGGCCCAGACCGAGCAGCACCACTCCGGTGAGGTGAGCCGTGCCAGCAACGATCTCTCCTGCGCGGCCGAGGCGGTATCGGGTCTGGCCGCTCAGGTCGGGCAGCAGGCCGAACTGGCCTACCAGAGTGCCAACAACAGCACCCGGGTGATGAGCGAGAACATCGAGGAGATGCGCCGCGCAGTGACCGAAGCGCAGCAGGCCGAGCAGAAGACTCGCCAGCTGAGCGAGGCAAGCCAGAAGATCCAGGTGATCACCCAGTCCATCACTGCCATCACCGAGCAGACCAACCTGCTGGCCCTCAATGCTGCCATCGAAGCGGCCCGTGCCGGTGAACATGGTCGCGGTTTTGCCGTGGTGGCTGACGAGGTGCGCAAGCTGGCCAACCATGCCGGACAGGCGACCAAAGAGATCAACGGGATTGTCACCACCCTGAGCCAGCTTATCGGCGAGAACGAAACCACGGTGAAGAGCGTGATTGCCCGCACCCACCTCACCATGGACAAGGCCCACGAGGCGAGCCAGTCCATCAACGGCTTGATGGGCGAGATTGAGCGCAGTGTCGGGGCCGCCGACCAAATCCGCACCACCAGCGACGAGCAGATGCACAAGCTCGCCTCTCTCAATGCCCATCTGCACGATCTGCTGCACGCCCTCTCCGAGAATACCGAGAAGGTGCAGACCACCGGGATCATCAGCCGCACCCTGTATGAAGAGTCGAGCCAGCTGCGCGATATCATGGAGCAGTTCCGCTTCGAGGCGGCCAGCAGCGTCGATCGCGCCGAACACGAGCTGCGCGGCGCCCCCCGTATGTATCAGCACATGATGGTGAAGGTCGAGGCCGCTGGCAGCTTCCATGAATCGATTACCGAGGACTTCAGCGTGACCGGTCTGCGCCTGCGTACCGTACAGTCCCTCGAATTGCCCAAAAAGGCGCAAGTCGAGCTCAAGATCTACACCCCCAAACCCTCCATCGACCTCTATCGCAACCAGACACCGCTGGCTGTGACCGCCAGAGTGATGTGGTCGAAACAGGAGGCCGAGGGCGAGGTCTACGGGCTGGAGTTCATCAACGTGACACCGGCCATTCGCAGCAATCTGGAAGCCTGCTTCAAGCACTATGCGCTGGAGCCCAACTTCAGCCGCTAACACCGCCTCGGCGTGCAGCGCTTCGGGGGGCACCGGTAGAGCTGCCGCAACAAAACAACAAGGGGCGCGTCACTGCTGACGCGCCCCTCTCTTTACGGATGCCTTGTGAACCTGCTGTCAGCGTGCGGCTGCCAGCGGCCTTGTCTCCAGCTGCTGCTCGCCGGGGCGGCAGACCAGTACCGAGCCCTGCTCGAACCAGTCACCCAGCACGATACGCCGGGCAGGCGCGCCATCGAGCTGGAAGTGGTGGATGGCGGGTCTGTGGGTGTGGCCGTGGATCATCACCTTGCAGCCGTGCTGGCGCAGCATCTCGTCAACCGCAGCTGGCGTTACATCCATGATGCGCTGGCTCTTGTGGGCGTTCTCCATCTGGCTTTGGCCGCGCATCTTGCGGGCGATGGCCTGCCGGCGGGCGAGCGGCAGGCGCAGGAACAGCCAGCGCAGCCACTTGAGCTGGGTGATGCGACGAAACTTCTGATACCCCTCATCCAGGGTGCAGAGCAGATCGCCGTGGCTCAGCACCACCCGCTCGCCATAGAGTTCGATCACGCACGGATCCGCCAGCAGGGTGATGCCGGCGCGTTTGGCAAACTGTTGCCCCAGCAGAAAGTCGCGGTTGCCGTGGATAAAGTAGATGGGCACATTCTGCTGGCTCAGGGCCAGAAAGGCGTCAGCCATCTCCTGATGGAGCGGGTTGGGATCATCATCGCCAATCCAGAACTCGAAGAGATCGCCGAGCACATAGAGGGCATCGGCGCCCACCGCCTCCTTGGCCAGAAAGTGCACCAGTGCGGCGGTCATATTGGGCCGAACGCTGCACAGGTGAATGTCGCTGATAAAGAGGGTGCGCATGGCCGAGCCGTTGCTGCTGGTCGCATCCGCTTCGGGAGTCGCGATAGCGGCGGGCCACACCAGATGGGCCAGCTCCTGCCCCTCCAGCGTCAGCAGCGCGGCGTAAGGATCGCCCGCCAGACCCAGCAACCGGCACATGGCTGCTTCCCCTTTCAATCCCTCTTCAAGGCGCAGGCGCAGCACTTCGCGGTAGAAGTCATCGCCAAAGTGCTCGAGCAGGGCCGCCATCAGGGTGAGGTGGCGCCAGCCATTCAGCGTCTCGATAGGGGCGGGGGTGACGTACAGCTCCACCGGCCAGCTGGCCTCGCTTTGATCGCAACCGCTATCGGCACTGTGTTGGTCGAGGCGGGGAAAGGTGCGCTCCAGCAGCCAGACATTGTCGCCCTTGGGGCTCGCCTGCCAGCCTTGCTCTGCAAAAGTAGCGGCAAACGCCGCCGGATCAGGATGCTGGCAGAGGATATCGAGATCGCTGCCCGGCCGATCGAGGCCGATGGCGAGCGTGCTCACCAGCGCCAGATCGGCGCACTGCGTTGCCAGCTCATCCCACACACCGGCGGTGAGCAGGGCATGGGCCGAGCGCTGGCGCGGGTTGCCGTGGGCCAGATAGTCGAGGCGGCGCCAGTTTGGGCTGGCAGTGGGGGAGGCAGATGGAAAAACTGCGGCCGGGGCCGCAGTTTTGTCAGTGCCGAGTCGGCAGAGATCAGTCAGCAAGGGTCACCTTGGTGATCACCACGTCTTCGGTCGGAACGTCCTGGTGGATGCGGCCGTAGTTGCCGGTCTTGACGCCCTTGATCTTGTTGACCACGTCCATGCCGGCGGTCACTTCACCGAATACGCAGTAGCCGAAGCCCTGAGTGGTAGCGGATTTGAAGTCGAGGAAGTCGTTGTTGTTCACGTTGATGAAGAACTGGGCGCTGGCAGAGTGCGGCTCCATGGTGCGGGCCATGGCGATGGTGCCGATCTTGTTGGACAGACCGTTGGCCGCTTCGTTCTTGATGGGGGCGCGGGTGTCTTTCTCTTCAAAGCCCGGGGCATAGCCGCCGCCCTGGATCATGAAGCCGTCGATAACACGGTGGAAGATTGTGTTGTCGTAGTGACCGTCACGGCAGTATTGCAGGAAGTTGGCCACGGTTTCCGGGGCTTTTTCAGCATTCAGGGTGAGGGTGATGTCGCCGTGATTGGTGTGCAGAGTGACCATGATATGTCCTTTCATTTGATGCGGACGACGAAGTGCCCGCAGGTGTATGGCATAAAGTGGTGGCAATTCTAGCCCATCAGGGGCTGGCGGCATAGTCTCTCTGGCGCCGTAACCGTGCTGGCAGGCGGGATTGGCCACGTTTTCTGCCTCGTTTTCTGCCCCTGAACGGGGTATCATGACCAACCATTTTACTCACAGGCAGTGGTTAGAAGATGCTGAAGATATACAACACACTCACTCGTCAAAAAGAAGAATTCAAACCTATCCACCCGGGCAAGGTGGGCATGTATGTGTGTGGTGTCACCATCTACGATCACTGTCATATCGGCCACGGCCGCACCTTCGTCGCCTTTGATGTGGTGGCTCGCTACCTGCGTTACGCCGGTTACGACCTCACCTATGTGCGCAACATCACCGACGTGGATGACAAGATCATCAAGCGTGCCGCCGAGACCCAAGTGACCTGCGACGAGCTGACCGAGCGTCTGATCGGCGACATGCACGCCGACTTCGACGCCCTCGGCATGGTGCGCCCGGATATCGAACCGCGCGCCACCCAGCACATCGAAGAGATCATCGAGCTGGTGCAATCCCTGCTGGAAAAAGAGCACGCCTACGTGGCGGATAACGGCGACGTGATGTTTATCGTCGAATCCTATGCCGACTACGGCAAGCTCTCCGGTCAGGATCTGGAGCAGTTGCAAGCCGGTGCCCGCGTCGACGTGGTCGATGCCAAGCGCAACCCCTTGGACTTCGTGCTGTGGAAGATGTCCAAGCCGGGCGAGCCGACCTGGGAAAGCCCCTGGGGCCCGGGCCGTCCTGGCTGGCACATCGAGTGCTCCGCCATGAACTCCAAGCACCTTGGCAACCACTTCGACATCCACGGCGGCGGCTCCGATCTGCAGTTCCCGCACCACGAGAACGAGATCGCCCAGTCCTGCTGCGCCCACGGTGGCGACTACGTCAACACCTGGATGCACAGCGGCATGGTGATGGTGGATAAAGAGAAGATGTCCAAATCCCTTGGCAACTTCTTCACCATCCGCGATGTGCTTGCCCACTACGACGCCGAAACCGTCCGTTACTTCCTGATGTCTGGCCACTACCGCAGCCAGCTCAACTACTCGGAAGATAACCTGAAGCAAGCCCGCGCCGCGCTGGAGCGGATGTACACCGCCCTGCGCGATCTGCCGGTGGCCGCTGCTGCCGGTGGCGACGAGCAGGTGGCGCGCTTCAAGGAAGCGATGGACGACGACTTCAACACCCCGGAAGCCTACTCCGCCCTGTTCGATCTGGTGCGCGAAATCAACCGCCAGAAGGGTGAAGACATGGCCGTTGCCGCCGCGCTGGGCGCCCGTCTGCGCGAGCTGGGCGCCGTGCTCGGCATCCTGCAGCAAGACCCCGAAGCTTTCTTGAAGGGTGACGAAGCGGATGAAGAGGTTGCCGAAATCGAGCGCCTGATCGCCGAGCGTAATCAGGCCCGTGCCGACAAGAACTGGGCCGCGGCGGATGCCGCCCGCAACCGTCTCACCGAGATGGGTATCGTGCTGGAAGACAGCGCCGGCAAGACCAGCTGGCGCCGTGCCTAAGGGCCGCCGGTTGACGATCTGACGCAGAGCGCAGCCCTTGGGCTGCGCTCTTTTTTTCAGGGCACGGCGCTTTGTTCAAGGCGCGGCCCATGCAAGCGAACATAAGGAAGATGGCACCATGAAGATATCCAGCTGGCCCGTGCTGGCACTGGCCCTCTCTGCGGCGGCCCTGATCGCCCCGGCCCATGCGGGCACCACCACCAGCGGCAAACTCGATCCGGCCGCCAGTGCCCGCGCCAAGGCCAAGGTAGCCCAGTTTCTCGACTGGGAGCGCCAAGTCAAACCGAGTGGCCTCTATCAGAGCGATCTTGGCGGCACGCTGCCCACTATCGTCTCCCCCGAGCTGCTCTGCCTGCTCAATGCCGCCTCAAAGGCGCGCGAAATAGCCACCCGCGAGGCCCCCGACGAGAAGCCCCCCTTTGTCGAGGGCAACCCCTTCCTGCCCAACGCCTGGGATAACCTGCTGGGCTCGGAGATCCTCTCGTCGCGCGCCATCGCCGGCAGCCGGGATCGCAGCGAGGTCAAGGTGCGCTTCACCTTTGGCGAGCCGGGCACGCCGCTTGACGCCCCCAGCGGCACCTACCGTTTTGTCAGCACCTATCTGGTACAGGACGGGCCGCAAGGCGCCCGCATCACCGATATCGACGCCGGCGGCAGCTGCGACTTCTGCCAATCCGGCAGCCTGCGCGCCGCCCTCTATGAGACGCTCACCACCTATCCCGCCGCAGGGGGAGAGCAGTGCAAGGGGTTGGGGAAGTAGTCTTTTAGCCTGAGTGAAAAAGTGTTTGGGGAATAGAAATAAAAACCGCAGCTCAAGGCTGCGGTTTTTATTTAGATAGGGGATAAATGTGGTTTTCTTTGTTGATTCCAAAAATATATCAACGTTATAGAAAATATCGTCCCAATAGGAATGCTAAACAGATTTAGTACTATATAAATCCAAAAAATGATTGCCATTCCAAAAGATTGTTGAATCAAGCCAAGATAGGCGCAGTAGTGAAATGCGATAACTAATGCTGCACCAATCAATGATATGGTAATGCCATTTACGCTAAAGCTATCAGAGAAAATGTATCCAAGAGCTGCGGAAACAACCAATCCACATAATGCGGAAATGATAAATAGTATTTTTGCTATCAAAATATGTTTGCTTGTCATATACTTCCTGAACTGATTTATACTTTGTGGTGAATGTATTTTATTGTTAAGTATGGTATTGCCCAGTCCACTTGAGCTAACGTAGTTTTTTCTAATGACGGTTTTCAATCTTCCAATGTGTACCTGTATTACATGCTTTATTGTCTTTATTGCATCGAGTTACTTTGTTTTTGTCATCGCTCATATAGAGCTGAAACCAAGCCTGCTCCAGACTTTTGTTAAAAATAAAATAAGCAGGTTCCTCAATGTTGATCTTTTGTGGTTTTTGGGGGCTGCAAATTAAAAAATGAGGTTTTACATTTGGCCATGTATTTTCGTTGCCGAAAATAGCCTTGAACCGTTTGTTTTTGCTGTCTAACTGAGCATTGCTAAAGTAGCTATCGCCTTTAGCCTCAATCATTACAATATGGGTTGTGTTTTCGTGATCAACAAAGGCAAGAAGAAAGTCGACATCCTCTTGAGTTCCTGATATTTGATAGTCGATTTTAATGCCATCTTTTTCTATGAAGTTTCGTTCAAAAGCTTTATCGGCATTATTGTGGGTTAGGAATAAGCTGGCATAAATCCAGTCAAGGTGATAATCCATCGCGGCAAAGTATTCTCCCGAGATTTTCATACCGATTAGTTCTGATATTTTATCAAGCTGCTTTTCAGCCATGCGAAAATCTGGATTTCCCAGCATTTGTCCGACCAAGTAAAACCGCTCTTTACGGTTAAATGACTTCAGGTTTTCAATTAGTTTATTGCTCATATAAATTCCGAAAAATTCTTCTTTGAAAATAGATGTATGGTTCTGGCGTAGGTTAGATTAGCGAAGCGTGATTGGACGTTCGAGAAATAAGGTGTTATTACAGTGAAATACTCACGGTCGGGCTTTCTATATACAACCATTTTCCTATAGGGATATCTGCCGTTTGTACTTGTACTCATCATGATTTTTCCACCTATGCAACCATGTCGGTGATATTTGCTTCATAGATGAGACAATCTGGCTTCGTTATAGGGTGGGTGAGGGGGGAGCAGGGATAACAACTCACCAGATTTTTGCCCCGAATAGGCGGTTACCTTGCTGATTGTATAAATCATGCATTGTTGCTTCTTAATCTAAGGCTGGATAGGTTTATTTCATTTTTTGTTATCATTTTACAAATATCACTTATAACTTTTTCGGAATATCTGTGATATTGAGGGTCTTTATTTTCATAGTGCCATTCATTATTGCTGTTTTTCCATTTCATTTTCCTTGTTATCAATCTAAAATCATGGCTCGTAAATATATGCTTTCCATATTTGTCCTGCGCAACGAAATAGGTGCTTAATGATGATGAACAGGTTTGAGAACTAATTATTCTGTTGACATTCGATACTACATCAGACTCTTTATATGGATGCGTTATTTCTCTATCAATAGGTTTTTCTATTACAATGGCTTTTTTTAAGCCAGCAATCCCCTCTTCAACATATGAAAGTACAACGGGATTCCCATGTTCATCATCTTTGGCATAAACCAGTTTTATTGGTAGTGGTATAGCAAAGCTAGAGTCATTTTTGTTTTCAATTTCCTGCTCTAATTCATTGACTAGGTTTAATACATCATTGCCAATACTGTTTCCGTAAGTCTGATTTAACTGCATTAGATTCACATTGCTGATATTACCAGTGATAGTTAACAATCCTGATTGTGATGGATTTAGAAAAGGTAATTCAGAAAATGCTTCAAAAAACATAGAATAGTTTATAACACCAGACTGAAATAACCGAGAAAGCAAACCTTGAGTTTCTGGCATTAATAGATGAGCTGCGTAGTCACGATAATCGACAATTTTCTCTATATTATCCTTTACTGAATCGGGCTCTTTAAATACAACTTTTAAACATTGTCGCAATGAGATAGTCTTACCATATTTGACTCTTGCTTTTTTGTCATATATTTCCTCTTCACCATGACTTTCTATTATTTTAGCTTTTAATATTTGCTCCCAAGCAGTACAGAAACAAAGGACGAAGCAATCTATTCTGTTTTCTAAAGAAGGTCTATTATATATCTCTAAGGCGAGAATCATGTTTTCCTTTGAACGTTTAAGTAATGACTTGGCGAGCTTAGAGGTGCAGTTATGTCCTAGCTCTTGTATGTGTTTAGATTGAGATAATTTCTTCGCAAATTCAACCTCATTGATATTGGTTGTGTTTGACACATCAAATGGGCCAGAGTCATTTTGAGCGCTAAGGAAAAATGCTAATTGCCCTTTTTTCCAGTATGTTAAAAACGTGCTTTCTTTCCATTTTGCAGTGGATAGAATCTCAGGTAAATCAATTTTCTTTTTCTCTAATTCATATGTCTTTAGCTTCAAAAACAAGCTGGAAATTGAATTTTTAATTCTCATCTTAAATCTCAAGTTAATGTGTAAATAGTTTTATATTTAAACAACAGCCTGTAGGTCCGATGATAAAAGCGCAATCAGCTATTCGAAAATAAGGTTTTATTACTGCTAAATGCTGACTATCGGGCCTTCAATATAAAACCGTTTCCCGATAGGGATGGGCACCGCTTGCCGTTATACCCGCCATGATTTTTTCACCTATGCAACTATGTCGATGGCGCTTGTTGCATAGGTGCGACAATCTGATCTCGCCATGGGGTGGGCGAGGGGTTTGCTGTGAGCTAACAACCCGCCCGATCTTTGCCCCGAATAGGCTGGGGAGTGTTAGCACGGTGCAATGTGCTGCGCTTGTTGCACCCTACGCCTGTTAATCGGCCTCGGCGTTGCGGGTTGGCTGTTGCCCCTTGTTGTTCGCCGGGGTGATCCCGTTTGTCCCATACCGTAGGGTGCAATGAACGAAGTGAATTGCACCTCTATTCGACGCGGGTTTGCTTGCGGCAACAGGCTTGGCGGATTGCGTCATGGGCTTCACCTGCAAGGGGAGCGGTTAACACGGACGATTACGCTTCGCTAATCGACCCTACCGACCCTGCTGGCGAAGTCATGCCAACGGGGTTGGCGACCCCTCACCCTAGCCCTCTCCCGCAAGGGGAGAGGGGATGGTTACCTACGTCTGTTAACCGGCCTCGGGGCTGCGGGTTGGCTGTTGCCCCTTGTTGTTCGCCGAGGTGAGGGCACAAGGTCAGGAGCGCCGTCATGGACGACGGCGCAGACGCAGGCGGTACAGGGATGTACCGTCTGCGTCGTTCCGCCAGACCTTTTGCCTGAACCGAGGGAACCCGACGCAGGAGGGCGAACAAGTGGGGGGTGGCCTTTCTTTTGGTGACTTTTCTTTGGCCACGCAAAGAAAAGTCACTCGCCAAGCCGCGCAGCGGCGGCGAAACCCCGTCGAGGGCAACGCCCTCGCGTCCTGCATGGCGAAGTCATGCCAACGGGGTTGGCGACCCCTCACCCTGGCCCTCTCCCGCAGGGGGAGAGGGAACGGTTACCTTGGTGCAATGCGCTGCGCTTGGTGCACCCTACGCTTCTCCCGCAAGGAGAGAGTTACCGCGGACGATTACGCTGCGCTAATCGACCCTACCGACCCTGCTGGCGAAGTCATGCCAACGGGGTTGGTGACCCCTCACCCTGGCCCTCTCCCGCAAGGGGAGAGGGAACGGTTACCTTGGCGCAGAGGCGGGAGACCGGCTGGTCTCCGTGAAAGACGCTACCGCCCCTGACTGTCGCTGCCACATTGCGCCGTTGACCTTGGTTTGGGAAAAGGGGCCAACAGGCGCCGCCAAATATCTTACGGATTCATTGAGCGCTTAACTATGGCGGCCATCACGCAACTATCAGAAACCAGAGGTTTTTTTGCGCTGGCACAAGCTTTTGTTAATTACTGATTGATTAATTGCGGGGCAAACCTTGTGCGGTTGGTCGCCTTGGGCAATTCGTCGCTATCACCTTGATTCAAAACGGCGATCACAGACTTTTTGCGCCGTATGCCTAGACTGGGTTGGCCGCGGTCGCTGACCGCCGCCTCTGGATCAGCAGACAGGGTATAACTGAGCTGGCTCACCCCTATGTGTCACTGATGGAGGAGTCGGCCATGTCCGCTACCCGTATCTGGATTAAAAACCCCCTTGCCACCTTTACCCCCGAAACGGTCGATGGCCGCGGCGGGCTGGTGATTGAAAACGGTCTGATCAGCGAGGTGCTGGCAGCAGGCCAGCAGCCTGCCCGGCCGTGTGAGCAGCTGTTCGATGCCCGCGACCATGTGGTGCTGCCGGGCCTTATCAATACCCACCACCACTTCTACCAGACCCTGACCCGCGCCTGGGGGCCGGTGGTTAATCAGCCGCTCTTCCCCTGGCTCAAGACTCTCTATCCGGTCTGGGCCAGATTGACACCGGACGCGCTGGCGCTGGCGAGCAAGGTGGCGATGGCGGAGCTGCTGCTCTCGGGTTGCACCACGGCGGCCGATCACCACTACCTCTTCCCGCGCGGGATGGAGGAGTCCATCGATATTCAGGTGGCGGCGGTGCGTGAGCTGGGGATGCGCGCCATGCTGACCCGCGGCTCCATGAGCCTTGGCGAAGATGAGGGGGGCTTGCCGCCGCGCCACACGGTGCAGGGGCAGCAGATCCTCGATGACAGCCTGCGGCTGGTGCGCCAGTATCACGAGCGCGGCGCCGGGGCGCAGATCCAGATTGCACTGGCTCCTTGCTCCCCCTTCTCGGTGACCGAGGAGATCATGGTGGAGAGCGCCAGACTCGCAGCCGAGCTCGATGTGCGGCTGCACACCCATCTGGCGGAGACGCTGGATGAGGAGGCGTTCTGCCTTGCACGCTTTGGCCTGCGCACCGTCGATTATCTGGAGAAGGTGGGCTGGCTTGGCGATCGCACCTGGCTGGCTCACGGCATTCACTTCAATCCGGACGAGATTGCGCGGCTGGGGGCGGCGGGCACCGGGGTGTGCCACTGTCCGGTCTCCAATATGCGGCTCGCCTCCGGCATCTGCCCGACCCTGGATCTGGAGGCAGCCGGTGCGCCGGTGGGGCTCGGGGTGGATGGCTCGGCCTCCAACGATGCCTCGAACCTGATGCAGGAGGCCCGTCAGGCGCTCTATTTGCAGCGGCTGCGCTATGGCGCCGAGCGCATTACCCCGCGCAAGGTGCTGGAGTGGGCGACCGTTGGCTCGGCCCGGCTGCTCGGGCGCGGCGATCTCGGTGAGCTGCTGCCCGGCAAGCAGGCGGATCTGGCGCTGTTCAAGCTCGACGATCTGCGCTTTAGCGGCAGTCACGACCCTATCGCGGCGCTGATCTTGTGCGGCGCCGAGCGGGCCGATCGGGTGATGGTGGGCGGCAAGTGGCGGGTGGTGGATGGCGCCATCGAGGGGCTGGATATCGAGGGGCTGATTGCCCGTCACAAGGTGGCCGCTGCGGCGCTGGTGCGCGGCTAGGGGAGAGTCAACGGCAAAAAGAGAAGGGGCCCGCGGTGGGCCCCTTGTTGTTGCTGTTTGGCGCGGCGCCGCTATTTGGCGGCAGGGGCGGGGAAGTATTTGTTGTGCAGCAGCGGGTATTCGCTGCCCGCCAGCACCTGGGTCAAGCCGTTCTGAAACTCCTTGACCAGATCGTCACTCACCGGATGGCTGAAGGCGTAGCAGAACTGCTCCGAGCTCAGCTGCCACTGCTCCTTGAACTTGGCGGGGTCGAGTTTTTGCTCCTGAATTTGCTGCTCCATGGTGGTCTTGTTGGTGGAGACCATGTCTACCCGGCCGGAGGTGAGCATTTTGAGCGCTTGGGAGAGGCGGTTGGCGGCGATGATCTTGGTCTCGTCAAAGCCGTTGTTGAGCAGCAGCTGCTCGCCCACATCGGCCCGCACCGCCCCGATATTGAACGCCTTGGCATCGTCGAGCTTGGTGATGTTGAGTTTGTGCTCGGCCAATCCGACCAGCACGATTTCGGCGTAACCGATGGGGCAGGCCCACTTGAACAGTGGGTCGCGCGCCTGGGTGCGGGCGGTGGAGAAGAGCACTGCGTTGGGTTTTTGGGTCAGCAGGTAGTAGCCACGGGCCCAGGGCATGATGGTGACGGGCTGCTCCGGGGTGTTGGTCTTCTGCCACACCAGCTTGAGCAGCTCGACCGCAAAGCCGGTCGGATTGCCCGCTTCGTCGGCGTAGTTATAGGGTTTGTAATCTTCGGTCAGGTAGTGAAGCTTGGCCAGCTCGGGGCTGGCGTGGGCGAAGGAACTCACAAGCAGTGCGGCCAATCCAATCCATGGTTTCATTTTTTCCATCCTGCTCAAGGGAATATATATGCTCAATTGTGACCAAGCCGACCGGTTTCGCCAAGGTTGATCGGTCAGGTTCTTCAATAATAGTGAGGGATGCCGTTGGCATCCCTCGTCTGTTTCGGGTCTCCGCTGCTCGTCAGCGAATGGGCAGGTATTTGGCCTGCAGCTTCAAAAACTCCTGCGAGGCGAGGGCGCGGGTCAGGCCGCTCTGGAACAGCTTGATCTCCTTGTCATCCACCTGACGGCTGAAGGCGTAGCAGAGCTGCTCGGCGCTCAGCACCATGGCGACGTTGAAGTCGTCGCTGTTGAGCTTCATCTCGCGCAGGGCGTCATAACCGGCCAGCTTGCTGGTGGCGAGCAGGTCGGCGCGGCCGGAGGTGAGCATCTTGACCGCCTGATTGAGGCGGTTGGCGGGGATGATGTTGTTGTCATCCATGCCGTTGTTGAGCAGCAACTGCTCGGCGGCATCGGAGCGTACCGCGCTTATCCGGTACTTGCTCATCTCGTCGACGGAGGTGAGGGTGATGTTTTGCGCCTTGCGCCCGAGCAGGATGTACTCCGAGTAGCCGATGGGGCAGACCCACTTGAAGAGATCTTCCCGCGCCTGGGTGCGGGCGGTGGAGAAGAGCACCACGTTGGGTTTCTGGGTCAGCAGGTAGTAGCCGCGGGCCCACGGCAGGATGCGGATCGGCTGGGGGGCAACGCCGCTGTTTTTCCACACCATCTGCAGCAGTTCAACCGCAAGGCCGGTGGGCTGGCCCTGCTCATCGCTGAAGTTGTAGGGGGGGTACTCTTCGGTGAAGTATTCGAGTTTGCCCAGATCGGCCCGGGCCATCGAGGCCCAGGGGAGCAATAGCAGCAAGCAGGTGAGCCAAATCCTCATGGGGAACATCCTCAGCAGTCAACCGTGCTTTGAGTGTGACCATGAACCGCTCAAATAGCCACTTTGCCCAGTTACCAACGTGACCGGCTTCTCCCAATTGGTTGATAAGCCTCATCGCGCAGCCCCACCAGCAACGTCTTGCCATCAGGCTGCAGGCGAAACTCGCCGTAACGGGCACGGCTCAAGGCCTCGCCATCCCCCTCTTCAAAGAAGAAGGCGTCGGGGCCAATCAGCCACTGGCGATCGCTGCGGTGCACCTGCAGTAGCCGCTCATCGCTGGCCAGCTGATCCGGCTTGCCATCGGCAACCCGGCTCGCCACCTGATGGGCATCGAGGCGGATCACCAGGGTGTCGCTCTGCTTGTCGCGGCCATCGCTGCTGGCCAGCTCGCGGGCGATCTCGTAGTTGAGGCGCATGTAATCCCCTTGCATCAGGGAGCGGGGATCGACCGGGGCGAGCCGCAGCAGCACCACTTCGCCACTGCTCATGGCGCGCTCAAAACGCCAGACGGTGAGGTTGATGCCCGCCAGAATGGCAAGGCCAGTGAGCAACAGGCCGAGTTGTCGGGTCGCGGGTCTCATGAGTCGCTCCTTGCCGAGCAGGTTTTAAGCAGCTGACGGGCGGCCAGCAACAGGGCGCCCGAGCCCAGCAGCAGCCAGGATTTGGTCATCAGGGTGAGCCCCAGATCGTAGTAATAGAGAGCGCCATAACCCACCAGCAGCAGGGCGGCGAGGGTCATCAGGCCAAGGCTGCCGGCATAGAAGCCGAGGATCAGCACCAGTGCGCCAGCCCCCATCCCCGGAATGACGGCGCTGAGCAGCACCAGCGGCAGACCGTACCAGAGCGGCAGCTTCAGTTTCACCATCACCGCCAGCAGCAGGGCGGCGCAGAGCCGCGGGTTGAGCCAGAGCGGCAGGCGCGACAGCCCCAGCTCGTCGAGCACGCTGCTGCCACCTTCCCACAGCGGTTGGTGCAGACGGCCCAGCACCAGCAGGGAGAGGGCGAGCCCCAGGGTGATGGCGTGGTAGAGCTGGTGACGGGTGGGGTCGTGATCGGCGCGCAGCCAGCAGAAGGTGATGGCGGCCATCACCAGCGGCAGGGCCAGCAGTTGCAACCCGAGGCAGGCAAGGGCGAGGGTCAGCAACAGAGCCGCCGCCACGCTGTGAAACAGCCGCACCAGCCAGTGATCGAACAGCACCGCGATGGCGAGCGACAGCAGGCAGAGGCCGAACCAGAGCAGGCTCTGGTGGCTGTCGGCCTGATCCAGCAGGCCGTAGAGCAGCCAGGCATCGGCTGCCAGCGCGAGCGCCAGCACGAACTGATCCCAGAGATCGCCGTTCTGGCTGCGGTTGATGGCGTAAGCCACCCCGAGCAGCACGGCGCCCAGCAGCAGGGCGCTATTGGCCTCGCGGGTCAGCTGCTCGAAGGTCATAAAGAGAAAGAAGAGCAGGAACAGGGCGGCGATCCACCCCACCAGCCCGAGCAGAAAACGGCTCGACCAGTGCGGCTGGTTGTTGCGGGGCATCTCCCCTTCCACCAGATCGGCCTGTTGCAGGGTTTGCCAGAGCGTCAGATCACTCATGGGACCTCCGTTGTTGTTGCAGCCAGCGGCTGGCGGCGACCGAGAGGCCGATGGCGATGAGGCTGAGCAGCAGGAAACCGTCCACATCCGGCTTCATCCACTTGCCAAGGGCGGCGAGGATAACGGCAATCAGGCTGAGACACCCCATGGCGAGCCCGGCGATAAATCTGTGATGCCAGAGGGTGTAGGCGGCAGCGAGCCAGCCCAGCCAGAGCGGCCACACCAGCGGGGAGGCGGCATCGAAGAGTGCCAGCAGGGCGAGTAGGGTGGCGCCAAGCCCGGCGGCAAGACCCGCCAGCCAGCCCGGCATCAGGCGCCAGCGGGCGGGGGCGAGCAGCAGCAAGCCCCAGAGGGCGGCGTTGAGCAGGGTGAGGCACCAGCCGAGCCCCTCCTCGTCAAAGGCGAAGAAGAAGCTGAAGAGACCGAGCCGCCAGTAGAGCACCAGCGCCAGCTGACCGAGCAGCCAGCCCAGAGTCCAGAGCAGGGGACTCTGGCCAAGGGCGGCCAGCGGCACCAGCATCAGCGCCCAGGTGGCGAACAGCTGCCAGGGATCGGCGCCGGTCTGGTAGGTCTGGCCGACCAGCGCCAGCAGGGCGCCGATATTGAGGGCCACGGCAAAGAGCAGCGCCTGACGCGGCGTATCGCCAAGGGGCTTGCGCCACAGCAGAAGCAGCATGGCGAGCAGCGGCGCCTCCAGCAGGGCGAGGCGGGGCAGTCGTCCCAGCGCCTGCCAGTTGAAGGCGACGAAGAAGATAAGGCCGGCCCCGATGCAGAGGGCACCGAGCCAGAGCAGCAGGAGATCGAACAGCCACTGCCAGCGGGCGTGGGCAGGGGGCTGGTCGGCGAGGGTGAGGGCGGCGGCCAGCTTCTCTGGCGCCAGTCGTCCCTGTTTCACCCATTCGAGTAGCGTCTCTCTTGATACGTTGTGCATGGGGTGCTCCATGAGGTTTGCCCCATTATGACATGGCCGCCCCACTCCCGTGCAGTGGCAGCTTGCGGCTGCGACAACGGCGG
Organism: Aeromonas sp. SE22; assembly: GCF_038739755.1. Lineage (NCBI taxonomy): Bacteria > Pseudomonadati > Pseudomonadota > Gammaproteobacteria > Aeromonadales > Aeromonadaceae > Aeromonas > Aeromonas sp. SE22. The sequence goes on from NZ_JBCGFD010000003.1 coordinate 518,471, forward strand.
TTGCCGGATTGATGGAGGCGGGAGCCAGAATGCAAAAAGCCCTCCGAAGAGGGCTTGTGTAGAACCGGTGGCCAGAGTGCAGCTAGACGAAGATAAGGGTGCTGACCCCGAGCCCGACAAACAGCAGGGCGCAGGCGATGCGGATCGCCTTGAGCGGCAGCTTGTCCGCCCCCAGCTTGCCGATCAGCACCACAGGGACGTTGGCCAGCATCATGCCGAGGGTGGTACCGGTTACCACCTGAATGAGGGAGTCATATTTGGCGGCCAGCAGCACGGTGGCAATCTGGGTCTTGTCGCCAATCTCGGCAATAAAGAAGAGCACGAAGGTGGCCATGAAGGGGCCGTACTTGTCGAGGGAGCTCTCCTCGTCATCCATCTTGTCCGGCACCAGGATCCAGATCGCCATGGCGATAAAGGCGGCCGCGACCAGATAGGTCATCACCTTGGGGTCGAGCCAGCGACTGATAAACTCGCCAATCCAGGCGGCGCCCGCATGGTTGAGCAGGGTCGCGGCCAGCATGCCGGCGATGATGGGCCAGGGTTTGCGAAAACGGCAGATGAGCAACAATGCCAGCAGCTGGGTTTTATCGCCGATCTCGGCAATCGCAACGCTGAGGGTTGAAGTTAACAAGGCTTCCATAGATATGACCGGGGGACGGAATTGTTATAAACCAAAGACAAGCCGACGCCATCCGTCCCCGGTATTGGCGCTGGCCCGTCAAAGGTCTTGTCAAATCCATGGATAAACTGGATCACCCTGACCATGGTGAGTTGGCACCAAGTATGTTGATCAGGGTCGCAGACCGTATTCATGCAATAGATGGATCCGGTATGCGAGACTACTCCCCCTCGATGGGAGCGGGCATTCTAGGGAAAAACCGCATGGGAGACAAGAGGATCAACCCCCCACCAGCTTGACGCTGAAGCCGGCCTTCTCCAGCTCGGCCTTGATCAGCTCCCGTTTGTCCCCCTGGATCTCGATAACACCCTCCTTGAGCCCGCCACCGGTGCCGCACTTTTTCTTGAGCAAGGTGGCGATCGCCTTTTGCTGTTCGGCGGGTACGCCGTGAATGGTGATGACCCCGGCGCCCTTGCGCCCCTTGGTCTCGCGGCGCATGCGCACCACGCCGTCGGTGGGGAAGGGGGAGGAGGATTGCGGAGCGTTCTGCTCCTTGATTTGACCGCCATCTGTGCTGTAAACAAGGCGGCTGTTGCTGTCGTGACTCATGAGGTTACTTTACGGGTTAGCTAAGCGGAGTTTGATTTTACTCAAATAAAAGTTGAAGACACAGATTATAATGCCCCAAGTAAAAGCGAATTATTATTGTTTAACTTCAGGAGTCAGTCATGGTACTCACGCAGTTGTCACCTGGACAGAGTGCTCGCATCAAGAATATGAATCAGTTGTCCCGGCCGTTGCGTCGCAAGCTGATGGTGATGGGCTTGTTGCCACAGACTGAAGTCATCTATCTGCGGTCCGCCCCGCTGGGGGACCCGCTCCAGATCCAGTGTCAGGGGATCTGTCTCTCCATGCAAAAGAGTCTGGCCCAGCAAATTGAGGTCGAACCGGTATGAGTTGCTTGTCCACCCGCAAGAGCCCGGTTCAGAAGAAAATAGAGGTAGCGCTGGTATGAATTATTCCCTGGTAACGGTAGGTAACCCCAATAGCGGCAAGACCTCCCTGTTCAATGCCCTGACCGGCGCCCGCCAGCAGGTCGGCAACTGGAGCGGGGTCACCGTCGACAAGAAGATGGGCGAATTTTCCGCCGATGGTCACGATTACAAGCTGATGGATTTGCCGGGCATCTATAGCCTCGCCAATCAGGAGGCGAGCCTTGATGAGCAGATCGCCAGCCGCTATGTGCAGGGCCATCAGCCCGACCTGTTGCTCAACGTCATCGACGCCGCCAATCTGGAGCGCTCCCTCTACCTCACGCTGCAACTGCGCGAGCTGGGGCTGCCGATGATCGTCGTGCTCAACAAGATGGATATCCTGAAAAAACGCCGCGTCACCATCAATGAAGGGTTGCTCAGTCAGGCGCTTGGTTGCCCGGTGGTGGCCCTCTCGGCCCACAATCGCCAGCAGGTTGCAGCCTTCAAGAGCCAGATCCACGGCTTTATCGGCAAGTCCCAGCAGGCACTGATGCTCGATTACGGCACTGATCTTGAGAAAGATCTGGCGGAGCTGGAGACCCTGCTCGCCCCGCACCACCTCACTACCCGTGGCCGCGCCCTGCGTCTGCTGGAGGAGGATGCCGCCATGCAGGAGACCCTGCTGCCCGGTCAGCAGGCTGCCGCGACCAATGTGGTGACCCGCGCCCATCAGGGGCAGGATATCGATCTGCAACTGGCCGACATCCGCTATGGCCACATCCATCTGTGGGCCAGTCAGGCGTGCCAGCAGAAGGGCAAACTCACCGTGGCCCAGAGCGAGAAGCTCGACCGGGTGTTGCTCAACCGCTGGATCGGCATCCCCTTCTTCCTGTTCGTCATGTACCTGATGTTCATGTTCGCCATCAAGGTGGGCAGCGCCTTTATCGACTTCTTCGACATCATGGGCAACGCCCTGTTTGTCGAAGGCGTGCACCACCTGCTGGGGCTGTTCAACGCGCCCGACTGGCTGGGCGCCATTCTGGCCGATGGCTTCGGGGTCGGTTTGCAGACCGTTGCCACCTTTATCCCGGTGATTGGCTGCCTCTATCTGTTCCTCGCGGTACTGGAGAGCTCCGGCTACCTGGCCCGCGCCGCCTTTGTGGTGGATGCCCTGATGCGTCGTCTCGGTCTGCCGGGCAAGGCGTTCGTCCCCATGTTGATGGGCTTTGGCTGTACCGTGCCCTCGGTGATGGCGACCCGCACCCTCAACTCCGAGCGCGAGCGGCTGATGACCTCGGCCATGGCCCCCTTCATGTCCTGCGGTGCCCGCCTGCCGGTCTACGCCCTGTTTGCGGTGGCCTTCTTCCCCGAGTCAGGCCAGAACCTGGTGTTCGGTCTCTACCTCATCGGCATTCTGGTGGCGGTGCTGACCGGCCTGCTGCTGCGCAGCACCCTGCTGCCGGGCAAGAGCGACTCCATGGTGATGGAGATGCCGGACTACGAGTGGCCGCGTCCGGTCAACGTTGGCATCAAGACCTGGCAGAAGCTCAAATCCTTTGTCTTTGGCGCCGGTAAAACCATCGTGCTGGTGGTCGCCGTGCTGAGCGTGCTCAATTCGCTGGGTACCGATGGCAGCTTCGGCCATCAGGAGCAGGAGAGCTCGGTACTGAGCAAAATCAGTCAGGCGGTGACCCCTGTGCTGCACCCCATCGGCGTGCGTGATGACAACTGGCAGGCCACGGTCGGCATCGTCACCGGCATCTTCGCCAAAGAGGCGGTAGTCGGTACCCTCAACAGCCTCTACGCCGGTGGTGGCGCAGAGGAAGAGAAGGGCGAGTTCTCCCTTGTCGCCAGCTTCCACGAAGCGGTGGATGCCGTAGCGGCCAATCTGGCCGAGATCAACCCGACCGACCCGATGGGCCTTGCGGTTGGCAATCTCGACGATCAGAAGGCTGCTGCCGAGGAGCAGGAGGTGGATGTCTCCACCTACGGCAACATGCAGACCCACTTCGACGGTGCGGCCGGTGCGTTTGCTTACCTCCTGTTCGTGCTGCTCTACATGCCCTGCGCCGCCGCCATGGGTGCTCTGGTGCGCGAGACCGGCCGCCAGTGGGCGCTCTTTACCGCCGCCTGGTGCAACTACATGGCCTTTATGTGCGCCACCGTCTTCTATCAGCTGGCCACCTTCGCCGCTCACCCCGAGCAGAGCCTGTTCTGGGTAGCGAGCTACGGCCTCTCCCTGCTGCTGCTCTGGTGGGCCGGTCGCCGTCACGGTGACATCGTCGCCCGCAAGGTGGTGACATTATGATCCTGCGCGAGCTGGGGGATTACCTCGCCGCGCAGCAGAAGGTGAGCCGGCGCGAGCTGGCTCGCCACTTCCACACCTCGGAAGATGCGGTGGAGGCGATGCTCGGCGTCTGGATGCGCAAGGGGCGGGTCATCAAGCGTGAGAGCCGGGTCTGTGGCGGCAGCTGTTGCGGCAAGAGCGAGGAGGTGATGTTCGAGTGGTGTGCCCCGGGACAGATTGGCATCAAGGTGAGTTAAACAGTAATCGAATATCATCAGGTTAAACTGAACAATAAAAAACGGCAGACCTTGCATCCAAGCAGGGTCTGCCGTTTTTTTGGGGCACAAACAGGCGGGATCAGGCGCTCTGGCGAGCTTCGCTCAGCAGCGCAAGGGCTGGCTGTTCGTTGCCCGGCATCAGCCGATAGGCCTTGTGGTGCTTGATGAGGGTGGTTTTCTTGTTGCCCTGACTCAGCAACAGTCCCTGTTTGCCGGCCGCACTGGCCAGCAACTGCTCATCGCCACGCACATAGAGGGTGAGGGGTTTGATAAGCTCGCCGCCCTCGATATGCCCTGCATATTCGCTGTGGCTTACCACCAGACTGGCCTGACCGCCCGATTGCAGGCGCAGCTTGGCGTTCACTTCGCTCTCGGTCAGTACCAGCCAGCCTGCCTGTTCCAGCTCAGCCAGCATGTTGGCCAGCTTGCTCCCCAGTTGCAGCGGATTTGCCATGGCGCTCTGGTACTGGCTGACGATGCGCTCCAGCAGCCCCTTGAGATCGGCGCCAGCCCCCAGGGTGCGGCCCAGCTGTACCCATCCCTTGAGATCCTCCATCACCAGCCGCGAGAAGCGCTTCTCCTTGAGGGAGTCTGCCATCCAGGTGCAGAGGAAGTGGCTCTCCTGCGCCGGGGTGCGCTTGCCAGTCTTTTGTTCGCCGGTGCGGGCCAGCTCGGCCAGACTCTGGGTGGCCATCTCGAGCAGGGCCTGATTGTAGGTTGATGGGGTCATGGTGCCTCCTCCGGTGGGGCGAGTCGTCATCACAGGGCAAGAGAAAGGCGCCGGTGGCGCCTTCATCTTATCGGTACAGCGAGTGGCTGCTTACTTGGGCTGGCGCGGCTTCTTGGCGGCAGCCAGACGCTTGAGGCGTTGCCCCTGCAGCTTGGCTTCGGCCATCGACTGGGCGGCAGCATTGTCATCGCGACGGGCACGACCGCCAAAGCGGCGGCGCTCTTCGAGCTGCTTGATCAGCATCTCGCGGCTGCTCACCTCGTAGCCCGGCACCATGATGCGGCGCAGTTTCTGGCCGATCAGCTTCTCGATCTCGAGCAGGGTGCGCTCCTCCTCACGGCTGACGAAGGAGATGGCCTGACCGCGCTTGCCGGCACGACCGGTACGGCCGATGCGGTGGACATAATCCTCGGCGAGGAAGGGGAGGTCATAGTTGACCACGTACTCCAGATCCGGGATATCCAGACCGCGGGCGGCCACTTCGGTGGCGACCAGCACCCGAACCTTGCCCTCCATAAAGTCGCGCAGGGCGCGGCGGCGGCTGCCCTGAGCCTTGTCACCATGCACCACGGCCGATTTGATACCGTCGAGGTTGAGCTCCTCGACCAGCTCGTCGCAGCTCTCGCGGGTACTGGCAAAGACCAGCACCTGTTGCCAGTTCTGCTTGCCGATGAGCTCGGAGAGCAGCTCGCGCTTGCGCTTCTGCTCGACCGGATAGACCACCTGGCTCACTGTGTCAGCGGTGGTGTTCTGTTTGTTGACGCTCACCACTTGCGGCTTGTCGAGCATCACGTTGGCGAGCTTCTTCACTCCTTCGGAGAAGGTGGCGGAGAAGAGCAGGTTCTGGCGGCCCTTGTTGGCTGCTTGCAGGATCTGCTGCACATCGGCGCTAAAGCCCATGTCGAGCATGCGATCCGCTTCATCCAGCACCAGACATTCCACGGTGGAGAGGCTGAGGTTGCAGGCGGTGAGGTGTTCGACCAGACGGCCCGGAGTGGCCACGATGATGTGAGCGCCCGCTTTGAGCTTCTTGGCCTGCACATCCTGCTTGCCGCCACCCACCAGAGTGATGACGCCAAGATCCAGATAGCGGGCAAACGCCTTGATGTTGTCGGCAATCTGGGCCGCCAACTCGCGGGTAGGGGTGAGGATCAGCACCCGGGTGCTGGAGGGCGCGGCTGCGGCAGGGGTATCGACCAGACGCTGCAGGATGGGCAGGGCGAATGCGGCGGTTTTGCCGGTACCGGTCTGGGCGCTGGCCAGCACGTCGCGGCCACGGCGAATGGCCGGGATCGCCTGCTGCTGCACAGGGGTCATCTCCTGATAACCGCACTCCGAGACGGCGCGCAAAATCTCGGGGGCAAAATCGAATGCTTCAAATCTCATATCGGTTTCCTGTGATCCAGCTGGATTGTGTTCGGCTTGACAAGCCGGCATGGGCGAACGGTCGCGGATTGCCACTGGTGGCCGCCCCTGATACAGCATCAGTGCAGCCTGAAAATGGCGGGCGCGAAGTGTAACAGATAGGCGCAGCAAATTCTGCCTCAATTGGCCAGAGTTTTTTATCGGTTTTTTTAACCGGCGCAAGGTTTTGGTCGCCGCCATTTGACTCCAAAAATGCCAGCCGTAAGGATAGTGGCTATTGATAGTCATGAAAGGAGAGGGCGATGACCGGATGCGAGAGCGGTTTGCCACAGCAGGCGGCGAGGGCCAATACCCCCCTTGAGCTTCTGAAGCAGGCGCTGGAGCAGTTTGGCGAGCAGCACGACCTGGCGCAGACGGATCGCGCCGACAAGATGCTCAACATTACCCGCGATACCGGCGAGTTGCTGGCGGTACTGGTGCAGACCCGCGGGGCGCAGGCGGTGCTGGAGATCGGCACCTCCAACGGCTACTCCACCCTCTGGTTGGCCGAGGCGGTGGCCCGGCTCGATGGTCATGTCACGACCATCGAACGGGATGAAGCCAAGCGGGCGCTGGCGCAGGCCAATTTCGAGCAAGCCGGTCTTGCCGGGCGGATCACCCAGCTGGCCGGGGAGGCGGGAGCGCTGTTGCCCACCCTGCCATCGGCGGGCTTCCCGCTCATCTTTCTTGATTCCGATCGCCGGCAATACCGGGCGTGGTGGCCGCAGTTGCAGCGTCTCTTGCCCCCGCGCGGCTTGCTGGTGGTCGATAATGCCATCTCTCATCGGGAGGAGCTGGCGGAATGGATGGCTGAAGTGGCGCAGGATCCCCGTTTTGTCACCTCGCTGGTGCCGGTGGGCAAGGGGGAGTGGCTGGTGGTGAGAGTGTGAGCAACCTGAACATGAAGAGGGAGGTGGCAGTGATGAAACCGGTGGCAGTGGTGGAAGCCTACTGGCAGGCGATGCAGAGCAATGATTTTGCCAGGGCGGCGCGATGGCTGGGGGATGAGTTTGTCTGTGACTGGCCGCAATCGGGGGAGCGGATCCTCGGGCGCTGCAACTTTGTCGAGATCAATCGCCGTTATCCGGCCGCCGGGCCGTGGAGCTTCACCATAGTCCGCCTGCTGGCACAAGGAGACGAGGTGGTGAGCGAAGTGCAGATCACCGATGGGGTCGTGCATGCCCGGGCCATCACCTTTCATCGGGTCGAGGGCGATCGCATTGTGCAGCAGACCGAATATTGGCCGGAACAGTATGAGGCCCCCGCCTGGCGCCGTCCCTGGGTCAGCCCATTGCCCCACATCTGCGAGCCGGCATAACGCCTCTGGCTGGCTCTACCCCATCGGTTACGGCCAGAGGCGCTGGCGCCAAATAAAGAGCCCCGCACTGGCGGGGCTCTGTTTTGGGTTGACTGCGGAAGTGCAGGTTAGACCGCCAGATAGTCCATGATCCCTTCGGCGGCTTTGCGCCCTTCGTAGATGGCGGTCACCACCAGATCGGAGCCACGCACGGCGTCGCCACCGGCGAACACCTTGGGATTGCTGGTCTGGAAGGCATACTCCGCCTGTTCGCGGGCCTTGATGCGATCCCGGTTGTCGAGCTCGATGCCAAACTCCGCCATCCAGGGTTGGGGGTTGGGTTGGAAGCCAAACGCCATCACCACCGCATCGGCAGCCAGCACTTGCTCGGAGCCCTCGATGACCACCGGGTTGCGGCGGCCATTGGCATCAGGTTCACCCAGCTCGGTGCTCACTACCTTGATGCCGACGGTGCGACCGCTGGCATCCAGCTCGACCGCCACCGGTTGCAGGTTGAACATGAACTCAACCCCCTCCTCGCGGGCGTTTTTCACCTCCCGCTTGGAGCCCGGCATGTTCTCCTCGTCGCGGCGATAGGCACAGATCACCTTGGCGGCTCCCTGACGGATAGCGGTACGCACGCAGTCCATGGCGGTATCACCACCGCCCAGTACCACCACCTGCTTGCCGGCGAAGTCGATGTAGTCGGCTTGTGCCTTCTCGAAGCCCAGCAAGCGGTTGGCGTTGGCTATGAGGTAGGGCAGGGCATCATAGACGCCCGGAGCCTCTTCGTTGGCAAAGCCGCCCTTCATGTACTTGTAGGTGCCGACCCCGAGGAAGACCGCATCGAACTCGCCGAGCAGGTCGGCGAAGGTGATGTCCTTGCCTACCTCGGTTTCGAGACGAAACTCCACGCCCATCCCCTGGAAGATCTCGCGGCGACGCTGCATCACCTCTTTTTCCAGCTTGAAGGAGGGGATGCCGAAGGTGAGCAGGCCGCCAATTTCGGGATATTTGTCAAACACCACCGGGGTGACGCCGTTGCGTGCCAGCACGTCGGCACAGGCAAGACCAGCCGGGCCGGCACCAATGACGGCGACCCGCTTGCCGGTCTTGACCACGTTCGAGAGATCGGGCTTCCAGCCCATCTCGAACGCCTTGTCGGTGATGTATTTTTCGATGTTGCCGATGGTCACAGCGCCGAAGCGATCGTTGAGGGTGCAGGAGCCCTCACAGAGGCGATCCTGCGGGCAGACCCGACCGCACACTTCCGGCAGGCTGTTGGTCTGGTGGGATAGCTCCACCGCCTCCAGAATGCGCCCCTCTTTGGCCAGTTTCAGCCAGTTGGGGATGTAGTTGTGGACCGGACACTTCCACTCGCAATAGGGGTTGCCGCACTCGAGGCAGCGATCCGCCTGCATCTGTACCTGCGGCTGATTGAAGGACTCGTAGATCTCCACAAACTGGATTTTGCGGATCTTGAGCGGCTTCTTGGGCGGGTCGACCCGCTGCACATCGATAAACTGAAATACGTTCTGGCTCATAGGGTTCCCTCCTTATTGCGCCTGGATTCTGAGTTCTGCACTGGAACGGCTGGTGTGACCCAGCAGCGATTTCACGTCGCTGGACTTGGGTTTGATCAGCCTGAACTTGGGCACATAGGAGTCGAAGTTGGCCAGGATCTCCTCGGCGCGCGAGCTGCCGGTCTCATTGAGGTGCGCCGTGATGATGCCGCGCAGGTGCTCCTGATGGATGGCGAGATCCGCCACGTCCAGCAGTTCCACCAGCTCGGGGTTGGTGCGCTTGGCGAAGTTGCCGCACTCGTCGAGCACGTAGGCAAAGCCGCCGGTCATGCCCGCCGCGAAGTTAACGCCGGTCTGACCGAGCACGGTGACGATGCCGCCGGTCATATATTCACAGCCGTTGTCGCCAATCCCCTCGACTACCGCCAGGGCGCCGGAGTTGCGCACCGCGAAACGCTCGCCGGCAGTGCCTGCGGCGTAGAGTTTGCCGCCGGTGGCACCGTAGAGGCAGGTGTTGCCGATGATGGCGGCTTCATGGGATTTGAACGCCACGCCGACATGGGGCTTGATCACCAGCTTGCCGCCGGTCATCCCCTTGCCCACGTAGTCGTTGGCATCGCCGGTGAGGATCATCTCAAGGCCACCTGCGTTCCAGACGCCGAAGCTCTGGCCTGCGGTGCCGTTGAAGTGCACCTTGACCGGATCCGCCGCCATTCCCTGATTGCCGTGACGTTTGACGATCTCGCCCGAGAGACGCGCACCCACCGAGCGGTCGGTGTTGCGAATGTCGTAGCGGAACTCGCCGCCGCTTGAGGTTTCCACCGCCTCCAGCAGATCCTCCACCATTTTCAGGTTGAGTGGCCCCTTGTCGAAGGTGGGGTTGTGTTGCTGGCTGAACAGGCTGGAGCCTGCCGGTGCCACCGGACGGGCCAGAATGCCGGAGAGATCCAGCTTGGCCTGACGGGCGGTGAGGCCGGGCAGGGCTTCCAGCAGATCGGTGCGGCCAATCAGGTCGGTCAGCTGGGTGACGCCGAGCTGAGCCATCAGCTCGCGGGTCTCCTCGGCGATGAACTTGAAGTAGTTCATCACCATCTCCGGCAGGCCGGTGAAGTGCTCGCGACGCAGCTTCTCATCCTGAGTGGCAACGCCGGTGGCGCAGTTGTTCAGGTGGCAGATCCGCAGGTATTTGCAACCGAGCGCCACCATGGGGCCGGTGCCAAAACCGAAGCTCTCGGCGCCGAGGATGGCCGCCTTGATGATGTCGAGGCCAGTCTTGAGACCACCATCCACCTGCAGTCGCACCTTGTGGCGCAGACCGTTGGCGACCAGCGCCTGTTGGGTCTCAGCCAGACCCAGCTCCCACGGGGAGCCGGCATATTTGACCGAGGTGAGGGGGCTGGCGCCAGTGCCGCCGTCATAACCGGAGATGGTGATGAAGTCGGCATAGGCCTTGGCCACGCCGCAGGCGATGGTGCCAACGCCGGGTTCGGAGACCAGTTTCACCGACACCAGACAGCTTGGGTTGATCTGCTTGATGTCGAAGATGAGCTGGGCCAGATCCTCGATGGAGTAAATGTCGTGGTGCGGAGGCGGTGAAATCAGGGTCACGCCGGGCACGGAATAACGCAGCTGGGCGATTTGGGCGGTGACCTTGTCGCCGGGCAGCTGGCCACCTTCGCCGGGCTTGGCACCCTGCGCCACCTTGATCTGCACCACATCGGCGTTCATCAGGTAGTGGGGGGTGACGCCAAATCGGCCGGAAGCCACCTGCTTGATGCGGGAGTTCTTCTCGGTACCGAAGCGCTTGGGATCTTCGCCACCTTCGCCGGAGTTGCTCTGACCGCCGAGGCGATTCATGGCAACAGCCAGCGCCTCGTGGGCCTCAGGGCCGAGGGCACCGATGGACATGGCGGCGGAGTCAAAGCGGGGGAACAGCTTGTCGGCTGGCTCAACCTGATCCAGTGCGACCGGATTGTCGACCTTCTTCAGGGCCAACAGGTCACGCAGGGTAGAGACCGGGCGTTCGTTGACCAGACGGGCGTACTCCTTGTAATCGGCATAGTTGCCGGAGCGCACTGCGGTTTGCAGGGTCTGCACCACATCCGGGTTGTAGGTGTGGTACTCGCCGCCGTGAACGAACTTGAGCAGGCCGCCGTGGGCGAGGGGCTTGCGGGCCAGCCAGGCCTGACGGGCGAGCTTGAGCTGATCCTGCTGGATGTCGGCAAAGTCGGCGCCCAGAATACGGCTCGATACGCCGCGGAAACAGGTCTCGACCACGGCTTTGGCCAGACCCACCGCTTCAAACAGCTGGGAACAGCGGTAGCTGGCGACCGTGCTGATGCCCATCTTGGACATCACCTTGTAGAGCCCCTTGTTGATGCCGTTGCGGTAGTTGACCATCGCCTGGCGCAGGGGCATGGCGAGCACACCCTCTTCAACCTGCTTGGCCAGGGTTTCGTAGGCCAGATAGGGGTAGATGGCGGTCGCGCCAAAGCCGAGCAGCACCGAGAAGTGGTGCGGATCGCGCACGCTCGCGGTCTCCACCAGAATGTTGGCGTCACAGCGCAGGTTGTTGTCCACCAGAGTGCGCTGCACCGCCCCCACCGCCATGGCGGCCGGGATCGGCAGGGTATCGATGCTGATGTCGCGATCCGACAGCACCAGCAGCACGGTACCGCTCCTGGCGGCAGCCTTGGCCTCCTCGCAGATGCGCAGGATGGCTGCCTCCAACCCCTCTTCGGGCTTGAAGTTGAGGCTGATCACCTTGTGGCGGTAGTACTCCCCCTCCAGTGCCAGCAACTGGTGGAAATCGGAGTAGAGCAGGATCGGTGACTGGAACAGCACCCGGTGGGCGTGGCCGAAGGTCTCGTTGAAGACGTTCTGCTCACGACCGATACAGGTGGCGAGCGACATGACGTGGTTTTCCCGCAGCGGATCGATGGGCGGGTTGGTCACCTGCGCAAACATCTGGCGGAAGTAGTCATAAAGGGTGCGTGCGCAGGAAGAGAGTACCGCCATCGGGGTGTCATCCCCCATGGATCCCACCGCTTCCTGACCATTTTCACCGAGAACCCGGATGATCTGATCCAGCTCCTCGAAGGAGTAGCCAAACAGCTTCTGATAGGTTTTCAGCTGCTCATCGGAGAACTCGCGGCTACCGGTCTGGCTGTCGTCCATCTGCTCGAAGGGGACCAGCCGGCGGCAATGTTTGTCCATCCACTGCTTGTAGGTGTGGCGGCTCTTGAGATCGTCATCGATCTCGAAGCTGGTCCACACCTTGCCGTTGCTAGTATCCACCACGAACAGCTCGCCCGGGCCTACCCGGCCCTTCTCCAGCACTTCGTCCGGGGTGTAGTCCCAAGTGCCAACTTCGGAGGCCAGCGTGATGAACTTGTCCTTGGTGATGACGTAGCGGGCCGGACGCAGGCCGTTTCTGTCAAGGGCGCAGGTGGCGTAGCGGCCATCTGTCATGACGATACCGGCCGGGCCATCCCACGGCTCCATGTGCATGGAGTTGAAGTCGTAGAAGGCGCGCAGGTCGTCATCCATGTTCGGATGTTTTTGCCATGCAGGCGGGATCAACAGACGCATGGCGCGGAACAGATCCATGCCACCGGCAAGGAAGAGATCCAGCATGTTGTCGAGGCTGGAGGAGTCCGACCCCGTGGTGTTGACGAAGGGTGCCGCTTCCTGCAGATCGGGAATGAGCGGGGTAGCGAACTTGTAGCTGCGCGCCTTGGCCCACTGGCGGTTGCCGGCGATGGTGTTGATCTCGCCGTTGTGGGCCAGATAGCGGAACGGCTGGGCCAGCGGCCAGCGCGGGCTGGTGTTGGTGGAGAAGCGCTGGTGGAAGACGCAGATGGCCGCCTGCATGCGGATGTCGGCGAGATCCAGATAGAAGCGCGGCAAGTCCACCGGCATGCACAGCCCTTTATAGACGGTGACCAGATTGGAGAGGCTGACCACATAGAAGTAGTCGTCGTTGACACGCTTTTCGATGCGGCGACGCACGATATAGAGGCGGCGCTCGAGATCCTTGTCGACCCAGCCGGGCGGGGCGTTGACAAAGACCTGTTCAATGCTGGGCAGGGAGGCTTTGGCGATAGTACCGAGTACGTTGGTATCGACGGGCACCTTGCGCCAGCCGACCAGACTCAGGGTCTCTTTTTCCAGCTCCTCGTCGATGATGTCGCGAGTTGCCTGGGCCAATACGGGGTCAGGGTTGAGGAACAGCATGCCGACCGCATAGTTGCGGCCGAGGTGCCATCCCTTCTCCTCGGCGACAGCTCTGAAGAAGCTGTCCGGTTTTTGCAGCAACAGGCCACAACCGTCGCCGGTCTTGCCATCAGCGGAGATCCCGCCTCGGTGCTGCATGCGAGCCAATGCTGACATCGCGAGACGGACAAGCTTGTGGCTGGCTTCCCCTTCCATGTGGGCCAACAGGCCGAAGCCACAGTTATCCCTCTCCAGCTTTGGATCATATAGTGACATTGCATATCTCCCTTGCTCGGCCTTGCATCGCACAGTCATCGTCTGACTGCATAAATTGCGACTGGCTCTTGTGGTTCCGTCTGCCTGACGTGGCGAATCTCCAAACTAATGGGATTTTTCAGCAAGGTCAATTGGACTTCCGGGCTCTTTGCAATGTTACATTCACATAACAAAATATGGATTTGCGGCGATGAATTACGCCTTGCTTTGTTTTTGTTCTGATTAAAATATATTTTTTGGATTAATAGTCTGCATATGCTCGTTTTGGTGGTTTACTCCATGGGTATCGAGAACTGTAGTAATTTTACCAAATCATGGATGACAAGGACGAAGGTGATCACATTTCACAATCCTGTCTCTTGCATTTGCCCACAAGCCGTACTCTTAAATTTTTTCATTGTTCAACAATAGTTTATATCCCATTGCAGATATGGTTGCTGGCTCTGCCCCGTGGCAGTCAAGGTCTCAAAAGCATCAATAATCGGCTGGTTTCATATATTTATCCGCAAAATGGTGAATATTTATATGAATTCTGACCCTTTCTTCCCTTGATCCAGCTCAGCGCCGTATTTGCGCAAGCTCGTACAATGACGCTCCTTTAGCGGAGGTGTCATGCAGTTACACGAACTCGTCAATACATTCGGTCAGGATCTCAAGCAGCGTCATGGCCAGAAGATCCACAAGCTCTCCATTCACGGCGCCTTCACCTGCCCAAACCGGGACGGTACCCTGGGCCGTGGCGGCTGCACCTTCTGCAATGTCTCTTCCTTCGCCGATGAATCGGCCCAGCAGCTCTCTGTGGTGCAGCAACTGCTGGCCCGTCGGGACGAGGTGACCCGTGCCAAGCGTTATCTTGCCTACTTTCAGGCCTATACCAGCACCTATGCCGAGGTCGAGTATCTGCAGCGGATGTATGAAGAGGCGCTGTCGGTGAGCGATATGGTGGGACTTTGCGTCGGCACTCGACCTGATTGCGTGCCGGATGCCGTATTGGATCTGCTGGCAGGCTATCAGGCCCGGGGTTACGAGGTGTGGCTGGAGCTCGGTTTGCAGAGTGCCAACGACAAGACCCTGCAACGGATCAACCGGGGTCACGGTTATGCTGCCTATGTGGATGCAGTGATGCGGGCTCATCAGCGCGGTATCAAGGTGTGTGCCCATCTGATCGTCGGTCTGCCGGGCGAGGTGCCGATGGATAGCCTCGATACCCTGCATCGCATCGTGGAAACCGGCGTGGAGGGGATCAAGCTCCATCCACTTCATGTGGTCGAGGGCAGTACCCTTGGCAAGGCGTGGCAGGCGGGTCGGCTTGAGGTATTGACGCTGGAGCAGTATGTGGAAGCCGCTGTCGCCATGATCCAGCACACTCCACCCGAGGTGGTATATCACCGCATTTCGGCCTCAGCTCGTCGTCCGACTCTGCTGGCTCCTGTCTGGTGTGAAAATCGCTGGACGGCCATGAGCGAGATCGCCAAGGCCCTCGCAAGTCAGGGGCCACAAGGGTACGCACTGGGAAGACCCTTTATGCTTTCTGAGCTGTAGTTGAGCGGAGAGTTACTATTTTCCCATAAAACATAGGCTTATATAAAAAGCTTCATAGATTTAGCTATAGTCTTGGTGCGTACGGATTGATATAGTGATGCACCATAATAGATATCGCTATCAATTACGTTCAGCCACATTTAACGATGAGCTAAACGTCAGCAGAGTATTTCACTCGCTCTTTTATCGATAATGAGCCATGCCGCTGTTTAGAACGAACCGGGTTAATGACCCCGGATGCGCCGTTCCCCTCCGCGGTATTGCCAGTGGCGGCAGTTGTTCTTGATCTGGATTGGCAAGAACAGGTTCTGGTGGCAGCGGGGTTATCTCGACCTCATTCATGCAGTGACAGGATGCTATGCAAGCAGAAACAAGTCGTATTGATGAGTTATTGGAGTGCTTGGTCTTTCTGACCCGCTTTTACGGCGTGCCCAACAGTCAGGATGCCCTGACGACCGGTTTACCCTTGGTATCGGGGCGTCTGACCACGTCGCTTTTTGGTCGTGCTGCCGAGCGGGGAGGACTCTCTGCCCGTGAAGTTATTCAGCCGCTTGATGAGATCTCCCCGCTGCTGCTGCCCTGCGTGTTACAGATGCGCAATGGCGGCGCCTGTATTTTGCTGGAATGGAATGAAGATCGAAGCCAGGGAAAAGTGATTTTTCCGCAGGCTGGGGATGCGACCCAGTGGGTTGCTGTCGCCCAGCTGGGGGACGAATATATCGGGCGCCTCTTCTATGTGAAGAAACAGTTCAAGTTTGATGAACGTTCGCCCAAGGTGCTGGAAAGCCGTGACGGTCACTGGTTCTGGAGTACATTGTTTGAATCCCGCGGAATTTATCGTGATGTATTGATCGCGTCCATTCTGATCAACCTGTTCGCAATAGCCAGCCCGCTATTTACCATGAATGTCTATGACAAGATTGTGCCCAATCTGGCGTTTGACTCGCTCTGGGTGTTGGCAGTGGGTGCCATGGTTGTCTTTACCTTCGACTATGTGATGCGGCAGCTGCGCAGTTACTTCATTGATATCGCCGGTAAAAAGTCGGATGTACTGCTCTCTGCGAAGATTTTTGCCAAGGTGATGGGCATGCGGATGGAGTCTCGTCCTGCCTCAACTGGTGCTTTTGCCAAACATTTGCAGGAGTTTGAGTCGGTACGGGAGTTTTTTACCTCAGCAACGGTATCAACGCTGATTGATCTCCCCTTCGCCATCTTCTTCCTCTTTATTATCTGGATCTTTGCCGGTGCCATGGTGGTGGTGCCCATTGTTGCCATGCTGATTTTGATCGCTTACAGCTTCTATATTCAGGAGCCGCTCAAGAAGTCGATTGAAGAGGGATCGCGGCTGGCTTCCCAGAAAAACGCCAACCTGATCGAAAGTATTTCGGGCCTTGAGACTGTGAAGATCTTTGGTGCCGAAAGCATGTTCCAGCATCGCTGGGAGCAGGCGGTATCTCATATCTCTACCTGGGGCGTACAGACCCGCCGCATCACCAACTCCATGTCGTCACTGGCGAGCTACATCCAGCAGGTGGTGACGGTCGGGTTGGTTATTGTCGGGGTTTACCAGATATCCGAGGGCAATGTGACCATGGGGGGGATGATCGCGGCCGTGATGCTATCCAGCCGTGCCATCGCACCCATGGTGCAGCTCTCTGTGCTCTCGACCCGCTATAACCAGGCCAAGTCTGCGCTGGATATTCTGGAAAAGATCATGGTAACGCCGGGTGAGCAGGAGGAGGGGAAACAATATATCCATCATCCGGTTATCTCTGGTCGGATTGAATTCGAGAGTGTCTCCTTCAAATATCCGGGAATGGAGACCAGTACCCTGCACAATATCAATCTGCGCATCCAGCCGGGTGAGAAGGTGGCAATTATCGGCCGGATCGGTGCAGGCAAAACCACCCTCGAAAAGCTCTTGATGGGCCTCTATCGTCCGACAGATGGCTCGGTCAGAATCGATGGTTTTGAACTCGATCAGCTGCCCCCCTCGGTGATCCGCCGCAACATTGGCTGTGTGCCGCAGGATGTCGTGCTCTTTTTTGGTTCGGTGCGTGACAACATCATGCTGGGTAATCCGCTGGTGGACGATGTGCGGGTATTGCGCGCCGCCAAACGGGCCGGTGTGACCAACTTTACCAACCGGGATCCCAACGGTCTGGATCGGCAGATAGGTGAAGGTGGGCGCCAACTTTCGGGTGGCCAGCGTCAGGCCATCCTGTTGGCCCGAGCGCTCCTTAATGACCCGCCCATTCTGGTGATGGATGAACCGACCTCCAATATGGACAACCAGTCTGAAATGCTGGTGAAACAGGAGTTGGCCAGACTGGGTCCGGAAACGACCTTGATTCTCATCACCCACAAAACCTCCATGCTGGATGTCGCATCCCGAGTGATAGTGATTGAGCAGGGACAGATCGTGGCTGATGGCCCGAAAGAGGCGGTGTTGCAACAGCTCAAAGAGGGCAAGGTACGGCTGCAGGAGGTATCCCATGGCTAAGCGGTTGTTAGGCTGGTTCAAGGGATTAAAAAAGCGCTCTTCCGATGAAGTGTTGCCAGCCCCCGAGCATCTTGCCTTTGTCGATGATGGTGCCGCAGCCGTTTTGCTGACGACACCGACCCGGGCGCGCATTCTGCTTTGGTGCTGCTTCTTCTTCTTTATGAGCGCGATTGTGTGGGCCGCTTGGGCGCAGTTGGATGAAGTGACTGTTGGGCAGGGCAAAGTCATCCCTTCTCGCCAGTTGCAGGTGATCCAGAACCTGGAAGGGGGGATCGTCAAAGAGATCTTCGTCAAAGAAGGCGACATCGTCGAAAAGGGCCAACCACTGCTACGTATTGATGACACCCGTTTTCGTTCCGATTTTCGCGAGCGTGAGCAGGAGCTGGTGACTCTTAAAGGGGACATTGCTCGGTTACATGCAGAAATGGCCAGTGTTGAGGTGAAAAACGAGCCGAATCTGGGATGGCGTGAACAGGTTGTGGTGGGCGAAGCGCCCATTGAGTTTCCGGATGGCTATGAAACTGTCTTTGCCGAATATGCCAACCGTGAACGTTCAGTCCAGAAGGATCGTCTCAATAACCTGAAGAACCAACTCTATATTCTAGGCCAGCAGATTGAGCAGAATGAGCAGGAGTTGATTGAGCTCAACGCCAAAATCCGCACCGTCAATCGCAGCGTGGAACTTGCAAGACAAGAGCTCAATATCAGCCGTCCGTTGGCGAAAGAGGGGATTGTGCCACAGGTTGAGCTGATCAAATTGGAGCGGCAGGTCAACGAAATGCAGGGGGAGCTTGAGAGTAACCATCTGCTGATCCCCAAGTTGAATGCGGTATTGCGTGAGACCATCTCCAAGCGCAACGACATTGCACTTAAGTTCAGGGCTGATTCGCAGACCGAGTTGAATGAAAAACAAGGCAGACTGGGGCAGTTGTCGGAAGGGCAGGTCGGATTGCGAGATCGGGTTGATCGCACCAGCGTGATTGCTCCGCTTAAAGGGACGATCAAAAAACTCAAGGTCAATACTCTGGGCGGTGTTGTCCAGCCCGGTATGGATTTGATGGAGATAGTTCCGCTGGAAGATACCCTGCTGGTGGAAGCCAAAGTATCTCCGAAAGATATAGCGTTCTTGCGGCCAGGGCTTGATGCAGTGGTCAAGATCACAGCCTACGACTTCACCATCTATGGAGGCTTGCATGGTAAGGTTGAACAGATAAGCGCGGACTCGATCCAGGATGAAGAGGGGAATTCCTTCTATCTGGTTCGGGTGCGCACCGAGAAAAGTTACTTGGGCGATGAGCTTAATGCACTTCCCATCATCCCCGGTATGTTAGCCAGTGCAGATATAATTACTGGTAAAAAAAGTGTCCTAGACTATTTGCTTAAGCCGATATTACGGGCAAAACAGTCGGCACTGAGAGAACGATAAGCCAACAATCTAAAAACAAGACATGACTGGAGATAACATGAAAAAAACGATTGTTGCCATGCTGGTCAGTGGCGTAACTATGTTACCGGCATTGGTGCAGGCCCAGACTCTGGAAGAGTCGGTAGGGCAAGCACTTGCGACTCATCCCAAGATCAAAGAGGCGTTTGATCTTTATCAGGCTCGTCTTTATCAGCATGATGGCGCCAAAGGGGGTTACTACCCTACCATCGATTTGCGCGGTGGCGTTGGCTACGAAAAGGTTGATAGCCCGACAACTCGAGCTGCTGGCTCCAACTCGACAACGATTGATGACTCAATGACTCGTAAAGAGGCGGGGATAAGTCTGCGTCAGATGTTGTTTGACGGTTTCAATGTCAGCAACAACGTTTCCAGAACCGAAGCTGAGGCCAATGCACAGCGCCTTGCCATGATCTCGGAGGCAGAGAATACCGCACTGCGTGTGGCTGAGGTTTACCTCAATATGCTGCGCCAGCAGGAGATCCTGGAACTCTCCAAGCAAAACCTCGAGACCCACGAGCAGATCCGCAGCGATATCCGCAAGCGTACTGACTCCGGCCTTGGTTCTACTGCTGACCAGACCCAGATCGATGGACGTGTGGCTCGAGCCTATTCCAACCAGGCTGCGGCAGAAAACAATTATCGTGATGCGGAAAGTGAATTTATTCGTGTCGTCAATGAAGTGCCAAAAGACTTGGTTCAACCGACACCGAATACAGAGCTGCTTCCGCCGTCACTCGAGAGTGCTTTGAAGACCGCCACCGAGGTTCACCCCACTCTGCTCTCCTCTTTGCAGGATATTGAAGCCGCCAAGTACCAGCATGAAGGTGCCAAGTCCGGTTTCTATCCTGATGTGACTTTTGAGGTCGATCAGAACTGGAACGAAGATATCAATGCTGTTAAAGGCCGTAACGACGATCTGACAGCCATGGTGCGAATGCGTTACAACCTGTTCCGTGGTGGTTCCGATGTGGCACAAAGCAATGCGACATCTGCGCTGTACTCTCAGGCAAAAGACATTCATATGAATGCTTTCCGTCAAGTTGAAGAGGGAACTCGTCTTGCGTGGAACGCCAAAGAGTCATTGGCCAAACAGAAAACCTTCTTGAAAGAGCACGTGGATGCCAGCTATGACACTGTTCAGGCATACAAGAAGCAATTTGGTTTGGGACAGCGAACCTTGCTGGACGTATTGAACACCGAGAACGAACTGTTTGAAGCGCGCCGCAGCTATATCACAGCAGAGTACGACTCATTGCTGGCCGACTATCGCATTTTGAATGCGACGGGTAGCCTGCTTAATGCGTTCAACTTCAAACAGCCTACCGAGTGGCAGGCCAAGCAGTAAGTTGGTATTCAGTTGCCCTTTCTTGGTTAGGGTAACTGCAGACAGGATGGTGATACCGATAATGCCATCCTGTCTGGCTCAAACCGGGTGATTTGTGCAGGAGTGTTTCATCAACGATGCGGCAGGAAAATGATGTGACTTTCTGGTTGTCATCTGTTGGTATTTCTCATGCCCGGTTTGGCGCTAGTCGCAGCTTGATGCGAATGGTGCGTGCTTCTCTGTGGTTATTCCTACTCCCTCTCTCTTTATTGCTCTCCGCCAGCCAACCGTTGACTCAGGAAGATATGCAATTGATCAAACGCGCTGAGCAGACCTACGGTATTCGGGCCGGGAAGAGAGTCTCCACTTGGCGCACACTGGTGCAGCAAAACAAGGATGCTGGATTAACTGAACGCCAGAAGCTGGAAAAGGTGAATCAGTTCTTTAATCAGATGCGTTTTATTGACGATATAAAGTTGTGGCGTAAAAAAGATTATTGGGCGACCCCATTGGAGTTTTTGGGAGCTTCCGGTGGCGATTGCGAAGATTTCAGTATTGCCAAGTATTCCACTTTACTTGAACTCGGTATTCCGGATGAGAAAATGCGCATGGTGTACGTCAAGGCACTCGACTATAACCAGTTTCATATGGTCGTAGCCTATTATGAAACACCATCGTCAGTTCCGGTTATATTGGACAATTTGATAGGCTCAATTCGTCCCGCTACCCAGCGGCATGACCTTGTGCCTGTTTTCAGTTTTAACGGTAGTCACTTGTGGTTGATGAAAGCGCGAGGCCAAGGGGAACTGGCTGGTGATTCATCCCGCTTGGGGTTATGGAATGATTTACGCAATCGCATGACATCAGGGCGATTGGCTCGGCCTGTGGTGAATTTGGATGATTAACCTATGACGCTCTACAGACAGTTATTGGCCACCATGTTGCTGTTGTTTGGACTGTTGTTTGCAGCCACCTATTGGGTGCAATTCAATTCGACACGCTCCTATCTTGCACAGCAGCAGGAAACTACGGTGATAAACACCGCGACGTCACTGGGGCTGGCACTGACTCCCTATCTGGAAAACGGAGACAAAGTCGGTGCCGAGTCGGTGATCAAGGCGATATTTGACGGTGGTTATTATCGTATTGTGCGGCTTGATCTGCTTGCCTCGAAAGATGTGATTGAAGAGGAGAACAGCAGCCGTATTCAGGGCGTACCGGACTGGTTTATTAAATTGGGATTATTTCCTGAAGTCTCCAATGAGTCGATTCTGACATCTGGTTGGCTACAGCTTGGCAAATTGAAGGTGGTCGGTCATCCGGGCCAGGCTTATCACGAGCTGTGGGTGGGCATGAGCGAATTGGCAACCTGGTTCGTGATTGGCTTTCTGATTACTACTATTTTGTTGATGAGAGCGCTGAACTTCCTGTTAAAGCCGCTCAAACAGATTTGCGACCAGGCCGTCGAGATTGAGTTGCACCATTTTGGTCATACCATCCCCGAACCTCGGACTCATGAGCTGAAGCAAGTTGTTCAGGCCATCAATATTCTCTCCGGCAAGCTGGCTGTGCAGTTCAAAGAACAGGCTGAAGAGGCAGAAAAACTGCGTGAGCGCGTCTATGTCGATGCGGTGTCCGGTTTGGGTAATCGAGCCTATTTTGTTGGCCAAGTAAATGCCTGGATTGCTGAAGCTGGTCAAGGCGGGGTTATGCTGGTTGCGGTGGATATGCTGGAAGATATCTACCGTGATGAAGGTTTCGCGGCTCGTGACAATATGGTCAAGTCCATCGCCCAGGTGTTGCGCGAGCAGCTTAAGGGATGGGATGGCGCCGCTGTTGCACGCATTTCGGCAACCGAGTATGCACTGTTATGCCCGACTGATGATTTTGAGCAGCTCAAAGAGCTGGCAGAGATTATTAACTCCCGTATTGCAGACCTGGTGGTTAATCCGATGGAGGAGGGCAACCCGCTCTCTGTTATCGGTATTGCGGGCCGTGATGGTAACGATGATCTCTCAGCTCTATTGACCAAGGCAGATAATGCACTTGGTAAAGCCCGTAATGAACGTCGTGGGGCTGTTGTAATTGAAGGCGGGGATAGCCAGGGCATGATGGGGCGTCTGGCATGGCGCGATCTGGTACAAGATGCGATTAACCGTCATCTATGGCGCTTCAAGGCACAACCCGCCTGCCGCTTTGATAATGGTTCGCGCATGCATGCCGAGTTGTTTGCCTCTATTTCGCGCGATGGAACGGATTACTTTGCAGGACAATTCTTGCCTGCTATTGAACAGTTCAAACTGGGGAGTGAATTTGACCAGGCTATCTTGGAGTCGAGTACCGGCTTGTTGCAACAAGATGCCGAGTTGACGCTGGCCATCAATATTACCGCTGGTTCACTTTGCTCTGATGATTTCCTGGCGTGGTTGCCAGAATTCCTCTCGGAGCATGTAAATCTGCAGGGGCGTCTGCTGTTTGAAATTCCAGAGGCGGCGATTGTGAAACATCGGGAGCAAGTGACCGCACTGGTTCAGGTATTGCGTCAACTTGGTTTCGAATGGGGTGTTGATCATTATGGTCGCCACTTCCAGTCCCTCGGTTATCTGGAAGAGTTGGCCCCTGCTTATGTTAAGGTGGATCATGGCTATACCAGCCAGGTGATGGAGCCGGGGGCAGATACCTCCTTCCTTGCCGCTGTTTGTCGTGCCGCCCACAATGCCGGTGTTCTGACCATTGCCACGCGGGTGGAAGACCAGCAGCAAGTGGAGCTACTCTCCAAATTGCATATCGATGGATACCAGGGATTTGTTCACCCGGCGTTTCCCCTATCCTGAAACGATGTTTTCTGAATCAAAGCGGCCTTCAGGGCCGCTTTTTATATTGTTCATAAAATCAATTTGTCATTAGTGAATGAAAAAGTGAATAAGGCCTCAATAAGGTCTTTTGTTAGTGTTTTGATATTAAAGGAAAAAACAGCTTCGTTCGATTTGGTTCATTCTTGAACATCCCTGTTCCGCCAATATATATATTTTTTGCAACGGTTAGAGTTGGCAAGTGCTTCTAAGGTGTATCCAGCGAGATCCGCCACCTTGGAGCAATGGATATGCGTACTCAAGTCATCGATAAAACCGTCGTTGTATCGGGTGTTGAAGGCAAAGTAGAGATAGTGCTGGCTGATGGAACTCAGCGTCTTTTGCAAAAAGGCGAGATTTTGCAACCCGGTGCCAAATTGGTCATCGCCGATGATGCCAAGTTGGCCCTTTCGCCCTACGATGATTCCCCTGCAAAGAACCAGCCAACCGGTGCCGATGAGGCTCAACCCGATCAGCCGCAGGGTGGTACAAATGCCAATGGTGATGGAGCGCCTTCCGATATAGCGGCTTTGCAAAAATCAATCTTGCAAGGTGTTGACCCGACTCAAAACTTTGAAGCGTCAGCCGCAGGTGGTGCTCCTGCAGCCGGTGGTGGCGGTGGTGGGATTGGCGGGGTCGCTGGAACGAGTGGTAATGGTGGCTTTGTCACTATCGACCGTGTCGGAGATGCCACAATAGCTGCTGCCGGTTTTGATACAACCTACGATACGACACCTGTGCTTGATCAAGCTCAGGCTGCAGACCCGCTGTTGGTAAATGTACTGGCAGATCTGGATGAAACAGTGACTACCCAGGAGGATTCGCCTATCAGCGGCAATCTTCTGGATAACAGTACCAACCCTGACGGGCCGGCTACCGCCACGATCGTCTCTTATGACTGGGGGATCAATATCGGAGTTCCAGCTGGTGTTGCTGCAACAATTACCGGTGTTGGTACCCTGATCATCAATGCAGATGGCAGTTACACATTTACCCCGGCAACTAACTACGACGGGGCGGTACCTGCTGTCACTTATCAAGTAACCGATGGGCAGGACACCGTATCGTCAACTCTTGTTATTACTATTACTCCGGTTGATGAAGGGGTAAATCTGCAAGGGTTGGCTGTTGAAGGTGGGGAAGTGCAGGTGAGTGATGCCAATCTGGCAGATGGCTCTGCACCAGATGCCGCTAAATTGACTCAAAGCGGCACATTTACCTTCAATGCTCCTGATGGGGTTCAGCTACTGAGTGTGGGGGGACTTCAGCTGATCAGTAATGGCGCAGTCGTGACCTTGCCGCAGTCGGTTGATACCCCTTTGGGTAACACTCTGCAAATTACGGCCATTACCTACGATCCGGTTACGGGTAATGGCTCAGTGATCTACAGCTATACCCTTCTTGATAACGAAGCTCATCAACAACCTGCCAACGATACTCAGTTGGGTGAAAATCTTCTAGTGACACTGACGGATGACGATGGAGATACGACCAGCGCTACTCTGGATATTGCGGTGCTGGATGATGTTCCAAGCCAGAGTGTGGGCGTGGCGGAAGAGGCTGACTTTGGCGGCTTGTCGGTGAGCTTGGACGAGACTGTTGGCAAGGGAGACACCTACAACAGTAGCGATGTGGATGATGGTTACGTCAGTGACGATGTGAGCGGGGCACTGGCACAGGCCACCACTGCGATCGCTGGTGGTCTGTTGTCTCTCTTTATCAGCAGTGGCAGCTATGGTGCTGATGGCGCTGGCAGTACGACAGGCAGCTTCAGTTTTGTGGGCGTGGGCAGCGAGGGTGTCAAGACCAACCTGTCGGCGACCGATGGCGGTGCGATTACTCTCAATGCCGTGAGCGCGACCGAGCTGCAAGGGGTAGGCGGTGACGGTGATGTAGTGTTCAGCATCAAGATTGTGACCGTGGATGGCGTTGCGCAGCTGCAGACCACCCAGTTTGAGGCTTTGTCTCACGGTAACACAAGCCTGTTTGATGAGTCGCTGTCATTGTTGTTGAGCGGCCAGAACACTCTGGGTTTGCAATACAGCGTAACCCGGGTGGATGGCGATGGGGATAGCGTCACAGACAGCGCCACCATTAGTCTGGTAGATGGCGAGCGTTCGGTATTCAACTTTGACGATGACGGCCCGCGCGCCGGGCTGGCAGAAGAAGCCCCGCGTCTGGGTGCAAGTGTGGATGAAAGCCTGGTCAGTCTGGGCGGTGTTGGCGGTGACGGGGTGGCCAGTGCCAGCCTGAGTGCGGGTGACGTGCAGGCACAGTTTGCGCCGGCCTTCGGGGCTGATGGGAAAGGCAGCATCGGCTACAGCCTGG